>DAOMPM010000007.1:61317-64728 GCA_035444805.1 Luteimonas sp. | reverse complement strand
TGGCCGACTCGGCGACGACCGAGATCGTGACCCTGACCGACACGCTCGGCACGGGTCTGACCTTCGGCACCGTGACCGACGCCGGCATCTTCACCTGCACCGGCGCGCTGACCTGCGAACTGCCGGCCGGCACCCTGCCGGGCACCTATGCGGTGACCTATACGGCGACCGTGAACGCGGACGTGACCGGTACGGTCGGCAACAGCGTCGTGGCCACCAACCCGCCGGGTGGCGATCCGGATCCGGTGTGCACGAGCTGCACGACCGAGCATCCGATCGAAGCCCCGGTCGTGACCGTCACCAAGACCTCCGATCCGGCCAGCGGTAGCGAAGTGCGTGCGGGTGACACCATCACCTACACCCTGACGGCAGTCGTCGGGAACTCGGCGACCGTCCAGCCGCTGGTGCTGACCGACACCCTGGGCGCGGGCCTGAGCTTCGGCGCAGTGCTCGATGCCGGCGCGTTCGCCTGCGCTGACGCCCTGATCTGCACGCTGCCGGTGGGAACCCTGCCGGGCAGCTATGCCGTGCAGTACACCGCAACGGTCGATGCCGACGCCGTCGGCTCGGTTGACAACTTCGTCACCGCCAGCGGTGGTGGCCACGAGCCGCCGGACTGCGACAGCTGCAGCACCGGACACCGCCTGGCCGATCCGGTCGTGACGCTCGGCAAGTCGTCCAACCCGGGCAGCGGCGCCCAGGTGGCGGTGGGCGACACCATCGAATACACCCTGTCGCTGCTGGTCGAGCACGCGGCCACCGTGTATCCGGTGCGTCTGGTCGACCAGCCCAGCCAGGGCCTCGATCTCGGCACGTTGCCTGACGGCTGTGTCGCCTCCGGCGGCGCGATCACCTGCGTGCTGGCCGCCGGTGCGGTGCCGGGTGTCTACACCTGGACCTACAGCGCGACGGTCAACGCCAGCGCCGCGGGCAGCGTGTCCAACGTGGTCGTGGGCACCACCGACGGCGACGGCCAGGATCCGCGGTGCACCACCTGCGAGACCACGCACGAGGTGGGCGATGCTCCGGCACTGCGCATCACCAAGGCCGTGGGTTCGCGCACGGTGAGCGTGGGCGACCTGGTGCGCTACACGGTCACGGTCGAGAACGTCGGCACGCTCAACGTGGTCGATGGCACGCTGATCGACACGCCGCCGGCCGGCTTCAGCTACGTCGAAGGCTCGATGACCGTGGCCGACGGCGACGGCGCGTTCACCCTCGATGGCTACAACCCGATGCGCATCGGCGGGCTCGACATCGCGGTCGGCCGGCAGGCGACGATCGTCTACCTGCTGCGCGTCGGTGCGGGCGTCGGCCACGGCACCCACGTCAACACTGCGGTCGCGGTGGACGGGGGCGGTGATCCGGTGTCCAACGTCGCCACCGCGCAGGTCATCGTCGACTCCGACCCGATGATCGACGACAGCCTGGCGTTCGGCACGGTCTTCGACGATCGCGACGGCGACGGCTGGCAGGACAGCGCGAAGCTGACTGGCGTGCGCGTGCAGGGCGGCTTCTCCGATGCCGGCTACGTGGCAGGTTCGACCACCATCGACCGCGGCAATGGCCCGGTGCCGGTGGCCGACGCCAGCGCGCCGCTGCTGCACGGCATCGACGTCGGCGACATCGCCGGTCGCCAGTCCGAAGGCGATCCGGTCGAGGCGCGCCAGGTGGTGATCCTCCAGTTGCTGCGTGACGAGCCGGTGTTTGACAGTGGCTTCGCACTCACCAGCGAACAGGGCGCAGGCCTGCGCATGGCTGCCGACGGCACCACCACGCCGGTCGTCGAAGGCGAGGCGGGCAAGGGGCTCAACGCCGCCGCGCCGACGGTGATCCGCCGCGTGTCGCGCGTGGACGCTGGCTATGCCGTGGAGTACGTGATCGGCAACGCCGGCATCGACGAGCGCGGCATCCCCGGCGTGCGCATCGCCTCGGTCGAAGGCCTGCTGGTGGAGACTGACCAGTTCGGCCGCTACCACATCGCCGACGTGCACGGTGGCGACTGGGCGCGCGGACGCAACTTCATCCTCAAGGTCGACCCGGCGACGCTGCCCGCGGGCGCGGAATTCACCACCGACAACCCGCTGCTGCGGCGCGTGACCCCGGGGATCCCGGTGCGCTTCGACTTCGGCGTGCAGTTGCCGGTGCAGGTGATCGAGGGTGGCCGGCGCGTGCTGGAGCTTGAACTGGGCGAGGTGCTGTTCGCGCCCGAAAGCAGCGAGGTGCGTGCTGAGTACCTGCCGGCGATCGGACGCATGGCGGCCAAGGTCAACGAGCATGGCGGCGGCGAGGTCGTGGTCACCGCGACCGCGACCCGCGAAGCGCTGGCCTTCGCCCGCGCCGAGGCGGTTCGCGATGCTCTGTCGGCGCGCGTGGATGCGGCGGCGAAGCCCGCCGTGTCGGTGGTCTTGCGCACGGAAGCGGAGGATCCGCACTCGATGCTCGCGGGCCTGCACGGCAGCGAGCTGCTGCTGGGCACGGTGCTGTTCGATACCGACCGCGCGGCGATCCGGCCGGAGTTCGAGTCGCTGCTTGACGCGGTGGCCGCGCGCATCGAGCGCATGGGTGGTGGCGCGATCTCGATCGTCGGCCATACCGACGTGCGCGCCTCGCACGCCTACAACGCCGCACTCGGCCTGCGCCGCGCGCAGGCGGTGTTCGATGCGATCGCAAAGCGCCTGGGCCCTGCGGCCCGCGCGAATCTGAAGGTGGACGCGAGCCCGGATCCGGCGGCTCCCGTCGGAGGGGCGGGCAAGTGACGGGCGCGGCGAAGATGAAGATGAAACTGCTGGACTACACCCTGATCTGCCTGCTCGCGGGCATGTCGCAGGTGGCGCTGGCGCAGGAAGTGGGCGATGACGAGGCTCCGGCGGACGATGCAGCGCCGCAGGCGGCCCTGGTCGAGGAGGTCGTGCAGGCCGACGTTGCTGCCGCGCCTGCGGCCGCCGATCCGGTGGCGGAAGCCGCGCTGGACTGCGACGACGAGGCCTGCCGCTCCGACGAGGGCCTGCTGTTCCACCTGCGCACGCGCAGCTACGACGAGCCGGTGACCGAGGCCACGAACGAAGCCTCGTCGTCGGCCGCGCTGCAGCCCGACCGCCGCGCCACGATCGCGCTGGAGCAGCCCGGGCGCGCGGTCGCGACCGGTCGCTTCCACATCGACCTGCCCGGCGGCGGCGTGCTGTGGGCGACCGAAGACCCCGATCTCGGCCAGCCCGAGCTGACGGTGTCGTCGTCGAGCATGGTCGGCTTCGACGGCAGCCGCGTCACCAAGCCGGTGCGCTTCTTCGTGCGCGGCAACTATCCGTCCTTCATCGAGCGGATGGAGGTGGCGCTGTTCCGCGCCGCCGACGCTGACCTGGTGGATCCGATCGTGCGGGTGCCGGTGGACGTGGCCGCGACCAGCCAGGC
>DAOMPM010000007.1:0-61217 GCA_035444805.1 Luteimonas sp. | reverse complement strand
ACCTGGTGGATCCGATCGTGCGGGTGCCGGTGGACGTGGCCGCGACCAGCCAGGCTGAATGGGACGGCGCGCTGCCGTCGCAGCACGTCTTCCGCGCCGGCGACGAGCTGCTCTACGTGCTGCGCGCCTGGGACGCCGAAGGCAACTTCGACGAGACCGAACCGCGCGCGATGCAGCTGGTACGCCCGGAGGATGCCGAGCGCGGCACGCAGATCGTGCGTGACCAGATGGAAAAGGCGCTCGGCACCCGCGTCGACGCCGAACAGGCGGTGGACCGCAGCCTGGTGGACGAGGCGTTCACCGGCAACGGCCTGCGCCAGCAGAACATCCCGGTGCACGGCTCGCGCGTGCGCGTGCAGGGCCGCAACCTGCCCGAGGACCGTGGCCTGGTGATCAACGGCCAGCGCTATCCGGTCGACCTCGAGCGCAAGTTCGTGGCCGAGTTCCTGGAGCCGGTGGGCAAGCACCGCTATGCCGTCGAGCTGGTCGGCGGCGAAAACGAGCCGCTGATGCGCAGCGAGCTCGAAGTCGACGTCAGCGGCAAGCACTTCTTCGCCGTGGGCATCGCCGACATCACCGTGTTCGAGAACAGCAGCAGCGGCCCGGGGCGCGAGCTGGCGCGGCCGGGGCGCAGCGACGACATCCTCAGCGACGGTCGCCTCGCGTTCTACCTCAAGGCCAAGACCGGCGGCAAATACCTGGTCACCGCGCAGGCGGATACCCAGCAGCGTCCGCTGGAGGACCTGTTCGACGGCTTCACCCAGGCCGATCCGCAGGACCTGTTCCGCCGCCTCGATCCGGACCTGTACTACCCGACCTATGGCGACGACAGCACCACCTGGCGCGACGTCGACACCATGGGCCGCTTCTACGTGCGCCTGGACTGGGACAAGAACCAGGCGCTGTGGGGCAACTTCGCCACCGGCATCACCGGCACCGAGTACGGCCAGTACGCGCGCTCGCTGTACGGCGCGGCACTGGACTGGCGTTCCCGCGCCGCGAACCGCTGGGGCGACCCGGTGACCCAGCTGCGCGCCTTCGCCTCCGAGGCGCAGACTGCCCCCGGCCACAGCGAGTTCATCGGCACCGGCGGCAGCCTCTATTACCTGCGCCACACCGACCTGCTGCCGGGCTCGGATCGCGTCGTGCTGGAGATCCGCGACCTCGCCACCGGCCGCGTCGAGCGCGCGGTCGAGCTGCTGCGCGGCGCCGACTACGAGATCGACGAGCTGCAGGGCCGCATCCTGCTGACCCGCCCGCTGGCGCAGGTCACGCGCGAGAACGTTCCGGGCATCACCACCGACGCGCCGCTGTCGGGGCTGGAGCAGCGCCTGCTGGTCGACTACGAGTGGATCCCGACCGACTTCGACGCCGACGAGATCGCCGCCGGCCTGCGCGGCAAGCACTGGTTCGGTGATCACGTCGGCGTCGGCATCACTTACGTCGACGAGAACCGCGCCGGCGAGGATTACAGCCTCATGGCCGCCGACCTGACCCTGCAGGCGGGCAAGGGCACGTACCTCAAGCTGGAGCACTCGCGCACCGAGTCGACCAGCGCGCCGGTGTTCTTCTCCGACAACGGCGGCCTGAGCTTCACCCGCATCAATCCCGACGGCATCCGCGAAGGCGATGCCAGCGCGGTCGAAGCACGGGCGAACTTCCGCGAGCTGGGCTGGACCTCGCTCGACTGGAGCGCCGGCGCCTGGTGGCGCAGCGTCGACGCCGGCTTCTCGATCGCACGCAGCGACACCGGCTACGACATCGAGGAATACGGCGCCGAGGTGCTGGGCCAGTTCACGCCGAACCTGAAGCTCTACGCGCGCTACAGTCGCGCCGAACGCGCAGCCGACGCCTTGACCCAGGCACAGGCGACGCTGGAATGGCGCCTGGGCGAAGCCAACGCCCTGACCGCCGAACTGCGCCGGGTGGAAGAAGATCGTTCGGGTCTCAAGGCCGCCGGCCTGCTCGGCGCGCTGCGCTACACGCACCGCATCGGCACCGCGCTCGACGTCTACGGCACCGCCCAGGTGACGCTTGATGACGACAGCGGCGCCTATGCCGACAACGACGCCTGGACGCTCGGCGGCCGCTACAACTTCACCAACCTGTCGACGCTCGGCGCCGAGTTCAGCGACGGCGACCGCGGCAGCGCCGCCCAGGTCAACGCCGAGTACCGGATCACGCCGCAGCACAACTTCTACGGCAGCTACACCCATTCGACCGACCGCACGCAGTACGACCCGCTGTTCAACCCGCGTGCGCAGGGCGGCTGGACGCTGGGCCAGCGCTGGCGGCTGTCGAACCAGGTGAACATGTTCAACGAGAGCCAGTTCCTCAAGGAGCGCGGCGAATCGGGCCTGGCGCACACCTTCGGCATGGACTTCTATCCGGCGATCGGCTGGAACGCGGGCTTCACGCTGAGCGATGGCGAACTGTCCACCGCTGCGGGCCAGGTCGACCGGCAAGCAGTGAGCATCAGCGGCGGACGCACTTCGCCGGGCACCGACTGGCAGAGCAAGATCGAGTGGCGCAAGGACAGCGGCGTCGAGCGCCGCGTGCAGTGGGTGACGACCAACCGCCTGTCGCACAAGCTCAACGAGAGCTGGCGGATCGCGGCGCGCTTCAACTACGCCGACACCGAGGACGAGATCAACGCCGCCGCCGGCGCGAGGTTCATCGAGGGCAACCTCGGCTTCGCCTACCGGCCCTGGGACAGCAGCCGCTGGGGCGTGTTCGGCCGCTACACCTACCTCTACGATCTGTCGACGCTGGGCCAGGTCGGCGGTGCCGACTACGACCAGAGGACCCAGGTGCTGTCGCTGGAGGGCGTGTACCGCATCGACCACCGCTGGGAGGCGGCCGCCAAGCTGGCGCGCCGCGAGGGCGAGGTCCGCTACGGCCGCGGCACCGGCGACTGGTTCGACTCCGCGACCACCTTTGCCGCCGGCCAGCTGCGCTACGAGCTGCGCCAGCAGTGGCACGCGCTGGCCGAGGTCCGCTGGCTCGACGTCGACGACGGCGGCACGCGCTCGGGCTGGCTGCTGGGCGTGGACCGCGACATCACCCGCCATCTGCGGCTGGGCGCGGGCTACAACTTCACCGAGTTCAGCGACGACCTGACCGACTTCGACTACGACCACAAGGGCTGGTTCATCAACTTCGTGGGCAGCTACTGATGAAGGCATCACCTATGACAGCGTGTGTTTCCCGGTTCCGTGGACGCCTGCCCGGGCTGCTGCTCGTGCTGCTTGCGCTGGCGGCCATCAGCATGCCGGTGCATGCGCAGCGCGCGTTCGGCCCGCGCTACTCCACGATCACCGGTGGCGACATCGCAGGCATCGGCAACATCAACATGCATTGCGATCCGACGGTGGGTAATGCGTCGCAGCGAACGGCGTGCCTGAACTCCCGCACCCATACCGACGGGAGCGGCGGACTGAACAACAACACCAACGGCGTCCAGATGATCCACAACGACGTGGACAGTGATCCGTCCACGTTCAACTCCAGCATTGCCACGCTGAACCTGCCGGCCGGCTCCACGGTGCTGTTCGCGGGCCTGTACTGGAGTGCGCAGGGCACCGGGTCGACGCCCGGGCGCAACGCGGTGCGTTTCGCAACGCCCGCCAGTGGCTACAGCACGATCACGGCCAGCCAGTTCGATACGCTGGCCGGCTCGGCCAACCGCACCGACTACCAGGGGTTCGCCAACGTTACCGCGCAGGTGCAGGCCGGCGGCAGCGGCGCGTACACCGTGGCCAACATCGCAAGCGGCCACAACACGGCCAACAACACCTGGGCCGGCTGGTCCCTGGTCGTGGTCTACCGGAACAGCGCCATGCCCCCGCGCAGCCTGAGCGTGTTCGATGGCTGGATGCGGGCCGACGGCAGCAATCCGGTCCTCAATCTCGCCGTCGGCCCCTTCGTCACGCCGCCTACCGGGCCGGTGAACTCGAAGCTGGGCGTGCTGACCTGGGACGGCGATCGCGCCACCAACGACCACGCCAGCCTGCCGGGCCTGTCCTTCGGCCCCAGCGTTGCGGGCCTGAGCGCGGTGTCCAACGCCATCAATCCCGTCAACAACTTCTGGAACAGCACCATCAGCGTGGACGGCAACCACGTCACCGCGGGCCGCACGCCGGCCTATACCAACACCCTTGGCATGGACCTGGACTACCTGTCGCCGAACACGCCGCTGCCCAACGGCGCCACCGCCGCGGCGATCCGTTTGCGCGGCAGCAGCTCGGAGGTCATGGACATTGGCATGGTCAGCCTGGTCACCGACGTCTACGCCCCAGACCTGGTCAGCTCGCTCGGCAAGACCGCGGTGGACGTGAACGGCGGCGCGGTCGAGCCAGGTGACGTGCTGACCTACACGGTCAACTTCACCAACAGCGGCCAGGATGGCGCGACCAACGTCGTCATCACCGATCCGATCCCGGCCGGCACGACCTATGTGGCGGGCAGCCTGGAGGTCCTGAGCAACGATTTCGACGGCAGCGGCAACGCCGGCTACGTCGGCCCGGTGACCGACGGTGCGGGCGATGACGTGGGCGAGTACGACGCCGGCAACAACCGGGTGGTGTTCCGGCTGGGCAGCAACGATGCCGCCCATGACGGCGGCACCGGCCTGTCCAATGGCGGCATGATTTCCGCCGGGAATTCGGGATCGTTCCGGTTCCAGGTGACCGTCGACGCCGACGTCGCCGCGGCAACCACGATCACCAACACCGCCCACATCGAGCACAACGCGCAGACGCTTCCCGACTTCGACGCGAGTGGCGAAGCGACCGCGACGGTCACGACGACCAACGCCGTCGACCTGGGGATCGCGAAATCGGTCGATCCGACCAGCGCAAGCAGCGGCGACGAGGTCGACTACCGGATCGTGGTGACCAACGAAGCTGGCGCGACCGTGACCGGGGCGACCGTGACCGACAGCCCGGGCACCGGCCTCGACTGCCCGACCGCCAACCTCGTGAGCTGCACCAGTTCGGTGTCTCCATCGGCCTGTCCGACCAGCCCCTCGCCGCTCACGGTGCAGGCGCTGCTGACCGGCGTCGCGCTGGGCGCCCTGCCTGTCGGCGAGACCGTGACCTTCGAGTTCAGCTGCACGGTGGAATGAGTGGCATCGGCATCACCTGCCCGGCGCACGGTGTCGCGCCGGGCATGCTTCCACCTGGCGACAGTGCTACCTTGAGCTGCACCTGCATCGTGGACAGGGGCGCGAGAGGGGGGGCGGACGGTCTTGGGCAAGAGCAATGCGTGGCGCAGGACTACAGGCTGGTCGCTGCTGGCACTGGCGGCGCTCGCCAGCACTCCGGCGGCTGCGCAGGTACAGCGCAACTTCACCAACCTGAGCTTCGAGCAGCCCAATCTGGTGACCGCGGGCTGCCGGGTCTACATCGCCGCTTCGCAGGTGCCGGGCTGGAACACCACGCACCGCAACCAGGCCACGGAGAACAGCGGCGGCTGCGTCGTGCCTCCCGGTTTCGCCCAGACCGCGCCGATCCTCGAGATCTGGCGCACGCCGCGCAACAACAACTCCGGCGGCACGGTCAACGCGCCCACCGGCAGCCAGATCGCGGAGCTGAATGCGGCTGACGCCTCGCGCATCTACCAGAACGTCTGCCTGATCAACGGCGAGCGGGTGGACTGGCGGTTCAGCCACCGCGGCCGCAGCAGCGCGACGGTGCGCGACCGGATGGAAATGAAGGTCGGCGCCACCGCGACCGTGGTCCGCATCGGCACCACCAACACAGGCGCCATTGACACTCCGGTGGTGTTGATGGGTTCGATCAACACGCCGGTGCAGATGCCCGGCAACACATCCTGGGTGAATTACAGTGGCAGCTTCACCTATGGCGGCGCCACCGGCGGCACCAACATGGGCTTCGAGTCCATGGGCGGCACCACCGAGGGCAACCTGCTGGACGATATCCAGATCCAGCTGGCGCCCTTCGTGGAGTTCACGCGGACCTCGAGTTCGACGCCCGAGAGCGCTTCGGCCAACCTGCCCACGCTGCGCATCAACGGCACGGTGACCGCGGCCTTCACCGTCGTCGTGCGGATCGTGGGCGGCACGGCCACGATCGGTAGCGATTACCTCACCCCGGGCAACAGCACGACGATCAGCGTGAACATCCCGGCGGGCGTGTACGACGGCGTCGGTGCCGGCAGCCTGTTCGCGCTGCCGGTGCAGGTGGTCAACGACGCCATCCCCGAGGACAACGAGACCATCGAGTTCCTGATCGAGGCGCCCGTTGGCGCGAGCCCCCCATACCTGCTGGCTTCGAGCGCCACCTGCGGCGGCGCGGTGCAGACACAATGGACCTACACCATCGTCGACGATGATGCCGAGGTGGCGCTGACCAAGAATGTCGGGGCGGCGGTCGCCGTGGCCGGCCAGCCGGGCGTTTTCGACGTCGGCTACACGATCATGGTGCAGAACCCGTCGGCGACGGTGGTCGCGGATTACGCGCTGGTGGACGTGCCGGGCTTCGATCCCGACGCGAGCATCATCTCCGCAAGCTATTCGCGCAACGGCGGGGCAGCCGTCGCACTGCCCGGAGCCGGTCCGTGGACGCTGCAGCCGCCGTGGCGCCAGCTTGCCGCGAACGCCACCGACACCTATGTGTTCACGGTGCGCCTGGCGCTGGCGCAGGGCGGCAGGGTGGACAACGATGCCTGTACCGGCGCGCCCGGCAACGGCCTGTTCAACGCCGTGCAGGCCACCGTCCGGGGCCAGGGCGGTGATCCGGACGTGGAATTCGGGGCGGACGGCTGCGTGGCGACGCCCACGCCGGCATGGGTGCGGCTGGGCAAGCGGCTCGAGGGCCGCGCGGTGGCCAGCGACCAGGCGCAGGTGCGCCTGTACGCGGGCGGCATCCTCGCCGCCAGCGCGACCACCTCCGGCAGCGGCCTGCCTGCCGCTGCAACCACCTCGGGACAGGTGCTGTCGCCCGGCACGACGGTCCAGTTCAACGAATCGATCAAGACCAACGGCACCGGCGCCGACCGCACGCCGTCGGCCTATGCCGTGGGCCTGTCCTGCAGCAATGCGAGCGCGGGCTCGCCGACGCCGCTGCCGGGCGGGCCAGGCGCGCCCACCGCCAGCAGCCAGGAGTGGCCCGAGTTCAGCGTCGCGGCCGGTGATGACATCGACTGCGTGATCGTCAATACCCTGAACAGCGCCGACGTGGGCGTGGCGAAGTCGGTGACGCCGACCGAGGCCAGGACCGGAGACCAGGTCACCTACACCCTGGTGGTGGGCAACGCCGGCCCGTCCGCGGCGGATGGAAGCGTGCTGCGCGATCCCGCGGTCGCAGGCCTCGACTGCACGGCCGCGATCCTGCAGTGCACGGCCGGCGGCGGCGCGACGTGTCCGGCCAGCCCGACGGTGGCCCAGCTGCAGTCCGCGGCCGGCGTCACCGTTCCAGTGCTGCCGGCGGGGGGCACGGCGACTTTCAGCATGAGCTGCACGGTCACGGCGACCGGCTTGCCCTGACAGAGGCCGGCGGTATCAGGCCGCGCGCACGGTCTCCAGCACCAGATCGCCGTAGCGCTCGAGCTTGCCGCTGCCGATGCCCGGGACGCCTGCGAGTTCGTCGCTGGTCGCCGGCCTGAGCGTGGCGATGCCGCGCAGGGTGGCGTCGTGGAAGATCACGTATGGGGGCACGCCCTGTTCCCGGGCCAGTCGCGTGCGCAGCTCGCGCAGGGCCTCGAACAGCGGCTGCGCCTCGGCCGGCATGTCCACCGGCGCGGCCCGCGCGTCGCGGCTGCGCTCCCGGCCGCGGCCGCGCGCCGCACGCGGCGGCTCCCTGCGCAGCTGCACTTCGCGCTGTCCTTTCAGCACGTCGCGGCTGTCGGCGGTCAGGCGCAGGCCGCCGTAGCCTTCGGTGTCGACTTCGAGCAGCCCGGCCGCGACCAGCTGCCGGAACACGCCGCGCCATTCGCGTGCATCGAGCTCGGTGCCGATGCCGTAGGTGCTCAGCGCGTCGTGGCCGAACTGCTGGATGCGCTCGGACTCCGAGCCGCGCAGCACGTCGATCAGGTGCGCGGCGCCGAAGCGCTGGCCGGTGCGGTAGACGCAGGACAGCGCCTTCTGCGCGGCCACGGTCGCGTCCCAGGTCTGGGGTGGCGACAGGCAGTTGTCGCAGTTGCCGCAGGGTTCGCCCGGGCCTTTCGCGTCGTAGTCCTCGCCGAAGTTCGCCAGCAGCACCTGGCGCCGGCAGCGGGTGGTCTCGCAATAGCCGACCAGGGCGTCGAGCTTGCGGTGCTCCAGGCGCTTGCGCTCCTCGCCGGACTCGGACTGGTCGATCATCTGCCGCAGCAACACCACGTCGCCCAGGCCGTGGCACATCCAGGCTTCGGCGGCGTCGCCGTCGCGGCCGGCGCGACCGGTCTCCTGGTAGTAGCCCTCGATCGACTTCGGCAGGTCCATGTGCGCGACGAAGCGCACGTCGGGCTTGTCGATGCCCATGCCGAAGGCGATCGTCGCCACCACCACCACGCCGTCCTCGAGCAGGAAGCGGCGCTGGTTGGTGGCGCGCACGGCAGCGTCCAGGCCGGCGTGGTAGGGCAGGGCGTCGATGCCGGCTTCGACCAGCATCGCGGCGGTCTTCTCCACCTTGTTGCGCGACAGGCAGTAGACGATGCCGGCCTCGCCGCGGTGGCCGCCGATGAAGTCCAGCAGCTGGCGTTTGCCGTTGTCCTTGTGGACCACCGTGTAGCGGATGTTGGGGCGGTCGAAGGAGCTGGCGAAGCGGCGCGCGTCCTGCAGCTGCAGGCGTTCGGCGATTTCGCGCTGGGTCGGCGGGTCGGCGGTGGCGGTGAGTGCGATCCGCGGCACCTCGGGCCAGCGTTCGTGCAGCACGGTGAGCTCGCGGTACTCGCGGCGGAAGTCGTGGCCCCACTGCGAGACGCAGTGCGCCTCGTCGATGGCGAACAGGGCGATGCGGCTGTCATCGAGCAGCGACATGAAGCGTGGCGTGAGCAGGCGCTCGGGAGCGACGTAGAGCAGGTCCAGTTCACCCTGGCGCAGCGCACGTTCGACGGCGGCAGCCTCCGCGCCGTCGAGGGTGGAGTTGAGGAAGGCGGCGCGCACGCCCAGCTGGCGCAGGGCTTCGACCTGGTCCTGCATCAGCGCGATCAGCGGCGAGACCACGATCGCGCAGCCCTCGCGCAGCAATGCCGGAATCTGGTAGCACAGCGACTTGCCGCCGCCGGTGGGCATCAGCACCAGGGCGTCGCCGCCGGCCGCGACGTGGTCGATGATCTCGGCCTGCGCGCCACGGAAGGCGGCATGGCCGAACACGCGCTGCAGCAGCGCCTCGGGGGTTTCCTTCATGCGCTCAGGATACCGTCGCCGATGGCGCAGGCTGTAGGAAAACCGCCCATCGCGGAATCGGGAGAGTCGGTGGGGCGGGTCTTGGCCGGCTGCTTCGGGGTGTTCGGGGACGGGCGGATGGCGGATCGAGATCCGCCCTATGGTGGTTCGTAGGGCGGGTCTTGACCCGCCGCTTCGGGATGTTCAGGAGTTGGGACGCATGGCGGATCGAGATCCGCCCTACTGGAGGAGTGAGCGCAGCATCCAGGCGTTCTTCTCGTGCACCTGCAGGCGCTGGGTCAGCAGGTCGACGGTCGGGTCGTCGCCGGCGCCATCGGCGTGCTTGAGGGCCTTGCGCGCGGTGCGGCAGACGGCCTCGTTGCCCTCGACCAGCTGGCGCACCATGTCCTTCCAGTCCGGCGCCGCGGTCAATCCGGGTTCCTCGGTGATCGTCGACAGCCGGATGAACTCGGCGTAGGAGCCCGGCGCGTTGTAGCCCAGGGCGCGGATGCGCTCGGCGGTCTCGTCCAGCGCGTTCCACTGCTCGGTGTACTGGTCCATGAACATGGTGTGCAGCGAGTTGAACATTGGCCCGGTCACGTTCCAGTGGAAGTTGTGGGTCTTCAGGTACAGGGTGAAGCTGTCGGACAGGAAGTGGCCGAGGTCCTGCGAGATCTTCTTGCGATCCTTGTCGGAGATCCCGATATCGACGCCCGGTGCCATCGACGCGGCGGTCGGGGAGGCGGCGGGTTCGGCGGTGATGGCGGGCGCGTGTCTGGTGGTCCCGCTCTCGGGCTTGTTGGATTTGTTGGACTTGCTGGACTTGGGCTTGCTCTTGCTCTTGGCCATCACTGGGTCCTTTCTGGTCGGCGCGCGACAATGGGCGCGATGGGGAAGGGAAATGACGCGGTCAGGAATGTCTGAAGCTGCATGAAAGAGATGGAGTCTAGCCACACGGATGCAAGCCCGGCGTCAAGGCGCGCGGCGCGGCGCGCGATCGACGGCGCGCTGAGCCGCGACCGTGGCCGGCTGCTCGGGCTGTGGCGGCGCTGGGACCAGGCGGCCGGCGATGCGGCCCGGCGGCAGGCGTTCCAGGACGCACTGTTGCGCTCGGTCGCGCAGCGCGAGGCGCGGGCGGCTGCGCTGCCGCGTGCCGAGGTCGATCCCTCGCTGCCGATCGCGGCCGAAGCCGACCGCATCGTCGAGTTGTTGCGCGGGCACCAGGTGGTGGTGATCGCCGGCGAGACCGGCTCCGGCAAGACCACCCAGCTGCCCAAGCTGTGCCTGGCCGCCGGGCGCGGCGCGGCGGGAATGATCGGCTGCACCCAGCCGCGCCGGATCGCCGCGCGTGCGGTGGCGCGGCGCGTAGCCGAGGAACTGCAGGTGCCGCTGGGCGGCGCGGTCGGCTACCAGGTGCGCTTCACCGACAACGTCGGCGAGCAGACCGCGGTCAAGTTCATGACCGACGGCATCCTGCTGGCCGAGATCCAGTCCGACCGCTGGCTGTCGCGCTACGACACCCTGATCATCGACGAAGCCCACGAACGCAGCCTCAACATCGACTTCCTGCTTGGCTACCTGAAGCAGCTGCTGGGGCGGCGCCCGGAGCTGAAGCTGATCGTCACCTCGGCGACCATCGACACCGAACGCTTCTCGAAGCACTTCGACGACGCGCCGGTGGTCGACGTGGCCGGGCGCGGCTATCCGGTGGAGGTGCGGTGGCGGCCGCTGGGAGAGGAAAAACGGGGGTCAGAGTCCTGTTTTCCCCGGAATCCAGCCGGCGCTCCGGCATCCCGGGGAAAACAGGACTCTGACCCCGGGTTTTCCATCCTCGACGGCATCGTCGCCGCCTGCGACGAGATCATGCACGAGCGCGGCACCGGCGACACCCTGGTCTTCCTGCCCGGCGAGCGCGAGATCCGCGACGCACACCAGACGCTGGAGCGACGCAAGTACCGCCATACCGAGGTGGTGCCGCTGTACGCGCGGCTGTCGGCGCGCGACCAGGACCGCGTGTTCAACCCCGGCCCGCAGCGGCGCATCGTGCTGGCGACCAATGTCGCCGAGACCTCGCTGACGGTGCCGCGCATCCACTACGTGGTCGATCCGGGGCTGGCGCGGGTCAAGCGCTACAGCCCGCGGCAGAAGCTCGACCGCCTGCACATCGAGCCGGTGTCGCAGGCCAGCGCCGACCAGCGCAAGGGCCGCTGCGGGCGCATTGCGCCGGGCACCTGCATCCGGCTGTATGCCGAAGCCGATTTCCTGTCGCGGCCGCCGTACACCGATCCGGAGATCCGCCGCGCCGCGCTCGCCGGCGTGATCCTGCGGATGCTGTCGCTGGGGCTGGGCGACATTGATGCGTTTCCGTTCGTCGAACCGCCGGACCCGCGCGCGGTCGCCGACGGCTGGCAGCAGCTCACCGAGCTCGGTGCGGTCGACGCGCAGCGCAAACTCACCGACATCGGCCGCACCATGGCCAGGCTGCCGGTCGATGTGAAGCTGGCGCGGATGCTGATCGCCGCGCACAGCCACGACTGCCTGCACGAGATGCTGGCAATCGCGTCCTTCCTCGGCATCCAGGATCCGCGCGAACGACCCGCCGACCAGCGCGCCGCGGCTGACAATGCGCATGCGCTGTTCGCCGATCCGAAATCCGAGTTCGTCGGCATCCTCAAGCTGTGGCAGGCCTACCGCGAAGCGCACGAGGAGCACACCCAGTCGCAACTGCGCAAGTGGTGCGAGAAGCACTTCCTCGGCTTCCTGCGCATGCGCGAGTGGCGCGAGCTGCATCGGCAGCTGAAGCTGGTGTGCGAGGAACTCGGATGGGAAAGCCGTAGGGCGGGTCTCGACCCGCCATCGCAAAATGTGCTTTCGGAAAAGTCCAAGCCAACCCCAGGCAAACGCAACGCACGGTCTGCAGCGGAGAGGACGAAGGCGCAGCCGGATGCGGACGTGATGGCGGGTCGAGACCCGCCCTACGCGTTGCTGCACCGGGCGTTGATCGCCGGCCTGCCAACACAGATCGGCCATCTCACCGAAAAGGGCCTGTACGAAGGCCCGCGCGGGCGCCGTTTCCAGCTGTTCCCGGGCTCGGCGCTGGCGCGCAAGCCGCCGCCGTGGGTGCTGTCGGCGACCCTGCTCGATACCGAGAAGGTCTGGTCCATCGGCAACGCCGCGATCGAGCCGGACTGGGTGATCGCCGAGCTGCCGCACCTGCTGGCGCGCCGCCACCACGATCCGCGCTGGTCGCGTGCGCAGGGGCGCGTGCTCGGCAGCGAGCAGGTCAGCCTGTTCGGGCTGGTGCTGGCGCCGAAGAAGCCGGTCGACTACGGCCGGCTGTATCCGATGGAGGCGCGCGAGCTGTTCCTGCGCGACGGGCTGGTCGCGGGCGAGATCAACCTGCGCGGCGCGTTCCTCGCCCGCAACCTGGAGACGCTCGAGGCCGCGCGCGAGGAGGAAGCCAAGCAGCGCCGGGCGGGGCTGGTGGTCGACGAGGACTGGATGCGGCAGTGGTACGCCGACCGCATCCCGGCGGAGATCGTCGACGCGCGTTCGCTCGATGCCTGGTACGGGCGGTTGCCGGCCGACGCGAAACGCGCGCTGGAATGGTCACGCGACGACCTGCTGATGGGCGAGGGCGCGGACGCGGTGCGCTTCCCGGCCTTCATCGCGCTGGGCGAGGCGCGGCTGGCGGTGCGCTACCGCTTCGAACCCGGCGCGCCCGATGACGGCATGACCGTGTCGGTGCCGCTGCACCTGCTCAACGCGCTCGATCCGGTGCGGCTGTCGTGGCTGGCGCCGGGCTTCGTCGCCGACAAGGCTGCGGCCCTGATCCGCAGCCTGCCCAAGGCGCTGCGCCGCAACTTCGTGCCGGCGCCGGATTTCGCCAAGGCGTTCGCGCAGGCCCACGGCCGCGACGAGCCGGATGCGTTCGCCGGCACGCTGGCGCGCTTCCTCAAGCGCATGACCGGCGTCGACGTCGCGGCCGTCGACTTCGACGAAGCCGCGCTCGAGCCGCACCTGCGCGCGAACCTGCGCCTGGTCGACGTGCGCGACCGCGGTGGCGGCACCGTGCTGGCCGAATCGCGCGACCTCGACGACCTGCGCGGGCGCTTCGGCCAGCGCGCCGCCGAGGCGTTTTCCGCGCGCGCGGCCGAAGGGCTGGCGCAGGCGGGTCTGCGTGAATTCCCGGCGACGCCGATCCCCGAGTCCGTGCCCGGCGCCGGCGGCGTGCCCGCGTATCCGGCGCTGGAGGACGCCGGCGACAGCGCCACGCTGGCGGTGCATGCCGATGCCGCCCAGGCGAGGCGGCTGCATCCGGGCGGCGTGCGCCGACTGCTCGTCATCGCCCTGCTCGATCGCATGAAGCAGGCACGCAAGCAGCTGCCGGTGCAGCCGAAGACCGCGCTGCTGTATGCGGCGATCGAATCCGCCGGCGATGCCGCGCGTGACCGTCGCGGCGGAGACCGCCTGCGCGAGGACCTCGTCGACGGCGCACTGGCGGCGCTGCTCGCCGACGGGCTCGACGGCATCCGCGACGCGGACGCCTTCGCCGCGCGCCGCGAGGTCGCCGGTCGCGCCCTGTTCGGCGAGGCGATGCAGCGACTGAAGCAGGCCGAGGCGATCCTGGACCTCGTCGCCGAGGTGCGCGCGCGCCTGGATTCGAAGCTCGTCGGCTGGGCCCGGGCCAATCTCGACGACATGCAGGCGCAGCTGGCCGCGCTGGCGCCGCCGGGCTTCCTGCGCGACGTGCCGGCCGAGGTGTTGAAGGAATACCCGCGCTACCTGAAGGCCCTGTCGCTGCGCGCCGAACGCGCGCTGCGCGACCCGCTGCGCGACCAGCAGCGGATGCTGGACCTGAAGCCGTTCGCCGACGCGCTGGGCGAGGCGGAAGCCGATGGCTTGGCATGCGAGCCGGATTGGCAGGCCCTGCGCTGGGACCTGGAGGAACTGCGGGTGTCGCTGTTCGCGCAGGAGCTTGGTGCGAAGGGCGGTGTCTCGCCGAAGAAGCTGGCGGCAAGGCTGGCGGCGCTGCGGGAGGGATGACGCGCGCCCGCGCTCCCAACCATCGCCCGGGGGACGCGCATCCCGGTTGGTTGATACCAACTTGCGAGAGAAACATGGGTTGGCGTAGGAGCGCCCCATGGGCGCGACAGGGTCGCGACGATGCCTGGCCGCTGTGGGTCGCGGGCATGGCCCGCTCCTACGATCGCGAATGGGTATGAACGGACGCCCCCGCGCAGCGGTCCGTTCCGCCGACGTGAACGATTGTGTCGCCGACACGGCTGTTCGCCGGCGCGCGCCGCGGCTACCTTAGGACGATCCCCGCACAGGATGACGCGCGTGTCGGCAGCAGGAACGCCCGGCCTCGATCCATGGCTCGCAGCGCCGGCGGCGTCGGCGATCGCGCCGGCGCTGCGCGATGCGCTGTGCCGGGCAGCCGCAGGACTGCCCGAAGCGCAGCTGACGCCGGCGTCGCCCGCGGTGCTGGCGGACACGCTCGCCGCGCTGGCGCTGCTGGAGGCCGACGGTGACTCCGTCGCCGCCGCGATCCTGTTCGAGTTGCCGGCGCTGGCCGAACGCGTCGAGCCATCGCTGCCGCGCGCGCACGCCGCCGTCGCGGCCCTGCTCGACGGCCAGCGCGCCGCCAACCAAGTCTGGACCCTCCACGCCGAACAGCCGGCGCGGGGCAACAGCGAGGGCCTGCGCCGGCTGCTGCTGGCGATCGTGCGCGACCTGCGCGTGGTGCCGATCCTGCTCGCGCGCCAGCTCGCGCGGATGCGCCACGCGGGCGCGCTGCCGGAAGACGAACGGCGCGCGCTGGCCCAGCTCACCCGCGACATCCATGCGCCGCTGGCGAACCGCCTCGGCATCTGGCAGCTGAAGTGGGAGCTGGAGGACCTCGCCTTCCGCTACCTCGAACCCGACACCTACCGCCGCATCGCCGCCCTGCTCGACGACAACCGCACCGGCCGCGAGCGCTACATCGCGCAGGTCACGGGCGAGCTCGACCAGGCGTTGCGTGCGCAGGGCGTCGTGGCCGAGATCGCCGGCCGCGCCAAGCACATCTACAGCATCTGGAAGAAGATGCGGAAGAAGGACGTGCCGATCGGCGAGCTGTACGACCTGCGCGCGGTGCGCGTGCTGGTCGACGACCTGCCGTCGTGCTACGCCGCGCTGGGCGTGGTGCACGCGCTGTGGGCGCCGGTGCCGGGCGAGTTCGACGACTACATCGCGCGGCCCAAGCACAACGACTACCGCTCGCTGCACACCGCCGCCATCGGCCCCGAGGGCAAGACCCTGGAGGTGCAGATCCGCACCCGCGAGATGCACGAGCAGGCCGAGCTGGGCGTCGCCGCGCACTGGCGCTACAAGGAGACGGGAGGTTCGCAGCGCTCCGCCGCCGGCAACGCCGCGCTGGAGCGCAAGATCGAGTGGATGCGGCGCCTGCTCGAGTCGCACGGCGAAGGCGAGGACGAGGCGGCACTGGCGCGCGGCTTCGACACCGAACTGGTCGAGGACCGGATCTACGTGCTGACGCCGGCCGGCGAAGTGGTCGACCTGCCGTGCGGGGCGACGCCTTTGGACTTCGCCTACCACGTGCACACCATGGTCGGGCACCGCTGCCGCGGGGCCAAGGTCGACGGCCGCATCGTGCCGCTCGACCACAAGCTGCGCAGCGGCGACCGGGTCGAGATCCTGACCGCGAAGGAGCCCGAACCGCGGCGCGACTGGCTGGTCGCGGCCAACGGCTTCCTCGCCAGCCCGCGCGCGCGGGAGAAGGTGCGCGCCTGGTTCCACAAGCTCGACCGCGAGCGCAACCTGCACGCCGGGCGCGAGATGCTCGAGCGCGAGCTGCGGCGCATGGGCCTGCTCGGCGCCGACCTGCAGCCGGTGCTGGCGAAGTTCAACGTGGCCACGGCCGACGAGCTGCTGGTGCTGGTGGCGCTGGGCGACGTCGGTCCGCACCAGGTCGGGCGCGCGCTGCAGGACCACGAGCGCGCACTGGCTCATCCCGACGAGACGCCGACAGCACCCGCGGGCCCGCAGCGGCGCGTGCCGAAGCCGTCGCGGTCCGAGTTCACCGTGGTCGGCGTCGGCAACCTGCTGGTGCAGATCGCGCGCTGCTGCCATCCGCTGCCGGGCGAGGCGATCACCGGCTACCTCACCCGCTCGCGCGGGGTGAGCGTGCATCGCGCCGACTGCGCGGCGTTCGCGCGGCTGGCGGCGAAGGAGCCGCAGCGCGTGCTGCCGGTCGACTGGGCCCGCCAGGGCGGGGTGCACGAGGCGACGGCGGTGGTCGACGCGGTCGACCGCAAGCACCTGCTCAAGGACGTCAGCAACCTGATCGCGCAGGAGGACGCGCACGTGGTCTCGATCCGCAGCGATGCCGGCCGCAACGGCCGCGTCCGCCTGTGGCTGCAGCTGCGGGTCGAGGGCTATGAACAGCTGTCGCGGCTGCTGGCCAGGATCGACAGCCTGCCCGGCGTGGAGCACGCTCGACGCGAGTAGGAGCGCCCCATGGGCGCGACCGCTGGAGCGCGGCTCGCGACCAAGTCCTGCTCCCACGATGCAGGCATCCCCATTAGCGTCATGCCCGCGTTCACTCGCCGCCTGTAAGCTCCCGCCGTGGGACGCGATCACAGACATGCAGCGGATGACACGGCGTCGGCCGGCCGTCGGGAGCCTTCGGTGGGCGACCTGCACGGGCTGCGCTTCGACACGCCGGCGCGCGCGCGCGCGATGCCGGCGCGATCCCCGCGTCGCTGGTGGCTCGCCGCGACCGGCCTGGCGGTCGTCGCGGTGCTTGCCATCCTGCTCTGGCGCGGCCCCCTTGGCGACCGCCTGGTGCCGCAGGCGCGGGTGCACACCCTGGTCGAACAGGCCGGACAGGCGCTGGCGCGCGGGCATCTGTCGTCCGCCGACGGCAGCGGCGCGCGCGAGCTCTACGAGGCGGCGATGGCGATCGACCCGGACCGGGCCGAGCCGCGCGCCGGCCTGTCGCGCGTGGCCGAAGCCGCGCTCGCGCAGGCGCGGGAGGCGCTGCACCAGGACCGCTTCGCCGATGCGCATGTCCTGCTTGGCCTCGCGCGCGAACTGTCGGTGCCGCGCGACCGGGCCGATGCGCTCGCCGCCGAGCTGCGCGAACGCGAGGCAGGGCACGCCGGGTTGGATGATCTCCTCGCCGTGGCCGAGGCGGCCAGGTCCGCCGGCCATCTCGATGGCGACGAGCGCGCCGCGCTGCCGCTCTACGCCCGCGTGCTCGAACTGCAGCCGAACCACGCCGACGCCCTGCGCGGGCGCGAGGACGCACTGAGCGTGCTGCTCGAACAGGCGCGCAACGACCTGCGCGGCGGCGACGTCGCCGCTGCCGCCACAGCGATCGCGACGGCGCGGACCTATGACGGCGGCCACGTCGACCTGCCGGACACCCAGGCGCGGTTCAACGAGGAACTTGATGCACTGCGTCGCCGCGCCGACACCGACTTGCGCCGCGGTCGGATCGACGCAGCGGTCGCCACCTGGCAGCGCCTGCTGCAGTACGACGCGACGGACGCGGGCGCGCGCGAAGGCCTGGATCGCGCGGCAGATGCCTATGCCGCGCAGGCAAGACGATTGGGCGCGGACTTCCGCTTTGACGAGGCCGAGGCCGCATTGGCGAAGGCGCAGGCGCTTTCGCCGGATGCCGCTTCGATCGTATCGACCAGGACTGCGATCGAGGGCGCGCGGCGCAGCCACGCGCAGCTGCAGTCAGGAGGGCGTGGAGACGCAAGGCGCGTCCCCGAACTGCTGCGCCTGGCCCGCGAGGCCGAAGCGCGCGGCGACCTGCTGACCCCGCCCGGCGACAGCGCCTACGACCGCCTGCGCGCCGCGCAGGCGCTGGCGCCGCGTAACACGGAGGTGCGCCAGGCGGTGGCGCGCCTGCTGCCGTCGGCGCGCGAATGCTTCGAACGCGGACTCAGCGCCAACGACCTCGCCCGCGCCCGCCGCTGCCTGGAAGCGCGCGAGTCGCTGGGCGAGGATGCTGATGCGCTCGCCCAGGCGCAGCGGCGGCTGGCGCAGCGCTGGCTGGCGATCGCCGACGAGCGGCTTGGCGCGGGCCAGCTGCAGTCGGCCGGCGCTGCGCTGGCCTCGGCGCGCGCGATCGACCCCGGCACCCCGGGGCTCGGCGACTTCCAGGAGCGGCTGCGCGCGGCATCGCGGCAGTGACGCGCAAGCAAACGTATGGAATGGTGTAGGAGCGCCCCATGGGCGCGAACGGCAGGCGATGATGCCCCGGCTGCGCGGGTCGCGGGCATGGCCCGCTCCTACTTTCTCCTTCCTGATCGCAACCTGGTGTCAGCCGCCTGCCCCGGCGTCCACCGGCGCATCGTCGAAGAAGATCCGCCGCACCGCTCCACGCGCCGCATCCGGCGAAAAGTGCCGTTCGATGTTGTCGTGGCCGTTGAGGCTCAGCTCCATCCACAGCGTCGCGTCGCCGTACAGCCGCACGATCGCGTCGGCGAACCCCTGTGCATCATCCGCGAGCAGCACGTCGACGCCGTCGCGCAGGTGCATGCCCTCGGCGGCGACCGTGGTGGCCACCACCGGCTGGCCGTGGGCCATGCTCAGGTTGATCTTGCCCTTGACGCCCGCGCCCACGCGCAGCGGCGCAACCGCGATCCGGCAGCCGTCCATGTACGGCGCGAGGTCGGCCACGTAGCCGTGGACCAGCACGCCCTCCTGTCGCGCCAGCGCCTGGATCTCCGGCGGCGGGCCGTCGCCGATGCAGTGGAAGCGCACGCCCGGAATGCGCTCGCGCACCTGCGGAAACACCGCTTCGCAGAACCAGGTCACCGCGTCGGCGTTCGGCGGGTGGCGGAAGCCGCCCACGAACACCAGGTCGCGGCGCTGCGCGAACGGCAGGCCGGCTCCCCGGATTTCGTGCACGTTGGACAACACCTCCACCCGCGCTTCGGGTAACTCACGCATCAGCACGCCGGCCTCGTCGGCGCTGACCACGGTGGTGACGTCGCTGCGCGCGACCACGTCGAGCTCCAGCGTGCGCGTGCGCGCCGCGTTGCGCACGAGGCTGTCGTCGCCGGCCAACTGCGCGGTGCGTGACTCGCGCACGAAGTGCAGGTCGACGCTGTCGAACACCAGCCGCGCCTGCGGGGCTGTCTCGCGCAGCAGCGGCAGCAGTTCGCGCATCACGTAGTGGCGACTGACCATCGCCGTGTCGAAGCGCGGCCCGTGCTCGCGCAGCCACGCCGGCAGGCGCCTGGCGAACGGTGCGTACCAGGCCTCGATGCCGAGCGCCTGCAGGGCCTCGGTATGGGCGCCGGCGTGGGCGAGGTCGGCGGGCAGGAAGACCACGTGCGCGCCTTCATCGCGCAGCAGGCGCATCAGGTTGACCAGGCGCAGCGAGGCCGAATCGCGATCGGGCCTGGGCGTGGTCGCGTCCACCACCAGCACCTGTCGCTGGCCGCGATGCAGCAGCGTCGGGGTCGGCACGCTGCCCGCGGGCAGGTGCGAGGCGAGGGCGTTGGCGCGGTGGGCGGCGAAGATCGCCTGGTTCCGGGCCTGGAATGCTTTCGCGCCGCTCGCCGGGTCGGTGCCTGCGGTCGTGCCTTCGTCGTGCACCACGCGCGCGGCCGGCTGGTAGCGCACACGCAGGCCGGCTTCGCGCACGGCGAAGGCGAGGTCGGTGTCCTCGTAGTACGCCGGCGCGTAGCGCGGATCGAAGCCGCCGAGCAGCTCGAACAGCGCGCGCGGGATCGCGATCGCCGCGCCGGACAGGTAGTCCGCATCGCGCACATGGGCGAAGCGCGGGTCGTCGGGCGATTCGAAGCGGCCGTAGTTCCACGCGCTCCCGTCGGCGAATACCACGCCGCCGGCTTCCTGCAGGCGACCGTCCGGATACAGCAGCTGCGCGCCGGCCAGGCCTGTGTCCGGGTGCGTCTCGAAGGTGTCGAGGAGGGCGTCGAGCCAACCCGGCTGCGGCACCGTGTCGTTGTTGAGGAACACGAGGACCTGGCCGCGCGCGGCGGCCGCGCCGTCGTTGCAGGCGGCGATGAAGCCGCCGTTGCGCTCGCGCGACACGACGCGCAGGCCCTCGACCAGCGGCAGGAAACGGGCGGTGTCGTCGGGCGAGGCGTCGTCGACCACGATCAGCTCCACCGCGCGCGCCGGCGGACGCGCGGCGATCGCACGCAGGCAGGCGAGGGTGTGTGGCCACTGCCCATGCACCGGGATCACGACGCTGGCGACGGGTGCGTCGTCGTGCGGCACCGTGAACGGAGCGAACGGGCTCCGGTCCGCGACCAGGAGCGCGCCGCGCGACGGCGCCGAGACGCGGGCCAACTGCAGCTTCACCCGCTCCCAGCTGTGTCGCCAGCCGCGCGTGCGCAAGCTGGCGAGCCCGCGCCGGAGCAGGCTCTGTGAGCGCGCCAGCCACAGCCGGGCATCGGCCATCGACCACGTCACGCCGCTGCAACTCCAGCTGACCGTGGAAACGCGGTGGCCAATGCGTGGCGGCAGGGCTGGGCTAGACTCGGCATCGCGCCGATTGTCGCATTCCGCGGCCGATCGCCGGTGCAGGCTCCGGAGTGCATGGCCCGAATCGAATACGACGAAGACGACCGCGACGATGATTCCGCGACCGGCGGCAGCGACTGGCGCCGCCGGCTGGTGACGTGGGGCCTGGCGGCCGTCGGGCTCGGGCTCGGGTTCCTGATTCCGTACGCGCTGTACCTGAACCACCAGATCAGCGAGCGCTTCGGCGAACTGCGCTGGCAGGTGCCGACCCGCGTCTATGCCCGCCCGCTGCGGCTGGCGCCGGGGCTGGCGATGGACGCGCAGACGCTGAAGACCGAACTCGATGCCGCGTCCTACCGCGAGGGTGACGGCGAGCGGCCCGGCACCTACAAGCGCGACGGCGGCCGCTGGACGATCTCCAGCCGCGGCTTCCGCGATGTCGACGGCGCGGTCGGCCCCAGCCGGATCGAGGCGACGGTGTCCGGCGGCCGGGTCGGCTCGCTCAAGGACCTCGCCGGCGGCAAGGCGGTCAAGGCCGCCCGGCTCGACGCGGCACGCATCGCCACGCTCTACGGGCAGAAGCAGGAGGAGCGGCGGCTGGTGCGGGTCGAGGACGTGCCGGCGCTGGTGACCGATACCCTGCAGGCGGTGGAAGACCGCGACTTCGCCCACCACTTCGGCATCGACCTCAGCGGCATGGCGCGCGCGGCCTGGGTCAACCTCAAGGCCGGCGACAAGCGCCAGGGCGCGAGCACGCTCACCCAGCAGCTCGCCCGCAGCGGCCTGCTCGGCATCGGCCGCGAGCAGACCTGGAGCCGCAAGTTCAACGAGATCCTGTATGCGCTGTTGATGGAGGCGCGCTACGACAAGGGCACGATCCTCGAGGCCTACCTCAACCAGGTCTACCTCGGCCAGCGCGGCGCGCAGGCGATCCACGGCGTCGCCGCCGGCGCCGAGTTCTGGTTCGGGCGGCGGCTGGAGGACCTCGACACCGAGCACGTCGCGCTGCTGGTGGGCATGGTGCGCGGGCCCTCGCACTACGACCCGCGCCGGCATCCGGAGCGGGCCAAGGGGCGGCGCGACTTCGTGCTGGCGAACATGCTCGAGACCGGCCTGATCGACCAGGCCGCGCACGATCGCGCGGTCAAGGCGCCGCTGGGCGTGACCAATACGCCCGGCAGCGTCGCCGCGAACCGCTTCCCGGCCTACGTCGACCTCGTCCGCCGGCAGCTGGCGCGCGACTATCCGGCCGATGCGCTGCAGGGCGCCGGCCTGGGCGTGATGACCGGCATGTCGCCCTCGGCGCAGGCCTACGCCGAAGCCTCGGTGGTGGCCACGATCAAGGCGCTGCAGACCGGCAAGCGGCCGCCGCTGGAGGCCGGGCTGGTCGTCACCGACGTGCACGATGGCGAGGTGATCGCCGTGGTCGGCAGCCGCGAGCCGACCGCGCACGGCTTCAACCGCGCGGTCGAGGCGCAGCGCCCGGTTGGCTCGCTGCTCAAGCCCTTCGTCTACCTGCTGGCGCTGGCGAGCCCGCGCAGCTGGTCGCTGGCGACCTGGGTCGACGATTCGCCGGTGACGGTGACGTTGCAAAACGGCAAGCGCTGGTCGCCCGGCAATTCCGACGGCCGCAGCCACGGCACGGTGCGCGCGATTGACGCGCTGGCGCAGTCCTACAACCAGGCCACGGTGCGCATCGGCATGGAGGTCGAACCGGAGCGGCTGGCCGACCTGGTGCGGACGCTGGCGGGCATCGAGGCTGCTGCCAATCCTTCGCTGATCCTCGGCGCGATGGACCAGAGCCCCTACGCGATGGCGCAGCTGTACCAGTTCCTCGCCTCCGGCGGCGAGATCCAGCCGCTGCACGCGGTGCGCGGCGTGATCGACGAAGCCGGCCGCACGGTCAAGCGCTACGACAAGGATCCGGCGCCGGCGACCGAGGGCGACGCGATCGCCGCGCGACTGGTCACCCTCGGGCTGCAGAACGCGGTGTCCTCGGGCACCGGCCGCAGGCTGGTCAACGACGGCCTCGGCCGGCTCAATGCCGCCGGCAAGACCGGCACCAGCAACGACGGCCGCGACAGCTGGTTCGCCGGCTGGACCGGCGACCACCTCGCCGTGGTCTGGGTCGGCAACGACCAGAACGAGCAGACCGGCCTGTACGGCGCCACCGGCGCGATGCGGGTCTGGTCGGGCCTGTTCTCGCACCTGCCCAGCGCGCCGCTGAAGGTGGGCGACGAGGGCCTGGACTGGCAGTGGGTGCTGCAGTCGAGCATCACCGACGCCGACTGCCCGGGCGCGCGCCGCTTCGCCTTCGTCACCGGCTTCGCGCCACCGTACGAGCCCTGCGCCGCGTTCGCGCCGCCCGATCCCTTCGCCGAGCCGGGGGAAGCGGAGTCGCGTCCGCGCGGCTGGCGTGACTGGTTCGGCATCGGGCGCCGTGAAGCGCCGGCACCGGCACAGTCTCCGCAGCCGGTGCCGCAGACAACACCCCCACGCGAGTAGTCCGCCATGAAGTCGATCCCCGCCATCGCGACGCTGGCCGTCGCCCTGTCCGTCGCCGGCTGCGCCAGCGCGCCACAGCCGCCGTCGGTGGCCACGCCACTGACCAGCGCCACGCCGGAGCAGATGGTGGCCGCGATCGATGCCGCCGCCGGCAGTGGCGAGGGCGAACTGGCGGTGCAGCCGCTGCGCGACCCGATGGTCGAGGACCTGCGCGAACAGGCCCGGCTGGCGCGCGCGCAGGGGCGTCATGACGAGGCGGCGGCGGCGCTCGACCGGGCGCTGGCGATCGCGTCCGACGACCCGGCGCTGCTGCAGGAACGAGCGGAAACGGCCCTGCTGCAGCGTGACTTCGATCGCGCGGCCCAGCTCGCCGAACGCGCCTTCGCGCTCGGCGCCCAGGTCGGCCCGCTGTGCCGCCGCCACTGGGCGACGCTGGAGCAGGTGCGCCTGGTGCACGGCGACGCCGATGGCGCGGCGTCGGCGAAGCGGCAGGTCGAGGGCTGCAGGGTTGCCGGGCCGAACCGGTTCTGACGCATTGCCCGTACGCGATCCGTCATCCCGAGCGCTAGGGAAGGTCTGATTAAGCTGTCATTCCCGCGAAAGCGGGAATCCATGGGCTTTGGTTTTCAACGGTTTGACGTACATGGATCCCCGCTTTCGCGGGGATGACGACCTTGTTCAGGGGTTTCCCAGGGATCTCGCGCCCGTACCATATGCGAGATGATGCAGATCCCTCGCCACGCCCCGGATGACCGGTCCAAAGTGCGAATCGATCCAGTTGCCGGGATGTCGTCCGTCACCGACGCCCCGCTTGCCGAACGCAGCCGCGACGCGCTGTCCGAAGGCGGCCTGCTGGCGCAGCAGATTCCCGCGTTTGCCCCGCGCGAGGCCCAGCAGCGGCTGGCGGTCGCGGTCGCCGACACGCTCGGCGCACGCGGCACCCTGCTGGCCGAGGCCGGCACCGGCACCGGCAAGACCTTCGCTTATCTCGTGCCGCTGCTGCTGTCCGGGCAGAAGGCGATCGTTTCCACCGGCACCCGCGCGCTGCAGGACCAGCTCTACCACCGCGACCTGCCGCGCGTGCGCGACGCGCTCGGCACCGGACTGAAGGCCGCGCTGCTCAAGGGCCGCGCCAACTACCTGTGCCGCTACCGGCTGGAGCGCGCCAAGGGCGAGCCACGCTTCAGCTCGCGCGAGCAGATCGGCCAGTTCCAGCGCATCGTCGCCTGGAGTGGGCGCACGAAGATGGGCGACCTGGCCGAGATCGAGGCGTTGCCGGAGGATTCGCCGCTGCTGCCGATGGTCACTTCGACCGCCGACAACTGCCTCGGCAGCGAGTGCCCGTTCTGGAGCGACTGCTTCGTGGTGCAGGCGCGGCAGCGGGCGCAGACGGCGGACCTGGTGGTGGTCAACCACCACCTGCTGCTGGCCGACCTCGCGCTCAAGCAGGAAGGCTTCGGCGAGATCCTGCCCGGCGCGCAGGCCTTCGTCGTCGACGAGGCGCACCAGCTGCCGGAGCTGGCCGCGCAGTTCTTCGGCGAGGGCATCTCCGCGCGGCCGCTGGTGGAGCTGGCGCGCGACGCGCTGGGCGAGTGCAAGGACCAGCCCGGCGCGCTGGCCGTGCTGCAGGCGCCGGCGCGCGACCTGGAGCAGGCCACGCGCGCGCTGCGCGCGACGATGGAGGGCCTGCCGGCGCGCGGCACCCAGGCGCGGGCGCTGCAGTTGCCCGCGTTCGAGGATGGCCTGCAGGCGCTGGCGGACGCCGCCGCTGCGCTGCGCGACGCGCTGGCGCCGCTACGTGAGGCTTCGCCGGGCTTTGACGCCTGCCATGCGCGGGCGCAGGAGATGGTGTTGCGGCTGGGGCGCTGGTCGGGAAAGCAAAAACAGGGGTCAGAGTCGACTTTTCCCCGGACATCTGCAACGCCGGCAGAATTTCGCGGAAAAGTCGACTCTGACCCCTGTTTTACCCCCGACGACGACGTCCGCTGGTATGAGTTGTCCCCGCGCGGCTTCCGCCTGCAGCGCACGCCGCTGGACGTGTCCGGGCCGCTGCGCACGCATCGCGAGCAGTCGCGCGCGGCCTGGATCTTCACCTCGGCGACGCTGGCGGTGGACGGCGGCTTCGACCACCTGACCACGCGCCTGGGCCTCGACGATCCCGAGACCCTGCTGGTGCCCAGCCCGTTCGACTGGCCGGGGCAGGCGCTGTGCTACCTGCCCCCGCGCATGCCGCAGCCGTCCGACCGTGACTACACCTGGACCGTGGTCGAGACCATCCGGCCGGTGCTGCAGGCCTCGGGCGGACGCGCCTTCGTGCTGTTCGCCTCGCACCGCGCGCTGCGCGAGGCGGCGGAGCTGCTGCGCGAGGCCGGCGAGTGGCCGCTGTTCGTGCAGGGCGAGGCGCCGCGCCACGTGTTGCTGCAGCGCTTCCGCGAATCCGGCAACGGCGTGCTGCTCGGCGCGGCCAGCTTCCGCGAGGGCGTCGACGTGGCCGGCGAGGCGCTGAGCGTGGTGGTGATCGACAAGCTGCCGTTCGCCGCGCCCGACGACCCGGTGTTCGAGGCGCGGCTGCAGGCGATTCGCCGCGCCGGCGGCAATCCGTTCCGCGACGAGCAGCTGCCGCAGGCGGTGATCGCGCTCAAGCAGGGCGTCGGCCGCCTGATCCGCACCGAGAGCGACCGCGGCGTGCTGGTGCTGTGCGACCCGCGGCTCACGCAGAAGTCCTACGGCGCACTGTTCCTGGACTCGCTGCCGCCGTTCGCGGTCACCCGCGACGTTGGCGACGTGCAGGCGTTCTTCGCGTCCCGCTAACATGGCGCGATGAAGCTCCTCGCCTTCGAAACCGCCACCGAAGCCTGTTCCGTCGCCGTTCTCGTCGACGGCGAGGTGCGCGAACGCTTCGAGATCGCGCCGCGCCGCCATGCCGAACTGGCGCTGCCCTGGGCCGAGGCACTGCTGGCCGAGGCCGGCGTGGCCAAGTCGCAGCTGGACGCGGTCGCGGTCGGTCGCGGCCCCGGCGCCTTCACCGGCGTGCGCCTGGCGGTGGCGCTGGCGCAGGGCATCGCGCTGGCGCTGGACCGGCCGGTGCTGCCGGTCTCGACCCTGGCCGCGCTGGCGACGCGCGCGACGGGCGAACGCGTGCTCGCGGCGATCGACGCGCGCATGGGCGAGGTCTACCTCGGCGCGTTCGAGCAGGTGGACGGCGACGTGCGGGCGCTCGATGCCGAAGTCGTGGTGCGCCCGGACCTGGCCGCGATCCCGGCCGGCGACGGCTGGCACGGCGTCGGCACCGGTTTCGACGCCGCCGAAGGCGCGCTGCGCCAGCGGCTGGGTGCGGTGCTGGTCTCGGTCGACGCGGCGGCGCTGCCGCGCGCCGCCGACGTGGCCCGGCTCGGTGCGCTGGCCTTCGCGCGCGGCGAGGCGATCGCGCCGGAGCGGCTGGAGCCGGCCTACCTGCGCGACAACGTCGCCCTCACGCTCGCACAGCAGCAGGCGCTGCGCGCCGAACGCGGCTGAATTCGGGGAACCAACCAGGCCGTGCCCGGGTCCAGTGGGGATCATCGCCACGGGGAACGGACACGCATGGACACGAACGCCACGCCGGACGAAGGCCAGGGACGGGCACGCCGCTGGCTGCGCCGGGAGCTGCCGCCGCTGCTGTTCACCATCGCGCTGCTGGTGGTCGCGCGGTCCTCGTTCGCCAACCACTACGTCGTGCCGAGCGGTTCGATGGAGCCGACCCTGGTGCCGGGCGACCGCGTCGTCGTCGACATGAGCGCCTACGGCCTGCGCGTGCCGTTCACCGGCATCGAACTGCTGGCGCGCGATGCGCCCGCGCCCGGCGACGTGGTGGTGTTCAAGTCGCCAGCCGACGGCACCCGCCTGATCAAGCGCGTGGTCGCGGTCGGTGGACAGACGGTGGAACTGGTCGACGGTCGCCTGCGGATCGACGGCCGCACGATCGGGTCGGACACTGGCGACGGCGAGGCCGAGCGCTTCGGCGAGCGCCTGGCGCGGCTCGACCTCGCCGACGGCGGCGGCCCCGACATCCCGCCGGCCACGATTCCCGCTGGCATGGTGCTGGTGCTCGGCGACCATCGCGGGCGCAGCGCCGACGGCCGCTGGTTCGGGCTGGTGCCGGAACAGGCGTTCTACGGCAAGGCACTGGGCGTGTACTGGCGTGGTGGCGAAGGACCGGTGTGGAAGCGGCTGTAGCGGCGCCTCCCCGGAGGGAGGCGCACGCCGCGGCAGCCTGGGTCAGAGATCCAGGCCGAAACCGACGCCGCCCGATCGCTCGGAGCCGCTGAAGGCGGCGCCCAGCGAGAACGAACCACGGCTGCCGATGCGCCTGCCGTAGCCGATCGAGAGCGCCTGCTCGCTGTTCTGGAAGCCCGCGCCGACCGCGATGCGACCACGCTCGCTGGTGGCGCCGCCGGCGTTGATCGCCATGTTGAGCATGGCCGAGCTCATCGCGCCCATCCGGTCGATGCGCTGGTCCTGCCGCCGCATCCGGCGGTCGACGTCCGCGAAACGGTCCTCGAGCGCGTCGATGCGGCCGTTGATGGCCTCGAAGTCGAAGGAGAGCGCCTGGATCGCGTCGTCGGTGTACGCATTGGCCGACGCCAGGGTCATCGCGTCCCCGTTGTCGATGTCGTCGCGGAGCAGCGCTTCGCGCCCGTCGGTGTAATCGTTGGCCGCGGCCAGCGTTTCCGCGTCCGCCTGCTGCATGTCCCCGCGAATCAGTGCCTCGCGCGCGTCGGTGTGGCCATTGGCCGCGGCGAGGGTCGCGGCATCGCCGGTATCGGCGATTTCCTGGACGCGGGTTTCGCTGACCGTGTCGATTTCGGCGATGCGTGCGTCGGTGTAGTCGTTGGCGGCGGACAGGGTGGAGGCGTCGCCTGCGTCGGCGTGGTCGTTCGCGGCCGCCAGGGTCGCGGCGTCGCCGGCGTCGGCGATTTGCTGGACGCGGGTTTCGCTCACGGTGTCGATCCCGGCGATGCGTGCGTCGGTGTAGTCGTTGGCGGCGGACAGGGTGGAGGCGTCGCCGGCGTTGGCATGGTCATTCGCGGCCGCGAGGGTCGCGGCATCACCGGCGTCGGCGTGGCCGTTGGCGGTGGCCAGGGTCGCGGCATCGCCGGCATCGGCATGGGCGTTCGCGGTGGCGAGGGTCGCCGCGTCGCCGGCATCGGCTTGGGCGTTCGCGGCGGCGAGGGTCGCCGCGTCGCCGGCATCGGCGATCTGCTGCACGCGCGCCTCGTCCACGCCGTCGACCCCGTCGATGGCCGCCTGGAGCTGGCGCAGGTTGACCGCGTCGGTGGCGTCGACGGCGTCGGCGACATGGACGATGCGGCGCTCGTTGCCGAGGCTGCCCACCGAAACGGTTCCGGCCTGGCTGGCGATCGAGCCGGCGCCGAGGGCCACCGAACCGGATGCGCCCGCCGAGACGCTGGCGTTGACACCGATCGCCATGCCGTCGGAGCCGAGCACGCTGGTGCGGCTGCCGATGGCGATGCTGTCGGCCAGGGCCGCATTTGCCATCAAGCCAAGCGCCAGGCTGCGCTCGCCTCCCGCGTATGCCGCCGGGCCGATGGCGACGCTGTACGCACCTTCGGCGCGGGTGGTCTCGAAGTAGTCGACCTCCTGGTCACCGTTGCGGTCGAACCAGGCGCCGAGCGCGATGCTGTGGTTCGCCGTGGCCTGCGCATAAGTGCCGAGCGCCGCGCTGTTCGCGCCGGTGGCAGAGCTGAAGTAGCCGAACGCACTGGCGCCGGCGAAGGCAGTCGCGCGATGGCCGAAGGCGCTGCCGCCGGCACCGACGACCAGGTTGCGGTAGCCGAAGGCGCTGGCACCGTTGGCGTTGGCCGTGTTCGTGTAGCCGAACGCGCTGGCACCGTCGGCGTTGGCCGCGTTCGTGTAGCCAAAGGCTGCGGAATATGCTCCAGAGGCAGTGTTGTCGAAGCCAAACGCGCTGCTTTCATATCCGTTGCTTTCATTGCTCCGGCCGAAGGCACTGCTGCGGTCGCCGTTGGCGTCGTTGAGTAGACCGCAGGCCATCGCGCCAGTGCCGAGAGCGTCGGATCCGCCATCGTAAGAGTTCGGGATCGGAATCGGGCCGGTTTCGAATATGGACACGGTGCAGCGGTGGTTGGTGAAGGACTGTGCCGCTGCGGGTTGCGCGGCGGACGCCAGCCCGAGGGCGAGGACGAGGGGGCTGTAGCGGAAAACTCGGGTCATTGCCTGTGTTCCTTGGGGTCGTGGATGGATGGAATCGGCCCGCACGCGTGCGCGCGGACGATCGAGTCGGTGGGGGTTGCTTGCGTTCGGGGGCTGCCGCGCGGCGGCTGGCCCCGGATCAGCAGGTCGTGCGGACGGCGCGACCGGCGTCGGTGCCGGCGCCCCGTGGCGGCGGGCCGGACGCGCCGCGCGACGCTCTCGCGATCGACGCGGGGCGGCGCCCCCGCGGCGGCAGGCTGGGGATGAAGCTGGGGTCGGCCGGTGGTACCGGATCCGGCAAGGGGCGGGATGTCATGGAGGTTGTCTTGAGGGGCCAAGCGGGGCCCGGACCGGTCCGGAAGCGCCGGACCCCTCATCCACGACATTCGGCGCCGGGACCTGACAGCCCGTCCCTTGAAATGCCGCGCGCCTGTCCTGCCGTCCGGTAGCGCAGCGGCGGGCCATGCCCGCGAGCCGCTGCGGCCGGGGGTATCGCCGCGACCCGGTCGCGCCCACGGGGGACTCCTACACCATTCCAGGTGTTTGATCGCGAGTGGGGATCAGTCGTCGATCAGCTCGCCGCCGGGCAGGAACTGCCAGGTGCGGGTGACGTGGAGGACGTCGACCTCTTCTTCCGTCCTCGGCAGCGGCGGATAGGGTTCGGCCAGCTTCGCGATCCGCAGCGCGGCGTCGTCGAGCAGCTTGGTGCCGCTGGAGCGGATGATGTCGGCGCGTTCGACCGAGCCGTCGCGGCGGATCGCGACGCTGATCACCAGTTCGCCTGCCAGCTGGCGCCGGCGTGCCTCGTCGGGATAGTTGAGGTTGCCCACGCGCTGTACGCGGTCGACCCAGTCGCGCAGGTAGCCGGCATAGGCCCATTCCTGGGTGCTGGCGGAGACGAACTTGCGCTTGGGCCGCTTGGCGTAACGCTCCGAGCGCAGGTGGATCTCGGCCGCCAGCCGCGCCATCGCCAGGTCGCGCTCGACCTTTTCGCGGCCGCGGGGCAGGGCGCTGTCGTCGGCCTGCGGGCGCGTGTCGGCGGTCGGTGCCGGGGTTTCACCGCGGCTGCTGGCGACCACGCGCGCCTGCGGCGGCGGCTGCGCGTCCGGGGATTGCGCGCGCATTTCCACCGGCGCCACGCCGGCCTCGGCCTGCGCCACCAGCCCGGCCTGGTCGTCGCGCGGGCGCGTCGAGCGCTCATGCTCGCCGCCGCCCTGGTTGCTGGCCTGGGCGAGGAAGTCCGCCTGCTTCTGCGTCAGCGGGCTGGTGGTCTCGGTGAGGATGACGTCCAGCGTCGGCAACACCGGCGCCGCGTCGTCGAGCGCGAAGCCCACGCCCAGCACCAGCATCCCGTGCAGCAGCAGCGACAGCACCATCGTCGCGCTGAGGCGTTCGCGTTCGCCGATGCGCGGCGCGGCGGGGGGGAGGGCGAGGGTGGACACGGTGTTTGAAGGGCTGGGAGCTGAGGACTGGGGGCTGGGGGTGGTAGTTCGAGGTTGGTAGTTGGTGGTTGGTCGGGGCTGGAAGCCGGTACGGCGCCTGTCCCCATTGTCACCTGTCATCCCGAGCGCAGCGAGGGATCTGCTCTTGTCCCGGGGCTTCCGGAAACCGCAGATCCCTCGCTGCGCTCGGGATGACAGGCCACCAACGACGAACGACCAACCACCAACCGGCTCCTACCGCCCCTCGATCGCATCAAACAACATCCCAGCGATGTTCAGCCCGAACTCCGCATCCAGTTCGCGGATGCAGGTCGGGCTGGTGACGTTGACCTCGGTCAGCCAGTCGCCGATCACGTCGAGGCCGACGAAGCGCATGCCGCGGCGCTTCACCTCCGGCCCCACCTGCGCGGCGATCCAGCGGTCGCGTTCGCTCAGTGGTCGGCCCTCGCCGCGGCCGCCGGCGGCGAGGTTGCCGCGGAACTCGTCGCCCTGCGGGATGCGGGCCAGGCAGTAGTCGACCGGTTCGCCGTCGATCAGCAGGATGCGCTTGTCGCCGTCGACGATCTCGGGCAGGTAACGCTGGGCCATCGCCAGGTGGCGGCCGCCGTCGGTCAGGGTTTCGAGGATCACATTGAGGTTGGCGTCGCCGGCGCGGGCGCGGAAGATCGAACGGCCGCCCATGCCGTCGAGCGGCTTGAGCACCGCGTCGCCGTGTTCGGCGACGAAGGCCTTGACCAGGGCGGCGTCGCGGCTGACCACGGTCGGCGGGCAGCACTGCGGGAACTCCAGCGCGGCCAGCTTCTCGTTCATGTCGCGCAGGCCGCGCGGGTCGTTGACCACCTGCGCGCCCTGGCGCTGGGCCATGCCCAGGATCTGGGTGTCGTGGATGTAGTCGGCGTCGACCGGCGGATCCTTGCGCATCAGCACCAGGTCGCCCGCCCCTAGCGCACGGTGTGATCCAGGTCCCAGTTTGAACCAGTCCGCCGGATCGTCACGCACCTGCAGCGGCGCGATCCGCGCCTGCGCGACACCATCGACCATGCCCAGCCCGCCCGGCAGCACATAGTGCAGGGAATGGCCGCGGCGCTGCGCTTCAAGCAGCATCGCGAAGGTCGAATCCTTGGCAATCTTGATGGATCCGATCGGATCCATCACCACGACGACGTTCAGGGACATATGAACCACCAGTGGCACTTTCTGACAAATGTTAGCAGTCGCCGCGGGTGGCTTTCGCCTCTGCTGGCGACGACTTGCGCAATCTTCCTCATGGATGCTTGACAGTGCGGCGGTAGGCTGGAATATACGTCGATCGCCGTGATGCGGGCACAGGACCTGCACAACGCGCCCGGGGAAACGGAGCATGACGCAAGACGACAGCCACGCCGCCAGCCTCGCCGGCTTGCGGGTGATGGTGATTGATGACTCGAAGACCATCCGTCGCACCGCCGAGACCCTGCTCAAGCGCGAGGGCGCCGAGGTGGTGACCGCGGTGGACGGCTTCGAGGCGCTGGCCAAGATCGCCGACCAGAAGCCGCAGATCATCTTCGTGGACATCATGATGCCGCGCCTGGACGGCTACCAGACCTGCGCGCTGATCAAGAACAACCAGCTGTTCAAGAGCACGCCGGTGATCATGCTGTCCTCCAAGGACGGCCTGTTCGACAAGGCGCGCGGCCGCATCGTCGGTTCCGAGCAGTACGTCACCAAGCCATTCACGCGCGAGGAGCTCCTCGACGCGATCCGTACACACGTCAAGGCGTAAGGGGGAAACCGCCGTGGCACGCATCCTGATCATCGAGGACTCGCCGACCGACACGGCGGTGCTCACCCAGATGCTTGAACGCAACGGCCACCAGGTGCTGGCCTCGTCCAGCGCCGAGGACGGCATCGAGGTGTGCAAGCGCGAACTGCCCGACCTCGTCCTGATGGACGTGGTGCTGCCGGGCATGAACGGCTTCCAGGCCACGCGCGCGCTCGGCCGCGACAGCGGCACCAAGGCGATCCCGGTGCTGATCGTCAGCACCAAGGGGATGGAGACCGACCAGGCCTGGGGCATGCGCCAGGGCGCCAAGGGCTACCTGGTCAAGCCGCCGAAGGAAGAGACGCTGATCGGCGAGATCAGCCGCCTGCTGGTGGCGGCGGGATGAGCCAGCGTCGCGACCCGTTCGCGATGCTGCTCGACTTCGAGCAGCGCAGCCTCGCGCACGTCGCGGGCCTGCCCGAGCAATTCGACGCGCCTGGCCTGTGGCGCGGCGTCGGCTACCGCGTCGGCACGCGTCGGCTGGCGTCGACGTTCGACGAGGTGGTCGAGATCCTGCCGATGCCGCAGATCACGCCGGTGCCCGGGGCGCAGTGCTGGATGCTGGGCGTGGGCAACGTGCGCGGCAGCCTGCTGCCGATCGTCGACCTCAAGCAGTTCCTGGAGGCCGAGCGCACCGTGCTGCACGAGACGCAGCGGGTGCTGATCGTGCGCCAGCCCGACGGTGACGTCGCGGTGACGATCGACGAGCTCTACGGGCAGCGCACGTTCCAGGAAGAGCAAAGGATCGAACCGGAGGCGCTCGCCGAGGGGCGCTACGGGCATTTCGTCGAGCGTGCCTATCGGTTCGCAGACCAGGACTGGGGCGTGTTCAGCCTGGGCAAGCTGGCGCGCACGCCGGAATTCAGACAAGCCGCGGCCTGAAGGCCGCGTCCAGCAGAGACAGCAGGGGTAGGGACAGGATCATGAGCACAGTAGTCGATACGATCGCCGGCAAGGGACGCGGACTGGGAAGCAACTTCTGGATCGCGGCACTGGTCGCCACGCTGGTGATCTTCGGCGCCAACACCGGCTACGCCGGCTGGAAGGCCGCGCGGCTGGGCGGCGCGAGCACCGCGGCGTCGAGCCTGCAGGTGAATTCGCAGCGACTGGCCAACCAGGGCCGGGAAGCGGTTGCCGGCGATCCCGCGGCGTTCGCGGCGTTCAAGGAGACCAAGGCGCAGATCGACCGCGACGTCGAGCAGCTGAACGCGAACTTCGGCGACACCGCCGGCGTGTCCGGCCCGATCCGCACCGTCACCGCGACCTGGGCGCCGCTGGCGCAGAGCGCCGAGCAGGTGGTCGCCAGCGAGCAGGCCGTGGGAGGCTTCGCCGAGAACGCCAACCGATTCACCCAGGCCGTGCCGGCGCTGCAGGCGCAGCTCGACGAACTGGTGCGCGCGATGTCGGCGAGTGGTTCGCCGGCCTCGCAGGTGTACATCGCGCTGCGCCAGAACGTGCTCGCGGGCAACATGGCGCGCCGCGTCACCGAGATCCAGGCCGGCGGCAGCGGCGCCTCGATCGCCGGCGACGCGCTGTCGCGCGACGTGGGCGTGTTCGAGCAGGTGCTCGAAGGCCTGCGTGCGGGCGACCAGGCGATGAACGTGCAGGCGCTGGGCAACAGCGGCGCGGTCGCGGCGCTGGGGCAGGCGTCCTCGCGCTGGGCCGAGATGAAGAAGGACCTCGACGCGATCACCGCCAGCGCGCCCAGCCTGTTCCAGGCGCAGGCCGCCTCCTCGGCGCTGACCAGCGGCTCGGACAAGCTGCTGGCCGACAGCCAGGACCTGTTCTCGGCGTTCACCGCCTTCGGTTCTCTGAAGGACACCAGCGTCTTCGGCAACGTCTGGATCAGTATCGCCAGCGGCCTGCTCGCGCTGCTCTCGCTCGCCGGCCTGCTGTGGTCGCTGAACCGCGCGCAGCGGCTGCGCCTGGAGAACACCACCGAGCTCAACAACCGCAACCAGGAGGCGATCATGCGCCTGCTGGACGAAATCGGCGCGCTCGCCGAGAACGACCTGACGGTGAAGGCGACGGTGACCGAGGACATGACAGGCGCCATCGCCGACTCGATCAACTTCGCGGTGGAGAACCTGCGCGACCTCGTCGGCACGATCAACGACACCTCGGCGCAGGTCGCGTCCAGCGCCCAGGAGACGCAGGCCACCGCCATGCACCTGGCCGAGGCCGCCGAGCACCAGGCACAGGAAATCAACTCCGCCTCCAACCGCATCACCGAGATCGCCTCGAGCATTGACCAGGTGTCGCGCAACTCGGCCGAATCAGCCGACGTGGCGCAGCGCTCGGTGCAGATCGCGACCAAGGGCGCGGGCGTGGTGCGCGAGACGATCGCCGGCATGGACTCGATCCGCGACCAGATCCAGGAAACCTCCAAGCGCATCAAGCGACTGGGCGAAAGCTCGCAGGAAATCGGCTCGATCGTGGAACTGATCAACGACATTTCCGAGCAGACCAACATCCTCGCGCTGAACGCGGCCATCCAGGCGGCATCGGCGGGCGAGGCGGGCCGCGGCTTCGCGGTGGTGGCCGACGAAGTGCAGCGACTGGCCGAACGCGCCTCCAACGCGACCAAGCGCATCGAGACCCTGGTGCAGACCATCCAGTCCGACACCAACGAGGCGGTCAGCTCGATGGAGCAGACGACTTCGGAAGTGGTCGCGGGCGCGCGCCTGGCCGAGGACGCGGGTACCGCGCTGGGCGAGATCGAAAACGTGTCGAGCAACCTGGCGGACCTGATTCTCGGCATCTCCACCGCCGCCAGGCAGCAGTCCGCCGCGGCGACCAACATCACCGAGACGATGAACACGATCCAGTCGATCACCGCGCAGACCTCGCAGGGCGCGAACCAGACCGCGCAGTCGATCGGAAACCTCGCGCAGTTGGCCGCCAACCTTCGCCGTTCGGTTGCCGACTTCAAGCTGCCGGCCTGAGCTCCGAGTCGGTGAATCAAGGGATGAACGCGACGACGAACGGTCGCAGGCGGGCCACCGCCTGCCATTGCAGGGGAATGCGATGACCGCGCTGCGCGAAGCGCTCGACCACACCGCGCTGGGCTGGATCAAGCCCGAGCTCGATGAAACGCTGCGCCTGGCCAAGGCCGAACTCGAGGACTACGTCGAGGATCCGGCCGACGTCAGCCGGATGCGCCTGTGCGCCGGCTACCTGCACCAGGTGCAGGGGACGCTGCGCATGGTGGAACTGTATGCCCCGGCGATGGTCGCCGAGGAGATGGAACACGTTGCCCAGGCGCTGCACGCCGGTGCCATCGCCGACCGCGACGCCGCCTGCGCCACCCTGCTGCGCGGCATCGTGCTGCTGCCCGATTACCTCGAGAGGCTGCAGGGCGGCCACCGCGACATTCCGATCGTGCTGCTGCCGCTGCTCAACGAGCTGCGTGCCGCGCGCGGCGAGAGCGGCCTGAGCGAAAGCGTGCTGTTCTCGCCGGACCTGGAGCGTCCGCTGCCGGGCGCGATCGCCGCGGCGGCAGGCGTCCCGGCCTCCAATGACGACACCCAGCCGCTGCTCGAGGCGCTGCGGCGCGCGATCGCCGACTGGCCGGACAACGCCACGGCGGCGTCCGTGGCGTCGCTGTCCCCGGCGGTCGACGCCCTGCTCCCGCACGTGCGCCAGGTACCGGTGCGGCGGATGCTGTGGGTCGCCTCCAGCGTCGCCCGCGCCCTGGCCGACGGCGCGCTGCCGGGTTCGGCCAGCCTGCGCAAGGTGTTCGCAGGCGTCGAGCGCGAAACGCGTCGCGCTGTGCTGGACAACGACAGCTTCGCCGAGGTGCGCGGCGAAGGCGCGCAGGAACCGACACGCCAGTTGCTCTACCACGTCGCCCACCACGACGGCGAACATCCGGCGCTGCACGAACTGCGGCGCACGTTCGAGCTGGATGCGGCGATGCCGACGCCGTCCGAGCTCGAGCACGCCCGCGGCAGCATCAGCGGCCGCAACCGCGCCCTGCTCGACACGGTCTCGGCGGCGGTGAAGGACGACCTGCTGCACGTCAAGGACGCGCTCGACCTGTACCTGCGCACCGGTTCGAACGACCTGGCGAGCCTGCAGCCGCAGGCCGAAACGCTGGCGCGCGTCGCCGACACGCTCGGCATGCTCGGCCTTGGCGTGGCGCGCAAGGTGGTACAGCAGCAGCGGGACGCGATGCTGGCGATCCTCGACGGCGCCGTCGCCGCGAACGAGGACGCACTGCTGGACGTCGCTGGCGCGCTGCTCTACGTGGACGCGACCCTCGACGACCAGGTGGCGCGGCTGGGGGCCGGCGAAGCCACCGGCCCGGTTGCCGGCAGCGACCTGTTCGCCGGCGAGACCCAGCAGGTGGTCGACACGATCGTTCGCGAGGCGATCGCCAACTTCATCCAGGCCCGCCAGGCGCTGGTGGCGTTCGTCGAGACCAGCTGGCAGCATGAACAGCTGACCGACGTGCCGCGCCTGCTCGACGAGGTCTCCGGCGCGCTGCGGATGATGGAACTGCCGCTGCCGGCGGATTACCTGGTCGCGGTCAGCCGCTACACCGAGAACGAACTGATCGGTCGCCAGCGCGTGCCCAACGGGCGCCAGCTGGACACGCTTGCCGACGCGCTCGCGAGCCTCGAGTACTACCTCGAGGCGCTGCGTGAGCAGCGCGGCAATCGCGACGACATCCTCGACATCGCGCGCAACAGCCTCGAATCGCTGGGCTACTGGCCGCTGCCGGTGGTTGCGGCGGCGGTCGAGGAGCCGCGGATCGAAGCACCTGCCGTGGCCCCGGGCCAGGCGGCCGCCTCCGAGGTGGCGCCGGCACCCGCGCCGCCATCGCCCAGGCGGACCGGACCGGTGGTCGGCGGCTTCGAAACCGTTGGCGAGGAAATCGACGAGGAGATCCGCGAGGTCTTCCTGGAGGAGTTCGCGGAGGAGATCGACAACCTCGACCGGCTGCTGCCGCCCTGGCGCGCCGAACCTGACAACCTCGAGCGACTGGCGCCGGTCCGTCGCGTGTTCCATACGCTCAAGGGCAGCGGCCGGCTGGTGGGTGCGCGCACGCTGGGCGAGTTCAGCTGGAAGGTCGAGCACATGCTCAACCAGGTGCGCGACGGCAAGCGAGCCGCCAGTCCGGCGGTCATCGCGATGGTCGATCGTGCGTTCTACACGCTTCCCGAACTGATATCGGCGCTGCGCGGCGAAAGCGGGATCACCACCGATCTTTCCGTCCTGCAGGACGCGGCCGACCGGATCGCTGCCGGCGACGACACCATGCCGCCGGAGGTCGCGACGCCGTCGCTTCCGGCACAAGCGGGGGCCGCACAGGATACCGCCGCTGTCGAACTCGTCGAAGTGGGCGAGCCGCTGGCCATGGTGCCGGCGAAGATCGACGCGCTGCTGCTGGAGATCCTCGACGCCGAAGTGGCCGGGCACCTGCAGACGGTCGACGGCTGGCTGGCGCAGGCGCACGCCGGTGACGCGCAGGGCAGCGACGCGCTGCTGCGCGCGCTGCATACGATGAACGGCGCGTTCGCGATGACCGAAGTGCCGGTCGTCAACAGCGTGCTGGGACCGGCGGAACACTATGCACGCCGCCTGCTCGCGGCGCGTGCAGCCGCGACGCCGGAGGGCGTTTCCGCGATCGCCGAACTGTCGGACGTGGTCCGCGACACCGTCGCGATCCTGAAGCGGCCGGTTCCCGCACTGGCGCCCCGGGATGCGCTCGCGGCCAGGCTCGTCGCGCTGCGCGACAGCCTCCCGGAGGCCGGCGGCCTGGCGATGCTGGTCGATCCGCAGGGACTGGAACAGGATGCGGACCTTGTCGATGCATCGGTGCCTGGCGACGAGATCGCGCTGACGACCGACGACCTGAGTGCATACGCCGGCTTCGGCGATGCCGCATCTGCCGACGAGGCAGCGGCGGTCGAAGCCGAAGCGGAGCGTGCCGAGGCCGAACGCGTCGAAGCCGAACGTGCCGAAGCCGAACGCCTTGAAGTCGAACGTCTCGAAGCCGAACGCGTCGAAGCCGAGCGTCTCGAAGCCGAACGTGTCGAAGCCGAACGTCTCGAAGCCGAACGCGTCGAAGCCGAGCGTGTCGAAGCCGAACGTCTCGAAGCCGAGCGTGTCGAAGCCGAACGTGTCGAAGCCGAGCGTCTCGAAGCCGAGCGTGCCGAAGCCGAACGCCTTGAAGCGGAGCGGCTCGAAGCCGAGCGCGCCGACGCTGATCGTACCGAAGCCGAACGCCTCGAAGCCGAACGGCTTGAAGCCCAGCGTCTTGAAGCGGAACGTCTCGAAGCGGAACGTCTCGAAGCCGAGATTCTCGAAGCAGAACGTCTCGAAGCAGAACGTCTTGAAGCAGAACGTCTCGAAGCCGAACGCGTCGAAGTCGAGCGTCTTGAAGCCGAGCGTGTCGAAGCTGGGCGCCTCGAAGCCGAACGTGCCGAAGCCGAACGTCTCGAAGCGGAACGCGGCGAAGCCGAACGTCTCGAAGCTGAACGCGTCGAAGCTGAGCGTCTTGAAGCCGAGCGTGCCGAAACCGAACGTCTCGAAGCCGAACGCGTCGAAGCCGAACGTCTCGAAGCCGAACGTCTCGAAGCCGAGCGTGTCGAAGCTGAGAGCCTCGAAGCCGAACGCCTTGAAGCCGAAGCGGCCGCCGCCGAAGACGAGGTGCAGGTCGAGGTGGACGCACCGCCCCATGCCGATGCCGCGGTGGCGGCGCTGCTGGCGCGCGTGCTTACCGTCGATGAGCCGGACGAGGCGCTGGATGTCAGCAGGCTCGACACCGAGCTGCTGGACATCTTCGCCGAGGAAGCCGGCGACCTGCTGGACCACTCCGACGGCCTGCTGGCGCAGTTGCGCCAGCAGCCGGATGCGCGCGAGCCGCTGATCGGCCTGCAGCGCGACCTGCACACCATCAAGGGCGGTGCCCGCATGGCGGGCGTGTTCACCATCGGCGAGCTCGGCCACGCGATGGAGTCGCTGCTGGAGTCGGTGGTCGAGCTGCGCTGCGAGCTCGACCGGACCGGCATCGGCCTGCTTGAAGGCGGCTTCGACCGCCTGCATGCGCAGGTCACGCGCGTGGGCGAGCGCCGCGCGATCGCGATGCCGCACGCGCTGATCGATGCCTTCAATGCGCTGGCGCGTGGACGTCCGCTGCTCACCGAGGACGACGCAGACGCCGTGCCGGCGGCGCCGAAGCCGGAGCTGGCGCCGCTGTCGGGTCCGATCGGCGATGCCTTCGCCGACGACGACATCGCCATCCGCGCGCCGCAGGAACAGGTGCGCATCCGCGCCGACCTGCTCGACCGGCTGGTCAACTACGCCGGCGAGGTGGCGATCTACCGCGCCCGCCTGGAGCAGCAGCTCGGTGCGTTCCGTTCGGCGATGAACGAAATGGCGCAGACGAATACGCGCCTGCGCGACCAGCTGCGCCGCCTCGACATCGAGACCGAAGCGCAGATCATCGCCCGCTACCAGCGCGAGGGCGATGCCGGCGACGTCAACTTCGATCCGCTCGAGCTCGACCGCTTCTCCAACCTGCAGCAGCTCTCGCGCGCGCTCGGCGAGTCCTCGGCGGACATGACCAGCCTGCAGCAGACGCTCGACGACCTGACCAGCCAGTACGAGACCCTGCTGCTGCAGCAGTCGCGCGTCAGCTCCGAACTGCAGGAAGGCCTCATGCGCACGCGCATGGTGCCGTTCGACGCGCTGGTGCCGCGCCTGCGCCGCGTGCTGCGGCAGGCGGCCCAGGAGACCGGCAAGCAGGTCCAGCTCAAGCTCGACGGCAGCCAGGGCGAACTCGATCGCAACGTGCTCGAACGCATGACCGCGCCGCTGGAGCACATGCTGCGCAACGCGGTTGCGCACGGCATCGAGGCGCCGGACAAGCGTCGCAAGGCGAAGAAGGCCGAGGAAGGCACGGTCCGCATCGCGGTGCGCCGCGAAGGTTCGGAAGTGGTGCTGGAGATCGGCGACGACGGTTCGGGCCTCGACCGCGGCGCGATCCGCCGTCGCGGGGAGGAGCGCGGGCTGGTCCGGAAGGACGCCGTGCTCAGCGACAGCGACCTCGACGCGTTGATCTTCGAGCCGGGCTTCTCGACGGTCGACGAGATCAGCCGCCTCGCCGGCCGCGGCGTCGGCATGGACGTGGTCGCCAGCGAAGTCCGCCAGCTCGGTGGCTCGCTCGACATCGCCACCCGCAGGAAGGAAGGCACCACCTTCACCCTGCGCCTGCCGCAGACGCTCGCGGTCACCCAGGCGGTGTTCGTGCGCATTGGCGAAACCCAGTTCGCGGTGCCGATCGCCTCGGTCCGCGGCGTCGGTCGCGTCGAGCGCCACCTCCTTGCCGATCGTGAAACCGCCTACGCCTACGGTGGCGAGGACTACGCGCTGCACGACCTCGGCCAACTGGTCGGGCATGCCGCGGCGAAAGCCGAGGGCCACCTGCAGATGCCGCTGCTGCTGGTGCGTTCGGGTGAGCTACGTGCCGCGGTGGCGGTCGACGAGATCATCGGCAGCCGCGAGATCGTGGTGAAGCCGGTCGGTCCGCAGGTCGCGTCGATCCCGGGCATCTTCGGCGCCACCATCATGGGTGACGGCGGTGTCGTGGTGATCCTCGACGTCGCCCCGCTGGCGCGCCGCCACGCGGTGATGCCGCGCGAGGCAGCGCCGGACGCGCCTGCGGTGGAGCAGCGCCCGGTGCCGCTGGTGATGGTGGTCGACGATTCGGTGACGATGCGCAAGGTCACCGGCCGCGTGCTCGAGCGCCACAATTTCGAGGTGCTGACCGCGAAGGACGGCCTCGACGCGCTGGAGCGGATGGACGAGCGCGTGCCCGACCTGATGCTGCTCGACATCGAGATGCCGCGGATGGACGGCTACGAGCTGGCCAAGCACATGAAGGCCGATCCGCGCCTGCGCGACGTGCTGATCATGATGATCACCTCGCGGACCGGCGAGAAGCACCGCCAGCGCGCGTTCGACCTCGGAGTGGACCGTTACCTCGGCAAGCCCTACCAGGAGCTCGAGCTGATGCGAAACGTGCACGACCTGCTGAAGGTGTCACATGGCCGCGACTGAGGCCGGGCCGCGCGTCGCCCTGCTGGCGCGGGCCGGCGAGGCCTGCGAGCGGATCGACAGCGCGTTGCGCGAGGCTGGCGCCGAGATCGTGCTGGTCGCCGACCCGATGCAGTCGGCGCCGGAGCAGGTACGCGACGCGCAGCCGCAGGCGATCCTGGTCGCGCTGGATCCGGCGATCGAGGATGCGATCGAGCGCTATGGCGACGTCCTCGCCGATCCCGGCTACATGGTGATCTTCGAGGAGGCCGAACAGGCGGCGCAGCGTACCGGCTGGGACGCGGCACGCTGGTTGCGCCACCTCTCCGCCAAGCTGCACCGGCACAGCGACGTCCTGCCGGCGGGCGCGGAAGCGGACGAAGTCCTGCATCCGACGCCCGGCCCGCTGCGGACGCCGGTCGCGGTGGTCAACTTCGAACAGGCGATCGTGGCCGTCACCGGCGAGGCGCAGCAGCTGGCCGACGACGTGCCCCGCGACAGCGGCATGGAGCGCGTGTTCGGACAGGAGTTCGCGGCCGCGACCGTTGCGACACCCATGGACGCGGCAGCGATGGTGCCAGAAAGTGTCGAACTGCCCGACGACGCCCGCGACGACGATCGCGCTGCGGACGAAGGCGCGGGATCCGCCAACGATGGCGGCGACCTGACGGCTGACGACGTCGCGGCGACTGTCGATGCGGCCGACGACGAGGACACCGCACCGTCGCAGGAATACGCGCTTGGGACCGTCGATGTACCCGGCAGCGAGGGCATCGCGATCGCACCGATCGCGCTCTCCGGCGACGAAGACGCACACGAAGAGATGCTCTCGTTCGACCCGGAGCGCTTCCAGCGCGCCGGACAGGCGGGCGAGGCCAGCGGCGGCATCGAGGAGTTCCTGGCAACGCAGGGTGCGCTGGCGGACGACGTCGACGCCGATGCGGGCACGGACAAGCCGGCAGCCGACGAGCCCGCGTCGATTGCCGCGGCAGCGTTCGATTTTTCCGGCCTGAGCCTGGTCGAGGATGATGCGGCGCCGCCGCCCCCCCCTCCTTCTCCGGCCGTTGCTTCCGATGACGGCCAAGGGCCGGCCTTCGACCTCGACGCCCTCGGCAGCGGACTGTCGCTGGCCGATCCGGACAGCTACGGGCACGGGCCCAAGCGTGGTGCGGTGCTGATCGAGGCGGGCCTCGGCGGACCGGACGCAGTGCGCCAGCTGCTGGCTGCAATCCCCGAAGGCTTCCCGCGTCCGATCCTGATCCGGCTACCGCTGGAAGGCGGCCGCTACGACCGCCTGGTGCGGCAGATGACCCGCGCCACCGCGGCACCGGTGGCCGTGGCCGAGCCGGGGCAGGTGGTGCAGCCGGGCAGCATCTATTTCGTACCGCCGGGATTCGGCATGCGCGCGACGCCGTCCGGATGGACGTTCGACGAAACGCTGCCGCTCGACCCCGCCAGCCTGTTCGCGGCCGACGAAAGCGCGGTGCTGTTCCTCAGCGGCGCCGACGCCGCGCTGGTGGCGGCTGCCACCGGTGCCGACTGGACCGCCGGCCTGGTGCTGGCGCAGACGCCCGACGATGGCTGCTACGACCCTGCGGCCGCCAATGCCGCGATCGCCGCTGGCGCCGGCCACGGCGCGCCGGCCGCGCTGGCGTCCCTGCTTCTCGACCGCTGGCCGATCCCGGGCGAGCAGCCCAACCCAGATCCAAGCGGAATGTTGTCGCCATGAATACTGCCGTCCAGGACATCCGCGCGGTGCTGATCCAGACCGAAGCGGCCCGCCTGCTGCTCCCGAACGCGACCGTGTCCGAGGTGCTGTCGTACGCCGCGCCCGACCCCGTCGAGAACGCGCCCGACTGGCTGCTGGGGACCATCCGCTGGCGCGGCTGGCGCCTGCCGCTGGTCGCGTTCTCGCCGCTGAGCGGGCAGGGCACGGAGCAGGGCGACCTCAGCCACAAGATGATCGTGCTCAAGACACTCGGCGGGCAGTCGAAGACGCCGTTCTTCGCGCTGTTGACCAAGGGCTTCCCGCGCCTGGTGACCGTGTCGCGCGACCGCCTCGCGGCCGCCGAGCGCGAAGGCGGACTCGAGGCCGGTGTGCGCGCCTACGTCGACTTCAACGACGAGCCGGCAGTGATTCCGGACATCGACGGCATCGAGCGGGCGATCAGCGAGGCGATGGCGGCGTAGGAGCGCGCCATGCGCGCGACCGGATCGGTCGCTGGGTAATGCCAATTCGCGATCAAAAGTGCGGGATGGTGCAGGAGCGCCCCATGGGCGTGATCGGCGAGCGACGGCGCCCGGGTTGCACCGGTCGCGGGCATGGCCCGCTCCTACTGCCGGTTCAGTGGGTCGCTAGCGGCGCAGGTCGCCGAACAGCGCCTGCAGCGCGGCAACCGCCGCCAGTCCCGCGGTTTCGGTGCGCAGGATCCTCGGGCCGAGGCGCAGGCCTTCGAAGCCGGCGGCCTGCAGCTGCACGCGGTCGCGCGGCGACCAGCCGCCTTCGGGGCCGATCGCGATGATGACGGCAGGGTCGGTGTCGCCTGGCGCAGGCAGCGTCGACAGGCCGTGCGGGCCGGCGGGATCGAGCGTGAGCTTCAGCGATGCCTCGCCCACGGCGCCGGCGCCGGCGATGGCAACGGGCGCGGTGACTTCGGGCAGCCGCGCGCGTCCGCACTGTTCGCAGGCCGAGGCCACCACGTTGCGCCAGTGCGCCAGTCGTTTCTCCAGGCGTGCGCCTTCGAGTCGCACTTCGGTGCGTTCGGCGTCCACCGGCACGATCCGCGCCACGCCCAGTTCGGTCGCCTTCTGCAGGATCAGGTCCATCTTCTCGCCGCGGGCGATGCCCTGCAGCAGGACGATGCGCAGCGGCGATTCGTTGTCGACCGCGCGCGCGCCATGGATCTCGACCACGACCTCGCGCTTGCTCGCGGCAACAATGCGCGCGGCGTAGTCGTGGCCGTCGCCGTTGAACAGCACGCAGTCGTCGCCCTCGCGCAGGCGCAGCACGCGCACGAGATGGGCGGCGGCGCCTTCGGGCAGCGCCAGCCGGGCGCCGACCGCGAGCGGCAGGTCGACATGGGCGCGGATCACGCGCATGTCGTCGCCTCGGCGATGACCGCGGCGGTCGTTTCCGCGAGCAGCGCCAGCTGCGCCTCGTCGATGCAGTACGGCGGCATCCAGTACAGCACGTCGCCCAGTGGGCGCAGCAGCACGCCGCGTTCGAGCGCGGCGCGATAGGCGCGCAGGCCGACACGCAGGGCCGGATCGAACGGCGTCGCCTTGTCGCCGTCGCGGGTGAGCTCGAAGGCGACGATCATGCCGGTCTGGCGTACGTCGGCGACATGGCGGTGTGCGCCGGCCTGCACCGCCAGCATCGCCATCCTTGCCGCGGTGCCGCGGTTGCGCGCCAGCACGTCGTCGGACTCGAAGATGCCGAGCGAGGCCAGCGCCGCCGCGCAGGCCAGCGGATTGCCGGTGTAGCTGTGCGAATGCAGGAAGGCGCGCTCGCGCGAGTCGTCGAGGAAGCCGTCGTAGATCGCCTGCGTCGCCAGTACCGCCGCCAACGGCAGGAAGCCGCCGGTCAGGCCCTTGGACAGGCACAGCAGGTCGGGCTGGATGCCTGCCTGCTCGCAGGCGAACATGGTCCCGGTGCGGCCGAAGCCGACCGCGATCTCGTCGGCGATCAGGAAGATGCCGTGCACGTCGCACAGCTCGCGCGCGCGCCGCAGGTAGGTGGGGTGGTGCATGCGCATGCCGCCGGCGCACTGCACCAGCGGTTCCAGCACCAGCGCGCAGATCTCGCCGGCGTGCTCGTCGAGCAGATGGGCGAGGGCGTCGGCGGCATCCTCGGCGCAGCCTTCGGCGCTCTGTCCATCGCGCGCGGGGAAAGCATCGGGCGAGGGCGCGAACACCGCCTCCATCAGCAGCGGCGCATAGATCCGCCGGTACAGCGGGATGTCGCCGACCGACAGCGCGCCGATGGTTTCGCCGTGGTAGCCGTTCTGCAGCGCCATGAACTTCGTGCGCCGCGGTTCGTCGCCGCGGTTGCGGAACCAGTGGAAGGCCATCTTCAGCGCGACCTCGATCCCGGCCGAACCGTTGTCGGCGTAGAACACCTTCGACAGCGGCGGTCGTCCGGCCTGGCGCGGGGCGATCGCGAGCAGGCGTTCGGCCAGTTCGACCGCAGGCGGATGCGAGGCGCCGGCGAGGATCACCTGTTCCAGCGTGCTTGCCTGGCGGGCGATGGCCCCGGCAATGCGCGGTTCGGCGTGGCCGTGCAGGTTCACCCACCAGCTGCTGACCGCGTCCAGGTAATGGCGCCCGTCCTGTCCGACCAGCCAGGCGCCGTCACCACGCGCCACCGGCAGCAGAGGCAGCACGTCAGGGTGCTCGCGCATCTGCGTGCAGGGGTGCCAGAGCACGGCGAGGTCGCGCGAACGCCAGCGCGCCGCGTCGTCTAGAATGGCGTCATCGTGATCCGACATGCCCCCATTATCGCCCGTGGCCCGGCCCAGGCGGCGCCATGAGCCGCCGCCTGCCGACCATCCATGGCGTCACCGAGCATGAGGCGGGGCCGTACCGGCTCGAACGCCTCGACCTGGAGTTCAGCAACGGCGAGCGCCGGCTGTTCGAGCGCCTGCGCGGTCGCGGTCACGGCGCCGTGGCCGTGGTGCCCCTGCTCGACGCCGACACCGTGCTGCTGGTGCGCGAGTACGCCGCCGGCCTGCACCGCTACGAGCTGGGACTGGTCAAGGGCCGCATCGATGCCGGCGAAACCGCCCTGCAGGCGGCCGACCGCGAGCTGAAGGAAGAGGCCGGCTACGGCTCGCGCCGGCTTGATGTGGTGCGCACGCTCTCGCTCGCGCCGGTGTACATGAGCCACGAGACCACGGTGGTGCTCGCGCGCGACCTGTATCCCGAACGCCTGCCCGGCGACGAGCCGGAGGAGCTGGAGGTGGTGCCGTGGAAGTTCGACGCGCTCGATGAGCTGGCCCTGCGCGAGGATTTCTCGGAAGGCCGCTCGATCGCCGCGCTGTTCGCCGTGCGCGAATACCTCAGGCGCCAGGGCGATGCTTGAGCTGGACATGATCGCGTCCGTGCGCGAGGACGTGCTGGCGATCGCGCAGGAGGCGTCCGCGGTGATCCTGGAGGTCTACGAGGGCGATTTCGACGTCGATCACAAGGCCGACGCCAGCCCGTTGACCGACGCCGACCTTGCCGCGCACCACTGCATCGTCGCCGGCCTGTCGCGGCTGACGCCCGACATCCCGGTGCTGTCGGAGGAGTCCGCGCACACGATCGCGCTGGACGTGCGCCGGACATGGTCGAGGCTGTGGCTGGTCGACCCGCTCGACGGCACCCGCGAGTTCGTCAAGCGCAACGGCGAGTTCACCGTGAACATCGCGCTGATCGACCACGGCGTGCCGGTGTTCGGCGTGATCCAGGCGCCGGTGAGCGGCGTGCTCTGGCACGGCGTGCCGGGACATGGCGCGCTCCGGCGCGACGCCTCCGGCGAGCATCCGGTGCGCGTGCGCCAGCCGGCGACCGCGCCGCTGCGCGTGGCCGCGAGCCGCTCGCACCTGGACCCGCGCACCGAGGCGCTGATGACGCGGATCGGCGAGGTCGAAACCGTCGGTCTCGGATCCTCGCTCAAGTTCTGCCGCCTCGCCGAGGGCAGGATGGACGTGTACCCGCGCTTCGGCCCCACCAGCGAATGGGACACCGCCGCCGGGCAGGCGATCCTCGAAGGCGCCGGCGGCGCCGTGCTCGACCCACGCGGCCGCCCATTCCGCTACAACCAGCGCGACACCCTGCTCAACGGCGACTTCATCGCCCTGGGCGACACGACGCTTCCGTGGCGGGACTGGCTGTAGCAAAAACAAAAACAGGGGTCAGAGTACTGTTTCCGCTCGCGGAAACAGTACTCTGACCCCTGTTTTTCCTCCCGCACATCGCATGACTGCATCTTCCAGCGACATCCGGCAGCTGCTCGACATCATGGCCCGTCTGCGCACGCCGGTCACCGGCTGCCCCTGGGACCTCGAGCAGGACTTCTCGACGATCGCGCCATACACCATCGAGGAAGCCTACGAAGTCGCCGACGCGATCGACCGCGGCGACCTGCCGGCGCTGAAGGACGAGCTCGGCGACCTGCTGCTGCAGGTCGCGTTCCACGCGCGCATGGCCGAGGAGCAGGGCGCGTTCGCCTTCGGCGACGTGGTCGCGGCGATCTGCGACAAGATGGTGCGGCGGCACCCGCATGTGTTCGGGCAAAACCGGGGTCAGAGTGGAGTTTTGCCGAGTGATCCGGCAGGCCTTCCGGCCGGTGCCGGAAAACTCCACTCTGACCCCGGTTTCGCGAGCTGGGAGGAGATCAAGCGCGCCGAGCGCGAGGCCGCCGGTGGGCAGGACGCGTCGGCGCTGGCCGGCGTCGCGCGCGGCCTGCCCGAATGGCAGCGCGCGCTGAAGCTGCAGGACCGTGCGGCCGGGGTCGGTTTCGACTGGCCGGGCCCGCAGCCGGTGATCGACAAGCTGCACGAGGAGATCGACGAGGTCCGCGCCGAGTTCGCCGCGGTCGCGGCCGATCCCGGCGATGCCGCTGCACAGGCGCGGCTGCAGGAGGAGATCGGCGACCTGCTGTTCGTCGCCGCCAACCTGGCCCGGCATGCGAACGTCGACGTCGGCGCCGCGCTGCGCGGGGCCAACCACAAGTTCGAGCGCCGCTTTCGCATGATGGAAGCGCTGGCCGCGGCCGACGGGGTGCGGCTGGAGGATCTGTCGCTGGATGCGCAGGAGGCGTACTGGGGGCGGGTGAAGGCGACGGCGGGGAGCGGCAGCGGTTGGTAGTTGGTGGTTGGTAAGGTCGGCATGACGGCGTTGGTTTCGGACCGGAAGCCACCCACCACCAACCACGAACGACCAACCACGAACCGGCTTTTTCCATGAAAACCCTGCTGCTGTTCATCGTCACCGCCTTCGCCGAGATCATCGGCTGCTACCTGCCCTGGCTGTGGCTGCGCAAGGGCGGCAGTGCGTGGCTGCTGCTGCCGGCAGCGTTGAGCCTGGCGCTGTTCGCCTGGCTGCTGACCCTGCATCCGACCGCATCGGGTCGTGTCTACGCGGCCTACGGCGGTGTCTACGTCACCATCGCCATCGGCTGGCTGTGGCTGGTCGACCAGGTCAAGCCGACGCGCTGGGACCTGCTCGGCGCGATGTTGTGCCTGGCCGGCATGGCGGTCATCATGTTTTCGCCGAGGCCCGTCTGAGAGGAAAACAGCAGATGTCCCGCTTCGCCAGTTTCCGCGAGTTCTATCCGTTCTATCTCAGCGAGCACAGCCACCGCACCTCGCGCCGGCTGCATTTCATCGGCAGCTGCCTCGCCCTGGTGTTCGTCGCCACCGCGATCGTGCAGCGCAACGCCTGGTGGCTGCTGGCGGCGCTGGTGGCCGGCTATGCCTTCGCCTGGATCGGGCACTTCTTCTTCGAGAAGAACCGGCCGGCGACGTTCAAGCATCCGTTCTACTCCTTTGCCGGCGACTGGGTGATGTTCAAGGACATCCTGAGCGGCAAGATCCGGTTCTGACGCACTGCTCCACTGGAGGCGGCACCATGCCCGACCTGGACGACCTGCAGCGGTTCCTGCTGCTTTCGCTCGCGGTGAACTATGCCGTGCTGCTGCTGTGGTTCGTGCTGTTCGTGTTCGCGCGCGGCTGGATGCGACGACTGCACGGTCGCTGGTTCCGCTTTCCGGACGAATCGTTCGATGCGCTCCATTACGGCGGCATGGCGGTCTACAAGGTCGGCATCCTGCTGTTCAACCTCGCGCCGCTGGTGTCGCTGTGCCTGATGGCGCGCGCGTAGGCGCCGCGCCCGGTCGGGCAGGGACCTGTCTGTAGCAGGCGAGGGCGGGATCGCGGGACGATCGGCTTCTTCACGGCGCTTGTACAGCCCCGCTGGCACCCTTCACAAAGCTGAAGAGATCGTCGAGGCAAGCGCATGCGTGCAGGACACGAAAGCGGCGGGCTGGTCCTGATCGTCGAGGACAACCGCAACATCTCGGAGATGGTGGGCGAGTACCTGGAGGGCCGCGGGTTCGAGGTCGATTACGCCTCGGACGGGCTGGACGGCTATCGCCTGGCGGTCGAGAACAACTATGACGTCATCGTGCTGGACCTGATGCTGCCGCGGCTGGACGGCGTCGAGGTCTGCAAGCGGCTGCGCAGCGAGGCGCGCAAGTCGACGCCGGTGCTGATGCTGACCGCGCGCGATACCCTGGACGAGAAGCTCACCGGCCTGTCGTCCGGCGCCGACGACTACCTGACCAAGCCCTTCGCCATCCAGGAGCTGGAGGCGCGGCTGCGCGCCCTGATCCGGCGCGAGCGCCGGCAGGTGGGTTCGGAGGTGCTGAAGGTCGCCGACCTGGTGCTCGACCCGGCCAGCATGCGCGCCACCCGCGGCGGCATCGAGCTGCAGCTGTCGCCGATCGGCATGAAGCTGCTGACCATCCTGATGCGCGAATCGCCGCGCGTGGTCAACCGCCAGGAGATCGAGCGCGAGATCTGGGGCAACGGACTGCCCGACTCGGACACGCTGCGCAGCCACCTGTACAACCTGCGCAAGGTGATCGACAAGCCGTTCGACAAGCCGCTGCTGCATACCGTGCAGAGTGCCGGCTACCGGATCGCCGACATCGACCAGTCACCGGCCTGACCAGCGGCAGGGTTGCGCGATGCCGCAGGGGCTGCCCCGCAAGATCCGCTACGCGTTCGTCACCCAGGGGCTGCTGGCGATCCTGGTGATGGTGTTCGGGGTCAGCGTGGTCATGCTGCTGACGCGGGATGCGCTGGTGCGGCAGCGGCTGGAAATCGAGGCCCAGGCCTTCTGGGAGCAACAGGCGCTGGCCAAGGCGCCGATGCGGCTGCCGTCGACGGACACGATCCAGGGCTACTACGGCCGGCGCGACGTGCACGGCGAAGCCATTCCGCCCTACGTGCAGTCGCTGCCAGAAGGCGTGAACTATCTCTACCGCGCGCAGCGGGCGGTGCTGGTGCAGCGGCGCGGCGACCACACCTTCTACCTGGTGCTGCGGACCCACAACGCCGACCGGCTGATGGGCGAGTCGGCGGCCGCGTTGATCCTGCTCGGGCTGCTGGCGGTGCTGGTGATCACCTGGCTGACCTACCGCAAGTCGCGGCAGATGGTGCTGCCGATCAACCGCCTCGCCGAGCGGGTCGCGCGCTGGGACCCGGTCCTGGGCGAGGCCGTCGCGCCGATGACGATCCCTGACGTCGGCGGCGAACAGAGCCATGAGGTGCGCGCGCTGTCGAACGCGCTGCGCGGATTGAGCGGGCGGGTGTCCGAGTTCGTCCAGCGCGAACGCGAATTCACCCGCGACGCCAGCCACGAGCTGCGCACGCCGCTGACGGTGATCCGCGTCGCCAGCGACATGCTGCTGGCGGATCCGGCGACGCCCGAGCATGCCCGCCGTTCGCTGCTGCGCGTCCAGCACGCCGGGCGCGACATGGAGGCGGTGATCGACGCCTTCCTGATCCTCGCCCGCGAGGGCGGCGTGGCCCCGGTCGGCGAGGAGTTCGAGGTGCGCGAGCTGGTGCTGGAGGAAGTCGAGAGGGTGCGGCCGCTGCTCGCCGGCAAACCAGTTGAGCTGCGGGTCCACGGCAGCGGCACGCCGCGGCTGTTCGCGCCGCCGCGGGTGCTGGGGGTGGTGGTCGGCAACCTGCTGGAGAACGCGTGCACGTTCACCGAGTCGGGCAGCGTCGAGGTGGAGGTCCTCGCCGACGCGGTGGTCATCCGCGACACCGGCATCGGCATGTCGGCCGAGACGCTGCGCCGGGCTTGGGAGCCGTTCTACCGCGCCGACGCCTTCAACCCGATGGGCAAGGGCTTCGGACTGAGTATCGCCAGCCGGCTCGCGCGGCGCTTCGGCTGGCAGCTGACGCTTGAGAGCGCGCCGGGACAGGGCAGTACCGCGACCCTGCGTTTCGTGCCGCTGGCTGGTTCCTGAGCGGCGGGCGCCGCGCGCCGGCGGGCTGTCAACCGCGCCCGATCCGGCGCGTTAGCGTGAACCGATGCCAGCCCTTCAACCCGGACCCCCATGAGCAAACCCTCGCCGCGCCGCAAGCGCTCGTTCCCCCGCGTTCCCGTCGCCGTGGCCGTCGTGGCCGTCGTGGCTGTCGCCGCCTGGTTCTGGTGGCGAGATGCGCGCGATTCGGCGTCGCAGTCTGGCTGGCGCACCGTCGAGGTCGAGCAGGGCGACATCCGCGTCGCGATCTCGGCCACCGGTACCCTGAGCGCGATCTCGACCGTGGTCGTGGGCAGCCAGATCTCCGGACAGATCACCGAGGTGCTGGTCGACTTCAACGACAAGGTCGAGCAGGGCCAGGTGATCGCGCGCATCGACCCCAGCACCTACCAGGCGCAGATCGAGCAGGGCTCGGCGCAGATCGCCAGCGCCCGCGCCAGCCTCGCCCAGGCGCAGGCCACCATGAAGAACGCCGAACTCGACTACCGCCGCAAGGCCGAGCTGGGCGAGCGCCAGCTGGTCGCGCGCAGCGACATCGACCTGGCGCGCGCCGCGCTCGACCAGGCCCGCGCCCAGGTGGCTTCGGCGCAGGCGCAGATCAACCAGCAGACCGCGTCGACCCAGACCACGCGGATCAACCTCGAGCGCACCGTGATCCGCTCGCCGGTCGACGGCGTGGTCCTGACCCGCACCATCGAGGCCGGGCAGACCGTGGCCGCCAGCCTGCAGGCGCCGGAGCTGTTCACCATCGCCGAGGACCTGTCGAAGATGAAAATCGAGCTGGCCGTGGACGAGGCCGACATCGGCCAGGTCCAGACCGGGCAGCGCGTCAGCTTCACCGCCGATGCCTTCGCCAATCGCCAGTTCAACGGCGTCGTCGACCAGGTGCGGCTGGCCGCCACCAACACCAGCAACGTGGTGACCTATCCGGTGGTGGTGACCGTCGACAACAGTGACGGCACCCTGCTTCCTGGGCTGACGGTCAACGCCGAGATCGAGGTCAGCCGCCGCGACGGCGTGCTCAAGGTGTCCAACGCCGCGCTGCGCTACAAGCCCACCAGCGCCGAGGGCGCAGCGGCCGCGGCGCCGCAGCGCGGCTCGCGCGCGGGCGTCGCCGACGACCTGCGCCGGGAAGCCGCGGCGCTGGAGCTGACGGCCGCGCAGCAGGCGAGCTTCGACGAGGCGATCGCGACGGTCCAGGCCCGGCAGCAGGCGCGCCAGGCCGCGCCCGCCAACGGCAACGGCAACCGCGGCCCGGGCTTTGGCGCGTCGAGCGGCGGCGGCACACCGTCGGCGGCGATGGCTTCGCAGATCCGCCAGCGCATGCTGCAGCGCTACCGCGAGGATTTCGCGGCGTTCCGCGCCAGCCTCGACGAGGACCAGATGCGGCGCTGGGACGCCGCGGTCGCCAACCAGGTCGGCGCCACCCGCGCCACCGTGTACAAGCTGTCCGGCAACACCGCCGAGCCGGTGATGGTCCGCGTCGGTGCCTCCGACGGCACCGCCACCGAAATCTCCGGCGGCGTGCAGGCCGGCGACCTGCTGATCACCGGCGAGCGCGCCGCACGATGAAGACCGACGTGCCGATCGTCGACGCCCGCGACCTGGGCAAGGTCTACTCGCCCGGCACCGAGGCCGAGGTGGTGGCGCTGAAGGACGCCGACCTGCGCATCGAGCGCGGCGCCTTCGTCGCCATCATGGGGCCGTCGGGTTCGGGCAAGTCGACGCTGATGAACCTGATCGGCTGCCTCGACACGCCCAGCACCGGCACTTACCGTTGCGACGGCGTCGATGTCTCGACCCTCGATGCCGAGGAGCTGGCCGCGCTGCGCCGGGACAAGATCGGCTTCGTCTTCCAGACCTTCCACCTGCTGCCGCGGATGACCGCGCTGGAGAACGTGGCCATGCCGCTGGTCTATGCCCGCGTGGCGCCGGCCGAGCGCGAGCGCATCGCCACCGAGGCGCTGAAGGCGGTCGGGCTGGGCGATCGCATCGGGCATCGTCCGAACGAGATGTCCGGCGGCCAGCAGCAGCGCGTGGCGATCGCCCGCGCCCTGGTCAACCGCCCGGCGCTGCTGCTCGCCGACGAGCCCACCGGCGCACTGGATTCGAAGACCGGCGAGGAAATCCTGTCCCTGTTCAAGCGCCTGCGCGACGACGGCCACACAGTGGTCATCATCACCCACGACGCCGAAGTCGCCGCGCACGCCGATCGCACCTACGTGATCCGCGACGGCGAACTCCATCCCGAGCACGCGGAGGCGGCGGCATGAACTTCAGCGATGTCATCCGCACCGCCGTCCACGCCCTGCGCGGCAACTGGATGCGCAGCGTGCTCACCTCGCTGGGCGTGATCATCGGCGTCGCGGCGGTGATCGTGATGGTTTCGGTCGGCCAGGGCACGCAGGCGGAGATCGACAAGATGGTCTCGGGCCTGGGCTCGCAGCGCCTGGACATCTCGCCGGGCTCGCGCCGAGGCCCCGGCGGCGTGCGCATGAGCTCGTCGAGCTACTACACCCTCACCGACGGCGACGTCGAGGCGATCCGCGAAGACATCCCGGAAGTGCAGTTCGTGTCCGGCTCGCTCAACGGCAACACCCAGATCGTCTACGCCGAGAACAACTGGTCGAGCCGCTGGCAGGGCGTGCAGCCGGACTACTTCGACATCAACGCCTGGACCATCGCCGAGGGCGAGGCCTTCGATGCCCAGGACTACAGCAGCGCGGCCAAGGAAGTGATCCTGGGCGAGACCGTGCGCCGCGAGCTGTTCGGCGACGAGTCGGCGATCGGGCAGACGGTGCGCCTGGGGCGCGTGCCCTTCGTGGTCGTGGGCGTGCTGGCGCCGAAGGGCCAGGGTGGCTGGGGCCAGGACCAGGACGACGTGATGATGGTGCCGATGCAGACCGCGCGTCGCCGCCTGCTCGGCGCGATGGGCCTGCCACCGGGCGCGGTGATGCAGATCGCGCTGACGGTCACCAATGCCGACGACCTGGGCTACGTGCAGGGCGAGGTCGAGTCATTGCTGCGCCAGCGCCATCGTCTTGCGCCGGGTGCCGAAGACGACTTCTCGGTGCGCAACATCTCCGAAATCGTGGCCACGCGCACCGCGACCACGCGGCTGATGTCGCTGCTGCTGGGCGCGGTGGCGTCGATCTCGCTGATCGTCGGCGGCATCGGCATCATGAACATCATGCTGGTGTCGGTGACCGAGCGCATCCGCGAGATCGGCCTGCGCATGGCGGTCGGCGCGGGGCCGACGGACATACGCCGGCAGTTCCTCGCCGAGGCGATGCTGCTGTCGCTGGTGGGTGGCGCGCTGGGCATCGTGATCGGCGTGGTCGGCGCGGTGCTCGTCGGGCGCTTCGGCGACCTGCCGGTGGTGCTGAACGCGCAGGTGGTGGGCATGGCGGCCGGCTTCTCGGTAGCCACGGGCCTGTTCTTCGGCTACTACCCGGCGCGCAAGGCCTCGCTGCTCGATCCGATCGAGGCGCTGCGGCAGTAGCAGCGCGCGGTTGCTCCCTCCCCTTCAAGGGGAGGGCTTCCATATCGCGAGTTGGTATCAGTCCGCCAGCAGCCAGGGCGCGACGATCCCGCGCCACAGCACGTAGCCCTTCGCATTCATGTGCAGCCGGTCGCCGATGAACAGGCTTTCGTCCGGCTGTCCCTGCGCGTCGAGCATCGGGGTGAACACGTCGATGAAATCGACGCCGGCCTGTGTCGCCGCCCAGTCGCGCACCAGCGCGTTGGCTTCGCGCTGCCGCTCCAGTTGTTCCGAACGCAGCGGGCTGGGCTTGATCGCGATGTAGCCGATGCGCAGTCCGGGCTGTTCGCTGCGCAGGCGTGCGACGAAGGCCTGGAAGTCGTGCAGCACCTGGTCCGGCGTCCGCCCGGCGTCGATGTCGTTGTCGCCGGCGTAGACCAGCACCTGGCGCGGCCGGTAGCGCAGGGCGACCTCGTCGGCGTACCAGACCGAATCGCGGACCTGCGATCCGCCGAAGCCGCGATTGAGCACCGGCACGCCCGGGAAATCCTGCGCCAGCGTGTCCCACATGCGCACCGAGGAGCTGCCGGTGAACACCACAGGGCGTGCCGGCGGCGGCGAGGCCGCATCCTCGGCCGCGAAGCGCGCCATGTCGGCCTCCCAGGCCGGAGACGATACCTGGTCGACGGTCGGCGCCGCGTTCGCTGAAGCCGCCTGTGGCGCGCTGTGGCAGGCGGGCATTGTCGACAGCGTGGCCAGCGCAAAAAACAGCAGCAGTGCGTTGAAGGGGCGGAGGATCGTTCTCAAGGGGTGTCTCCGTGGGTGGGGAACAAGGGGCCGGAACGTGTGAACACAGGCGCAAACGGCCACGCCGGCGGGCCCGGAAATGACTTGATTCACGCCCGACTATGGCAAAATTGCAGTATCGCGGCGACTGCCGCACCCGTGAACGCTGCATGCCGCCGTCCCTGTCGCAATCCCCGCCCGGCATCGCCGGACGCCGCCCCGGGGAAACGGCGCCGCGGCCGTGGGTCCGGATCGCCTGATGGCTGACGAAACCGGGCATCTCCCGCGCCGTCCCGCCCGCATCCTGATGGCGACCGTCTGGTCGATGCAGGGGCTGAAGGCGGCCTGGCTGCACGAGTCCTCGTTCCGGCTGGAGGTGTACCTGCTGGTCGTGCTCGGGCCGCTGGCGCTGTGGCTCGGCAACGATGGCGTCGAGCGCGCGCTGCTGCTGGGCAGCTGCCTGCTGGTGCTGGCGGTGGAGCTGCTGAACTCCGCGATCGAGGCGGTGATCGAGCGCTACGGCCCGGAGCACCACGAGCTCGCTGGACGCGCCAAGGACATGGGCTCGGCCGCGGTGTTCGTGATGATGATGAACGTGTTGCTGGTGTGGGGCCTGGTGTTGCTCCCGCGCTGGCTGTCGGCATAGACGAGAACAAGAGGACACGAGTTCGATGATGGAGTTGTTGACCGATCCGCAGGTGTGGATCCTGTTGCTGACCCTGAGCACGATCGAGATCGTGCTGGGCATCGACAACCTGGTGTTCATCTCGATCGCGGTCAGCAGGCTGCCGCCGGAACGGCGCGAGTTCGCGCGCAAGTTCGGCATCGCGGTCGCCTGCATCACCCGCATCGGGCTGCTGCTGACCCTGGCCTGGCTGGCGGGACTGACCGCGGACCTGTTCACGGTGTTCGGGCATGGCATCTCGGTGCGCGACCTGGTGCTGATCCTCGGTGGCGTGTTCCTGCTGGTGAAGGGCACGCTCGAGATCCGCGAGATGATCGTCGGTGGCGACCACGACGACGGCAACCCGGCGGCGAAGGCGGCGGTGTCGTTCGGCGGCGTGATCGCGCAGATCGCGGTGATCGACATCGTGTTCTCGCTGGACTCGGTGATCGCCGCGGTCGGCATGGCCGGCGACTACGTGCCGGTGATGGTGGTCGCGATCCTGATCGCGGTGGCGGTGATGCTGCTGGCGGCGCGGCCGCTGGGCCAGTTCATCGACAACAACCCGACGATCAAGATGCTGGCGCTGGCCTTCATCCTGCTGATCGGCGCCTACCTGGTGCTGGAAGGCTTCGACGTGCACATCCCGCGCGGCTACATCTACGGCGCGATGGGCTTCTCGGCGCTGGTCGAGCTGCTGAACCTGTGGGTGAAGCGCAACGCGCGCAGGCGCGGCGAGGCGGTGTAGCCGTCGCGCCGCGGGCCGGCGGCACGCGCCATTGCGCCGCCGCCCGCCGGATGCTGGAATGCGCGTATCCCCGTCCGTGCCCGAAGGAGCCTGGCCATGCGTCGTCACCTGAACCCGTTCCGTGCGGCAGCCCTGCTGCTGCTGGCGCTGCTGCTGTCCGGCTGCGGTTACAACCAGATCCAGCAGAAGGACGAGGCGGTCAGTGCCGGCTGGTCCGAAGTGCTGAACCAGTACCAGCGCCGCGCCGACCTGATCCCCAACCTGGTCAACACCGTCAAGGGCTATGCCGCGCACGAGCAGCAGGTGCTGACCGCAGTGACCGAGGCGCGGGCCAAGGTCAGCAACATCAACGTCAATGCCGACGACCCGGCCTCGCTGGCGCAGTTCCAGGCCGCGCAGGGTGAACTGTCCGGTGCGCTGTCGCGGCTGATGGTGGTGGTCGAGAACTACCCCGACCTCAAGGCCGACCAGTCCTTCATCAACCTGCAGACGCAGCTGGAGGGCACCGAGAACCGCATCACCGTGGCGCGCGGCCGCTACATCCAGGCGGTGCAGGACTTCAATACCTACATCCGCCAGTTCCCGGTGAACCTGACGGCGATGCTGTTCGGACACAAGGCCAAGCCCAATTTCACCGTCGAGAACGAGGCCCAGATCAGCCAGGCGCCGACGGTGGACTTCGGCACCGCGCCGCAGCCACAACCGCAGCCGCAGCCGTCGAACTGAGGACGCGGCGATGACGCGCCTGCTGCGCGCGTTCGGCCTGCTGGCGCTGCTGTGCGCCAGCGCGGCGGCGTGGGCGCAGCTGGCGGCGATCCCCGCGCTCGATTCGCCGGTGGTCGACACCACCGGCACGCTCGATGCCGCCACGCACGCGCGGCTGGAGCAGCAGGCGCTCGACCTGCAGCAGCGCAAGGGCAGCCAGCTGCAGGTGCTGGTGGTGCCGAGCACGCAGCCGGAGACGATCGAGGCCTACGCGGTGCGCGCGTTCGAGCAGTGGAAGATTGGGCGCAGCGGCGTCGACGACGGCCTGCTGCTGGTGGTGGCCAAGGACGACCGCCGGGTGCGGATCGAGGTCGGCTACGGGCTGGAGGGCGCGATTCCCGACATCACCGCCGGCCGCGTGATCCAGGAATACCTGGTGCCGAAGTTCCGCGAAGGCGACTACGCCGGCGGCATTGTCGATGCGACCGGCGTGCTGGTGACATTGGTCGACGGCGAGCCGCTGCCGGAGCCGGCGAGCACACATCGCGCTGCCCCCGACGGCAGCGGCAACTTCCTGTTCGCGATGATCGTGGCGTTCATCGCCGCCAGCGTCGTGCGCGGCCTGTTCGGACAGCGCACGCCGGCCGGGATCCGCGGCCTGTTCAGCGCGGCGGCGGCCGGTGGCGCGGCCTGGCTGGTGTCGGCGCTGGTGCCGGCGGCGCTGGCGGGCGGCTTCCTGGGGCTGCTGGTCGGGCTGATGGCAGGTTCGAACGGACGCTATGCCGACCACGGCGGCTGGGGCGGCTGGGGTGGCGGCTCCGGTGGCGGCTGGGGCGGGGGTGGTTTCGGTGGTGGCGGCTGGTCCGGCGGTGGCGGCATGTCCGGCGGCGGCGGTGCTTCGGGGAGCTGGTGAGATGGGACGTCCCGCGCGACTGCTGCGGCACTGGTTCGCGATGCCCTCGTCGCGGCTGTTCTCGGCCGCCAGCCTGGACCGGATCACCGCAGCCATCGCCGAGGGCGAGCGTCGCCACCGCGGCGAGGTCTGCTTCGCGATCGAACCGGCGCTGGGCACGCGCCAGCTGCTGCGCGGCGTCGACGCGCGCACGCGTGCCTGCGAGGCCTTCGCCACCCTGCGGGTCTGGGACACCGCGGCCAACAACGGCGTGCTGCTGTATGTACTGCTGGCCGACCATGCGATCGAGATCGTCGCCGACCGCGGCCTGTCCGGGCGGGTGGACGAGGCGCGCTGGCGCGCCATCTGCGCGTGCATGGAAGTGCGTTTTCGCGAAGGCGACCACGAGGGTGGGGCGATCGCCGGCGTCGAGGCGGTGTCGGCCCTGCTCGCCGAACACTTCCCGCACGACGGGGACGGGCCCGACGAGGACGAACTGCCGAACCGGCCGCACCTGCTGTAGCACCGTCGCGACGCGGCGGTGTGGCGTGCGCGCGCCTCGGGCACAATAGGCGCCTGTCCGTCGACGCCGCTGCCTGATGATCCATCTCCACCAGATCGACCCCGTCGCGTTCTCGCTGGGCCCGCTGCGCGTGCACTGGTACGGACTGATGTACCTGCTCGCCTTCGCCACCGCGTGGTGGCTGGGCTCGCGCCGCATCCGCGCCGGCCGCCTGCCGGGCGTCGACGCCAACGGCTTCGGCGACCTGCTGTTCTACGGCATGCTCGGCGTGGTCATCGGTGGGCGGCTGGGCTCGATCCTGTTCTACGACTTCGCCGGCTACCTGGCCGAACCGTTGCGGATGTTCAAGGTCTGGGAAGGCGGGATGAGCTTCCACGGCGGCCTGATCGGCGTGCTGGTCGCGGCCTGGCTGTGGTCGCGCAGGCACAAGCTGCATTTCATCGACACCATGGATTTCGTTGCGCCGCTGGTGCCGGCGGGGCTGGGCTTCGGCCGCATCGGCAACTACATCGGCGCCGAGCTGTGGGGCAAGTACACGCACGCCGGTTGGGGCGTGGTGTTTCCGACCGATCCGCAGTTCTTCGGCTGGAGTGCCGAACGGCTGCAGGCGGAGTTCGCTTCCGGTGCGCTCGACCAGTTTGCGCGGCACCCTTCGCAGCTCTACCAGGCCTTCCTCGAAGGCGTGGTGATGTTCGTCGTGCTGTGGTGGTTCTCGTCGAAGCCGCGGCCGCGCTATGCGGTGAGCGGCCTGTTCGCGCTGCTCTACGGCGTGTTCCGCTTCGCGGTCGAGTTCGTGCGCGTGCCCGACGCCGACATCGGTTACCTCGCCTTCGGCTGGCTGACCATGGGCCAGGTGCTGTCGCTGCCGCTCATTGCGCTGGGGCTGTATTGGCTGTGGAAGTCGCGCGGCGAACCGACGCTGCAGCCGGTCGTCGCCGGAGGCCAGGCATGAAGCAATACCTGGAACTGCTGCAGCACGTGCTCGAACACGGCGCGGAAAAATCCGACCGCACCGGCACCGGCACGCGCAGCGTATTCGGCTGGCAGATGCGCTTCGACCTCGGCCAGGGCTTCCCGCTGGTCACCACCAAGAAGCTGCACCTGCGCTCGATCATCCACGAGCTGCTGTGGTTCCTGAAGGGCGAAACCAACATCGCCTACCTGAAGGAACACAAGGTCGGCATCTGGGACGAATGGGCCGACGCCAACGGCGAGCTGGGGCCGGTGTACGGCAAACAGTGGCGGGCATGGCCCGACGGCAATGGCGGGCACATCGACCAGATGCAATGGCTGGTCGACGAGATCAGGCGCAATCCCGACTCGCGCCGCCTCGTCATCAGCGCCTGGAACGTGGCCGAGCTGCCGCGGATGGCGCTGATGCCCTGCCACTCGCTGTTCCAGTTCTACGTCGTCGACGGCAAGCTCAGCTGCCAGCTGTACCAGCGCAGCGGCGACATCTTCCTCGGCGTGCCGTTCAACATCGCCAGCTACGCGTTGCTCACGCACATGGTGGCGCAGGCGACTG
>DAOMPM010000006.1:0-65139 GCA_035444805.1 Luteimonas sp. | reverse complement strand
CGCACTTGTCTGGGGGACAAGTGGTCGTCGGTTCAAATCCGGCTACCCCGACCAACTCGAAAAGCCTTGCATCCAGGGCCCGCGGTGATCCGCGGGCCCTTTTTTTCCTGCGCGCATTGCAGCTTGGCGCGTCAGGCCCTCATGACTGCCGTTCCTGCGTACAGGGCGTCGAGGTCGACCCTCGGGCGGGGTGGCAGCGGCGCGGGGTTGTTCACGGTCGTCCTGGCGGACTGTTCGAAGTAACGCTGGAGGTTCTCCAGCGACAGCAGGGCCTCGGCCTGTTGCTCCGCCGGGGTCAGGCGCATGCGCTGGGTGAACAGGGAAGCGATATCCATTGCGTTCTCCTCAGTGACGGGTCATGGCCGGACGACGCGCCTGCAGCGGCCGCCCGGGCACATGTTGCGAACGGGGGCGTCAAGGCGATGTCGTCATCGAGTCCAACGCAGTACACCAGTGGCCGCGGCCGCGGTTCGCATCGCGCCGGGCCGGGCCGGGCCGGGCCGGGAACGATGCGGCCCGACGCCACGCTGCCGCCAGGCGGCGCATGATGCCCGCCCCGGAAGAAGGAACCGCGTCGTGGCCAGGGACATCGATGACAGCGCACGGTGGATCGCGTCACTCGGACTCGAGCCGCACCCCGAAGGCGGCTGGTACCGCCGCATCCACGCCTCGCGCGCGCAGGTCGAATGGAACGGCCATCGCCGCCCGGCGATGACGGCGGTCGATTACCTGCTTGATGCCGGAGGACGCAGCCGCTGGCACCGGGTCGACGCCGACGAGGCCTGGCACTGGCAGCAGGGCGGGGCGCTGGAGCTGCTGCAGTTCGATGCGGCGGGCGGCAAGCTGTCGCGCACGCGACTGGGGCCGTCGGCGGGCGGTGAACGCGCCTTGTCCTGCATCGTGCCGGCGGGCACCTGGCAGTCGGCGATCGCGGCGGACGAGGCGGTGCTGGTGACGTGCACGGTGGCGCCGGGATTCGTGTGGGAAGGCTTCGAACTGCTGGATGCCGCGAGTGAGGTCGCGTGGGAACTCGCGCGACTGGGTGCGCTTCATCCGTGATCGGGCATCATCCGTTTCCCCCACCTCGATCGTCATCCATGCGCCGGATCTGGCTGCTGTCCTGCCTGCTGCTCGTCGCGCCCGCCTTCGCCGCCGCGCAGGATCCAGCGCCCACAGAGCAAACGCAGCCGCAGGCCACGCCGGGCATCGTCGACCACGAGACTGTGGTCGTCTCCGGCGTGCTGCCGGGGCCGGGCCTGTGGAAGGTGCGCAAGGGCGAGCACACGCTGTACGTGCTGGCCACGCTGTCGCCGTTGCCCAAGCGCATGCAGTGGGAGTCGGCGGGCGTCGAATCGCTGGTCGCGCGTTCGCAGCAGGTGCTGTTGCCGCCGTCGTTCACGCTGGACTCCGACATCGGCGTGTTCCGCGGCATGATGCTGCTGCCGTCGCTGCTCAAGGCGCGGCGGAACCCGGATGGCAAGGCGCTGGAGCAAGCGGTGTCGCCGGAGCTGTACGCGCGCTGGCAACCGCTGAAGCAGCGCTACCTCGGCAACGATCGCGGCGTGGAGCAGTGGCGGCCGATCTTCGCCGCGCAGGAACTGTACGAAGCGGCGATGCGCAAGTCCGGCCTCGAGCAGGACGACATCGTCGGCAAGGCGGTCAGGCGCATGGCCAGGCGCCACGACGTGCCGCAGAAGGCGGTCAACCTGCGCATGCAGATCGAAGATCCGAAGGCGGCGTTGCGCGAGTTCCGCGAGACCACGCTCGCCGACACCGACTGCTTCGGCAAGACCCTGTCGCGGATCGAGCACGACCTGGAGACCATGCGCCAGCGCGCCAACGCCTGGGCCGTGGGCGACGTCGAGGCCTTGCGCGCGCTGCCGGTCGAGACCCAGTACTCCGCCTGCATCCGCGCGGTCACCGAGACCGGCCTCGCGCAGCGGCTGGGCATGGGCGACCTGCGCCCGCGGGTGATGGACCTGTGGCTGGCTGCGGCTGAGGAGGCGCTGGACGAGCATGCGTCGGCCGTCGCCATGCTGCCGATCGGACTGATACTGGCGTCCGACGGCTACCTGGCGCGGCTGGAAGCGAAGGGTTACCTCGTCGAGGTACCAGCGGTTGCGCCGGTCATATCCCCGGTGGAAGCGGGGCCGGAGGTTGATGCCGATTCGCGATCGGAAAGATGACTGCAGGAGCGGGCCATGCCCGCGACCCACGGCGGCAGGGACAACGTCGCGATTCGGTCGCGCCCATGGGGCGCTCCTGCACCATGTTCCGGTATGCGGCTACGCGGATGCCGCCGAGCGCGTCGTCGTTGCTGCGATGCCCAGCCCCGGCCAGCGCGCCAGGACCGCCGTGCGGATGCCGGCCACGTCCAGCCCGGCCTCGGCGAGCAGGTCCTCGCGGCTGGCGTGGTGCTGGAAGGCGTCGGGCAGGCCGAGCTGCAGCACCGGCACAGTGATGCCCTCGGCCTGCAGCAGTTCGAGCACGCCCGAGCCGGCGCCGCCGGCGACGACGTTGTCCTCGAGCGTGACGAAGCCCTCGTGCGTCTTCGCAAGCTCCAGCAACAGCGCGCGGTCGAGCGGCTTGACGAAGCGCATGTTGACCACGCTCAGGCCGAGCTCTTCGCCGACCTGCTCTGCTGCGGGCACCAGCGCGCCGAAGGCGAGCAGGGCGAGGCGCGCGCCCTTGCGGCGCAGCTCGGCCTTGCCGATCGGCAACGTGTCGAGTTCGTGGCCCGCGGGTACGCCGGGGCCGCTGCCGCGCGGGTAGCGCACCGCGGCCGGGCCTTCGTGCCGGAAGCCTGTGGACAGCATCTGCCGGCATTCGCGTTCGTCGGCCGGCGCCATCACCAGCATGTTCGGGACGCAGCGCAGGTAGCTCAGGTCGAGGTTGCCGGCGTGGGTGGCGCCGTCCGGTCCGACCACGCCGCCGCGGTCGATCGCGAACAGCACGTCGAGCTTCTGGATCGCGACGTCGTGCACCAGCTGGTCGTATGCGCGCTGCAGGAAGGTCGAGTAGATCGCCACGACCGGCTTCGCACCCTCGCAGGCCATGCCGGCGGCGAGCGTCACCGCGTGCTGCTCGGCGATGGCGACGTCGAAATAGCGCTCGGGATATTCCTTCGAGAAACGCACCAGGCCCGAGCCCTCGCGCATTGCCGGGGTGATGCCCATCAAGGTCGGATCGGCCGCCGCCATGTCGCACAGCCAGTCGCCGAAGACGTCGGTATAGGTCGGCTTCTTCGGCCCGCCCTTGCTGACCAGGCCCTTGCTCGGATCGAACGGCGACACCGCGTGGTAGCCGATCTGGTCGCCTTCGGCCAGTTCGTAGCCCTTGCCCTTGGTGGTGATGACGTGCAGCAGCTGCGGCCCCTTGAGGCCCTTGAGCATCTTCAGCGTGTCGACCAGCGCCTTGACGTCATGGCCGTCGATCGGGCCGGTGTAGTGGAAGCCCATTTCCTCGAACAGCGTGGACGGCACGAACATGCCCTTCCAGTGTTCTTCCCAGCGCTTGACGAAGCGCGCCGGCGGCTTGTTCTTGTCGCCGAGCAGCTTCTTGCCGCCCTCGCGCAGGGCGTTGAGCGTCTTGCTGCCGGTCATGCGGCCGAGCATGCGGGTGACGCCGCCGACCGCTTCGCTGATCGACATGCGGTTGTCGTTGAGGATCACCAGCAGGTCCGGCTCCTCGTCCATGCCGCCGGCGTGGTTGAGCGCCTCGTAGGCCATGCCCGCGGTCATCGCGCCGTCGCCGATCACCGCAACGATCTGCCTGGAAGCTGCCTTGCCTTCTTTGACGAGTGCGGCGTTGGCAACGGCCATGCCGAGCGCGGCCGAGATCGAGGTCGAGGAGTGGCCGACGCCGAAAGTGTCGTACTCGGATTCCTCGCGCTTGGGGAACGGCGCCACGCCGCCCGATTGCTTGACCGTGTGGATGCTGTCGCGGCGGCCGGTGAGGATCTTGTGCGGGTAGGCCTGGTGGCCGACGTCCCAGACAATGCGGTCCTCGGGCGTGTCGTACAGGTAGTGCAGGGCGGTGGTCAGCTCGACCACGCCGAGGCCGGCGCCGAAATGGCCGCCCGACTTGCCGACCGATTCGATCAGGTAGGCACGCAGTTCGTCGGCGATGGCGGGCAGTTCGGCCTCGTCGAACTGGCGCAGTTCGGCCGGGCTGCCGATGCGCGAGAGGCGCGGGTAGCGGGTGGAATCGATCATCTGCGCATTGTAAGCCCGCGCCGCCGGCGGGGTGTGCAGGCAGGGCGGGGCCGGTCAGCGTCCGCGCAGCCGGCCCAGCAGGCCGCCGGACCTGGGCGGCGCGACCGGCTCCGGCGGCGGCTCGGGCACCACTTCGGCGACGCCGGTGGCCAGGCTGGCGTTGACGAAGTCGATGATCTCCTCCAGCGCGATGCCGCTGGCCTCGGCGACGTCGGCCAGCACCGCCGGCCCCTTCATCATCGCCGTGGCGATGCGGAAGTGGCGCGGGAACTCGCGCTCGGTCTGCGGCCAGCGGGTGAGCTGGTACCTGGCCTCCGGGTCCAGGCCCGGCAGCAGTTGGCCCTTGCCGGTGAGCAGGGCGCCCAGCCACAGCAGTCGCGACAGCGACTGGGCCTCGCCGGCTTCGCCGGCTTCCCGCTCCCAGGTGGCGGCGTCGAGCGTCTCGAAATCCTCCAGCGCGACCTCGCCCTCGAAATACTGGGCCAGCGGCTTGAGCGCGGCCGGGCCGTGGTAGCTGCGCGCGTCGGCGTCGATCAGCAGGTTGGGCCCGCTCGGGCGGCGATAGCGCAGGCGACCGCGCAGGGTGCCGCTGGAGAGCCAGCCGAAGAGTGTGCCCGGCGGCGCGATGTCCGCGGGCGTGGCTGCCGGGATGTCGGTCGGCGCCGGCTCGGGTGTGGAGGCGGTTGCGGGCGTCGGCGCGGGCGTCGGCGCGGGTGTCGGTTCGGGAACCTGTGCCGGCGCGGGTGGCTCCGGCGGTGCCAGCGGCGCCGGGGGGGCGGGGTCCGCGATTGCGTCCGGCGCGGGCGGCTCGGCCTCGACGATGGCCTCGGTGGCCTTGGTCGCGGCTTCGGGTTCGGGCGTTGCTTCGACCACGGCGGGGGCGACGCCCTCGCCGGCGATCTCCTGCAGCAGGGCCGCCACCGCGTCGACGCTGAAGGGGCGGCCAAGGCGGAAGTCTGTCTGCGAGCGTGTCGCCGCTGTGAGCCCGATCACGCGCTTGCCGGAGGCATGCAGGCGCAGCCAGCTCATCGGCCCGTACATGCTGTCCATGTCGACCACGACATGCTCGGCCTGGGTCTCGGCGAGCAGCTGGAAGCGCCCGGCGAGGCGCTCGTTGGCTTCGTGGAACGCCGCCTTGAGCGCGGCTTCGGTGGCCGGATCCATCCCGGCCAGGCCGATGGTCAGGGACATGGCGCAGCTTCGGTCGTGAAGATCGTGTGAGTGTAAACCAGTGCTGCGCGCGAAGGCGGCCTGCGGGAGCGTATCGCGGGCATGTCTGCGTTCGCAGGAGCACCCCATGGGCGCGACCGGGGGCACACCGTTGCCAGCAGATGCCTGTCGCGGGCATGGCCCGCTCCTGCGGCGACCGGCAGCTACTGGGGACGACGATCCTTGCGCTTGGGCAGGTGCGACTTCAGGAACGCCATCTGGTCCGCAAGGATGTTGCGGTTGCTCAGGATCAGGTGCTCGATCCAGCTCGGCCGGTACGGCACCGCCAGCAGCGGCATCGACGCCTGCTGCGGCGTGCGCCCGCCCTTGCGCGAGTTGCAGTGGAAGCAGGCGCAGACCACGTTTTCCCAGATGTCGCGGCCGCCGCGCGACAGCGGCATGACGTGGTCGCGGGTGAGCAGCTGCCGGCTGTAGCTCTTGCCGCAGTACATGCACAGGTGCTGGTCGCGGGCGAACAGCGAGGCGTTGGTCAGCGCCGGCGTCGGGTCGAGCGCCTGCGGGCGCACGTGGCCGCGCGCGGCGATGATCGGGTGCAGGTCGAGGGTGCTGCGCGCGCCGGTCATGCGGCTCATGCCGCCGCGGATGCTCAGGCAGGGCTCGCCGAGGGTCCAGGCGACCGCTTCGCGCGCGTACAGGCAGGCCGCGTCCTGCCAGCTGATCCAGTTCAGCGCACGACCGTGGGCATCGAGCGAGAGCAGGCGCACCGAATCGATCCGGTGCGGCATGGCGTTGGGCGGTGGGGATTCGGCGGCGACGATGCCGTCCGGGGTCCGTGGGACTCCGGTATGAATCACGCGAAGCTGCGCTCTGTCAGACTCCATTGGAGAAACAGCTTATACGCCTTTGTTTACGTTTTGTGTAGGCAGGCGCGCGTTTCCCTGGCCCGCGACGCGACGCGGTGCGTGCAGCGTGGACTCAACCGGAGATCTCGCGCACCGCACGCACCGCGTCGTCGACCTGCCCGGGCGTGTTCACCAGGCTGGGCGCGAGCCGTGCGTAAGTGATGGCATACGGACTGGTGCTGGCGATGATGCGCTTCGCCAGCAGTTGCCTGACCACTTCCGCCGGTGCCAGGCCCGCGACTTCGAACGACACCAGGCCTGCGGACAACTCCCCCGACGTCGGCGTGTGCAGCTTGACCTTCGGATTATCGGCCAGCCCCGCCTTGCACTGGTCGTTGAGCGCGCGGATGCGCGCGGCCACGCGCGCACGGCCCATCGCCTTGTGCATGGCGAACGCGGCGGCGGTGGCCCACTGGTGCTCGTAGGCGTGGAAGCCGCCGGGGGTCATGCGGTTGGCGTTGGTGGGCGTGGCCGGGTCGCGACCCTGCTCCCAGGCGGTGTACTGGTCGGCGTCGCTGAAGCTGGGGACGATCGGCCGCAGTCGTGCCCAGTTGTCGGCATTGGCCCAGACCAGGCCGGTGCCGCGCGGCGCGAACATCCACTTGTGCGTGCCGGCGCAGAAGTAGTCGCAACCGAGCGTGGCGACGATGTCATCGACCGCGCCGAGGCCGTGCACGCCATCGACGACCAGCAGCGGCGGTGTTTCGCTGCGCGCGCGCAGCGCGGCGGCGATCTCGCGGATCGGAAGGCGGATGCCGCTGCTCGAGTGCACCCAGGTCAGGCCGACCACGCGCGTCTTCGGCCCGATGCCCGCGAGCAGGGCGTCGATGATCGACTCGGTGCTGGCGGTCGCCGCCTCGTCGAACAGTTTGAGCTTGCGCATCGTCGCGCCGCAGCGCGCGGTGGCCAGGCGGATCGATTCGTGGTGCGAATAGTGGTCGTGGGTGGTGCACAGCACCTCGTCGCCCGCCTGCAGCGGCAGGCCGTGGTAGACCAGCGCCAGGCCGGTGGTGGTGTTGCCGGTGAGGCAGATGTCGTCGGCGCGCGCGCCCAGGTAGTCGCCGATCTGCCTGCACACCTGCAGCGGCAGGTTGTGTGCATCGTCCTCGAACATGCTTTGCTCGACGACGTGGAAGGGGTCGCGGTCGATCGCGCGCCGGTAGCCGTCGATCGCGGCCTGCACCGGCGCCGGGTGGCTGGCGATGAAGAAGCTGGCGAAGTGCGCCAGCGACGGGTCGAGCGAGAACTGCGCGCGCACGCCCTCCCAGTCGGACAGGTCGGGCGGTGGCGGGGTCTGCGCGGCGACGGCCGCGAGCAGGCTGCCGGGAAGCAGGCCAAGCGCGCCCAGCGAGGGCGTCGCCAGGAATTCACGTCGACTCAGGGACATGGCAGGCTCCGGCCGGGTCGCGGCGATTGCAGGGGGATCGTCCCTGCGGACGCGGAAACCGGCCGCCGGCGGACAGCGGATGCGTCCTTCCCGCGAACGACAGTTTCGACTTGCCCGGCGGTTCCTGTACCTATTCGCGATCAAAAGTACGGGATGGTGTAGGAGCGCCCCATGGGCGCGACCGGCGAGCGACCGTATCCGGGCTGCGCGGGTCGCGGGCATGGCCCGCTCCTACATTCATCGCTTTGACCGAGAATCGGTACTACGCGTCGAAGCCCTCATCCGCCAGCGCCAGCAACGGCGCCGTGCCGCTGTCGATCGCCGCCTTGTGCGCCAGCGTGCGCGGCAGGATGCGGGCGAAGTAGAAGCGTGCCGTCTCGCGCTTGCCGTCCCTGAACGCCTGCGGCTGTGACGAGGCATCGGCCGCGGCGACGCTGCGCGCCCACCAGTAGGCCAGCGCCACGTAGCCCGAGTAGAACAGGTAGTCGTACGCCGCTGCGCCGATCTCCTCGGGATCGGCCGCGGCGCGCTTGCCGATCGACAGCGTCAGCGCCTGCCACTCGCCGGCCTTCTCGCGCAGCGGTCCGATGAACTCGGCCAACGCTTCGTTGCCCGCGTGCTCTTCGCACAGGGCCTGCACCAGGCCGAGGAACACCTTCAGCCCCGCGCCCTGCAGCTGCATGGTCTTGCGACCCATCAGGTCCAGCGCCTGGATGCCGGTGGTGCCTTCGTACAGGGTGGTGATGCGCGCATCGCGCGCGAGCTGCTCCATGCCGTGTTCGGCGATGTAGCCGTGTCCGCCGAAGCACTGCAGCGCGTGGTAGGTGCACTCGTTGCCCCATTCGGTCAGGCAGGCCTTGACGATCGGGGTGAGGAAGCCGAGCAGGTCGTCTGCCTGCTGGCGTTCGGCCGCGTCCTCAGCGTGCGCCGCGAAGTCGACCTGCAGCCCCGCGTGGTAGGCCAGCGCGCGGCCGCCTTCGACCAGCGCCTTGCAGGTGAGCAGCATGCGCCGCACGTCCGGCTGCACGATGATCGGATCGGCCGGCTTGTCGGGGTACTTCGCGCCCGACAGCGCACGCGACTGCAGCCGCTCGCGCGCATAGCGCAGCGCGTTCTGGTAGGCGCGTTCGGACAGTCCCAGGCCCTGCATGCCGACGCCGAGGCGGGCGGTGTTCATCATGGTGAACATCGCCATCAGGCCCTTGTGCGGCTGGCCGATGAGGTAGCCCTGGGCGCCGTCGAAGTTCATCACGCAGGTGGCCGAGCCGTGGATGCCCATCTTGTGCTCAATCGCGCCGCAGCGCACCGCATTGCGCCCGCCGACGCTGCCGTCGCGCGCCACCTGCAGCTTCGGCACGATGAACAGCGAGATGCCCTTGCTGCCCGCGGGCGCGTCCGGCAGGCGCGCCAGCACCAGGTGGATGATGTTCGGCGTGAGATCGTGCTCGCCGGCGGTGATGAAGATCTTGGTGCCGGTGATCGCGAAGCTGCCGTCGCCGTTGGGCTCGGCGCGGGTCTTGAGCAGGCCCAGGTCGGTGCCGCAGTGCGGCTCGGTCAGGCACATGGTGCCGGTCCATTCGCCCGACACCATCTTCGTCAGGAACACCTCGCGCTGCCAGTCCTCGCCGTGGTGCAGCAGCGCGTTGACGGCGCCATGCGAGAGCAGCGGGAAGTTGCCCCAGGCGAGGTTGGCCGCGTCGATCATTTCCTCCAGCGGCATGCCCAGCACGTGCGGCAGGCCCATGCCGCCGTATTCGGCCGGTGCCCCCAGCCCGCCCCAGCCGCCCTCGGCGAACTGCACGTAGGCCTCCTTGAAGCCCGGCGAGGTGGTGACGCTGCCGCTGTCCTTGTCGTAGGCCGCGCCGTGCGTGTCGCCGACCTTGTTGAGCGGCGCCAGCACCGTCTCGCTGAAGCGCGCGGCCTCGTCGAGCACGGCGTCGACGGTGTCGCGGCCGGTGTCGTCGAAGCCGAGGCGGCGGAAGGCCGATTCGACGTCGAGCACGTCGAACAGCGCGAAGCGGACGTCGCGCAGCGGCGCGGCATAGGTGCTCATCGATGCAGTCCCGGGGAGTGCGGAGAGGTGGGGGTCAGCGCAGCACGCCGGCCAGGCCGGGCACCGGGCTGAGCTGGCTGTCGCGCTTGACCTTGTAGTCGCGGGCCTTGCCGCGGTCGGTCGGCGCGGCATTGATCGTGCCCTCGAGGCGGTAGCCGACGCCGCGGCCGTCGGCGAGGCGGCCGGCCATCAGCAGGCGCGCATTGGCGGAAGGATCGAACTCCACCGTCACCACGTCCGCCGACTCCGGCCCGATCGTCAGCGTCGGCTGTGCCGCCAGCGTGCCGGCGTCCTCTTCGTCGATGGCGAGCGCAAACGACACGCTGTCGAAGCGCATCGCGATGCTGCTGTAGTTCTGCAGCCGCAGCTCGATCGACCAGCGGCCGTCGGCCTGCACCGTCAGCTGCTGCAGGCTGGCCGCCGGATCCGAGATCCTGCGCGGTATGCCGCTGCTCGAACAGGCCACCAGGGCCACCACCAGCAGCATCGCCACCGCCACATGCCATCCACGCATCATGTCGAACCCGTGTGTCGAGGGGAGCGGGGAGCATACTACGACGTACGGAGCACGGCCGCCGGCCGGCCTGCAGGGCGCTCGCGCACAGGCGCACCACTGGCTGAAGGCGGCCGGGACACGACCGGCGGACCCGGCCCGGCTTGCCCGCCGGACCGCCCACCCGTATCATGCCGGGCTCGCACGGCCCAGCGCCGCAGCGTTTGGCCGGGTAGCTCAGTTGGTAGAGCAGGGGATTGAAAATCCCCGTGTCGGGGGTTCGATTCCCTCCCCGGCCACCATTGGGATCAAGTGATCCAGACGAAGGCGCCTCCGGGTGCCTTTTCCTTGTCCGTCAGTTCTCCTGTGCTTCGGGTTGTTCCTGTGCCAGCCATGCAGCCGTGGTGAGCACCTGATGCCGCTGGCACGGTCCGCCAGGCACGCGGCGCGTGCGGGCCTGACAAGGAGTTGTTACATCCAGATAACGGCGAAAGGCGCACGCTGCATCTGCGGCACGACGCAATGTCGCGACGGCCACTCAGCCACGCCGCACTTTCCCACGCTCCGCACCGAGCATCTTGCCTCGTCCCGGCGAGGTACTTGGCTTTGGCCATCCCGGGATTCGCGAACCGCGAATCCACCTCCAGGAATCAGCATCATGGGCATCCAACCCGCTCCTTCGGCTTTGCCACAGGGAGTTGCGCACACGACGACGGATGGAGAACCCGAGGCTCCGTTGTGCGGACGCTGTGATGCCGTGTGCTGCCGCCTGACCGTGGTGCTTCAACCGGAAGACCGCATTCCAAGCCACTACACCGATACCACTGCCGCCGGCCTCAATGTCATGGCGCGGGACGCCGAAGGCTGGTGTGTCGCCGTCGATGCCGCGCGCATGAGCTGTTCCATCTACGAGGTCCGCCCGCAGGTCTGTCGGAGATTCGTGATGGCCGGCCCCTACTGCCGCGAGATTCGCGCCGACTACAGCGAACGCAACGCGCGCGGCATTCCCTTGCGGCTCTACTGAGGGCACGGGCACGCCACGACCGGAGCAGGCGGTCGCTCCGGGTTTCGGGTCCGGATCCCCGAGCGCCCGATACGGAGTTTTCCTACACGCCCGTCCGTCACCCGCTGACGGCGCAGTCGAGTGCTTGCGCGCAACCTGAGCCTGCCCCGGTAGCGCATCGAACGATGCCGCTGCACGGACGCCGACCGCGGATTCACCTGTTCTCGCGGTTCAAGCCGGGGCACCTCCCATCGTGAAGGTGCCCGCCATGGTTCGCGAACTGGTCGAGATCGAGGCGTCGGACGACGGTTGGCTGGTGCGCGCTGACGGCTGGTATGTGGCCTGCGCGACCAAGCTGCAGGCGATGGAGCAGGCGCACGCGCTGGCGTCGCGCCGCTACGCGGAGACGCTGCGGCCGACCGCGGTCCGCGTGCCGATGCCCGACGGAAGGTCCGTGATCATCGGCGCCTGCGGCTGAGCATCGGGGTCGGCGCCTGCGTCTGGATGTCGCTGGCCAGGCTGTAGTCGAAGGGCATCAGCACGCGATGGGCCCGGCATCGGGGATGGCGTCGGCGATCCGCTGCGCCTGCACGCGCAGTTCGGGGATGGCGATGCTTTCCCACAGGTCGCCGATGCGCAGTGCGCCGAGGACGAACAGGCGCGGGTCGGGGCGGCCGCGGCCGTCGAGGACGTGGCCGATGCCTTCGCTGGCGACGCCCAGCCCCAGCGGGCCGGGCAGGACCAGGCCGCGTGCGCGCAGCGCCTGCAGCAGTTCGCCGGGGCGCAGTTCGATGCTGGTTTCCACGCCGGTGGCGTTGACGATCCAGTCCGCGTGCAGCGTGCGGTCATGCGCGGCGTGGCGCGGGCGGTAGTGGAGGCGGCTGCCGCCGGCGGGGTCGGCGGCGATCGAGCGCAGGCGGCCGGGGATGACGACCAGTTGCCCCGCGGCCTGCAGTCCGGCGAGCGTCGCCGCGGCCTGCGGAGCGATGCGGTGGCGGTGGATGTCCCAGTAGCGCACGGCATGGCGCAGGAACCGGCGGCGTTCGCCCTCGCCAAGCGAACGCCACATGGCTTCGCCGTGGTGGCGCAGGCGGTCGAAACTCCACTGCCAGGGTTCGCCCGATGCCACTGCGGCTTCGACGCGCTGCCGCACGCGCCGCCAGCGTTCGCGCATGCCCAGCGGCAGCAGGTCATCCGCCCCGTCGCCGTGCTGCGATCCCGCATCTGCATGCGGCAGCGGCACCAGCCCATGGCGCGAAAGCACGTGGATGCGCCCGCGATGTCCCGCCTGCGCGAGGCTGAGCGCGGCATCGACCATGCTCAGGCCCGAGCCGAGGATGCATATCCCGGCATCGGTGTCGATGCCGGCGACCGCGTCGTAGTCCCAGGCCTCGGCGATGCGTGCGCCCGGGTGGCGCAGGAAGGCGGGCAGGCTGCGCGGCGCGTTGCCGATCGCGAGCACGACGTGGCCGGCATGCAGCCGTGCGCCGGAGGCGAGGTGCACGACGAAGCCTTCGTCGCCGCGCTCGACGTCGACCGCGCGCTCGCGCACGTGCTCCAGCGCATCGCGCCCGGGCAGCGAGTCGAGCGTATGCCGCAGGTAGCGGCCGTAGTCGCGGCGGCGGGCGAAGCTGGCGTCCAGCGCTTCTCCCGGCACCTGTCCGTCCGCGGCGAGGAAGCGCACGAAGTGGCCGGGATCCTCCGTGATCGCGCTCATGCGCGAGGCGATCACGTTGAGCAGGTGTTCCGGGCGACCGGTCGAGTACGCCGCGCCGCGCGCGAGCTGCGCATCCGGCTCGATGACCGCGATGCGCGGCGGTGGCCGGTCGCGCATCAGCAGTCGGATCGCGACCAGCGCGCCGGCCGCGCCGCCGCCGACGATGGCCACGTCGTATCCGGCGTCCCCCGGGGACGTGGCCGTGCTCAAGGGTTCGGATGGCGACAGGTCATGCGCCATTGTCGCATCCGCGCGGCGATGCCCACCATGGGCTGAACCGCCGACGCTCCTCCGCTTGAGCGCGACCACCGCGGGCGCATCATGCGGGCATGTCCGCAAGCTGCCGCCAAAGGCGGGAGGAGACAACGATGAACGCCATGAAGTCGACGATGGTCGCGGCGCTGGCGGCGGTCCTGGCCCTGGCCGGCTGCGCCACTGGCGCGAAGCTCAGCGACCAGGAGAAGCTGTCCCTGTACGACTCGCATGCCGGCGAGCCGGTGAACAGCTTCAGGTTCTTCGGCAGCCTCAACGGCTGGACTCCGCTGGGCGACAGCGCGCTCGCGGTGTGGACGCGGCCGGGGGAAGCATGGCTGCTCGACCTGACGGGGCCCTGCCAGGACCTCCGGTTCACGCCCGCGATCGGCCTGACCAGCAACATGAGCAGCGTCTACGCGCGGTTCGACAAGGTCCTCGTCCGCAGCCAGGGTTCGATCAATTTCCCCTGCCACATCGCGCAGATCCGTCCGCTCGACGTCAAGGCGCTGCGTGCGTCGGAGAACGAGCTGCGCGCGGCGCGCGTCGAGGAGCGCGAAGCCGAGGTGCCGGAGGAGTAGGACGCCCTCGGTCGGAGCCGGGCGGCCCTACGGATTCCCGTCGATCGTCGGCACGTAGCCGGCGGGCTTGTCCGCGCCGCCGCCGAACAGGAACTTCTGCATCTCCTCTTCGAGGAAGGCGCGGTGCTTGGGATCGAGCGGCGAGAGCCGGTTCTCGTTGATCAGCATGGTCTGGTGCGCCAGCCACGCGGCCCAGCCGGCCTTGCCGATGTGCGCGAACACGCGCTTGCCCAGGTCGCCGGGCCAGGGCACGAAAGCGAGGCCCTCGGTGTCGCGCTGCTCGTATTCGCAGAAAACGGTGCGGCTCATCGCTGCCATCCGGAAAGTACGGAACGCCTATTGTAGGAGCGCGCCATGCGCGCGACCCGCAATTCCGATGAGCGATGCCGCCCGGGTCGCGGCCATGGGCCGCTCCTACGCGAGTTGCTGCTCCAGCAGCGTGCGGATCGGGGCGGGGATGCCGAGGGCGGAAAGGTCGGAGGCATCGATCCAGCGCTGGTCGTCGCCATCGCGCACCGCCGCCTTCAGCGTGACGCCGCGCCACGCCAGCGGCTGCAGGGTGAGCCGGTAGTGGGTGAAGCCGTGGGCGATGACGTCGAGGGCTTCGGAGTCGTCGTAGCCATCGCCGACGTGGCTGCCGAACCATGCGCGCGCGGCGTCGTGGTCGGGGTGTTCGGGCAGCGACCACAGCGCGGCCCAGATGCCGGTGGGCGGGCGCCGCTGCAGCAGCACGCGGCCATCGGCGTCGCGCAGCAGCAGCGCAAGTGCCTGGCGTTCGGGCAGGGGCTTGGCCGGCTTGGGCGTGGGAAGCGCTTCGACGCGGCCGGTCTGCAGCGCGACGCAATCGTCCTGCAGCACGCACAGCACGCAGGCCGGATCGTGGCGGGTGCACAGGGTCGCGCCGAAATCCATCTGCGCCTGGGTGTAGTCGGCCATGCGTCCGGCGGGCACGCCGTCGACGTGGTCGCGGGCGATCGTCCACAGTCGCTTCTCGACCCGCGGCGAGCCGGGCCAGCCTTCGACGCCGTGCACGCGGCACAGCACGCGCTTGACGTTGCCGTCGAGGATCGCGAACCGCTCGCCCCAGGCCTGCGCCAGGATCGCGCCGGCGGTGCTGTGGCCGATGCCGGGCAGGGCGACGAGTGCGTCGAAGTCGCGCGGCAGGTCGCCGCGATGCCATTCCACGCACAGCTTCGCGGCGGCGTGCAAGTTGCGCGCGCGGGCGTAGTAGCCCAGGCCCGACCACAGCGCCAGCACCTCGTCGAGCGAGGCGGCGGCGAGCGCGGGCACGTCGGGCAGGGCGCCGGTGAAGCGCTCGAAGTAGGGGATCACCACCCGCACCTGGGTCTGCTGCAGCATGATTTCCGACAGCCAGACGCGATACGGCGTGCGCGGATGCTGCCAGGGCAGGTCGTGGCGGCCGGAGACGTCGAACCACTGCAGCAGGCGCGACGCGAAGGAATCGGTGGGCGGCATCGCGCTCATGGTGGCGATGCGTCCGTTGCGCCGGCGTCATCGTCATCGTCGAAATCGATCACCACGCCCTCCAGCTGCGCGCCCGAGATCTCGACGCGCGGCGCCTGCAGCCGGCCGCTGAGCGGGGGCAGCAGGGAATCGCGCTCGTCCGTGGCGATCCACGCGGCCAGCGCGGGGACGTCGAGGCGGCCGTCGAAGCTCAAATCCTGCCCCGTACTTGACAAGGGGTCGTGGCGAGTCACGCGCAGGGCCAGCGGGTCGGTGAGGTCCGGTGCGCCGAGGTAGCTGGCGGAAAGCGCCAGCGGTTCGCGCGAGTCGCCCAGCGGCGGCGGCAGGGCCGGCCAGTCCGCCGGCCACTGCGCGATGTCGCCGTCGAGTTCGAACAGCAGGCGTTGGCCGAGCGCGATCCTGCCGTGCGCGTCGAGCGTGGGCACCCGGCCGCCGCCGCGCAGCACGAGGCCGGCGGGGTACAGGGTCCAGGCGCCGTCGTGCCGGCGCAGCGGGCCGTGCAGGCCGAGCGAGAAGGGCAGATCGGTATTGGGCGATTGATAGCGCGCGCTGGCGCCGAACGTCGCCGGCAGCAGGCGCAGGCCCTCGTCCCAGTGCAGCGCGCCGGACAGGGTGATCCACGCCGGCAGCCGCCAGTCCTCGCGCGTGGGCGCCACCGTGCCGGCAAGGCCGAAGCCGCGTCCGCTGGACGGGCGCATCAGGGTGGCGGCGAACAGGAACGGTGCCTGCGTCGCGCCGTCGTCGTAGCGGCCTTCGGCGCGTGCGCGCAGCGGCTGGTCCGGATGCAGCTGCGGCAGGCTCAGGTCCAATGCCTCGATCCGCCATGTTCCGCCTTCGACGCGACCGGCGTGCACGCGCAGCCCGTCCGAGAGCGTCGGCAGCCGGCCCGTGCCCGGCGGGCGCGTGGCCAGCCAGTGCTGCAGCGCGGGCAGGTCCAGCACCGGGGCTTCGAGTTCGATGCGCACCAGGTTGAGCGTGTCGCCAAGGCTGCGGATCGTGTGCCAGGGCAGGGCGACGAGGACGCGTCGCGCCTCCAGCAGCGGCCGCTCCGCGCCAGGCTCGCGCGCGACCACGTTGCGCACGACGAAGGTGGGGCTGTCGCCAAGGTGCGAGGCCGGATCGCCCTCGGCGCTGATCTCGAGGTTCAGCGAGGAACCGATCTGCGCCAGCACCATCGGCACCATGCGTTCGGGCGGCAGCACGAGCCACACCACCAGCCACAGCAGCGCGACCAGCACCACGGGGATGGCGCACAGCACGAGCAGCCAGCGCAGCCAGCGCCGGCGCGCCCGCGGGGCTCCGGCCTGGCCTGGCGTGGCGTTCACCCGCCGAGTGCTTCGGGCAGCAGCGCGTCGACGAAGGCCTCGGCGTCGAATACGCGCAGGTCTTCCGGGCGCTCGCCAATGCCGGCGAAGCGGATCGGGATGCCGAACTCGCGCGCCAGCGCGAACACCACGCCACCCTTGGCGGTGCCGTCGAGCTTGGTCACGACCAGGCCGGTGACGTTCACCGCGGCGTGGAACTGGCGCAGCTGCGACAGCGCGTTCTGCCCGGTGGTGCCGTCGATCACCATCAGCACCTCGTGCGGCGCGGTCGGATCGAGCTTGCCGAGCACGCGGCGGATCTTGCCCAGTTCGGCCATCAGCCCGCCCTGGGTATGCAGGCGGCCGGCGGTGTCGGCGATCAGCACTTCGATGCCGCGCGCCTTCGCCGCCTGCAGCGCGTCGAACGCGACCGAGGCCGGATCGGCATCCTGGCCCTGCGCGATCACAGCCACGCCGTTGCGCTCGCCCCAGGCCTGCAGCTGCGCGACCGCGGCGGCACGGAAGGTGTCGCCGGCGGCGAGCATCAGCGAGCGGCCCTCGTCGCGGAAGCGGCGCGCGAGCTTGCCGATGGTCGTGGTCTTGCCGACGCCGTTGACGCCGACGGTGAGGATCACGAAGGGCTTTGCAGCGGTGTCGATCAGCAGCGGCTGCGCGACCGGCTGCAGCAGGGCGACCAGATCGGCGCGCAGCGCGGCGAGCAGGGCGTTGGCATCGGCGAACTCGCGCGCCTTCATCCGCCTGCGCAGGCCATCGACCAGCTGCGTGGTGGCGGCGACGCCGACGTCGGCGGTGAGCAGGGCGGTCTCGATCTCGTCGAGCAGGTCGTCGTCGAGCTTCGGGTTGCGCGAAAACAGGCCGCCGAAGCTGCGCGCGAAGCCGCTGCCGCGCAGGCGCTCGCGCCAGCCGGGCTTGCCGGGGGCGGCGGCAGGCGCGCTCGGCTCGGGTTCGGGCGACGCCGGCCCGGGCGTAGTCGCGGGTGTCGCGACTTCGGGAAGGGCGGCCTGTGCGCCGGCAGCCGGTTCGGGTACGGCAGGCGGCACCGCTGCCTCGGCCGCCGGAGCCGCCACGGCGTCCCGGGCGGCCTGCGGATCAGCCCCGGCGACGGCTTCGGGCGCCGCGGCCGGATCGGGCTTCTTGCGGCGGAACAGCTTGAGCATGCGTGGGGAGCGTCGGCAGTGCGCGAGAATGGCGCCATGCTAGCACCCGCGCCCCTTCCGCCCCGATGAACCGGACCGCCACCAGGCCGCCCGGCGCGGTGCGCATCATCGGCGGCCGATGGCGCGGGACGAAGCTGCCGGTCGCCGATGCCGAAGGCCTGCGGCCGACCTCCGACCGCACCCGCGAAACCCTGTTCAACTGGCTGCAGCCGGCCCTGCCCGGCGCGCGCGTGCTCGACCTGTTCGCCGGCAGCGGCGCGCTGGGGTTCGAGGCGCTGTCGCGCGGCGCGGGGGAGGCGCTGCTGGTCGAGCGCGACCGGCGCCAGTGCGAATCGCTGCGCACCACCGCGGCGAAGCTGCCCGGCGGCGAGGCGACGACGATCGTGCAGGCCGATGCGCTGGCGTTCCTGGACGCGCCGCTGCACGGCCGCTTCGACATCGTGTTCCTCGACCCGCCGTTCGCGGGCGAGCTGTGGGAGGCGGCGCTCGCCCGGCTCGATCCCTGGGTGTCCGCGGACGCGTGGCTGTACGTGGAGGCGCCACTGCGGCGCAACATCGCCCCGGGGCCTGCGTGGCTACTGCACCGCGAGGGAAGCAGCCGCGAAACCCGCCACGCGCTGTACCGGCGCGCAGGCTGAACGGCAGGCGACTGCGCTGCTACACTGCCGCCGACTCCGGATTTTCGACTGCGCGAACGCCAAGACCATGAGCCCGGCCCGCACCCGCACCGCGGTCTACCCCGGTACCTTCGACCCGATCACCAACGGCCACGTCGACCTGGTCGACCGCGCGGCGCCGCTGTTCGAGCGCCTGGTCGTCGGCGTCGCCGCGAGCCCGGCCAAGCGCCCGACCCTGTCGCTGGAGCAGCGCGTGGGCCTGGCCCGCGAGGCGCTGGCCCGGCATCCGAACGTCGAGGTGCTGGGTTTCGACTCGCTGCTGGCGCATTTCGTCCGCGACATGGGCGGCGGCATCCTGCTGCGCGGCCTGCGCGCGGTGTCCGACTTCGAATACGAATTCCAGATGGCGAGCATGAACCGCCACCTGATTCCCGAGGTAGAAACCCTGTTCCTGACCCCCGCGGAGCAGTACGGCTTCATTTCCTCGTCGCTGGTCCGCGAAATCTCGCGCCTGGGCGGCGACGTATCCGGCTTCGTGCCGGCGGCCGTCGCCGACGCCCTGCAGGCCGAATGGCGCCGTGGCGCGAGCTGATATCGTCCACCACACCACATCACACCACGGAGTACCGAGATGAAACTGATCAACCGCCTGGCGCTGGCCGCCTGTCTGGTGCTGCCGTTCGCGGCATGCAAGAAGGAAGAGGCCGCGCAGGTCGAGAAGGCGCCGGTCGCGGTGCCGACCACCGACGACAAGGCGGCGTGGAACGACTACCTCAGCGACCAGGTGCCGCGCCACCTGGGCGACATCCCGTCCAGCAATCTGTATGTCTACCGCGTGCCGGCGCTGGTCAACGAGAGCGATCCGGGCGAGTACGAACGGCTGGAGGACAAGGCCAAGTCTGACGTCGGCCGCGGCATCGTGAAGGGCAACATGCTGGCCTACGCCGGCCTCGACCCGACCAAGACCGCCGACATGGTCGTCGCCGCCTTCGAGAGCGTGCCCGCCAACACGATGAAGGGTGTGCGCGTGCTGTTCATCGGTGACACCGCCAACAACGAGCGTGTCAAGGCCGCAGTCGAACCGGCCGGCGTCGACTACGTCTTCGTCGAAGCCAAGTGACGTGACGACCCGCGCCCGCAATGCGGGCGTGGCTGTCGGAACGTCATCCCCGCGGAAGCGGGGATCCATGTGGTCGGACATGCCCGCGCCCGCACTGCGGGCGCGGCTGCCAAATGGTCATCCCCGCGGCGGCGGGGATCCAGCGTCTTGAGAGGCAATACCCACGCCCGTGATGCGGGCGTGGCTGCCGGGATTCCCGTAAACGGGACATGCCCGCGCCCGCACTGCGGGCGCGGCTGGCAAATGGTCATCCCCGCGGAGGCGGGGATCCAGCGTCTTGAGAGGCAATACCCACGCCCGTGATGCGGGCGTGGCTGCCGGAACGTCATCCCCGCGCAAGCGGGGATCCATGTGACTGGACATGCCCGCGTCCGATTGCCGGGCGCGGCTGCCGGGATTCCCGTAGGAGCGGGCCACGCCCGCGACGCTGTTCCCCGCAGGGTCGGGTAGCTCGGGTCGCGCCCATGGGGCGCTCCTACGGGCATGTCGCGGGCCCACGCCGTCCCATCCATGCAACGGGCCGTCCGCGCCGCAGCGCTTACAATGCGCGCATGGCTCTGAAGATCAACGAGGTCTGCGTCAACTGCGACGTCTGCGAGCCGGCCTGTCCGAACAAGGCGATCACGCAGGGCGAGACGATCTACGTGATCGATCCGGCGCTGTGCACCGAGTGCGTCGGCCACTTCGACGAGCCGCAGTGCGTCATGGTCTGCCCGGTCGAATGCATCGACCCCGATCCCGAGCATCCCGAAAGCGAGCCGCAGCTGCTGGCCAAGCTGGCGCGCCTGCAGCGCGAACACCCCGACATCTACGCCCCGGAGGCGAATTCGTGAGCATCCTGTTCCGCGCGGTCCTGCTGCTGGCCTTCCTCGCCGGCCCGACGGCAATTGCTGCCGAAACCCGGCCGACGCATCCGCCCGGCGCGGTGATCGCCTCGGCCCACGAGCTGGCAACCGACGCCGGCTTCGAGACCCTGCGCGCCGGCGGCAACGCCTTCGATGCCGCGATCGCGGTCTCGGCGGTGCTGTCGGTGGTCGAACCGATCTCCTCGGGCCTGGGCGGCGGCGGCTTCTTCCTGCTGCACGACGCGAAGTCAGGCAAGGACGTGTTCGTCGATGCGCGCGAGACCTCGCCGGCCTCGGCCACGCAGGAGCGCTACCTCAAGCCCGATGGCTCCTTCGACCGCGACCGCGCGGTCAACGGCCCCTGGTCGGCGGGCATCCCCGGCCTGCCGGCGGCGTTCGTGCACGTTGCGGAGAAGTACGGCGCGCTGCCGCTGTCGACCTCGCTGGCGCCGGCGATCCGCATCGCCCGCGACGGTTTCCCGGTGTATGCGCGTTTCGCCCGCGGCTACCAGCAGCGGCGCGAGGTGATGGAGCGCTATCCCGGCACGCGCGAGGTCTTTCTCGCCTCCGGCGCCGCGCCGAAGGAGGGCGAAGTGTTCCGCCAGCCCGACCTCGCGCGCACACTGGAACTGCTCGCGGAGCAGGGCTTCGACGGCTTCTACCGCGGCGAGGTCGGCGACAGGCTGGTCACGGGCGTCAACGCCGAGGGCGGGCAGTGGACAGCGGAGGAACTCGCTGCCTATACCGTGAAGGAGCGCGAGCCGATCCGCTTCCGCTACCACGACTGGGACATCACCACCGCGCCGCCGCCGTCCTCGGGCGGCATCGCGCTGGCGCAGATGCTGCAGATCCTCGAAGGCTGGAAGCTGCAGCAGCTCGACGAGCCGCTGCGCGTGCACCTGGTGGTCGAGTCGATGCGCCGCGCCTTCCGCGACCGCACCTTCTACCTCGGCGATCCGGACTTCGTGAAGATCCCGCAGCGCCTGCTGACCAGCGCCGACTACGCCGCCGGGCTGCGCGCGACGATCAACCCGGCCAAGGCGACGCCGAGCGACCTGCTCTCGGGCGAGCAGACGCCGCTGGAGGACGAGGAGACCACGCACTTCTCGATCATCGACGCCGAGGGCAACCGCGCCGCGGTGACGCAGACGGTGAACCTGCTGTTCGGCTCGGGCCTGGTGCCGCCGGGCACCGGCGTGCTGCTCAACAACGAGATGGACGACTTCGCGCTCAAGCCCGGCACGCCCAACGCCTTCGGCGTGATGGGCTACGACGCCAACGCGCCGGCACCTGGCAAGCGCATGCTCAGTTCGATGACGCCGACCTTCATGCAGTCGCCGGACAAGGTCGTGGTGATCGGCACGCCCGGCGGCAGCCGCATCATCACCATGGTGCTGCTGGGCATCCTCGGCTACGACGCCGGCCTCGACGCGCAGGCCGTGGCCGCGCTGCCGCGCTACCACCACCAGTGGATGCCGGACGTGATCGGCGCCGAAGGCGGCGCGTTCAGCCCGCAGGTGGCGCAGGCGCTGCGCGCGATGGGGCACACGGTCGACCTGCCCGGCGACGAGGCCGAGGGCGGGCGCGGCTCCAGCCACGTCTGGGGCAACCTGCAGACGGTCGAGTGGCGGCTCGACGACAACAGCCTGCACGGCGGCAGCGACCCGCGCAATCCGGTGGGCAAGGCGGCGGTGGAGGCGGTGGGCGCGGAGGCACGCTGAGGCCAACGCGCGATCAAGAAAATGCAATGGTGTAGGAGCGCCCCATGGGCGCGACCGGGTCGCGTGATGCCCCGGCCGCCGCGGGTCGCGGGCATGGCCCGCTCCTACGCTTGTCGCCTTGATCGTGAATGGATACGCGGTGGCCCGCGGGGGCAGGCTTTGCGGGAATGCCGCTTGCAGGGATATCGTCATCCAGGATGACGCCAGGAGCCCAGCCATGAAACTCTGGTCGATCGAAGGCAACTCGCAGCGGCTCGATGGCGGCTCGATGTTCGGCAATGCGCCGCGCGCGATGTGGACGCAGTGGGCCGAACCCGACGCACTCAACCGCATCCACCTCGCCACGCGCGGCCTGCTGGCCACGCCGCTCAACGGCAAGACCGTGTTGTTCGAAACCGGCATCGGCGCGTTCTTCGATCCGAAGCTGCGCGAACGCTACGGCGTGGCCGAAGGGCAGCACGTGCTGCTCGACTCGCTGCGCGAGGCCGGCTTCGAGCACACCGACATCGACGTGGTCGTGCTCAGCCACCTGCATTTCGACCACGCTGGCGGCCTGCTGGCGCCATGGCGCGAGGGCGCTGCGCCGGAGCTGCTGTTTCCCAACGCGACCTTCGTGCTCGGACGCCGCCACTGGCAGCGTGCGCGGAATCCGCATCCGCGCGACCGCGCCAGCTTCATCCCGGAATTGCCGGACCTGCTGGAGGCCAGCGGCCGCATCGAGTTCGTCGACGGCGACCGCACGCCGTCGCTCGGCGACGCGGTGCGCTTCCACTACAGCGACGGGCACACGCCGGGGATGATGCTGGCCGAGATCCTCGGCCCGGACCTGCGAAACGGCCGGCCACATGGCGGCGTGGTGTTCTGCGCCGACCTCGTGCCCGGCCTGCCCTGGCTGCACGTGCCGATCACCATGGGCTACGACCGCTGCCCGGAGCTGCTGATCGACGAGAAGCAGGACTTCCTCGCGGACAAGCTGGCGCGCGACGTGCACCTGTTCCTGACCCACGATCCGGGAACCGCGCTGGTCCGCATCGGGCGCGACGACAAGGGCCGCTACGTTGCCGCCCACCAGGTACCGCGCCTCTCCGCGCGGCCGCTGCACGGGGAGGATCGCGCATGACGCCTCGCATCACCTTGCTGGTCGCTTCGCTGCACGTGCTGCTGTATGTCGCGCTGTCGCTGCGGGTCTCGCTGCACCGGCGCGCGCACCACATCGGCGTCGGCACCGGTGACGATGCCGCAATGACCCGAAAGGTGCGCGTGCACGCGAACTTCGGCGAGTACGTGCCGCTGGCGCTGCTGATGCTGGCCCTGCTGGAGCTGTCGGGCGTTGGCGCCGGCCTGCTGTGGACCTTCGGCCTGGCGCTGCTGGCTGCGCGCGTGCTGCACGCGATCGGCCTGTCCGGCTCGGCCGGCTATTCGGTCGGCCGCTTCTCCGGTGCGCTGCTGACCTTTGCCGTGCTGCTGGCGATGGCGGTGACCGGCCTGTGGCGGGTGCTGGCCGGCGGTTGATGAGAGGGGTGGCTGGCTGCGCGCAGGTGCGCTCGCGTAGGAGCGCCCCATGGGCGCGACCGGACGGCGATGATGCACCGGTCGCGGCGGGTCGCGGGCATCGCCCGCTCCTGCATGCGGGATCGGCTCAACCCGCCGAACGCGGCCGGCGCGTGCGCTGTGGCGACTGCGCTTCGATCACGGTGAGGATCGCCTGCTGGAAGGATTCGCTGCAGGCGCGGAAGCCCTCCAGCAGGCGCCGCTCGACCGGGTCGTCCACGAACTCGGCGTCTGCGGCGGGAATGCCGTCGTAGGACGCCTGCGGCAGCCCGCGGCCGGTGGCCAGCCATTCGTACGACACCCCGGTGGCCAGGGCCAGCTCGGACAGGCGCTCGGTGGACGGGAACACGCGCGTCTTGGCGCTTTCCCAGTTGCCGACCGCGCTGCGGCTGACGCCGAGCGCCTCGGCCAGTCCCGCCTGCGACAGGCCGGCGCGGACCCGCGCGGTCCGGATGCGTGTACTCAGCCTCATGCCTTGTCCCCTGTGGTCCGGAGGCTCCATGCGACCGGACGTGGCCATGTTATCAGCGATGCTGACCTGTCAGCAATACTGGCAACGCTTGTCCAGCCTTGTTGACAAGATTCGGCAGGTATCTGGAATGATGAGGCAAATTCTGGCGTTGTCAGTGATGCTGACGTCCCGTGCCGGTGTTGACCCGTTGCGCGAGGGGCATTCATGGCCGAGTCTTCGACAAGTGGTCGCGTCGGCTTCACGGATGGATGCCTTCAGGAGCGGTCTCGCAAGGAAACGCTGGGAGCATGCGCAGGTTCGGCTGGGTCGGCGGTTCCCGTCGATCCAGCCGCACCGTCTGCCCCAGGCCCTCCCCCACGACGGGCACCACACGGCTTATCCGGGACGGCAGGATCGTTCCGTCGGCCCCGGAAGGCACGAGCGGCGCCGCTGGTTCAGCCGATGCGCGTGCCGAAGATGCGGTCCCCGGCGTCGCCCAGGCCCGGCAGGATGTAGCCCTTCTCGTTGAGCCGCTCGTCGATCGCGGCGGTGTAGACCGCCACGTCCGGATGCGCGGCCTCCAGCGCCTGCAGCCCTTCCGGCGCGGCGACCAGGAAGATGCCACGGATCCGGCGCGCGCCGGCGCGCTTGAGCATGTCGATGGTGGCGACCAGGGTGCCGCCGGTGGCGAGCATCGGGTCGAGGATCAGCGCGTCGCGCTCGTCAAGGCGGCCGGTCAGCTTCTCGAAGTAGGGCACCGGCTGCAGCGTTTCCTCGTCGCGCTGCAGGCCGACCACGCTCACCTTCGCCGCCGGGATCAGCGCCAGCACGCCCGGCAGCATGCCAAGGCCCGCGCGCAGGATCGGCACCAGGGTCACCTTGGCGCCGGCGATGCGCCGCACCGGCACCTCGCCGGCCCAGCCGGGCACCAGCGCCGGTTCGGTGGCCAGGTCGGCGGTCGCCTCGTAGGCGAGCAGGGTGCCCAGTTCGGTCACCAGCTCGCGGAAGCCCTTGGTGCTGAGCGAGGCATCGCGCAGCAGGCCGATCTTGTGCTGCACCAGCGGGTGCCGGACTTCGACGATCTTCATGGTGGCTCCGGCCTGCGATGCCGGAAGTCTGCATCAAATCCGGAGGCTCGCCAAAACCGGGGTCAGAGTCGATTTTCCCGGCACCAGTCGGCAGCTGGCGGCTCCAGGGGAAAATCGACTCTGACCCCGGTTTTATCCAACGAAAGGGCCGGGTTTCCCCGGCCTGTCCGTCCTGCCGACCGCGGTGGTCAGTAGTCGTAGCGCAGTCCGACCAGCCAGGAGCGGCCGAAGCCCTCCATTTCCAGCACGCGGTTGCGTTCGCCCTGGTAGCGGACCTGGCGGCTGTCGTTGATGTTGTTGACCTCGCCGAAGATGCCCAGGCCGTTGCTGAAGCGGTAGCTGGTGGTGAAGTCCAGGCTCGAACGTCCATCCCAAAGGATGTTGAGCTCCGGGTTGGTGATGTTGAACTCCTGGATGAATTCGGAGCGGCGGTTGTACGCCAGGCGCGCGTTGAAGCCGGCCTTCTCGTAGGTCAGCGCCAGGTTGTAGTTGTGGCGCGAGGTGCCGGGCAGCTCGGTTTCGCCCAGGCCGAACGGCAGGTCCGCCTTGGACTTGGCCCAGGTGTAGTTGGCGTAGATGCCCAGGCCGCTGAGTGCGCCGGGCAGCTTGTCGAAGGTCTGCTGCCAGGTCAGCTCAAGGCCATAGATGCTGCCCTTGTCGCCATTCTCAGGACGGGTGATCCGCTGGTTGACGATTTCCACCGAGCCGTCGTCGGGATCCACCACCTCCCAACTCTCGACGCTGTTGGCAATGAACAGCGGATCGTTGATGCGCTTGTAGAAGGCCGCGGCCGAGAGCAGGCCCAGCGGACGCAGGTAGCGCTCGAACGACACGTCGAAGTTGTGTGCATAGGCCGCTTCCACGTCCGGATTGCCCACCGTGATGTCGTCCCACGGATTCTCGCCGATGATCCGGTAGGGAGCGGTGTGCATGAAGTCGGGGCGGTTGATGCCGGTGGAGTACGAGGTGCGCAGGATGGTGTCCCGGTCGATCTCGTAGCGCAGGTGCACGCTCGGCAGGAAGTGGCCGTAGCTGCGGCTCGCGTGCAGCTGGGTGAACTCTTCGGTCTCCTCGTTGAATTCGGCGGCACTGCCGTCCAGCTCGGTGCGCTCGTAGCGGGCGCCGCCGACCAGGGTCAGTTTGCCCCAGGTCGCGTCGATGCGGAAATAGGCGCCGTAGACGTCTTCGGAGGCCCTGTAGTCGGCGGTGGTGGAATCGGCCAGCAGCAGTTGGTGGTTGCTGCTCTGCTGCAGCGGACCGGCGTAGTTGCCGAAGATGTAGCGGCTGAAGCGGCGGCCGGTCAGGAAGTAGTCGAAGTTGTTCGACCAGCTGTCCTGCAGCATGTCGGCATAGCTGACGCCCAGCGCGTTGAAATCACCCGCGTTGCCGTTGCGCCTGCGCTCGTCGTCGAACATCTTGTCGCGCAGGCGCGCGCGCACGCCGAACTTGATGTCGCCGCTCTCGCCGAGGAAGGTCTGCGCCCGGCCCAGGTCGAGCCTGAAGCTGGTCTCTTCTTCCTCGCTGTACTCGTAACGCTGGTTGAGGCGGCGGAATGCGTACCAGTCCTCCGGCAGGTTGACGCCGGTGGCCGGAGCGTCGGCCCTGCCCAGGATCGTCCACACCGGGAAGTCGGGATTGCTGTAGTCGTAGGCCATCCGCGGCCGCACCGTGGAGCGGAAGATGAACTGGTCGCGCGGGCTGGTGGTCTTCTCGGCGGTGCTCTGCGCGACCTGCCAGTCGAGCTTCCAGTCCTGGCCCACCCAGTGCTCGCCGCCCAGGTTGTAGGTGCGGATCGTCTTGTCGTAGGTGCGCTCGCGCAGCTCCTTGTCGAAGGTGGCGCGGCCGGCGACGCCGCTGACGTCGTTCGATCCGGCTTCGTGGCGCTCCAGCTCGATGGCAAGCGTGTCGCGGAACTCGCGGTCCTTGAAGTTCGAATCGGAGGCGATGAAGTAGACGAGGTGGTCCGGATTGATCCGGAAGTCGAAGCGGCCGGTGAGCCCGGTGCGGGTGCGGGTGCCCTCATAGTCCTTGATCTCGACCACCTCGGGCATGATCTCGCCGTCGAAGTCGGCGAACGTCGCCTCGACGTTGTCGGTGAAGCGCTCCTGCTTGCTGCGCGAGGCGGAAATGATCACGCCGATGTTGCCATCAGGCCCGAAGCGGTTGCCGATGGTGGCGTTGTAGCGCTCGTTGGCGCCGCTGCCGAGCTCGAACTCGCCCATGGCCGCCGAGGCGCGCAAGGTCAGGCCCTCGCGGTCCAGCGCGCTCTGCGTGCGGATGTTGATGTTGCCGGCGATGGCGTCACCGTCCATGTCCGGAGTCAGCGCCTTGGTGACCTCGAGCGCCGCGATCGCGTCGGACGGGATGGTGTCCAGCTCCACGCCGCGGCTGCTGTTGTCCGGGTTGGCCAGCTGCACGCCGTCCATGGTGACGGTGGTGAATTCCTTGGGCGCGCCGCGCACGGTCACGTAGCGGCCTTCGCCCTGGTCGCGCTCGATCGATACGCCGGGGATGCGCTGGGTGGACTCGGCGATATTGTTGTCCGGGAACTGGCCCAGCAGGTCGGCCGAGACCACGTTGACGTAGTTGGTGGAGGCGCGCTGCTGGTTCAGGGCCAGGGCCTGGGCGTCGCGGGCGGTGCGGACATCGAGCGTATCCAGATCGGTGACGCCGACGGTGCTGGCCAGGATCACGTCCACGCGCGCGCCGCGGTTGGCAACGACCTCGATCTCGAGTTCCTGGGCCACATAGCCGAGGTAGTCGACGCGGACCAGGTGGTGGCCGGGACTGACGCCGGTCAGGCGGAAGTTGCCGTTGCCCGAGGTGGCGACCTGGCGGTTCCCCAAGGTGACGATCGCGCCGTCGAGGGCGACGCCCACGTTGGAGGCGCGGACTTGGCCATGGACGGTGCCCGCACTGTCACTGGCGGTGACCGTGGTGCTCTGGTCGCTGGTGGCGGAGGCGTTCTGGGCAAGCGAAAGGGACAGCGCTGAGACGATCGCGGCGGCGATCAGTGAGCGTTGGAAGGGCATTTTGATTCTCGAGTCCGGACGGAGTGCGGCCGCTGCTGCGGTCCGCGTCGGAATCGGATCTTGTGATCGAGACGTTACATGGATATGACTGTTGCTAGGTTCTTGTGCAGGGCGCTTGGCGGCCTGGTGTCCCTGATGAGTCATTGTCATGACAGCGAAATGTCAGCGCCCGAGAATGGCGCGCTGTTACCGAGGGAAGACCTGATGAACATCGACCACGCACGACCCGCACACTTGCGCGTCCTGGCCGCCGCTGCACTTGCGCTGGCGCTTGCCGCCTGCGGCGGCGCCGGCGATACCGATACAGTGGAAGCGGCCGCGGACGCCGAAGACCGCGCCGACCTCGTGCGCGAGGGAGCGCGCGGCGAAGGCACCAGCGATGCGGTGACCGTCGACGAAGCCTTCGCCACGCCGATGACGCCCGAGGACAACATCGACTCTGTCGCCAGCTGGACCGCGCCCGATGGCGGGATCCTGCTGCTGGCGACCGCCAAGTCCACGCACAGGTTGGTGGTCTATGACGGCGACACCGGCGAGTTCGTGCGCCACGTCGGCGAGCGCGGCGCCGGCGCGGGCCAGTTCGACCGCCCCAACGGCATCGCCATCGTCGATGACCTGGTGTTCGTGGTCGAGCGCGACAACCGCCGGGTGCAGGTGCTGCGCCTGCCGGGGATGGAGGCGGTGGCGATGTTCGGTGCCGACGTGCTCGAACTGCCCTACGGCCTGTGGGCGCACAAGGTGGACGCGGGCTACGAGCTTTACGTCACCGATGCATACATGGCCGGCGAGGACGCGCAGGGCGAGGACATCCTGCCGCCGCTGGCCGAGCTGACCCGTCGCGTGCACCGCTTCGCGATGGCGGGCGAGGGCGAAGGCTTCGCCACGCGTCACCTCGGTGCCTTCGGCGACACCTCGCCGGAGGGTGCGCTGCGCGTGGTCGAGTCGATCTGGGGCGATCCCGGGCACAACCGCCTGATGATCGCCGAGGAAGACGAGGCGTACGCCAACGAACTCAAGGTCTATGACCTCGAGGGCAGGTTCAGCGGGCGCACCATCGGCGCCGATTTCCTGAAGGCGCAGTCGGAAGGGATCATGCTCAAGGACTGCGCCGACGGCAGCGGCTGGTGGATCACCACCGAGCAGGGCAAGGGCCGCACGGTGTTCCACCTGTTCGACCGCGTCTCGCTGGCGCACGCCGGTGCGGTGACCGGACCGACCGTTGCCAATACCGATGGCATCTGGCTGGACCAGGCCGCGAGCACGCGCTTCCCCGATGGCGTGTTGTATGCCGTGCACGACGACCAGGGCGCGGTGGCCTTCGACTGGCGCGGGATTGCCACGGCGCTGTCGCTGCCGGCCTGCACGCGCTGATGGCGGCAAGGCCGGTACCGGCGGCGCGTCCGCGCGCGGCATCGGCCGTGCTGTTGGCGCTGCTGCCGGCTCTGCTTCTGGTGCTGCCGGCGGTCGCGGCCGATCGCGGTGAAGGGATCCGCCATCCCTTCCTCGCGGCACAGCCGGACGCTGCGCCGGAGGAAGTGCTGCTCGCAGTGGAAATCCCGGCGGGCAGCTTCACCAAGTACGAGATCGGCGAGGACGGCCTGGTGCATGTCGATCGCTTCCTGTCGATGCCGATGACGTACCCGGCCAACTACGGCTCGCTGCCGCGCACCCTGGCCGGCGACGACGACCCGCTTGACGCCCTGGTGCTCACGCGCGAGCCGATGCACCCGGGCACGATGATCCGTTTTCGCCCGATCGGCGTGCTGCGCATGATCGATGGCGGCGAACGCGACGAGAAGATCATTGGCGTGCCGGCCGACAGGGTTGATCCGACTTACGCCGGCATCCGCGACATCGGCGACCTGCCGGAGATCGAGCGCGATCGCATCGAGGCGTTCTTCCGCGTCTACAAGGACTTGCCGGAGGGCCGCAACCCGGTGGTGTTGAACGGCTTCGGCGATGCAGCGGAAGCGAAGGCGCTGATTCGAGCGGCGCTCGACGGCCATCGGCAGCGGGCGGTGCAACCGGGCGTGCCCGGCGGCAACTGATTCGGCCCGGCGCGCCGGCGATCGAGGCGCGGCACCGTTCCCGATGCCGCGCTTCCCCGGCAACCGGTGGCGGGATCCGCGTCGAGCGGAACGCGCAGGCTCAGGGGCCTGGATCGTGCGAGCGATGCGGGAACCTGTGCTCGACCTCCAGTACGGGACGTCCGCTGAAGTCGCCGGGCGTCGTCAGCGTGCGCACCGTCATGGTGTCGTCCTCGATGCTGACGTGCATGAAGCCCCAGGTTTGGCCCTTCGACCACAGGTTGCGAATCTGCGGATTGTTGGCGACCTGCTGGGCCATGAACTTCGGGTGCAGCGGGCGGTACTTCGCTGCCGCGCCACTGACCAGCAGCGGTAGCGGCTGGTCGGCGGCCTCGCCGAGGCCGTCGGGCCCGCTGCAGTCGTCGGTGTAGACCTCCATGGTGTGGTCGTCGCCGGCGAAGTAGGCGTCGGCGTGGCGGCACAGCACCGGCAGGAACAGGGCGCGCAGCGCGCGGGCCTTTTCGTACTTGCTGCCGGCACCGGACCACAGCGGATGATGCCCCAACACGATCTTCCATTTCGCCGTGGAGTCGCGCAGCGCTCCTTCCAGCCAGGCAACCATGTTGCGTTCGGCGGCGTTGGCCGGCTTGATGTGCGGATCCCACTCCTCCAGCCTGCCGGTATCGAGTTCGTTGCCTTCCTCGTCCAGTTCGTCCTTGCGCACCGTGGTGCCGGCCAGCAGGACTTCGGTGTCGATGACGAACATCTCCACCTGTCCCTCGAACCCCGGTGGAATGACGCGATAGAACAGGGCGGGCATGTGGAAGTTGGGATGCTGCTGGAGATAGCGCATCTGTGCGTAGACGGCTTCGCGCGAGGTTCGCCAGTCGTGGTTGCCCAGCATCGAGTAGATGGTGAAGCCGGGGGTGCCGGCACCGAACGCGCCGAACGGCTGATCGAGCATCTGCCTGAAGCGCCGTTCATCCGAAATGCCATCGGCGCCGAGGGTGGCACCGTCGGGATAGATGTTGTCGCCCAGCATCACCGCGAAGTCGCAGTTCCAGGTCCTGCAGTACTCGTCCATGGCCCAGGCCACCGGGTACATGCCGCTGGCCTGGAAGTAGCTGCCCATTGCCGTTTCGAACGTCCACGGCGTCGGCGTGAAGCCTTCCAGCGACGGGTTGCGCTCCAGCCACTCTTCCACTTCGATGGCCATGTACTCGCCGATCGTGCGCATCGGCGGTTCGTCGTCGTCGAGTTCGTAGTAGGAGGGGATGTAGCCGCTGTCGCCGAAGACCACGAATGAAGGAGCGCGGGCATCGGGCCCCGCCGCGGAGGCAGCGGGCGGCAATGCGGCGACAAGGCCCAGGCTTGCCATGGACAGCAGAAGGGTGGACGCAACTTGCACGGGGGTTCTCCCTGATTGAAGTGGTTGGACTCCGCGGCCCCGGATACATGCGGGGGTGGTCCAGGGAAAGATCGCACGCGGCGACTGATAGCCCACGTTCGCAGGCTGTCAGGAAAATGTCAGGTAGTCGCAGCGACAGGTGCCGGAAGCGGTTGCGGGCCGCAGGCGGTCATTCGGGCGAGGCCGGGCCCCAGATGAAGACGACGGCGAATCCGCCCAGTCCGGAACGCGAGAGGCGGATGCGTCCCCCCGTGGCCTCGGTCAGGTCGCGCGCGATCGCGAGCCCCAGCCCGGTTCCGCTCTCGTCCATTCTGCCGCCGCGCTCCATCACTTGCACAAGCCGGTCGTCGCTGATGCCCGGCCCATCGTCCTCCACGCTCAGCGTGGTCCATTCGGGACCGGCGGCTCCGCTGATTCGCACGTGTCGCCGGGCATGGCGGGAGGCGTTCTCCAGCACCGCGCCGATGATTTCGGACAGGTCGTCCGGTTGCACGGCGAGCTCCAGCGTGCCCGGGATGTCGATACTGAACGCCAGTTGCCCGCCCTGGTCCGTGTGCTCGATCACGTTGACCAGGCGTTCCACCGTCGTTCGCACCTGGCTCGATCCGCCAGGGCCGCGTCTGATTGCGGCGATCCGAGCTCGCGCCAGTTCGGAATCGATCGTGCGGCGCATGGCCGCGACGGCGCGATCCAGCCCGTCGGCTGCCTGGGCGGCACCGTCTTCCCGCGCGCGGCGGCTTTGCGCGGCGATCGCCGACAGCGGCGTCTTCAGCCCGTGCGCGAGGTCGCCGGCGCGCCGCCGGGCGAGGTCGAGGTCGTTTTCGCGCGCGTCGGCGAGCGAGTTGATCGCCTCGGTGAGCGGCTGGATCTCGCGCAGGTGTGCTTCCGGTAGCCGCGCCTGTGCGCTGTCGCGCAGCCGATCCAGGTCGCCGCGGATGCGGCGCAGCGGGCGCAGGCCGAGGCGAACCTGCAGCCACGCAGCCGCCGACAGCACCAGCCACAGCGCGAACAGGAACAGCGCCAGCTCGCGGCCGAATTCGTCGCGTGCGGCGGTGAGCGGCGCACGATCCTGCGCCAGCTGCACCAGCACGTCGGGTCCGCCGGCGTCCGGCGCGACCACGCGCTCGAGCAGCGAGATGGGTTCGCCGAACGGACCGTCCTGGTGCCGCAGCTTCCAGTCGTCGGTCGGCGCGGTATCGCGCGCGGGCAGGTCGGCATCCCACAGCGAACGCGAGCGTGCGGCGCCGGATGGCGTCGACACCTGCCAGTAGTAGCCGCCCGCGGGCGTCTGCAGGCGCGGGTCCATCGGCACCGGCTCGACCAGCGGTGCGCCGCCGGCATCAAGCTCCAGTGCGGCGACCAGGCGCAGCCCGTCGCGGGTGAGCTCGCTTTCGAGCCTGCGCTCGAGGTGCCGTTCGAACAGCAGCGTCATCAACGCCCAGGCCACGCACAGCGCCAGCAGGATCGCCGCCGCGGCGCCCGCCAGCAGACGCCAGTGCAGCGAGCGCGTGATCACGACGGATCGCCTGGCAGGTAGCCGAATCCGCGCCGGGTGGCGATGATCCTGGCGCCGAACTTGCGCCGCAGCCGGGCGACGATGGCCTCGATGGCATTGGTGTCGCCGGCATCGGCGTCACCGACGCCATACAGCTGTTCGGCGAGCTCCCCGGCGGGCACCGGGCGGTCCGGCGAGTGGGCGAGGTGGTCGAGCAGCCGGAATTCCAGCGGCGACAGCTGCGCCGGTGCACCGTCGAAGGTGGCGCTCATCCGCGCCGTGTCCAACCGCAGCCTGCCGACGGCGACGACGTTGCTGGTGCGTCCGGCACCGCGCCGGGTCAGTCCGCGCACGCGTGCGAGCAGTTCGCCCATCTGGAACGGCTTGCCCATGTAGTCGTCCGCGCCGGCCTCGATGCCTTCCACCTTCTCGGTCCAGTCGCCCCTGGCCGAGAGCACGATGACCGGGAAAGCGCGGCCGGCCGAACGCCAGCGTCGCAGCACCGACAGGCCGTCGAGCTGCGGCAGGCCGAGGTCGAGGACCACGGCGTCGTAGTCCTCGGTGTCGCCGAGGAACCAGGCGTCCCTGCCGTCGCCGGCGGTATCGACTGCGAAACCCGAAGCCTCGAGCCCGTGCCTCAGGTCGGCCTGGATGTCGGGATCGTCCTCGACGACGAGGCAACGCATCAGTCGTCCTCGATCTTGCGGATTTCCCCGGTGCGGGCGTTGAGGTCGACTTCCAGCACGCGCCCGGTCGAGGTCAGCACCTTCACCTCGTACTCCCAGCCGTGCTTGCTGCTGCGGTCCAGCTCCACATCGATGACGTCGCCTGGCACGCGACGCTGCACGATCTGGAGGATATGGTTGAGCGGCAGGATCTCGCCGCGCTGGAGCAGCCGGCGCGCTTCGATGTGGTCGTCGTCGCCAGCCTGGATGGCCGGGGCGAAGAGAGCCGTGAGCGCGAGGCCAAGCGCGAGCGGGAGGACGTGCCTGGGACGGGAGGAGGTCGTGTTCATGGCGGCGATGATGGGGCGGCGGGCCTGACAACGGGCTGACACGGCGCAGGCGCCAGTTGTCAGCAGCGCCGGTCCAGGATGACCGGATCCTGATCCCTGTATACCACCATGCCGGACCGCTTATCCCTTGTTCCCCTGCTTTTGCTCGCGCTTGCGGCATCGCCGTGCACGGCGCAGGACAATGGGTCCGCGCCGGAGACCCAGGGCGTGACCGTATACGAGGCCGACAGTTTTGCCGCGGCTGCGCCTGCCAACGCCCATGACATGGTGCTGCGCCTGCCCGGTTTCAGCATCGTCGAGGCCGATACCGACGTGCGCGGCTACGCGGGCGCGCGCGGCAACGTGCTGATCGACGGTGCCCAGCCCACCAGTCGGCGCGAGGATATCGTCAGCCTGCTGCAGCGGATTCCGGCCGCTTCGGTGGAGCGCATCGAAGTGATCCGTGGCGGTGCGCCCGGCATCGACATGGGCGGCCACGCGGTGCTGGCGAACGTGGTGCGCGAACGGGCGGCCACCTCGGAAATGGCGACGCAGCTTGGCGTCGCGATCGCCAGCGATGGCTGGGCCGGTCCGCAAGGGCAATTCGAGTACGGGCGCCGACGCGACGACCGGGTGCTGGAATTCGCGCTGTCGGCGGAGCGGGAGCTGGACGACGACACGGGGCCGGGCAGGATCCGCGCCTTCGCGCCCGACGGTGCGCTGCTGGAAGACCTGGACACCCGGACCCGCCGGGTCAACGACGTGTACGGATCCAGCGCCAGCTGGCGGCAGCCGCTGGCTGGCGGCAGCCTCGGGGTCAACGCCGCGTTGCGCGGCGAGCGCGTCGACGAGGCCATGACGCGATTCGATCGCGCCACCGGCACGCGCACCGAAATCGCGGATGACACCGAGGACACGCGGGAGTTCGAGATCGGCGGGCGCTACGTGCGCCACCTCGGCGAGCACTCGCGGCTGGAACTGATGGCCAGCCAGCGGCTGGGGCGACTGCAGGCATTGTCCCTGTCGCACGAGGACGACGACGAGGAGCGCTTCGAGGAAGATACCGACAGCGGCGAGACCCTGCTGCGGGTCGAGTTGGGCCGCGAGTGGTCCCCGCGGCTGCGCCTGTCGGCAGGACTGGAGGGTGCGTTCAACTTCCTCGAAAGCCAGGCGCGCCTGAGCGAGAACGGCGAGCGGATCGATCTGCCCGGTTCGGATGTGCGGATCGAGGAGCGGCGGGCGGAGGCGATGCTCGCTGCAGCGTGGCAGCCGGCCAAGGCATTGACCGTCGAGGCCGGCGTGAGGGTCGAGACGTCCGCCCTGCGCCAAAGCGGCGATACGCCGATGGAGCGTGACTTCGTCTACTTCAAGCCGCGGCTGACCGGGTACTGGGAGCGCGACGACCGGAACGGGTTCCACCTGGGACTGTCGCGCGAGGTGGGGCAGCTGGACTTCGGGGACTTCGTCGCTTCGGCCGCGCTCGACACCGGCGTGGTCAGCGCCGGTAATGCGGAACTGGAGCCGGACAAGACCTGGCGCCTGGTCGCCGGCTGGGAGCGGAGCTTCGGCGAGGATGGCGCGCTCGGCGTGACGTGGACCCACGAGCGCATCAGCGATGTCGTCGATCGCGTGCCGGTGGTGTCCGGCGAGGACGTGTACGACGCACCGGGCAACATCGGGGACGGTCGGCGCGACACGCTCGAACTGGAACTGTCGGGATCGCTGGACAGGATCGGGATGACCGGGTTCCGGCTTTCCTCGAAGATGCTGTGGCGGACCAGCTCGGTGGTCGACCCGACCACCAACGAGACCCGCGGGATCTCGGGCGAGTCACCGCTGGAAGGTCGGATCAGGCTGACGCAGATCCTGCCTGCCCAGCGCATGACCTGGGGCATTGAACTGGAGCTGGCCGAGCGCGAGACCAAATACAGCCATGACGAGGTCAGGCACGAGCGTGACGACCTGTCCTGGAACGTGTTCGCGGAAAAGCGCCTGGGTGGCGGTTGGCGCGTGCGCGCCGAAATGCGCGATCTGTTCGGGCGCCGCTTCTCCGAGGCGCGCGACAAGTACGACGGCCTGCGTGCGCAGGTTCCGCTGGACGAGCGCGAAACCCGCAGCCACCGCACGCCGGGGCAGGTGCTGGTCACTCTTCGCCGTAGTGTGGGCGGCTAGGGCAAATTCGTGTCAAACACTCACAACATCGTCATTTCCGCCAAAGCGGGAATCGCTTTTCAACAAACGGATGTCTGGTTATCCATGGACCTTGCGCAAGAAAAAGCTGGATTCCCGCTTTCGCGGGAATGACGAGACTGTAGCCACTTGAGTCGAAAATGCTCCAGGGGTTAACGGGCCCCGGGCCAGCCCTCCGGCGGATCGAAGCCGTAGTAGCCGCCGCCGCGCCTGAACCGCTCCAGCCGCTGCAGTTCCACTGGGTCTGACTTGCTGTCCCAGGTGCGGGCGCCGTTCTTCAGGTCGTCGGGGGTGAGCACCAGCGGCTCCCACACCGCCTCGCTCAGATCGTCGTGCAGGGTGCAGGTGAGTGTTGGCGTGGCCCCGGTCAGGTCGAAGTGCAGCAGGCCGACGTTCACCGACCGCGTCCATACATCGCGCACGCGTACTTCCGGGGCCTGGCGGGTGTGCTTGGACGCGGGCATCTGCGCCAGCGGCGACGAGCACAGGTCGTAGATGTCGTAGCCGCCGCGCTCCGACCACGGAACGCAGTTGAGCTCGCCCATGTGCGAATCGCCGGAGATGCAGACTACGCCGCCGATGTCCTGGTCGCGGATGAAGTCGAAGATTTCGTTGCGCTCGGTCATGTAGACCGCCCACGAATCGCCGCCCTTCTCGTTTTCGGCCGACGACCAGCCGCCGCCGATCGCGAGCACCTTGAACGGCGCGGTGCTGGCCTTGAGCTCGCGCTTGAGCCAGGCCTTCTGCCTGGCGCCGAGCATGGTCTTGCCCGCGTTGTCGGGCCTGTCGGTCGGATCGCGATGGTAGCGCCCGTCGAGCACGAAGAAATCGACGCCGCCATAGTGCTGCTTGAAGTAGATGCCTGGATTGTCCCGCTCGCCGTAGGACGGGTTCGCCCAGAAGCGTTTGAAGATGCGCAGCGACTCGCGTTTGACCGGATTGAGGCCGTCGGAATCGTTGTAGCCGAAATCGTGGTCATCCCAGGTGGCCAGCTGTGGCACCGAGCGCAGCAGCGGCTCCAGGTTCGGCACCACGCGGCCTCGGGCGTAGAGATCGGTGATCGCCGCGGGCTGGTCGCTGTCGGCGTAGATGTTGTCGCCGAGCCACAGGAACATGTCCGGTTCGAGCGCGCGGACGGTGTTCCAGATGCGCTGCTGCGGGTCGTACTGGATGCGGCAGCAGGAGCCGAATGCGACCCGGAACGCAGCCGCGCCCGCCGGCGCGGTCCTGGCGCGGTGCGGCAGGAACTGGTAGCGGTCGCCGACGCCGTCGTACTTCAGGCGGTACCAGTAGTCGGTGTCGGGCTGCAGGCCTTCGGCGCGCAGCACCAGGCAGCAGTCGTCCTCCGGCGACGCCACCGCGCTCGCGGTCTGCACCACGCGCCGGAACTCGCGGTCGGCCGCGACTTCCAGCAGGACTTCGAAGGCGCCGCTGGCGCGCACCCAGACCGACAGCTGGTGCGGGCCCGGTGCGCCGAGCATCGGGCCCTGAAGTGCCCGCGGATAGCCGAGCGCCCTGGCCAGCACCCTGGGCATGGCCCCGAACATGCCGGCCAGTCCGGTCGCGGCGAGGAAGGTACGGCGCTGCAGCTTCATGTTGTGTTCTCCCCCGGGTGGAGCGCTTCGTTGAGCCGGTCGAGCAGAGCGGTGTGGATCGCTCCGTTGCTGACGCAGACGTTGCCTGCGTCCAGGTCAAGCGCGGCGCCGGTGACCGAGGTCGCGATGCCGCCCGCCTCCTCGACCAGGATCACGCCCGGCGCCATGTCCCAGGCGTTGAGCGCACGTTCCCAGTACGCGTCCCAGCGCCCGGCCGCGACGTACGCCATGTCGATGGAGCAGGCGCCGGTGCGCCGGATGCCGGCGACCTTGGCGCTGAGCAGCGCCATCTCCCTGGCGAAGACCGGGTGGTCGGGCTTGTCGGCGTAGGGGATGCCGCAGGCGAGCACGCTCTGGATCAGCGTGCGGCGGGTCGATACCCGGATGCGGCGGTTGCCCAGCCACGCGCCCTTGCCGCGCTCGGCGACGAACAGTTCATCGTGCACCGGCAGGTAGGTCACGCCGGCGACGACCTCGCCGTCGCGCGCCAGCGCGACGTTCACGCCCCACAGTGGACCACCGAACAGGAAGTTGGTGGTGCCGTCGAGCGGGTCGACGATCCAGCACTGCGAAAGGTCACCGCCGCCGCCGATGCCGCTCTCCTCGCCGAGGAACGCGTACGCGGGACGCGCCGCCGCCAGCAGCGAACGCACGGTGCGTTCGGCCTCTTCATCGGCAATCGACACCAGGTCGGTCGGGCCGGCCTTAGTCTGTACCTCCAGGTCGGCGAGCTGCGAAAAATGCCGCAGCAGTCCCTCGCCAGCCGCGCGGGCGGCGTCGACCATGGCCTTCAATTCGCTGGATGCATCGATCGCCATCTCCGGATCAATCCCTCAGTGCGGTGCGCCAGAGGCTGGCCGCGAGCAGCATCGACACCACCGACGCGCCGACCCAGAACACGATGACCGGATCGAAGTCGTACACCCGCACGCCGTCGACCATGGTCATGCCTTCCTCGATCAGCTTGCCGGAGACGTACTCCTGCACGCCCGCGCCGATGTAGGCGAAGATGCCGATCACGCCCATCGCCGCCCCGGCCACGCGCTTGGGCGCGATGTCGACCGCGAACAGCCCGCCGAGCGAGGTGACCAGGCCGGTCAGGCCGACGCCGAACAGCACCATCCCGGTGATCAGCGCCGGCATCGTGCCGGGGCCGTAGAAGAACAGCAGCAGACCGGCGATCTCGAGCATCGCGAACAGCAGGTTGGTCGGCGGACGGCGCGCCTTGAACACCAGGTCGGAAGTGAACCCGTAGGCGACCGCGCCGGCGATGCCGGCCAGGGTGCTGGTCATCAGCACCGTACCCGCCATCGGCAGCGACAGGCCGTGCTCCTCCTGCAGGTAGAGGATGCCCCACGAGTTGATCGCGTAGCGGGTCACGTAGATCGTTGCCGCAGACAGGCACAGCACCCAGATCGCCGGGATCCTGAGGATCGAGAGCTGCAGGGCGAGGACCGACTTGATGTCCGCCTTCGGCTTCGCCTGGAAGTGGTCGTTCTTCCAGTCGTTGACGTTGGGCAGCCCCATCGTGCGCGGCCGGTCCTGCACCAGCCAGTACATCATCGCGGCCGCGGCGAGGCCGAACATCGCCGGCACGAAGTAGCCCCAGCGCCATCCCAGCCAAGCCACCACGCTGCCCACGCCGACGAAGGTCAGCCCCTCGCCGATCGAATGCGCGGTGCTCCAGATGCCGTAGGCACGACCGCGCTCGTGGTTGGAGAACCACGCCGTCATCGCGACCACGCCGCCCGGTGCGCCGAAGCTCTGGAACCAGCCGTTCAGGCCCCAGATCATCACCGCCAGCCACACGGTCGTGGTCAGGCCCATCGCGAAGTTGCACAGTGCCGTGAGCACGAACGACACCGCGAGGAACCGCTTCATGTTGGCGTGGTCGGCGAGGAAGCCGTTGGTCAGCTTGCCGATCGCGTAGGCGTAGTAGAGCGCCGAACCGATCATGCCCAGTTCCACCGGGCTGAAGATGCCTTCGTCGATCAACGGCTTCTTCACCACCCCCAGCGCCAGGCGGCAGGTGTAGATCACGCCGTAGCCGAGGGTGATCGCCAGCATCACCCGGAAGCGGTGCTTGCGGAACATGGCGTCGACGGTCGCCTGGTCGGCGATCAACGGCTTGTCCTCGCCGGTTGCGAAGAATTTCAGCAGCCTGGAAGCCATGGAATGCATTTCCCCTGGTGTCCGGACCGGCTCACGGCGCCTGCCCTGGTATGGATCGAACCCGGCGCCGCGCCGGCGATGCCGCTACTGCATCGTCGGGATCACGAACGCGCTGCCGACGGAGGCCCCGTCGCGCGGCCAGCGCTGGGTCACCACCTTGGTGCGCGTATAAAAGCGCACGCCGTCCATGCCGTACTGATTGAGGTCGGCGAAGCCGGAGCGCTTCCAGCCGCCGAAGCTGTGGTAGGCCACCGGCACCGGGATCGGCACGTTGATGCCGACCATGCCGACCTCGACCCGGTCGGCGAACTCGCGCGCGGCATCGCCGTTGCGGGTGAAGATCGCAACGCCGTTGCCGTACTGGTGGGTGGTCGGCAGCGCGATGGCTTGCTCAAGCGTTTCCGCGCGCATGATCTGCAGGACCGGGCCGAAGATCTCCTCGCGCCAGGTCTGCATGTCCGATGTGACCCGGTCGAACAGGGTGGGGCCGAGGAAGAAGCCGCCTTCGTGCCCCGGCAGCGAGAAGCCGCGGCCGTCAACCACCAGTTCCGCGCCCTCGTCGACGCCGATCTGGATGTACTGCTCGATCCGCGCCTTGTGCGCGGCGGTGACCACCGGCCCGTACTGCGCGTCCGGATCGGTGGAGACGCCGAAGCGAAGCTTCGCGATGGCGGCGAGCAGCCGCTCGCGCAGCGCGTCCGCGGTCGCCGCGCCCACGGCCACCACCACCGGCAGCGCCATGCAGCGTTCACCGGCGGAGCCGTAGGCGGCGCCAATGATGTCGGCCACCGCGTGGTCGAGGTCGGCGTCGGGCAGCACGATGCCGTGGTTCTTGGCGCCGCCCATGCACTGCACGCGCTTGCCGTGCGCCGCGCCCTGTCCACAGACGTATTGCGCGATGTCGGACGAACCAACGAAGCTGACCGCCTTGATGCCGGGATGGCGCAGGATCGCGTCGACACTCTCCTTGTCGCCGTGGACCACGTTGAGCACGCCTTCGGGCAGGCCGGCTTCGATCATCAGTTCGGCGAGGCGGACCGGGACCGACGGGTCGCGCTCGGAGGGCTTGAGGATGAAGGCGTTGCCCGACGCGATCGCCGGGCCGAACATCCACATCGGGATCATCGCCGGGAAGTTGAACGGGGTGATGCCGGCGACCACCCCCAGCGGCTGGCGCATCGAGTACACGTCGATGCCCGGGCCGGCGCCCTGGGTGTATTCGCCCTTGAGCAGGTGCGGGATGCCGCACGAGAATTCGATCACCTCCAGCCCGCGCTGCAGGTCGCCGCGCGCGTCCGACAGCACCTTGCCGTGCTCGGACGACAGCAGCGCGGCCAGCTCCTCCATGTTCGCCTCGAGCAGGCGCCTGAACTCGAACATCACCCGCGCGCGACGCTGCGGGTTGACAGCCGCCCAGCCGGGCTGCGCGGCGGCGGCGCAGGCGACGGCCTTGTCGAGTTCCGCCGCTGAAGCCAGCGCCACCTTCGCCTGCACGCGGCCGCTGTTTGGGTCGAAGACGTCGCCGTGTCGGCCGGAGGTTCCGGCGACGATGCGGCCGTCGATGAAGTGCTCGATGTTGCGCATGCTCATGATCCGGGGCTTGGGGGAGGCGCGATGATCCAGGCGTGGTCGGGATCGGTGCGGAACAGCCAGCGCCGCTCGGGGCCGGCCATGACGTTGAGGTAGTACAGGTCGTAGCCGTGCGCGGCGCCGACCGGGTGGTAACCGCGCGGCACCATCACCACGTCGCCGTCCTCGACCGCGATGGCCTCGTCGAGCGCGCGGTCGGCGCTGTAGACGCGCTGGAACGCGAATCCCTGCCGCGGCCGGGTGCGGTGGTAGTAGGTTTCCTCAAGCACGGTTTCCTCGCCGGGCGTGGCGGTGTCGTGCTTGTGCGGCGGATAGCTGGACCAGTGGCCGGCGGGGGTGATCACCTCGACCACCAGCAGGCCGTCGGCCGGTTCGGTCTCCGGCAGGATGTTGCGCACGTGGCGGGTGTTGGTGCCGCTGCCGCGGATCTCGCGCGGCATCTCGGCGTCGCCAATCAGCCGCGGCGCACGGCCGCCGCTGCCCGGCGCGGTGCAGACCGCGAGTTCGGCGTCGCCGCGGGCGAGTACCGACCAGGTCACGCCGGCCGGCACGTACACCGCGCCCGGGGCGCGGTCGTCGAACGGCGACGCGCGGCCGCCGACGCCGTCGAAGCGATGCTCGCCGGCGACGATGTCCGCGCTGCCGGCAACCAGCACCAGGCAGGTTTCGCGCCCGGCCTCGCCGCCGTCGTGGCGCTGCCCGTCGGACAGCTTCGCGACCCGGAAGCCGACGTGCGACCAGCCGGCGCTTTCCGGCGTCACCGACAGCACGGTGCCGTCGGCGGCGGGCGGGTGCGGGCGGACATGCAGGCGCGACATCAGGCCAACCCCGCCTGCGTGGCCGCGGCCTTGAGCGTGCGCAGGCCAAGCTCCGCGTAGGGCTTGGGCGGCGCGGCGGCTGGATCCTGCTCCGCCTCGATCACGATCCAGCCTTCGTAGCCGATCCCGGCCAGCGCGCGCATCACTTCGCCGTAGTCGATGCCGCCGTCGCCGGGCACGGTGAACATGCCGGCGAGCACGCCGTCGAGGAAGCTAGCGCCGCTGTCGCGCAGCCTGCGATACGTGTCGGCACGGAAGTCCTTGCAGTGGACGTGTGCGATGCGCTTCGGATGCCCGCGGATCACCCCGAGATAGTCGACGCCGCCGAGCGCAGCGTGGCCGGTATCGAGCGTGAAGCCGACCGAGGGCCCGGTGTGGCGGATGAAGGCGTCCATGTCCGCAGCGCGCTCGACCACCGTGCCCAGATGGTGGTGGTAGGCGAACCTCAGTCCCTGCGCGGCGATGTAGTCGGCGACCGCGGTCATTCGCGCGCCGAACCGGGGCCAGTCGCCCTCGGCGAGGCGCGGCGTGCCGGTGAGCGCAACGCTGCGGTCGCCGTGCACCGCATTGCTGGTCTCGGCGAACACGAACACGGTGCTGCCCATTGCCTTGAGCAGCTGCAGGTGCGGCTGCAGTGCAGCGATCTCGGCGTCGGCGTCCTGCGCCAGCAGCGAGCCGCTGTACCAGCCGCCGATCAGGTCGAGGCCGTAGCCGTCGAGCAGCGGCTTGAGCGCGGCGGCATCGCGCGGGAACTTCCCGCCCAGCTCGACGCCCTCGAAGCCGACGTCGCGGATGTCGGCGAGGATGCTGTCCAGCGGCGTGTCGCCGCCCAGCTCGGGCATGTCGTCGTTGGCCCAGGCGATCGGGCTGACGCCGAATCGTATGCTCATGACAGGTTCCTCTTCATGCGCGCGCGTTGCTCGTAGTCGCGGCGCGCGGCGTTCACGCCGGGGCGGTCGGAGACTTCCGGGATGGCGACATCCCACCACCAGCCCCCGGCTTCGGTGGTCTTCAGCGGATCGGTGTCGATGACCACCACCGTGCTGCGGTCGGCGTCGCGCGCGCGCGCCAGCGCGGCGCGCAGCTCGCCCAGGTTCGCGGCTTTCTCGGCGTTCGCGCCGAGGCTGCGCGCGTGCCCGACGAAGTCGATGTCGGGCAGCGCCTGGTGGTGCGCATCGGCCAGCAGGTTGTTGAAGCCGGGGCTGCCGGTCGCCTGCTGCAGGCGGTTGATGCAGCCGAAGCCGCGGTTGTCCAGCAGCACCACCACCAGCTTCAGGCCAAGCATCACCGAGGTGGCCAGCTCGGAGTTCAGCATCAGGTAGCTGCCGTCGCCGACCATCACCACCACCTCGCGCTCAGGTGCGGCCAGCTTCACGCCAAGGCCGCCGGCGATCTCGTAGCCCATGCACGAGTAGCCGTATTCGAGGTGGTAACCGTCGCTGCGCGCGGTGCGCCACAGCTTGTGCAGTTCGCCGGGCAGGCCGCCCGCGGCGCAGACCACGATGGTCTCGTCGTCCAGCGCTGCCTGCACCGCGCCGATGACCTGGGCGTCGCTGGGCAGCTTGGTCGTGTCGTCGCCGCGCGTGGCCGCGTCGACCGCCGCGGTCCATTGCGACACCGCCGCGCGGTCGACGCCGCGCGGCGAATGCCAGCCGTCGAGCGCGGCATCGAGCGCTTCGAGCACCGCACGTGCGTCGCCGACGACGGGCGTCGCGCCATGCTTGTGCGCGTCGAACGTCTGCACGTTGACCTGGAACAGTCGCGCGTCGGGGAACAGGCTGCGCGAGCCGGTGGTGAAGTCCTGCAGCCGGGTGCCGATGCCGACGACCACGTCGGCGTCCGCGGCGGCGGCGTTGGCGGCACTCGATCCGGTTACGCCGATCGATCCCAGGGCGCCGGCATGATTCCACGGTAGCGCGCCCTTGCCGGCCTGGGTTTCGGCGACCGCCAGGCCGGTACGTTCCGCGAACGCCGTCAGCGAGGATTCCGCGCCGCTGTAGAGCACGCCGCCGCCGGCGACCAGCAGCGGACGCCTGGCGTTGCGCAGGGCATCGGCGAGCGCGTCGATCTCGCGCGGGTCGGCCGGCTGTCGGCGGAACTGCCAGACCCGGCGCGAGAAGAAGTCCGCGGGATAGTCGAAGGCCTCTGCCTGCACGTCCTGGCAGAACGCCAGCGTTGCCGGCCCGCAGTCGGCTGGATCGAGCAGCGTCGCCAGCGCCCTGGGCAGCGAGTCGAGGATCTGCTCCGGCCGGGTGATGCGGTCGAACCAGCGCGACACCGGACGCAGGCAGTCGTTCGCCGAGACGTTGCCGTCGCCGAAGTCCTCGATTTGCTGCAGCACCGGGTCGGGGCGCCGGCTGGCATAGACGTCGCCGGGCAACAGCAGCACCGGCAGCCGGTTGACGTGGGCGAGCGCGGCGGCGGTGACCAGGTTCGTCGCGCCGGGTCCGATCGACGTGGTGCAGAGCATCGCGCGCCGCCGCCGCATCTGCTTGGCATAGGCGATCGCGGCATGTGCCATCGCCTGTTCGTTGTGCGCGCGGAAGGTGGGCAGCGCGTCGCGCGCCGCGTACAGCGCCTCGCCCAGCGCGGCGACGTTGCCGTGCCCGAAGATCGCCCAGGCGCCGGCGAAGTACGGCACTTCCACGCCGTCGACGACGACGTGCTGCGCCGACAGCCAGAGCACGGTGGCCTGGGCGGCGGTCAGGCGGACGGTGCCGGGCGGTTGCGCGTCCATGTCAGGCAGTCTCACGGATCGCGCCGGGATTTGCCCGCTGCTTCGCATCACGCCAGGCGTCGACCAGGATCGAGAAACGCCGCGCGAGGTCAGCGATCGCGGCTTCGTCGTCGATCGCGCCGGTCAGCCATCGCTCCGCGGCATCGGCGAAGATCGTGCGCCCCACTGCGAAGCCCTTGACGATCGGCGCTTGCGCGCTGGCCTCGAACGACGCGATCAGCTCGTCCTGCGGCGCCGACAGGCCCAGCAGCACCACCCCGCGGCAGTGCGGGTCGTTGCGCACGATGGCTTCTTCGATGTTGTGCCAGGCGGCGGCGCGGTCGTCGGGCTCCAGCTTCCACCAGTCGGGCCGGATGCCGAGTTCGTAGAGGCGCTGGATCGCCCGCGAAGCGGTGTCTTCGGCCACCACGCCGTTGCGCGAGGCGATGATCTCCACCAGCAGCTCGTGCCGGGTCTTGCGCGCCGCGTCCTGCAGGCGCAGCAGCTGGCGCTCCTGGCGTTCCCGAAGCTCCGCCGGATCGTCCGGGTGGTACAGCACCAGGCACTTGACGACGTGGTTCGCCGGCCATGTTGCCAGCTCGCTCGCCACGTCAGGGGAGGATTCGAACTCCAGCGGGCACGAACCCGGTCGTTCGATCGGGCGCCCAATCCAGTACGGGAAGGCGCCGGCGGCCTCGAGCGCGCGCATGCCGTAGCGCCCGTCCAGCAGTACGCCGAAGCCCGGATCGCCGCGGGCCACGCGGTCCACCGCCTGCAGCGCCAGCGACTTGAATCCGGCGATGCGTGCAGGGTCTGCGCCGAGTTGGCTGCACAGCGTCTCGAACTGGCTGCGGTGGTCCATCGCCAGCACGGTCAGCGACGGGTACTCCGTGGTGCGCGTGGTCGCCCAGTGCAGTTGCTCCAGCGCGCAATCGTCGCGCAGCCGGAACGGCCGCTCGCCGCCGTGCAGGAACGCCTGCAGCTCCTCCCAGCTCGGCATCGCCGGCGAACAGCCGTGGCGCGAGACCACGATCGCGCCGCAGGCGTTGGCCCATGCGCAGCACTCGGCCAGTGGCGCATCGCGCAGCCAGCCGCGCAGGAAACCGGCCATGAACGCGTCGCCGGCACCGAGTACGTTGAACACGTCGACCGCGAAGCCGCGCCCGACCACGCCTTCGTCCAGTGAATCCGGGATCGCCCCGGGGAATGCGGAGCAGCCCTGCGCACCGCGCTTGCACACCAGCAGCGCCGGCGTCCTGGCGCGGATCTCGCGCAGTGCGGCGATGGTGTCGGTGCTGCCGCCGAGAATGTGCACCTCCTCCTCGGTGCCGACCACCAGGTCGCACAGCGGCAGCACCTGCTGCAGCCGCCCGGTGACGTCGGCGCTGGCCACGAAGCGGTTCTCGCCCGCGTCCTTGCCGGTCAGGCCCCACAGCACCGGGCGGTAGTCGATGTCGAAGACGACCCTGCCGCCAGCGGCGCGCGCCAACTCGCAGGCCTTCAGCGACGCGGCGAACACACCCGGCTGAGACAGGTGGGTGCCGTTGATCAGCACCGCCTTCGCCGAGGCGATGAAGTCCGGATCGACGTCGCCGGCCTCCAGCGCCATGTCGGCGCAGTTCTCGCGGTAGAAGATCAGCGGGAACGTGTCGGGGTCGCTGATGCCCAGGAACACCAGTGCGGTCAGACGGTCCGGGTCGGTGATCACGCCGCGCGTGTCGACGCGTTCGCGCGCCAGCTGTTCGCGGATGAAGCGGCCGAAGTGGTCTTCGCCGACGCGGGTCAGCAGCCCGGTCCGCAGACCCAGCCGCGAGGCCCCGACCGCGGTGTTGGTGGGGCTGCCGCCGATGTACTTGGCGAAGGACAGCATGTCCTCCAGGCGGCCGCCGGTCTGTTCGCCGTAGAGGTCGATGCAGGAGCGCCCGATCGTGACCAGTTCCAGTCCTTCCGACTTGGCCATGTGCCGACGGTCCTCCCGGGGTCGGGCGGGAATCGCCCTGCTTTGTAAAATCTATTCTATTTTATTGAGAATAGCAAGATTTGTTTCATTTTTCGCCAGGCCCGCGACGCGTCTCAAGGGCCGAGGCGTTGCGCGTGGCGGTGGCCGTGGAGAACGCGTAGGAGATCACCAGCGCCTGCGCCAGGCACATGGAGGTCGACAGCGAGCGGAACTTGCGGATCTCCGCCTCCTTGACCTGCAATACCAGCGTGGCCGGCTTGGCGACCGGGCTGACCGGGCTGTCGCTGATCGACAGCACCTTGCACTGGTTGTCCACCGCGACGTCGATCAGGTGCACCGCCTCCTCGGCGTAGGGCTGGTAGCTCACCACCAGCAGCAGGTCGTTGCGGGTGATGCCGTGGATCTGCTGCCGGGTCATGCCGCCGAGGCTGTCGATGAACACCGTCTTCTTGTCGACCTGGTGCAATGAGTAGGCCAGGTAGGCGGCGACCGGGAACGAGCGCCGGAACCCGGCCACGAACACGGTGTCGGCCTGCTTGATCAGCTTCACCGCCTCGGTCAACTCCCGCTTGTCGATCGCATCGCCCAGGTGCCGCAGTGCCAGCAGGTTGCCCTCGATGAACTCCGCCAGCACCTGCGCCGGGTCGCTGACGCGCTTGCCGTCGACCGCCTTGCTGAACTCGCGGATGCGCTCGCCGTAGCCCAGCGAAGTGTTGGCCGACAGCAGTCCGTCGCGGAACAGCCGCTGCATCTGGGTGGCGCCATCGAAGCCGAACGACTTGGCGAAGCGCACGATCGCCGACGGCTGCACGCCGCAGCGCTCGGACAGCACGGCAAGGGTCTCCAGCGCGACCGCGTTGGGCTCGTCGAGAACGTAGCGCGCGATCTGCTTGAGCCGTTTGCTCAGCCCGTCGTAGCGGGCGAGGATGGCCGCGCGCAGTTCTTCGGCGCTGGCGGGGGGGGTGCTGCTGGTCTCGGGCATGCGGCGGCGCTCCGTCGTCCTTGGGTCCTGCGTGGTGTGGCAGTGTCCGGGAAAAAATGGAACGCGGCCAGATTTCTGGAAATTCTATTGCATTTGAATTTGGAAATCATATTCTATCTGTAGTCGGCGGCAGGAGGGTCGCATGGAACGGATCGAGGTGGCCCTGATCGGGGCCGGGCGCATGGGCCAGGTACACGGCCCCAACGCGGCGGGCATGCCCGGGCTGCGGCTCAAGTACGTGGTCGACCCGCGTCCCGAGGCCGCCGCGGCGACGGCGGCGGCCACCGGTGCAGCGGTGTCGTCCCTGGCGCAGGCGCTGGCCGACCCCGACCTTGGCGGCGTGCTGGTGTGCAGCTCCACCGACCAGCACCTGGCCCACGCACTGGAGGCGGTCGCGGCCGGTAAGGCCGTCTTCTGCGAGAAGCCGATCGACCTGGACCTGGACAAGGCGCTCGCCGCCCGGTCGCAGTTCGAGGGCGCCCGCTTCGTGCTCGGCTTCAACCGCCGCTACGACCCGCATTTCCTCGCCCTGAAGCGGCGGCTGGACGCAGGTGTCATCGGTGCGCTGGAGAGCCTGCACATCGTCAACCACGACCCGGAGGCGCCACCGCCGCACTTCATCCCGACCAGCGGCGGCCTGTTCAAGGACTTCACCATCCACGATCTGGACATGGCGCGCTGGATGCTGGGCGAGGAGCCGGTCGAGGTGTTCGCGACCGCCAGCTGCCTGGTCGATCCGGAGATCGGCCAGCTGGGCGATGTCGATACCGCGCGCACGGTGCTGAAGACCGCCTCCGGCAAGCTGTGCGTGATTTCCAACACCCGGCGCAGCGGCTACGGCTACGACCAGCGCATCGAGGCCTTCGGTGCCAAGGGCATGGCGCGCGCCGGCAACGTGTCGCGCGACACCGTGCAGTCGCTGGACGAGCGTGGCGTGACCTCGGCGCCAATCGCGTACGCGTTCCCGGAGCGCTACGCCGAATCCTATCGCGCGCAGATCGCGCACTTCGCGGAGGTCGTGCACGGCAACGCGCAGCCGCGCACCCACTATGCCGACGGCATTGCCGCGCTGGCGCTGGCCGAGGCCTGCCAGCGGTCGGTGCGCGAGCGCCGCCCGGTCCGCCTGCAGGAGAAAATCTGATGCACAAGGTCGCATTGATCGGGGCGGGCCGCATCGGCCGCATCCACGCCCGCAACGCCGCGCTGCATCCAGGACTGGAGCTGGCAGCGGTGGTGGACCCGGTGGCGGCGTCTGCGCAGGCACTGGCCGGCGAGTGGGGCGCGCGCGTGGCGGCGCTGGACGAGGTGATGGCGGACGCGTCGATCGATGGCGTGGTCATTGCCAGCTCCACCGACACGCACCTGGAGTACAGCGTCCGCTCGGTGCAGGCAGGCAAGGCGGTGTTCTGCGAGAAGCCCATCGACCAGGACCTGCAGCGTGCGCGCGCGGCCGCAGGCGCGCTGCGCGACGCGCGCCTGTTGCTGGCCTTCAACCGCCGCTTCGACCCGAACTTCCAGGCGCTCAAGGCGCGGCTTGACGGCGGCGCCATCGGCACCATCGAGAGCCTGCAGATCACCTCCAACGATCCGGCGCCGCCACCGCCGTCCTATGTCGCGGTCTCGGGTGGCCTGTTCAAGGACATGGCGATCCACGACTTCGACATGGCGCGCTGGCTGCTTGGAGAGGAGATTGCCGAAGTCTGGGCCGTGGGCAGCTGCCTGGTCGATCCGGAGATCGGCCGGCTGGGCGATGTCGACACCGCGCGCACGGTGCTGAAGACCGCCTCCGGCAAGCTGTGCGTGATCGCCAACACACGGCGCAGCGGCTACGGCTACGACCAGCGCATCGAGGCCTATGCGTCGGCGGGCATGGTGCGCGCGGACAACGTGCTCGAAAGCACCGTGCAGGTGTTCGGCGAGGACGGGGCGGGCAGCGACCGCCTGCAGAACTTCTTCCTGGACCGCTACGCCGAGGCCTACCGACGCGAGATGGAACACTTCGCCGCGATGCTCGGCGGGGCGCCGCCGCTGGTGGGCTACGCCGACGGCGTTGCCGCGCTGGCGCTGGCCGAGGCGGCAACGCGGTCGGCGAAGACCGGCGAGGTGGTGGTCCTGTGAACGCGCGCGGCTGGCGTCAGCGCACGAGCCGCGCCCGCAGCGCGTCGGCAAAATCCTCGTAGCGGCACAGCGTCGGGTCGGACGGCAGCGCGCACAGCGGCTGCGCCATATGTACGAAATAGGGCGGGCTGGCGGCATCGAGCGGCTGCCGTTCGCGCAGTTGCCGCGCGCCCTGCGCCTGGTAAGACACGCGTACGAAGCGGTCGCCGGCGGCGTCGCGCAGCAGCTCGAAACCGATCGCGCCGCCGACCGCGGCATCGTCGGGCGCATAGCCGGGCACGTGCCAGTGCAGCTCCAGCGCGCCGCCGACGTTGGAGGCGTTGGTGTCATGGCCGACCAGCACGTCCAGCCGCGGCGCTGCGTCGTCGCCGAACGTCGCCAGCACCCGCTCCAGGATCGGCGTGGCGCCGCGGTGGGCGATGTAGGGCGTGCGGTAGAGCAGGTCGAACTCGACCGCGTGGATCCGCGACAGCAGCGCGATGTCCGCTTCCGTGGCGCGACCCCAGCCGACCCGGTCCCTCGGCTTGCCTTCCACGTACTCCAGCAGCAGCGTGTGCGCGGCGATGCCGCCGGCGTCCAGCGCGCCGCCGAACTTCACCCGCCTTCCGGGCGCGGTGTCCGCCCAGCCGGTCGGCCAGGTGGACAGCGTGCAGTCCGGCGGCAACCCGGCCTGTGCGCAGGCAGGCGGGGCGCAGCATCCGAGGATGGCATCGAGCCGGGCGAATGCGTCGGCCAGCGGGCGCACGGCGTTGCCGAGATCGCCGTCGACGCGCGCCATCACCGCTGCGCGCGCGAGGTCGCGGTCGAACTCCACCAGCCCGAGGTCGATCGACTGGAAGATCGGGTCGTCGCGGTGGCCGTCGCTGTGCGCGACCGCGATGCCGCAGCCCGGCGCGAACCCTTCCAGGAACCCGCGCGCGCTTTCGCGCGTGCGCTGGTCGGTGTTGGCGCGCACCGCGACGCTGCCCGGCGGCGGGCAGCCGTCCGCGGCGAACAGTCCGCGATGGGCGAGCGCGCCGCGGCTCCAGCGTCCGACCAGCACGGTTCCGGCGTAGCCGTGCGCGGTCAAGTGCCCGGGCTCGGCGTCCCATCCCGCCCAGGGTTGGCGCGACAGCCCCTCGGCGATCGGCGGCATCCGCGTCGGCGGGCGCACGCCGTGGCGCATCAGCAGGACCACGCGATCCAGCTGCAGCGAATCGCCGCCGGCCGGCGCGCTGGCCGCGTCCGGCGAGGGCGCGTGCGCGCAGGACGCGGCGAGGGCGGCGAGCGCGACGGTCGCGATGGTGCGGAGGAGAGGGCGGATGCGGAGGCTTGGGTGCATGTGGTTTCTCCTGCGGGGACTCTCCCCAGACGGGGCACTCCACATACGGCTGCGACCGGACCGGAAAGTGGAAGGAAAGCTGGGGTCAGAGTGGCTTTTTCCTCGCCAGATCAAGACCAAGGCAACGCTGATCAAGTCGCTTTTGCTCGTCATTCCCGCGGAGGCGGGGACCCAGCGTCTTTGTTGTTCAAAGACTTGAAGACACTGGGTCCCCGCCTCCGCGGGGATGACAGCGGTTCTCAGCGTTGCCCTAACAGGCTGCAACAAGGTCGCCAGGAAAAAGCCACTCTGACCCCTGACCGAAAAAGAACGGCGGCCAGAGGCCGCCGTCGGAGGCAGGCGACGCATCGTTGTTGTTGTCAGAACTTGAACTGGACCCCCATGCGCGCGGACCAGCCGTAGATCTCCCGCTCCATGGTGCGCTCGCGGCGGCCGACGTAGGCGCGCATCGCCGCGTCGTTGAGGTTGGAGCCCTCCAGGAATACCGACCAGCGCGGATTGATCTCGTAGCCGAACTTGATGTCCCACTGCTTCAGCGAATCCCAGTAGATGTCGCCGTCCGGGTCGTCCTCGTGCACCTCGTCGAGCATCGCCGAGCGGTAGGTGTAGGCGAGCCGCGCGGAGAACCCGTACTTCTCGTAGGCGATCTGTGCGGACGCGACGCGATCGGACTGGCTCATCAGCGGCACCTTGTCGGTGCGCTCCGGCAGGCCCTCGGCCTCCGAGTCGACGAAGGTCAGGTTGGCGCCGACGCTGAAGCCGTCGAACGGCGAGGGCAGGAAGCTCAGTTCGTACTGGGCGTTGAGCTCGATGCCGGACACCGTTGCCTTGCTGGCGTTGGTCCAGGTGCTGACCTCGGCACCGGTCAGGCTGATGCCGCCGAACACGCCGTCCTGGTCGGTGCGGGTGACTTCGTAGATCGGGTTCTTGATGTCCTTGTAGAACACGGCGGCGGAGAGCAGGCCGCGGTTGCCGACGTAGTACTCGACCGAGAAGTCGAAGTTGGTCGAGTACAGCGGCTCGAGGTCCGGGTTGCCCATCGTGACCTCGGGCTCGATGCTGTTGACGCCTTCGATCTCCACGAATGGCGCCAGCGACTCGTAGGCCGGCCGGCCGATGGCACGGGTGATGGCGCCGCGCACGACGAAGTGCTCGCCGGCGTCCCAGCGGACGTTGATACCCGGGAAGAAATCGGTGTAGCTGCGCGATCCGAACACGTTGAACGGTTGATCGAGGCTGGCGTCCTCCAGGTCGAAGCCATGCGCGGCGTAGCTGCCCTTGGTGTGTTCCATGCGCACGCCGGGGATCACAGTCACGTTGCCGAACCACAGCCGCGCCATTGCGTAGGCTGCGGTGATCTCCTCGGTGATCGCGTAGTCGGCGGCCAGCGAAGCGCTGATCGTGCCTTCCTCATCCTCCTCGAATTCGCCCGGGTTGGCGGCGAAGTACGCGTCCGACAGCGGGCCGCTCACCAGCGGGCCCAGCCGGTAGCGGCCGCCGAACAGCGTCGCGATCGACCGGTTGGTCACGTCCGACATCATCAGGTCGCCGTCGTCGTACTTCCAGGCGCGACCGCTCTCGTCGTTGGTCTTGTCGCGCTTGATGTACTTGACGCCAAACTGGAACTCGGAGCCGTTCTCGCCGAACGGGATTACGTAGTCCAGCCGCGCCTGGTACAGATCCTCGATCGCGCGGCGTGATTCGGGCTCGAAGAAATCCGGCTCGAAGTTGGACGGGTCGAACGCGGCATCGTCGTCGAACGAGATGTCGTAGCCGCGCGGGCCGATCACATAGCTGCCGGTGATGTCCTCCGCGACGAAGCCCCACTCGTCGCGGTTCGGGTCGCGCTTGTCGGCGCGGGCATAGGCGGCCTCGGCGGTCAGCTTGTTTCTGCCGAAGTCGAACTCGCCGCCGGCGGAGACGGTGAAGGAGCTGGTGGTCTCCTCGCGCGTGCGGATCGCGCGGATCGCCTCGGCGTCCTCGAAGGTGCCGCCGGTTGCCGACGTCGGGAAGATGCTGTCGTCGTCGAACTCCAGCGCGAACCCGTCGCGGGTCTCCTGGTCCTGGTACTTCGAGTACAGGAAGCGCAGGTACAGCAAGGCATTGTCGTTCGGCTTCCAGTCGAAGTTGGCGACCGCGCCGGTGCGCTGGCGGTGGGTGTTGTACTGGCGCACCGTCAGGCCTTCGGGCACCCATTCGCCGTCGACCTCGATCCAGTCGCCGGGGTTCTGCATGTTCTGCGAGCCGATCTTGCGGTCGGAGCGGTTCACTGCGACCACCGCGCCGAATTGCCGGTTGGCGCCGAACACGCCGCCGATCGACGCATCGAACTCGTACGGGTTCTCGCCGTTGATGTCGTAGCGGCCGTAGGCGGCGCGCACCGAGCCGAAGGTACGGTTGCGGTCGAACGCCGACACCGTCTCGATGTTGACCTGGCCGGCGATCGCGTTGGCGTCCATGTCCGGCGTCAGCGTCTTGGCGACGGTGACGCCGCCGATCAGCGCCGAGGGGATGTCGTCGAGCTTGACCTGTCGGCCGTCCGGTTCCGGCGCGGCCGCGGTCTGCCCGTTGAGGGTGACGTTGAGCAGGTCCGGCGAGACGCCGCGCACGGTGAGGTAGCGGCCCTCGCCCTGGTCGTTGATCGTGGTGACGCCGGGCAGGCGGCGCACCGCTTCGGCCACGTTCTGGTCGGGCAGGTGGCCGACGTCGTCGGCGCGGATCGCATCCACCTGGTTGTCGGCGTTGCGCTTGTCGTCGATCGCCAGGCGATCGGCGGCGCGGCGGCCGGTGACGACGATCGTGTCGAACTCGGTGGGGTCGGACGCCGGTGGCGACTGGGGTGCCGCGTCCTGTGCGAGCGCGATGGAAGGCAGTGCCACGCATTGGCAGAGCACCAATGCCTTGAAAAGCGCGTTACGACGCAATCTCCGCATGATCCGGTCCCTCCCGAGGACTGTTCCGATGCACACACCGGCGATTGCCGGACGGTCCGGCCAGGACCGAGATTACGAACAAAGATTCCAAAATGCAACTAAATTAGAATTTTTCTTGCAAATGGGGGGCTACTTGGCTAGCGTGGCCACCTGGCCGCGTCTCCCGCCGCCAGCCCGTCGGCGCGCAGGCCGGGTGCCGCGACCGACCGATCCACGCCAGATAATGAGGAGTTGCAACGATGGGAACGATGCGGACGCTCTGCGGCCTGGCCACGGTCATGCTGTGCCTAGGTGGGTGCACCCAGGTCCAGCAGGGCGCCGGCGATCCGCTGTCGACGCTGGCGCCGGCGGCGCGTACCGCGGCGGCCGAGTCGGGCGAGGTCCTCGGCGCTGCGCTGCTGCTGGGCGAGGGTCCGGACGGGAACCGGATCGTTTCCGCGACGGCGCGAGGCGGACTGGAGCTGCACACCGTCGATGGTCGCCGTGTCGCGGCGGTCGCCGCCGGCGAGGTCGCCGCAGTGGACGTCGCCTACGGCATCGGTCTCGGCGACGACCGCATCACCCTGGTGGCGGCGATCGACACCACCACGCCGCACAGCCTGCGTCTGTTCCGCTTCGCCGCGGACACGTTGGTCGAGGTCGCGCCGCCGGTGCCGCTGGGCTTCGCCGGCGAGGGGCTGTGCCTGTCCCGCAATCCGCTCAGTGGGGTGCTCAACGCGTTCGTGGTCGGCGACGGCGGCGAGATCGAGCAGCGCGTGATCCATGATGCTGGCGATGGCACGCTCGCGGCTACGCAGGTGCGCAGGATCTCGGTGCCGTCGCCGCTGAAGCAGTGCGCGGTGGACCATGCCGCGGGCCACGTCTACGCGTCGGAGGAAACGGTCGGCATCTGGCGCTTGAACGCGGATCCGGAGTCTGACGTCGCGGCCGCACTGATCGACCTGCCGCGCGGCGGACACATCGAAGAGGAAGTCGGCGGGCTGGCGGTCCACGAGGGCGAGGGCGGTCGCTGGCTGTTCGCGTCCAACGCCTCGGCCGGCAGCGTCAACGTCTACGACCTCGCGGACGACGCGGCCTATATCGGCAGCTTCCGCATCGCCGCCGGCGATGACGCCACCGTCGACGAACCGGGGCCGATGTTCGCCGCAGGGCCCGGACTCGGCCCGGACATGCCGGACGGCGCGCTACTGGTGACCGACGAGGATGGACCGGACGTCAAGCTGCTGTCGATCGGCACCATCGCCGAGGCGCTCGGCTTCACCGCGGGCGCGCCGCGGGACCCGCGGACCACTGCCCCAGGCCCCGGTTCCGGCGTGGTCGCGGTGGCGGAAACGGTTCCCGTCGCCAGCTACGGCGACGCCGCGGACGACCCGGCGATCTGGGCCAATCCGATGCAACCGGGGATGAGCCTGATCGTGGCGACCGACAAGAAGTCCGGGCTGTACGTGCACGACATGCAGGGGCGGGTGAAGCACTACGTGGCCGACGGCAAGATGAACAACGTCGACCTGCGCGACGGCTTCGACCTTGGCGGCGAGAAGGTGGTGCTGGTCACCGCGAGCGACCGCACGCGCAAGTCCATCGCCATCTACCGGCTCGACACCGGCAAGGGCGAGCTGGTGGAAATCGCCGACGGCGTGCAGCCGACCGGCATGCACGACCCGTACGGCCTGTGCATGTACCGCAGCCAGCGCAACGGCGACTTCTACGTTTTCATCAACGGCGACGACACGGTGAAGCGGCAGTGGCGGCTACTCGACGCCGGCAACGGGCGGGTGCGGACCGAGCTGGTGCGCGAACTGGAGTTCGACTCCCAGACCGAGGGCTGCGTGGCCGACGACGAGACCGGCATCCTCTACGTCGGCGAGGAGGACGTCGCGCTGTGGAAACTGTCCGCCGAGCCCGACGGCGGCGACGACAAGACCGTCGTCGAGCGTATCGCGGACAACCCCGCGGTGAAGGACGACTTCGAAGGCGTAGGTCTGTACGACCTCGGCGAAGGCCGCGGCTACATCATCGTGTCCAGCCAGGGCAACGACACCTATGCGGTGTACCGGCGCGAGGCGGAGCAGGAGTATCTGGGTTCGTTCGCCGTGGTCGCCGATCCGGCGCGCGGCATCGACGGCATTTCCGAGACCGATGGCCTGGACGTCAGCAGCGCGAACCTCGGGCCCGGGCTGGAGTACGGCGCGATGGTCGCGCAGGACGGGCGCAACGTGCTCCCCGCCGAGAACCAGAACTACAAGATCGTGTCGTGGAAGGCGATCGCCGAGGCGCTGGGCCTGGAGATGCGCCAGCCTTGATTCCGGACGGCGGCGGCGGTCTGACGCTGCCGCCATACGGTGAGAGACAGGTCGCCGAGGCGCGATGAGCGGCGATCCGGTTGCTTCATCCGGATCCACTTCGAGCGCATTCACTTGCAGCACGCACTCCCAGCCAAGCCAGCAGGACGACGCAGATCAGGGTGTCAATCATCACGAATGGGTGGGTGACATCCAGAGCGCCTGCGCCGAAGGGCGCCCATGCCGTGACATCGTCGTAGATTCGGTATGCGTTGGTCGCGGCGGCCGCTAGTGCGCTGGCGATGCCGAGCGTCAGGGACAAGCGAGGATGGCGGCGGAACAGGAACAGGGAGAGAAGCGCAACCAAGCCCGCGATGGATCGCACGACGGCTTCGATTACGCCTGCCAGATCCCATCTGTGGGGTCCGAAGCCCATCAAAGGAGGCGCGGTATAGTCCCGCCAACGAAACTCGGCGATCCCGATGTAGAACAGGCCGAACAATGCCACCGCCAACAGCAGCGTGGCAATACAAATGTCCGAGAACTTCCAGGTCCTGGCAGGAACGGGTGCCATGCGCGTGATCGATGTTGCCCACACAAATGGCTTTTACCGACGCGCGTCGGTGCTTGCAAGATTCGGTCCAGGTTTAGCGGCGCGGTCGCGGGTATGGCCCGCTCCTACGAGGAAACCGTACTCCCGTAGGAGCGCCCCATGGGCGCGACCGGATGGCGATGCAGCGCCGGGATCATGCCGGTTGTCATCCCGCATCGTCCAGTGCTTCGCGGCGCGGCCGCTCCTACGCGGCGGCGGCGACCTTCTGCCGTGGCCCTTCGCGCAGCGCCTTGCCGATCATCGACACCAGCAGGTCGATCTCGTCCGACTGCAGGCCGAAGCGGGGGGTGAAGCGCAGCGAGTTGGCGCCGCCGTGGATCACGCCGATGCCCTGCTCGCGCAGCCATTCCTCGGTCGAGCCGGCGCCGTAGCACTTGAACTGCGGCGCGAGTTCGCAGGAGAACAGCAGGCCGGTGCCCTGGACCTTGGTGATCAGGCCGCCGAGTTCGGCCTTGAGCGCTTCGAGCTTGGCCACCGATTCCCGGCCGCGCTCGCGGATGTTGGCGCGCAGTTCCGGCGTGATCGCCTCCAGCACCGCGCAGGCGACGTCGAGCGCGCGCGGGTTGGTGGTCATGGTGTTGCCGTAGATGCCGCTGCGGTACAGGCCGGCGGCATGCGCGGTCACCGCCAGCACCGACAGCGGGTACTGGCCGGCGTTGAGCGCCTTGGAATAGGTTTCCATGTCCGGCGGGTCGATGCCCTCGAAGCCGGGGTAGTCGACGATCGACAGCACGCCGTGCGCGCGCAGGCCGGCCTGGATCGAGTCGACCAGCAGCAGCGAGCCGTGCGCCTTGGTCAGCTCGCGCGCGGTGTCGTAGAACGCGCGCGGCAGGGCGCGACCGGGGTCGCCTTCGCCCATCACCGGCTCCAGGAACACGGCTTCGACGAACCAGCCGTTCACCTCGGCGTCGGCGAAGGCGCGGCGCAGGGCGTCGGCGTCGTAGGGCTCGATCGCGATCAGCGAGTCCTCGCCGCGGAAGCTGGCCAGGTGCTGCAGGTAGGCCTTGCGCGAGGAATCCGAATACAGCGCCGGGCGCTCGGTGCGGCCGTGGAAGCTGCCCTTGACCACGATGCGCTTGACGACGCGGCCGGCATGCTTCGCGCCCGGGTCGGTCATCAGCTTGGTGTTGACGTCGGCGATGCGCGCAGCCAGGCCCACCGATTCGGAGCCGGAGTTCAGGCACAGGAAGTGCGTGAACGGGCAGCCGCCGGCGGTGTGGCCGATTTCCTTGCGCATGGCGCGTTCGAAGCGCAGCTGCGACAGGCTCGGCGTCATCACGTTGGCCATCGCCTGCGGCTTGGCCATGGCCTCGATCACCGCCTGCGGCGCGTGGCCGAGGCCGAGCATGCCGTAGCCGCCGGAGTCATGGACCACCGCGCCCTTGAGGGTGACGATCCACGGCCCGCGCGCGGTGAGCGCGACGTAGGGGTTGACCGCGTCGGTCGGGTAGAAGTTGACGTAGCCGGCCTGGGTGGCGGCGACCTGCGCGTCTTCGTCGAGGTCGAGCAGCTCGGCGAAGTCAGCCTTGATCCGCGCGTATTCGACGGCGGCCGCGTCGATGGCGGCGACGAGGTCCGGGTGCGAATCGGCCAGGCGCCCGATCGTGGCGTCGTCGAGGCCGCTGGTGCGGCGCTGGCCGGCGTGGGCGCGCAGGGGGGCGAGGGCGGCGGTGACGGACATCGGCACTTCTCCTGGGACGGGGTCGCGGCGCGGTCGGGACGGCGTCGGCGGTCGTGGAAGGGGCGCCGGGAACGGCGGCCAGACGCCTATTATCTCGATCCTGTCGGCACAAGACAGGGTCGAATTGCGCAAAATTCAGTATGATTTCGTCGAATCGACGAAGCATCTGCGCAGATCATGAAAATCACCCCCGCCGACGCCGAACTGCTGTCCGCCCTGCGCGAGGACGCGCGGGCTTCGACCGCCCAGATCGCGCGCCGGCTGGGCCTGTCGCGAACCACGGTACAGAGCCGGATCGAGCGGCTCGAGCGCGAGGACGTGATCCGCGGCTACACCGTGCGCGTGAACGAGGAAGTCGAGCGCGGCCACATCCGCGCGCACATCCTGATCACCGTGCTGCCCAAGCAGATGCCGGCGGTGGTGCAGGCGCTGCGCGACATGCCGCAGGTGCGCAGCCTGCATTCGGTCAGCGGCGCGCACGACCTGGTGGCGATGGGCGTGGTGCCGACGGTGGTGGACATGGACGAGCTGACCGACCGCATCGGCGCGATCGACGGGGTGGAGCGGACGACGTCGGCGGTGATCCTGTCGACCAAGTTCGAGCGGTAGGGCGGGCCTTGGCCCGCCATCGCCATACCGCCGCAAAGACGCGCATGGAATCCTCACCATGGCGGGCCAAGGCCCGCCCTACAATCACGCGATGAAGAAGTCGGACTTCCACTACCAGCTGCCGCCCGAGCTGATCGCGCAGGCGCCGCTGCCGGAACGTTCGGCCAGTCGGATGCTGGTGGTGCCACCGGGCGACGCGGCGTTCGTGGATACGCAGGTGCGCGAACTCGGCGACTGGCTGCGTCCTGGCGACCTGCTGGTGTTCAACGACACCCGGGTGATCCCGGCGCGGCTGTTCGGACAGAAGGACAGCGGCGGCCGGGTGGAGATCCTGGTCGAGCGCCTGCTGCCTGGCAACGAGGCGCGGGTGCAGGTCGGCGCCAGCAAGTCGCCCAGGCCCGGCGGACGCATCGTGCTCGACGCCGGCGGCGAGGCCGAGGTGCTCGGTCGCGACGGCGAGTTCTACCACCTGCGCTTCCATGTCGACGGTGCGCTGGAGTCGTGGTTGCTCAAGGCCGGGCGCCTGCCGCTGCCGCCCTACATCCGCCGCGAGCCGGGGCAGGACGACGCCGAGCGCTACCAGACCGTGTTCGCGCGCGAGATCGGTGCGGTCGCCGCGCCCACCGCCGGCCTGCACTTCGACGATGCGCTGCTGGCCGACCTGCGCGAGCGCGGGGTCGCGTTCGGCCATGTCACTCTGCACGTCGGCGCGGGCACCTTCCAGCCGGTGCGCGTGGACGACCTGCACGCGCACGACATGCACAGCGAGTGGCTCAACGTCGGTGCCGAACTGGTCGCGCAGGTGCGGCGCACGCGCGAGGCGGGCGGGCGCGTGGTCGCGGTCGGCACCACCGTCGTGCGCGCGCTCGAAAGCGCAATGCAGGACGGCGAGCTGCATCCGTTCGCCGGCGAGACGCGGATCTTCATCTTCCCTGGCTACCGCATCCGCAGCGTCGACGCGCTGCTGACCAACTTCCACCTGCCCGAGTCGACCCTGCTGATGCTGGTGTCGGCCTTCGCCGGGCGCGAGCGCATCTTCGCCGCCTACGAGCACGCGGTGCGCGAGCGCTACCGCTTCTTCTCCTACGGCGACGCGATGCTGCTGTTCCCGCGCCAGGCGGATCGTTGATCCCCATTCGCAATCAACAGCATGGTGTAGGAGCGCCCCATGGGCGCGACCGGCGAGCGGCGGTGCCCAGGCTGCGTGGGTCGCGGGCATGGCCCGCTCCTACTTTTCAAGCTTGATCGCAAGTTGGTAGTGGGCGCGACATCGTCCACGGCGTCGCCACGCGCGGCAGCGGCGGACCGAGGCCAGGCCCGTGCCGCGGGCGATCGTTTGGCGGCGTGCCGGCAAATGCGTACAATTCTCATTCCCGCTCCGGTTGCCGTTTCCATTGGCGTCGCCCGGAGCCTGTTCTCTCATTCATATCAAGGGGTTACGATGCAGCGCTTCGCCCATGTCGCCCGCCTGTCGCTGCTGTCGGGCGTGGCCCTGCTGCTCGCCGCCTGCGCCCAGCAGTCGTCTTCCGCCCCGGAATCGGACGCCGCGTCAGCGGCGGCGGCCGGCGAGGTCAACCTCTACACCACCCGTGAGCCCGGCCTGATCCAGCCGCTGCTCGATGCCTTCACCGCCAGCTCCGGGATCAAGGTCAACACCGTGCTGCTCAAGGACGGCCTGCTTGAGCGCCTCGGCGCCGAGGGCGAGCGTTCGCCGGCCGACGTGCTGATGGTGGTCGACACCGGCAACATGCTCGACCTGGTCGAAGCCGGCCATACCCAGCCGCTGCAGTCGCAGGTGCTGGAGGCGGCCATCCCCGCGCACCTGCGCGGTGCCGACGGGCAGTGGTTCGCGATGTCGCTGCGCGACCGCGTGCTCTATGCCGACAAGGACCTGGACATCACCTCGTTCCACTACGAGGACCTCGCCGATCCGAAGTGGAAGGGCAGGGTCTGCATCCGCTCCGGCCAGCATCCCTACAACACCAGCCTGTTCGCGGCGATGATCGCCCACCACGGCGCCGAGGCCACCGAGACCTGGCTGCGCGGCGTCAAGGCCAACCTCGGGCGCAAGGCCGCCGGCGGCGACCGCGACGTGGCCCGCGACATCCTCGCCGGCATCTGCGACATCGGCATCGCCAACGCGTACTACGTCGGCCGCATGAAGAACGCCGAGCCCGGCTCCGAGTCGCACCAGTGGGGCGAGGCGATCAAGGTCATCCGCCCGACCTTCAACGTCGAAGGCGGCGGCACCCACGTCAACATCAGCGGCGCCGCGCTGGCCCGCCACGCGCCCAACCGCGACAACGCCGTGGCGCTGATGGAGTACCTGGTCTCGGACGAGGCGCAGAGCCTGTACGCGCGCGCCAACTACGAGTACCCGGTCAAGGCCGGGGTCGAGCTCGATCCGGTGGTCGCCAGCTTCGGCGAACTGCACGTCGATCCGCTGCCGCTGACCGAGGTGGTCGCCAACCGCCGCGAGGCCAGTGCGCTGGTCGACAAGGTCGGCTTCGACAACTGACGCGCCGAGCGCCATGGCAACGGCTGGAACATCCGCAGGCGCGCTGCATCCGGTGGTCCGCAACCCCACCGGCCGCAGCCTGCGCCGGCTGCTGCCAGAAGGTCCGTGGCAGTGGGCGGCAGCAGCAATTGCGGTCCTGGTCCTGCTGCCGCTGGCCGCGCTTGCATGGATCGCGCTGCAGGGCGGGCAGGACGGGCTGTGGACCCACGTCGCCCGCCACGTGCTGCCGGGCGCGGCACGCAACACGCTGGCGCTGCTGCTCGGCGTCGGCGTGCTGGTGGTGGCGATCGGCACCGGCGCGGCCTGGCTGGTCACCGCCTTCGACTTCCCCGGCCGCCGCACCGTGGCCTGGGCGCTGCTGCTGCCGCTGGCGGTGCCGACCTACATCGTCGCCTTCGCCTACCTCGACCTGCTGCATCCGCTGGGGCCGGTGCAGGGCGTGATCCGCGCGCTGCTCGGCTACGACAGCCCGCGTGACTTCCGCCTGCCCGACATCCGCGGCCTGGCCGGCTGCATCGTGCTGCTGGGCTTCGTGCTCTATCCCTATGTCTACCTGACCACGCGGGCGATGTTCATGACCCAGGCCGCGGGCCTGATGGAAGCCGCGCGCGCGCTGGGCGCGACCCCGACCCAGGTGTTCCGCCGCGTGGCCCTGCCGCTGGCGCGTCCGGCGATCGCGATCGGCACCGCGCTGGCGCTGATGGAGGTGCTCAACGACATCGGCGCGTCCGAGTTCCTCGGCGTGCAGACCATGACCGTGGCGGTCTATACGACATGGGTCACGCGCAGCGACCTGCCGGGCGCGGCGCAGATCGCGCTGGCGATGCTGGCGATCGTGATCGCGCTGCTGGCGCTGGAGCGGCACGCGCGGCGGCGGCAGCGCTATGCGGCGGTCGAACGTCCGCGGCCGATGCGGCCGAAGCGGCTGCGCGGCGGCGCGGCGCTGCTGGCGCTGGCGCTGGGCGTGTTCCCGGTGCTGGTCGGCTTCGTGCTGCCGGCGGGTTATCTGGCCTGGGAAGCAGTCGAACGCATCGGCCAGCACGGGGTGTCGCCGCAGCTGCTGGCCAGCGTCGGCAACACCGTGGGCGTGGCGCTGGCGGCGACGCTGGTGACGCTGGCCGCCGGCTTGGTGCTGGGCTGGTCGATGCGGCTTGCGCAGGGGCGACGCCGCCCGGCCGGGGCGCTGCTGGCGCTGCGCGGCGGCAGCCTCGGTTATGCGGTGCCGGGCACGGTGCTGGCGATCGGCCTGCTGCTGCCGCTGGCCTGGTTCGACGACGGCGCCAATGCGCTGCTGGCGGGCTTCGGGATGACGCCGCGGATGCTGCTGATGGGCTCGGCGACGGCGCTGGTGCTGGCCTACGCCGTGCGCTTCCTGGCGATCGCCGCCGGTGGCGTCGAGTCGGGCCTGGCGCGCGTCCCGCCCAGCCTCGACCAGGCCGCAGCCAGCCTCGGCCACGCACCGGGTTCGACCCTGTGGCGGATCCACCTGCCGCTGCTGCGCCCGGCGCTGGCCGCGGCGGCGCTGCTGGTGTTCGTCGACGCGATGAAGGAGCTGCCGGCGACCCTGCTGCTGCGGCCGCTGAATTTCGAGACCCTGGCGACCTGGCTCTACGCCGAGGCATCGCGCGGGACCTATGAGGAGGGCGCCGTGGCCGCGCTGCTGATCGTGCTGGTCGGCCTGCTGCCGGTGGTGCTGCTGGCGCGCACCGGCGTGCGCTATGGTCGGGAGAGGATGTCGTGACCGATGCGCTGCTGGACATCGCGGGCATCCGCGTCGGCTATCCGGCGCCCGGCGGTGGCATCAAGGTGGTGGTCGACGGCCTGTCGCTGGCGCTGGCCGCCGGCGAGATCGGCTGCCTGCTCGGCGCCTCGGGCTGCGGCAAGACCACGGTGCTGCGCGCGGTGGCCGGCTTCGAGCCGGTGCTGGCCGGCCGCATCGTGCTCGACGGCGTGGCGCTGTCGACGGCGGACGCGACCCTGCCGCCGGAGCGGCGCGGCGTCGGCATGATGTTCCAGGACTACGCGCTGTTCCCGCACCTGGACGTGGCCGGCAACGTCGGCTTCGGCCTGGCGAAGCGGCCGCGCGCCGAACGCGAGGCGCGGATCGCCCGGATGCTGGAACTGGTCGGCCTGTCCGACCGCGCCGGGGCCTATCCGCATGAATTGTCCGGTGGCCAGCAGCAGCGCGTCGCGCTGGCCCGCGCGCTGGCGCCGGCGCCGAAGCTGCTGCTGCTCGACGAGCCGCTGTCCAACCTCGACGTCGAGACCCGCGAACGCCTCGCCGCCGAGCTGCGCGCGATCCTCAAGCGCAGCGGCACCACCGCGCTGCTGGTCACGCATGACCAGGCCGAGGCCTTTGCGATGGCCGACACCATCGGCGTGATGGACCGCGGCCGGATCCTGCAGTGGGCGGCGGCGGACACGCTGTACCGCGCGCCGGCCGACCGTGTCGTCGCCGACTTCGTCGGCCGCGGCTGCGTGGTGCCGGCGGCGGCGCTGGGCCTGGCGGGCGACGGCGAGGTCCTGCTGCGGCCGGACCAGCTGATCCCCGACCCGGCCGGCGCGCTGCGCGCGGAAGTGCTGTCGGCGATCTTCCGCGGCCCCGGCCACGTGCTGCGGCTGCGGCTGGCGGAAGGGCAGGTGGTGGAGATCGACTTCTCCGGTGACGTGATGCCCGTGCCCGGCAGCATGCTCGCGCTGCGCCTGTCCGGCGGGCCGCTGGTGGCGTTTCCGCAGCGGGGAGATTCGGCGTAAGGCCTGCGTGGCGAGGTCCGGTTTGCCGTCCCGGGATCCCGTCATCTGTCATCTCGAACGCAGTGAGAGATCCGCTCTCCCGTGGACCGGCAACGAGCGAAGAAGCAGATCTCTCACTGCGTTCGAGATGACAAACCTTTAGGCTTTCCCGATTCCCGATTCCCGATTCCCGATTCCCGATTCCCGATTCCCGATTCCC
>DAOMPM010000005.1:0-67629 GCA_035444805.1 Luteimonas sp. | reverse complement strand
CGCCGCTGTCACGGAATGCGGGGTCCGCAGGGGCAGGCGCGTGTCCGCGGCGGCGGTCGTGGGAAAAGAAAAGGTTCTTCTCCCAAACGAGGGGAGAAGCTGCTCGTGGTTGGATAAAGCCAATCACTACCCCGCTTCGGAGGGACGCCGCGCCCTGTCGGCCGGGGAGCAGTCCCCGGCCCGGGACGACTTCCGGCCGCAAGCCGGGATCTGGCCCGGCAATCCCGCCAGACCCCACTCGAATCGGAGAAGACCCAACGAAAAGCCCGGCAAACGCCGGGCCCTTCGTCCTGCCGAACGCGGAGGCCGCGTGCTACCAGATCACCACCTGCCTGTCGCCGTCGCGCACCATCGCGTCGCCGGACTTGCAGTTGAAGGCGGCGGCGAAGGCCGGCAGGTTGGACGGCGCGCCGATCGCGCGGAACTCGGCCAGCGCGTGTTCGTCGGTGACCAGGCGCTTGCTCAGCTCCTCGGGCGTGAAGTTGCGGCGCCAGACCGTGGCCCAGTTCAGGAAGAAGCGCTGGTCGCGGCTCAGGCCGTCGGTCATCGGGTCGGGCGTGCCTTCGCTGGCCTTCTTCATCGCGTCGTAGGCGGTGGCGAGGCCGCCGAGGTCGGCGATGTTCTCGCCCAGGGTGTGCTCGCCATTGAGATGGCGGCCGTCGGCGGTGGTGTAGGCGTTGAACTGGTCGACCAGCTTGCCGGTGCGCGACTTGAAGCCTGCGGCATCGGCATCGGTCCACCAGTCCTCCATGTTGCCGCCGGGGCCGAACTTCGCGCCCTGGTCGTCGTAGCCGTGGGTCATCTCGTGGCCGATCACGGCGCCGATGCCGCCGTAGTTGAGTTCGTCGCTGGCGTTCGGGTCGAAGAACGGCGGCTGCAGGATCGCGGCCGGGAAGGTCAGCTGGTTGGACAGCGGGTTGTAGGAGGCGTTGACCGTCTGCGGGGTCATGCCCCATTCGCTCTTGTCGACCGGCTGGCCGATCTTGGAGAGGTCCCAGCGGTAGTTGAACTCGGTCGCGGCGCGGACGTTGTCCAGGTAGCTGTCGCGGCCGGTCGACAGACCGCTCCAGTCGCGCCACTTGTCCGGGTAGCCGACGCGCGCATCGAACGTCGCCCACTTCTCCAGCGCCTTGGCCTTGGTCTCCGGGCTCATCCACTCCAGGTGCTCGATGCGGACCTTGAGCGCGTCGCTGAGGTTGCCGATCAGCGTTTCCATCTTCGCCTTCGACTCGGGCGGGAACGCGACCTGCACGTACAGCTGGCCCATGGCCTCGCCGACGTTGCCGTTGATGCTGTCGAGCACGCGCTTCCAGCGCGGCTTGATCTCCTGCTGGCCGCTGAGCACCTTGCCGTAGAAGGCGTAGTTCTGCTGCGCGAAGGCGTCGGACAGGTAGGGCGAGGCGCCGTCGACGACGTGGAAGCGCAGGTAGCCCTTCCACTGCTCGACCGGCACGTCGGACAGCATCGCGTCCACTTCCCGGAAGTAGTCCGGCACCGAGACCGAGAAGGTCTTCGGCTGGGCGATGCCCTGCGACTCGAAGAACTTCGTCCACGAGAACGCCGGGGTCAGGGCATCGGCGTCGGCGACGCTCATCGGGTTGTAGTACAGCTCGACGTTGCGCGAGAACTCGGCGCGCGACTTCGACACCTTCGCCAGCCGCGTCTCGAAAGCCATCACGTCCCGGGCCTGCGTCGCCGCATCCGTCGCGGGCACGCCGGACAGCTCCAGCACCTTCGCGACGTGCTTGACGTACTCGTCGCGGATGCCGACGTGCCTGTCGTCGGTGTAGTAGGTGGTATCGGGCAGGCCCAGGCCGCCCTGGCCGGTCGCGGCGATGTTCATCGACGAGTCCTTGAAGTCGGGCATCGCGCCGACGCCGACCAGGAAGCCCTGTCCCTTCGCCGCGCTGTGCTGCAGCCAGGCGACGATGCCGACGCTGTCGGCCAGCGCATCGATCGCGGCCAGTTCATCGGCCAGCGGTTCGATGCCCTGCGCATTGACCTTGGCCTCGTCCATGCCGGTGGCCCAGAAGTCGCCGACCAGCTTGGTCGCGCCGTCGGCGCCGGAGCTGGCGGCCTGCTCGGCGAGCTGCTGCTGCACGGCGGTCGAACGCTCGGCCAGCATCTCGAACGCGCCCCAGCTGGTGCGGTCGCCCGGGATCGGGTGGGTGGCGAGGAATTTGGCGTTGGTGTAGCCGGCGAAATCGGTGCAGGCGTTCCGGCTGTCGTCGATGTCGCCGACCTGGAACTGGTTGAACGGGGGCAGCTTGCTTTCGTCGAGGCTGAACGCGGCGACGGTCGCGGCCGGTGCGGCGTCGGCCCCGGCCGCGGGCGCGGCGTCGCGCTTGCAGGCGGGGAGGGCGAGGGTCACGGCGAGGGAAAGCAGCAGCAGTCTGGGGGTGGCGTGGCGCACGGGTGTCTCCGTTGTCGGTGGAACGGCGACGACGGAATCCCGCCGGGGCCGGCTGCGCGGCACTGTACGCCCACGCCCGGGCGGCCGCGGGTGTCGGAGGTCATGCCGACGTGTCCGTCAAGACCACCGGAAATCGTCTAAAGGGGTTGGATGAAGGGAATCGTTCACCTGCCCATCCATCAAACCCTGGGGAGTCCTCTCCGTGAACATGAACCTGAAGGCAACCGCCTTGTCGATCACCGTACTGCTAGCCAGTGCCGTTCCCATGTCCCCACAAGCCGCCGACAAGGATCCCGTGGCGAGGACGGAACGCGGGCAACTGGTCCATGACATCGTGATGAAATGGGGGCCGCACGTACAGGAGGCCTACCGGGTCAAGATCAGTAGTTGGACCACGGACATGCGGGAGACCTTCGCCAGGATACCGATCGCGAACCTGCGCGAGGCTGCAGCCGCCACTAACTTCGAGCAGATGAACGAGGTGCTGACCGGCGCCCCGACCTCCAATGCCGCGGCCGTCAAGGTCGTGGCGAGCGTCGAGAAAGCGCTGGGCGATGCCGCCAATGACCTGGTGTACGTCCCGGTGACGCCGTGCCGCATCCTCGACACCCGCGTGGCCGGCGGCATGATCGGCGCCGACAGCACCCGCCACGTCGACGTCAGCGCTGTCACAAACTTTGCCTTCCAGGGCGGTGACTCCAGCAACTGCGGGATCGGCGACGCTGGTTCCTTCGCCGCGGTGGCAGTCAACTTTACCGTGGTGACGCCTTCCGCCGCCGGCTACATCACTGCCTTCCCATACCTGGGCACCCGGCCGCTGGCGGCGACGGTGAACTACACCGCCGGCGACATCCGCGGCAACCTGGCGATCGTGAGGCTCGACCAGGGCGCTTCGGCGTCGGAGATGTCGGTGTATTCCTACGCGCAGACCCACCTGGTGGCCGACGTCGTCGGCTATTTCACCAACCCGCAGGCCACCGCGCTGCAGTGCATCAGCACGGCCACCTCCAATACACAGGTCAACGCGGGCGCCACGTCCAACTCGGTCGCCCCGGCCTGCCCGGCGGGCTACACGCAGACGGCGACGAACTGCCAGTCCTCGACCTGGCAGATGCCGTTCGTATTCTTCACTGACGGCGTTTGCTCGGCGCAGAACAACTCCGCCGTTTCGGCGACTTTGCGCGCCTCGCGTACCTGCTGTCGCGTGCCCGGGCGCTGATCCTCGCGCCGCGCGACACGCTACGAGGCCCGCGTTGGCGGGCCTCGTGATTCTACGGTCTCGGGGTTTGCGCCCCCAGCAGTTTTGCGTGATGCTCGCGTCCTTGCACTGCGAGGGTGTGATCGATGCGGGTGCATTTCCACGGTGCGGCGGGCGAGGTCACCGGTTCGATGCACCTGGTCGAAGCCGCGGGCAGGCGCGTGCTGCTCGACTGCGGCATGATCCAGGGCGGGCGCGAGGCCGAGGCGCGCAACTTCTCGCCGTTCCCGTTCGATCCGGCCTCGATCGATGCGCTGGTCCTCAGTCACGCCCATATCGACCACATCGGCCGCGTCCCGCGCCTGGTGTGGCAGGGCTTCAGGGGGCCGATCTTCATCCAGCACGCCGGCGCCGACCTGCTGCCGGTGATGCTGCTCGACGCCGCCTCGCTGGCCGGGAACGATGCCGACCGCGAGAACCGCAGGCGCCGCCCCGGCGAACCGGAGGCGATGCCGCTGTTCACGAAAGACGACGTGCACGACGTGCTCGAACGGGTGAAGCCGCTGCCCTACGACCGGCGCGTGCAGATCCTGCCCGGCATCGAGATCGCCTTTCGCGACGCCGGCCACATCCTCGGCTCGGCGATCGTCGAACTGTGGGCCGACGATCGCAAGCTGGTGTTCTCCGGCGACCTCGGGCCGCACGGCACGCCGATCCTGCGCGACCCGGTGACGGTGCGCGAAGCCGACCTGGTGCTGATGGAATCAACCTACGGCGACCGCAACCACCGCGACCGGCTCGAGACCATCCAGGAATTCGGGGAGCTGCTCGAACAGGCCTGGCGCGAGCGCGGCAAGGTGCTGATCCCGGCGTTCGCGGTGGGCCGCTCGCAGGAGCTGCTGTACTGGTTCGCGCGCCACTGGGACGAGTGGGGACTGTCGCGCTGGCGCATCTTCCTCGACAGCCCGATGGCGGCGAAGGTGGTGGCGATCTACGACCGCCACCAGGCGCTGTTCGACGAGGACGCACGCGAAGTGTGGAAGGGCAGGCCCAACCCCTTCACCCTGCCCAACCTGCACATCACCGAATCGACCGAGGAATCGATCGCGATCAACCGCATCGCGGATGGCGCGATCGTGATCGCCGGCAGCGGCATGGCCAACGGCGGCCGCATCCTGCACCACTTCCGCCACAACATCGACCGGCGCAACACGCACGTGGTGTTCGTCGGCTACCAGTCTGAGGGCACGCTGGGGCGGCGGCTGGTCGATGGCGCGAAATGGGTGCGCATCCACGGCCACGACCATCGCGTGAATGCGCACATCCACACCGTCGGAGGATTGTCCGCGCACACCGACCAGCGCGGCCTGATCGCCTGGTACGAAGGCTTCGAGGACAAGCCGCCGTTGGTGCTGGTGCATGGCGAGGACAAGGCGCGCGAGGCGCTGGCCGGCGAGCTGGGCGAACGCGACGGCATCGACGTGCGCCTGGCGCGGCCGGGGATGGTGGTCGAGGTCTGACCCCGCGCGCGTGACTTGCGGCACCATGACCTGTCGCCCATGCGGGGCTTGCGGCGTCGCGACCATAATGGCTTCGAGCGGGCGTACGCCCGAGGGGACAGCCGATGCTCGTGATCCGCGACCTGTGCAAGACCTACGCCAACGGCGTGCGCGCCCTGGACCATGTCGACCTCGACATCCCGCGCGGCATGTTCGGCCTGCTCGGCCCGAACGGCGCCGGAAAGTCCTCGCTGATGCGCACGCTGGCGACGCTGCAGGATGCCGACAGCGGCAGCGCAACGCTCGACGGCGCCGACGGCGGCAGCATCGACGTGCTGCGCGACAAGGACACCGTGCGCCGCCAGCTTGGCTACCTGCCGCAGGATTTCGGCGTGTATCCCAAGGTCAGCGCCGAGGACCTGCTGGAACATTTCGCCGTGCTCAAGGGGCTGGTGAACCGCAGGCAGCGGCGCGAGGTGGTCGACGGGCTGCTGCACCAGGTCAACCTGTGGGATGCGCGCAAGCGCAAGCTCGGCGGCTTCTCCGGCGGCATGCGCCAGCGCTTCGGCATCGCCCAGGCGCTGCTGGGCAGCCCGCGGCTGGTGATCGTCGACGAGCCCACCGCCGGACTCGACCCGGAGGAACGCAACCGCTTCCTCAACCTGCTGGCCGACATCGGCGAGAACGTGGCGGTGATCCTGTCCACCCACATCGTCGAGGACGTGACCGACCTCTGCCCGACGATGGCGATCATGAACAAGGGCCAGGTGCTGCTGACCGGGCGCCCGGCCGACGCGATCTCGGCGCTGGCCGACCAGGTCTGGCGCAAGCAGGTGAGCAAGGACGCGCTGCCGGCATACGAGGCCAACCACGTCGTGCTGTCGACGCGGCTGGTCGCTGGCCAGCCGGTGATCCACGTGTTCAGCGGCGAACGCCCCGAGGAGGGCTTCGAGCAGATCGAGCCGGACCTGGAGGACGTGTACTTCCAGCGCCTGCGCCTGCAGCGCCAGGCCGCCTGAGGCGCGGCGCATGATCCTCGAATTCTTCCGTTTCGAGCTGCGCGAGCAGCTGCGCTCGCCCCTGCTGTGGTTCCTCGCCGCGTTGTTCGCGCTGCTCGGCTTCGGCGCCGCGGCCAGCGACGCGGTGCAGATCGGCGGCGGCATCGGCAACGTCCACCGCAACGCACCGATCGTGGTGGTGCAGTGGCTGACGCTGTTCACCCTGCTGGGCATGCTGGTGGTGCCGATCTTCGTCAGCGGGGCGCTGCTGCGCGACTTCGAGCAGGGCACGGCGGAACTGTTCTTCGCCAGCCCGATCCGCCGCCGCGACTACCTGCTCGGGCGGCTGGCGGCGGCGATGCTGGCCTGCGTGGTGGTCTACGTGATCATCGCGCTGGGCATCTTCATCGCCCAGTTCATGCCGTGGATCGACGAGGCCCGGCTTGGCCCGGCGTCGTTGCGCCCCTACCTGTGGGCGTTTGCGGTGATGGTGCTGCCGAACATCGTGTTCACCGGCGGCCTGCTGGCGCTGCTGGCGGCGCTGACGCGTTCGATCCTTTGGGTCTACATCGGCGTGCTCGGCTTCTTCGTGCTGTACGGCGTGAGCGCGGTGCTGATGCGCGACCTCGACAACATCTGGCTGGCGACCCTGCTTGAACCGCTGGGCCTGCGCGCGCTGTCGCGCACCATCCGCTATTGGTCGGCCGAGGAGCGCAACACCGGCCTGCCTGCGTTCGCCGGCTATGTGCTGGCCAACCGTGCGCTGTGGATCGCGGTCGGGCTGGCGCTGTTCGCGGCCGCGTTCGCGCTGTTCCGCACCGAGCGCACCGGCACCGGGCGTGGCCTGTTCCGGCGCGCGGCCAAGGCTGTCCCGGCGCCGGAACGGGCCGCGATGGCGCCGGCCGCCGCGCCGATCCGCGCGGTGCCGGAGTTCCGGCCGGCGACCGCCCGCCAGCAGTTCCTGCAGCAGCTGCGCTTCGACACCCGGGGCGTGCTGCGCAGCGTGCCGTTCCTGGTGATGCTGGCCTTCGGCTTGGCCAACTTCATCCCGTCGGCGATGTTCGTGCAGACGATGTACGGCACCGACGTCCATCCGATGACCTCACAGATGCTCGACGCGCTGCGCGGCAACTACAGCTTCCTGCTGGTCATCATCGTCATGTTCTACGCCGGCGAACTGGTGTGGAAGGAGCGCGGCGCGAAGATCCACGAAGTGACCGACGCGATGCCGGTACCGGGCTGGGTGCCGATGCTGGCCAAGCTGTGCGCACTGGCGGTGGTGGTGCTGATCTTCCACCTGATCGGCATGGCCGCGGCGATGCTGATCCAGCTCGGCAAGGGCCATGTCCAGCTCGAGCCCGCCCTGTACGCCAAGGCGCTGGTGCTCGACTCGCTGACGTTCCTGCTCATGGGCACGCTGGCATTGATCCTGCAGGTACTGGCCAACAACAAGTTCCTCGGCTACGCGCTGCTGGTGCTGGTGCTGGTCGGGCAGGCGGTGCTGGGCACGCTCGACTTCACCCATCCGCTGTACAGCTTCGGCGCCTGGCCGAACGCGCCGTATTCGGACATGAACGGCTACGGGCATTTCCTGTCCGGCCAGCTCTGGTTCCAGGGCTACTGGGCGCTGCTGTTCGCGGCGCTGCTGTTCCTGTGCGCGGCGCTGTGGCAGCGCGGCGTCGACGCCGGCGCCAGGTCGCGCCTGGCGCGGCTGCGCGCGCGCATGCGTGGCGGACTGCGGCTCGGCTTCGTCGCGGCGCTGCTGGCCTTTGCCGCGGTCGGCGGCTGGCTGTTCTGGAACACCAATGTCCGCAACGACTTCGTCAGCCCGGAAGCGCAGCTCGACCGGCTCGCGCGCTACGAGAAGGAGTACAGGCAGTACGAGCACATGCCGCAGCCGAAGATCGTCGCCAGCCGCTCCGAGATCGACCTGCGGCCGGAGTCGCAGTCGATGGCGGCGGAGATCGTGTACACCGTGCGCAATCCGCACGCCACCGCGATCGCGGACCTGCACCTGCAGATGATCGACGACCGCGCGCTGGCCCAGGTCGACCTCGGCGGCGCCGAACTGGCGCAGCACGATGCCGAACTTGGCTACCGCATCTACCGGCTGGCGAGTCCGCTGCAGCCGGGCGAGCAGCGCGAGTTCCGCTTCCGCGTCGACTACCATCCGACCGGCATCGTCGGCAGGCAGGCGCAGACGCAGTTCGTCGACAACGGCAGCTTCTTCAACAACCGCCTGTTTCCGTCGTTCGGCTACAGCCCGGGTGCCGAGATCGAGGATCGCAACGACCGCCGCAAGCGCGACCTCGGCGAGCCGAGGCGGATGCCGAAGCTGGAGGACGAGGCGGCGCGCGCCAATACCTACCTCGGCGACGACGGCGACTGGATCGAATTCGCCACCACCATCTGCACTGCGCCCGACCAGGTCGCGCTGGCGCCGGGCTACCTCGAACGCGAGTTCGAGCGCGACGGCCGCCGCTGCTTCAGCTACGCCATGGACCGGCCGATGCTGAACTTCTACGCCTTCCTGTCCGGGCGCTGGCAGGTGGAGAAAGGCCGCTACAAGGACATCCCGATCGAGGTTTACTTCGACCCCCGGCATCCGTTCAACGTCGGGCGCATGATCGAGGCCACGCAGAAATCGCTGGCCTACTTCGAGCAGCATTTCACGCCCTACCAGCACAGGCAGTTCCGGATCATCGAGTTCCCCGGCTACGCCAGCTTCGCCCAGGCGTTCGCGAACACCATCCCGTACTCGGAATCGATCGGCTTCATCGCCGACCTGCGCGACCCGGACAAGGTCGACTACGTGTTCTACGTGACCGCGCACGAGGCCGCGCACCAGTGGTGGGCGCACCAGGTGATCGGCGCCAACGTCCAGGGCGCGACCGTACTGTCGGAATCTCTGGCGCAGTACTCGGCGCTGATGGTGATGGAGCAGGAGTACGGCCGCGCGCACATGCGCCAGTTCCTGCGCTACGAGCTCGACAACTACCTCGGTGGGCGCGGCGGCGAGCGGCTCGAGGAGCAGCCGCTGTACCGAAACGAGAACCAGCCCTACATCCACTACCGCAAGGGCGCGCTGGTGTTCTACCGGCTGCGCGAGGAACTGGGCGAGGCGACGGTCAATCGCGCGCTCAAGCGATTCCTGGAGGACAAGGGCTACCAGCAGGCGCCGTTCGCGACCTCGCGCGAACTGGTCGGCTACTTCCGCGACGAAGCCTCGGCGGAGCAGCAGGCGCTGATCACCGACCTGTTCGAGAGGATCGCCTTCTACGACAACCGCGTGGTCGACGTGACCGCCAGGAAGCGGGCCGACGGCAAGTACGACGTCACCCTGAAGCTGCACGCCGACAAGCGCTACGCCGACGGCATCGGCAAGGAAACGGCCGGGAAGCTGGATGACTGGATCGAGGTCGGCGTGTTCGCGCGCGGGCCGTCGGGCAAGGAGCGTGACGAGAAGGTGCTGTACCTGCAGCGCCACCACGTCACCGAGGGCGAGCCCTCGATCACGGTGACGGTCGACGAAGTGCCGTACGAGGCCGGTTTCGACCCCTACAACAAGCTGGTCGACCGGGTCTCGGCCGACAACCGCAAGCGGGTGTCGATGTAGGCGTCGTCGTGCGTGGCGCGGTTGGTCGTCACGAGGTCGTCAATGCCACGACAGGCAGGGCGACGGTCCCGGCAGGTGGTCCAGAGCTGCGTCGGCGGCCATGGCGTCAGCGTCGGCGCGCGACCGGAGCGGTCAGCGACAGCAGCACGAAGCCGCCGACGATGGCGACGTTCTTCATGAAGTGCAGCAGTTGCGCATCGCGCGCGGCGCCAGCCAGCGACCAGAACGGATGCGACATCACCGCATCGGCGACCAGCAGCGCGGCTGACAGCAGCGCGGTCCAGCGCAGCTTCCAGCCGGCGGCGACGAGCACGCCCAGGACCAGTTCGGCGGCGCTGAAGGTCAGGGTGGCGCCGCTGGCCGGCACGCCCTGGTAGGCGCCCCACAGCCGCCACGCGCCCATGACGATGAACATGCTGGCCAGCAGCAGGCGGGCGAGGGTGGTGCCGGGATTGGACTGCGATGGACGGAAGGACATGCGGTGCTCGCGCGGTGGATCCCCGCCGAAGGGTGTCACAGCGGCCTGCGTGCTGTCATCCCGCGGTGCTTCAGGGCGCCGTCGCCGCGGACGAGCAGTGCGCGCGGTCGCGCCCCTCGCGCTGGGCGCGGAACAACGCTGCCTCGGCGCGCTTGACCAGGTCGACTTCGTGCAGTTCGAGGATCGGGTAGTAGTTGGCGACGCCGATGCTGGCGGTGGCGCAGGAACCCGTGCTCGAATCCGGATGCGGTATCGCGCGCGCGCGGAGGTCGTCGAGGATCGACTGCGCGATCGCGGTGGCGGCACTCGCCGAGCACTCGGGCAGCAGCAGGGCGAATCCCTCGCCGTCCAGGCGCGCGGGCAGGTCGCGCGGACGGCGGGCATGGCGCACCAGCGTCTCGGCGGTCACGCGCAGCAGCGCGTCCGCCGCCCGCTCGCCCTGCGCCTCGGCGTAGCCCTGGAAGTCGTCCAGTTCGAGCAGCAGCAGCGACAGCGGCCGGTTGCTGCGGCGTGCGGACGCCAGCTCGCGATCCAGCGTCATCTCGAACACGCGGCGATCGCCGACCCGGCCCATGCGCTCGAGCCGGGCCCGTCGTCGCGACAGGACGCCCTGCAGCAGCCATGCGCCGAGGCCAGCGGCTGCGAGCACCGCCAGGGTCGCCGACGGCGCGAACCACAGCCGCGCCTGGGCCAGCAGCATCGTACTGGCGGCCAGGGTGGCGAGCGCGGCGACGGTGAGCGCAAGCCAGGGCCTGCGCCAGGCGTGGCGCGGGCGATGGACCAGCAGCGGCAGCAGCGCCAGCGCGACGCCGAGCAGCAGCTGCCGCGCCGGCGGCAGCGGCGTGACCGCGCGGTCGAGCAGCAGCGTGTCGAGGACGCTGGCGTGGTACTCGACGCCGCTGATCGGCCGTTCGCGGCCTCGGCCGGGGACCAGGATGTCGTGGCCCATGCCGGCCGCGGTGGCGCCGACCAGGATCCAGCGGTCGCGCAACAGCGCGTCGGGGATCCTGCCTTGCAGCACGTCGACGTAGGACGCGCGCTGGAGGTTGTCCGGGTCCGGGCGGGGCAGGAGGATGCGGTAGTCGCGGCTCCACAGATATGGCGACGGCGCCTCGGCGCTGCCCGGGTTGCGCAGGCCCGGCAGTGGCGCGTCGCGGCGGGTCGGCGCGTGCAGGTTGCGCAGCGCCAGCGCCAGCGCCGGCCAGTGCGCCGAACCCAGTCCCGCGTACAGGTGGGCGCTGCGCGCCACGCCGTCCGGATCGAGGTCGATCTCGACATGGCCCAGTCCGGCGGAGGCGCCGATCAGCGGGCCGATGGGCAGGACTTCGATCAGGGTGCCGTCGCGCGGCGAGGCCTCGGCCAGCACTGGCAGCACCACCTTGCCGCTGGCTCGGATCGCATCGACCAAGGCGGCGTCTGCCTCCGGATGGTCCCGGTCCGGCTCGGCGAACAGCACGTCGAAGCCGATGCCGCGCACGCCTGCTGCATCCAGGCGCCGGATCAACTGCGCATGCACGTCGCGCGGCCACGGCCAGCGCCCGATCTCGCCCAGGCTGGCGTCGTCGATGGCCACCACCACGATGTCGTCGGACGCCGCTGGTGCCTCGAGGCGCTGCAGGCGGTCGAACAGCCAGGCGTCCGTGCGCCAGGTCACCGCCCACAACGTGAGTGCCGCGACCGCCGCCGCCATCGCCAGCGCGATGCCCACCTTCTCCGCCAGCGCGCGCAGCAGTGCCGGGCGCAGGGTCACAGCGCGAGCAGCAGCAGGGCGGCGCCGCCCGCGCCGGCCAGGATCCGGCAGGGCAGGCAGCCGAGCTTGATCGTCTGCGTGGGACCAAAGGGATGCGCATAGCCGTCGTCGTCGACCGGCTGCACGCGCAGGTGCCAGGTGCCGCTGCGCAGGTCTTCGAGCACGATGTGGTTGTCCTCCACTTCGCGGTCGATCGCGATGGCCGAAAAATCCGCCTTGCGCGAGGCCTGGAAGCGGTAGCGCTGCCCGTCCTCGCCGGTCGCGCGCCAGCCGACCTGCAGCGCGCCGTCGCGCGCCTGCGCGTCCGGTTCGGGGCCGGCATCGGCGGCACGCACGCTGAAGCGCACGGGGTCGCCCCACGGGCCCTCGCGTCCGCCCGCGTCGCTGGCGCCGACGCGCCAGTAGTACTCACCCTCGGCCAGCGCCTCGCGCGCACGGTGCGCGCTGCCGGACAGGCCGGATTCGGACAGCAGCGGCGTGGCGAAATCGGCACTGTGCGCGACCTGCAGGCGGTAGCTGTCGGCGTCCGAGGACACCGTCCAGCGAAAGCGTGGGGACGGACCGGCGACGCCGCCGCCGTCCAGCGGCGCGACCACGAACGGCGGCGCCGGCTGCGCGGCGATCTCGAGCGTGCGGGTGGCATCGAGGCCTTCGAGCCCGTGCCGGTCGATCGCACGCACGCGCACGAACACCGGTCCTTCGCCGCCAGTGCGCAGGTTGGCCTGCGCGTTTTCGACCACCTGTTCCCGGAGCAGGGTGCGGAAGTCCTCGTGCGCGCTCGCCTGCAGGCGGTAGCCACGCGCGCCCTCCAGCGGCGGCCACGACAGCGGCGTCGACAGGCGGTCGAGGCGCTGCGGCCACTGCGACAGGTCGGGCGCGGCGAGCAGCTGGACCGGCGCGAGCGGCACGCCGCCCTCGCCGCTGACCGTGCCGTGGCCGGCGCCGACCAGCACCCTGCGACCGGCGCCGCTGACGTCGACTCGGCCCTCCACCACCTCGGAGCGGCTGCGCGAGGCGTCGTCGCTGGTCATGCGGAACGCGGTGCCGCGCACGCTCGACATCAGCCCCGGCGTGTCGACGATGAAGCGCGAGGCGGGCCCACGGCTGCGGCTGGCGTAGGTGGTCGCGCGCCCGCGCGGCAGGCGCAGGCGGGTATCGACCATCCCGGTCGCGCCATAGGCGCGCAGGTGGTTGAAATGCAGCTCGCTGTCGCCCTGCAGCTGCAGTCGCGAGCCGTCGGCGAAGCCGAGGGTGAGGCTGGCCTCCTGCGTGGTGCGCAGTGCGGCGCCGACGCCCAGTTCCATGCCCGCGACCACCGGCCGTGGATCGGAGAAGTCGCCGCGGGTGCTGGCCGTGGCCGGTCCTTCGACCGCGATCACGCGCGCCTTGGCCGGGCTCACGCGCAGCCAGTCGACCGGGAAGGCCATGCGGCTGCCCGGCGGCAACTGGTGGGGATCGGCAATGTCGTTGAGTTCCTGCAGCCGCTGCCAGGGGACATCGCTGCGCAGGTACTTGCGGGCCAGGTCCCAGACCGTGTCGCCCGGGCGCACGCGGTAGTGCCAGTCCGCGCCGTCCGCGAACGCCGGCGACGCCGCGGCGAGCAGCGCCAGCAGCAGCCAGGCGGCCATCCACGCGCGCTGTCCCCGGGCGGAGCGGTGCCGACGGATCCGCGCCCGGCCGTGCGCTGCCAACGTCTTCATCCTGAATCGCCCCCGTGCTGAACGCCCCCCGTCCCACACCGCGCGAGTGTAGAGCATCGCGCTGGCGCCGCCGCGCGCCGGCGGCTAGACTATGTGCGTTTGCAGCACGGCTGCCCGTCGCGCCACTGGCGCGACCACGATCCTGGCAGGCCGGCCCCGGGGACTTCCCGGGGCGTCCTCTCCCGCACGTCTTTCGTCGCGCAGACACGGCACCGGAACCTCCGGTAGCCGCCAACACATTGCCCGCAACGCGGTTCTGGATGGTTCCGGGCAAGCCAGTCGAAGGTGCTTCGACGACCGTGCCCGCCTCGCGGCTGCACGGCGCGTCGCATCCGGCTGCCACGGAGTGAGATCCACATGACGTTTGAAACCACGCCCTTCGAAGGGCTGGGGCTTTCGCCCGCGCTGCTGCGCGCGCTGTCCGAATCCGGCTACACCACGCCTACGCCGATTCAGGCCCAGGCCATCCCCGCTGCCCTCGACGGCCGCGACCTGCTTGGCGCCGCGCAGACCGGCACCGGCAAGACCGCCGCCTTCGGCCTGCCGCTGCTGCAGAAGCTGGCGAAGGAGACGCCAGCCAAGGGGCCGCGCAAGCCGCGCGCGCTGGTGCTGGTGCCCACGCGCGAACTCGCGGTGCAGGTCGCCGACAGCCTCAAGACCTACGGCCGCCACCTGAAGCTCAACGTGACCATGGTCTTCGGCGGCGTCGGCATGCAGCCGCAGATCGACAACCTGCGTCGCGGCGTCGACATCCTCGTCGCCTGCCCGGGGCGCCTGCTCGACCACCTCGATTCCGGCCACGCCAAGCTCGACGCGGTCGAACTGCTGGTGCTCGACGAAGCCGACCGCATGCTCGACATGGGCTTCCTGCCCTCGATCAAACGCGTGCTGTCGCGCGTGCCGAAGCAGCGCCAGACGATGCTGTTCTCGGCCACGTTCGAATCGCGCATCCGCACCCTGGCGATGGAGCTGCTGAACAACCCGACCGAAGTGCAGGTGGCTGCGCAGAACACCATCGCCGAGACCATCGTCCACCGCGTGCATCCGGTCGACGCCTCGCGCAAGCGTGACCTGCTGGTCGACATCCTGTCCACGCGCCACACCGACCAGGTGCTGGTGTTCGGCAAGACCAAGCACGGCTGCAACCGCCTCGCCGAACAGCTCGAGAAGGCCGGCCTGCCGGCACTCGCGATCCACGGCAACAAGAGCCAGGCGCAGCGGCAGAAGGCGCTCGACCAGTTCAAGTCGGGCAAGGCGCGGATCCTGGTCGCCACCGACGTCGCCGCGCGCGGGCTCGACATCCCGAACCTGCCGCTGGTGATCAACCACGACCTGCCGATGGTCGCCGAGGACTACGTGCACCGCATCGGCCGCACCGGCCGCAACGGCGCGCAGGGCGAGGCGCTGTCGCTGGTGTCGCCGGACGAGGGCGGCCTGCTGCGCCAGATCCAGCGCCTGCTCAAGGCCGACATCGCGATGGACCTCGTGCAGGGCTTCGAGCCCTCGCAGCCGATCCGGCTCGACGCCAACCAGCCCGGTCGCCGCGGTGGTGGCCAGAAGCCGGGCGGCGGCCAGCGCCCGCCGCGCAAGCCCGCCGGCCATCGCGGCCACGGCAAGCCCGCCGACCGCGGCGCGCACGCGCACGCGCATACCGGCGCGAAGACGCCGGGCAAGGGCGGCAAGCCGGGCCAGCGCCGCGGCGAACGCGCCTGAGGCAAGGCGCGTCGATGCAACGAAAAAGGCCGGCAATCGCCGGCCTTTTTCATGGATCTTCACCCAACTCCGGCGAGGTTGGTTTTGGCGAGGGTGGAAGGAAGGGCGCGTGCTTCTTCGATTCACCGCGCCGCGAGCTGAGGGGCCCCGCCGCAAAGGCCTCCCGCCCGCGACGGGGCTCGGCTTGCGGGCTGCACATACCGACGCATGCGTGGAATCCCGGGCCTTGCTGCTTGAATCACCGTGAACCCCGACAGCCGGGAGTCCGTGCCCTTGAGCGCGAAGTAAAGGAGGAGGCGATGGTCGCAGGCCATCGCCGGGGGACATTCGCGATCAAGGGCACGGACTCCCGGCGCCAACGACACCGCATCAGCACCGCGATGTCCCGCGATTCGGCGAAGGCCCCTTTTCATGGTTCCTTGCCCGCAACCCTGCCCGGGACGGTCAGTCCGGGGAAGCCGAACCTGGCGCCGCGTCCGTCAACGTGGCGTTGAGCAGTGCTGCGAGCCGCGCGCCGGCCAGTTCCAGCTGCTGCTCGGCGACGGGGCGGTAGCGCTGCAGGTAGTCGTCGCCGATCTTCGCGCGCGCTGGATAGGCGCCCATCGCGATGCGGCAGGACTGCTCCGCCCACACCGCCGGGGCCGCCGGCGTGTACGGGCCGGTGTCTGGCGGCAGGTGGTCCGGGTCGAGCCGCAGGCGACGTTCGTAGGCGTCCTCGCCCAGCCTGGCCGAGGCCAGCAGGCGGCTGTCCCACAGCGCATGCAGGTTGCTGCCCTTGCCATCGATGTTCACCTGCACCGTGTTGCCGCCGCGGTCGCGGGCGTAGCCGGCGTGCATCGGCTGGTTCACGTCGCCGGTGAAATGGACGATGAACTTCAGCGCCTGCAGGCGCTCGGCGTCGGAGCGGCCGCGGTCGCCGAGGATCGCGGCCTGGGCGCCGATCGCCCCGACCACGCAGTCGCCGCCGCGGCAGGCCTGCGCGGCGTCGTAGGTGCAGCCATCTTCGCCGATGTTGACGTAGTGCCATGGCGCGGATTTGCGGCCGAGGTCGGGATCGGATGCGCGCAGATCGTCAGCCCAGTTGGCGACATCGGCCAGCGACTGCAGCCGTTCCGTCGCCAGCAGGCGTTCGACTTCGGTGCGCACCTGCGGCGTGAGCAGCGGCTCGGCCAGGCGCGCGACCAGGCGGTGGCCGAGCGGTCCCCAGGCATGGACAGGGGGGGCGGCCAGCGCCGCGAAGGCCGCCAGCGCGGCGGCGAGGAAGAAAGGGCGGATCATGCCGTCCACTGTAACCGACACGATCCGCCCGGACGAGCGGGCGCTGGCCTCAGAACTTCATGACCCAGGCCACGCCGTACACCAGCGGGTCGATGTTGGCGCTGCCGACCTTGATGCCGTTGATCTTGACGTCGCTGTCGATGTCGATCCAGCGCGCGTCGACGCGGACCGCGCTGCGCTCGCTGACGGCGAAGTCGACGCCGGCGTGCGCGGCCAGGCCCCAGGAATCGCCGAGCGAGAGCTTGGTGCCCGCGATCGCGCCGGTGGTGTCCTCGCTGAAGAAGGTGGTGTAGTTCAGGCCGACGCCGAGGAACGGGGTCGCCTTGCTGGAATTGCTGAAGTGGTACTGCAGCGAGACCACCGGCGGCAGCTGCTTGGTGCTGCCGACCTTGCCGATGCCGCGGATGTCGATGTCGTGGCTGAAGGGCAGCGCGGCCAGCACCTCGATGCCGAGGTTGTCGGCGATGAAGTACTCGAAGGTGACGGTCGGGCGCACGCTGCTGCCCACCTCGGTCGGCGGCAACGGGCCGAGGCCGAGGGCGGTGGCATCGAGACTGCCGTTGTCGGATTTCGGATCGACGTTGTGGACGCCGATGCCGAGGGTCCAGTCACCCTTCGACTGGGCGGCGGCGGGGAAGGCGAGGGCCGCGGACAGCGCGGCGAGCAGCAGGACGGGGGAACGCGGCATGGGGGTGCTTCCGTGTGGGGATGGCACCAGTCTTGCGGTCATGCGGCCCGGCCTCATTGATCCGGATCATTGCGGCCGGTCGCCGGTCGGTGGCGCCGGATCCGCGGGGCCGCGGCGCCGCGTCCTGCTAGAATTGACATTCTTTCTCCACCCTGTCCGGGAGTCCGCGCACCATGGCGATCAAGGTAGGCATCAACGGGTTCGGCCGCATCGGCCGCAACGTCCTGCGTTCGGCGGTCCAGAATTTCGGCGACGACATCGAGATCGTCGGCATCAACGACCTGCTCGAGCCGGATTACCTGGCCTACATGCTGCGCTACGACTCAGTGCACGGCCGCTTCAAGGGCGAGGTCAAGGTCGAGGGCAATACCCTGGTGGTCAACGGCAGGAAGATCCGCCTGACCCAGGAGCGCGATCCGGCCAACCTGAAGTGGGACGAGATTGGCGCCGAAGTGGTGATCGAATCGACCGGCCTGTTCCTGGACAAGGCCACCGCGCAGAAGCACCTCGACGCGGGCGCGAAGAAGGTCATCCTGTCGGCGCCGTCCAAGGACGACACGCCGATGTTCGTCTACGGCGTCAACGACAAGACCTACAAGGGCGAGGCGATCGTCTCCAACGCCTCGTGCACCACCAACTGCCTGGCGCCGCTGGCCAAGGTGATCCACGACAAGTGGGGCATCAAGCGCGGGCTGATGACCACGGTGCACGCGGCCACGGCGACGCAGAAGACCGTCGACGGCCCGAGCAACAAGGACTGGCGCGGCGGCCGCGGCATCCTCGAGAACATCATCCCGTCGAGCACCGGCGCGGCCAAGGCGGTCGGCGTGGTGATCCCCTCGCTCAACAAGAAGCTCACCGGCATGTCGTTCCGCGTGCCGACCTCGGACGTGTCGGTGGTCGACCTGACCGTCGAACTCGAGAACCCGGCCAGCTATGACGAGATCAAGGCCGAGATGAAGGCGCAGAGCGAAGGCGCGCTCAAGGGCATCCTCGGCTACACCGAGGACAAGGTGGTGGCCACCGATTTCGTCGGCGAAACCTGCACCTCGGTGTTCGATGCGGATGCCGGCATCGCGCTCGACCCGACCTTCGTCAAGCTGGTCGCGTGGTACGACAACGAGTGGGGCTACTCCAACAAGTGCCTGGAGATGGTGCGCGTGGTCGCCGGCAAGTAAGCCGGCGGTAGCCTGGAGCGATACCCGAAGCCCCGCCTGCGCGGGGCTTCTTGTTTTCGCGATCCCGCCCGCTAAGGTGGCGGGCAACGCGCCGGGGATGGCGCCCGAAGGACGACGCAATGGAAGGTCTGTTGACCCTGCTGGTGCTGGTGGTGCTCGCCGTGCCGGTGCTGCTGGTGATCGCGCTGGTGTCGATCGGTGGATTGAAGCGTCGCGTCGATGAGCTGGAAGACGCGGTGTCGCAGCTGCGCGCGCAGACGGTGCCGGGGGCCGCGCGCGAGCAGGCGCAGGCGCCCTCGCAGGATGATCGCGCGCAAGCGCGCCCCCACGCCAGCGATGACGATGTCCCCTCACGTGGGAGCGCCCTCGGGCGCGACGGCGACGCAGCCGGCGTCGCGCGCGGCGCCAGGTACGCCGACCCGACGCCGGCGGTCAGCGCGACCACGATGCCGGAGGAGGCCCCCGAGGCGCCCCCCGGTGGCGTTGTGCCTCCGGTCCCACCGCCGCTGCCGCCGCGCGAGGCAGCCGCGCCGACGCCTTCGATCCCGACGCCTCCGCGGCGTCCGCCACCGCCCAACTTCGCCGACGTCGCGCTGCGCGCGGTGAAGCGCTGGTTCACGGTCGGCAACGTGCCGGTCAAGGTCGGCATGCTGGTGCTGCTGGCGGGCGTGGCGGCGCTGCTGAAGTACGGCAGCGACCAGGGCTGGTTCCGCCTGCCGATGGAGCTGCGCCTGGCCGGCGTTGCCGCCGCGGCGATGGCGGGACTGGTGTTCGGCTGGCGCCAGCGCCACGACAGGCCCGCGTTCGCGCTGGCGCTGCAGGGCGGCGCGATCGGCGTGCTGCTGCTGGTCGTGTTCGCCGCGTTCAAGCTGTACGCGATGATCCCGGCCGGTGCCGCGTTCGGGCTGAGCATCGTGCTGGTCGCCGGGCTCGGCGTGCTCGCGGTGCTGCAGGATTCGCGCACGCTGGCGGTGCTCGGCATCCTCGCCGGCTTCCTTGCGCCGATCTGGCTGTCGAGCGGCAGTGGCAACCACGTCGCGCTGTTCTCCTACTACGCGCTGCTCAACGCGGCGATCTTTGCCATTGCCTGGGTCAAGTCGTGGCGGGTGCTGAACCTGCTCGGCTTCGTGTTCACCTGGGGCATCGGCATCCTCTGGGGCGTGCTGGCGTACTCGCCCGACAAGCAGGCGAGCACGCAGCCGTTCCTGCTGCTGTTCTTCGTGTTCTACCTGCTGCTGCCGATCCTGTACGCGCGTCGGCGCCCGGCTGGTCGGCGCGACCTGATCGACGGCTGCCTGCTGTTCGGCACGCCGCTGGTCGCGTTTTCGCTGCAGGCGGCGCTGCTCGACGGCGCGCGCATGCCGCTGGCGTTCTGCGCGCTGGGCCTCGCCGTGGTCTACGCCGCGCTGGCGTGGTGGCTGCGCCAGCGTGATGGCTACGACACGCTCTCCCGCGCCCATGCGCTGCTGGCGCTTGGCTTTGCCACGCTGTCGGTGCCGCTGGCGCTGTCGGCACACGCCACCGCCAGCGTGTTTGCGCTGGAGGGTGCGGCGCTGGTGTGGCTGGGGCTGCGCCAGGGCCGCGCGTTCCCGCAGTGGGCCGGCCTCGGCCTGCAGCTGGCGGCGGCGGTGGCGTACGTGGCGGGAACGTCGGCGCTGCCGATGTCCGGCGCGCAGGCGGTCGCGAATGCCGCCTTCATGGGCGCATTGCTGATCGCGCTCGCCGGCTTCGCCAGCGCGTGGGCATATCGCGACAATGGTGAGTCGCGCATCGCGCTGCCGTACTACCTGTGGGGCCTGGTCTGGTGGTGCGGCAACCTGGTCCGCGAGGTGTTCGCCTTCGTCCCCGGCGACGCCTGGGTGGACGCGCTGCTGGCCACGGCCGCACTCACCGGCTGGCTGGCGGCGGAAGTGCATCGCCTGCGTCCGGCGCGCGCGCTGGCGGCGACGACGCTGCTGGCGCTCGCTTCGGCGATCCCGCTGGCGCTGCTGCAGACTGCGGTGCACGGGCATCCGTTCGACGGCGCGGGCCTCTGGGCATGGCTGGCGTATGCGCTGCTCGGCGTGCGCAGCCTGCTGTGCCTGCGCAGCGACGACGACCGCATCGGCGACTGGGCGCAGTTCGCATGGTGGCTGGTGTGGCCGTCGGTGCTCGCGCTGTTCGCCGGTTGGCTGACGGAGCATTTCGCGCTCGACCATGGCTGGACCCTGGCCGCGATCACGCTGCCGTGGATCGCGCTGTGGCTGCTGTCGACGACGCGCTGGCCGCTGCTGCGCATGCCACGCGGCGAACGTTTCGACGACCTGCGCCTGCCGCTGCAGCTGGTGGTGTGCGCGCTGCTCGCGTTCTGGTGGGCGACCACGCAGCTGTCGCCCGGCGATGCGGCGCCGCTGCCGTGGCTGCCGCTGCTCAATCCGCTGGAGCTGGTGCAGACGGCCGTGTTGCTGCTCATCGCACGCTGGCTGTGGTCGGACTCGGCCCCGGCGGCGCTGCGCGAGATGCGGGTGGTGCTGCTGTCGGTCGCCGGCTTCACCCAGGTCACCGTCGTCACCCTGCGCGCGGTCCACCACTTCGGCGGCTTCGACTGGAACGGTGCGCTGCTGTCGGCCAGCCTGGCGCAGACCAGCCTGACCGTGGTCTGGAGCCTGCTCGGCGTGGTCGGCTGGATCGCCGGTTCGCGCCGCGAGCAGCGCACGCTGTGGCTGGCCGGCGCGATCCTGATGGCCGTGGTGCTGGTCAAGCTGCTGCTGGTCGATCGCCAGCACCTCGGCGGCCCGCTCGGCATCGGCTCGTTCATCGCCTACGGCCTGCTGTGCACCCTGGTCGGATACTTCGCGCCGGCGCCGCCGCGCGCTGGCGAAGCCCGGGAGAAGGAGGCAGTGGCATGATGCGCCGGCGCGGAATGTGGGCCCTGTTGCTGTTGCCGTGTGCCGCACTGGCGGCGCTGGCCGAGGACTACGCCTGGCAGTGGCCGCTGTCGCTGCAGGATGCGGAGGCGGGCGCGTATCGCGTCGAGCTGGATGCCACTGTCTACGCCGCGGCGCGATCGCCAGCGTTGCGCGATGTCGACGTCGTCAACGCCGAAGGCGGTGCGGTGCCGGCGCAGCTGTTCCGTCCCGGCGACGGACCCGAGGCCGGGACCCGGCGCACACCGCTGCGCTGGTTCGCCTTGCCACAGCCGCTGGCGACGCGCCCGGATGACATCGCGATGGCGGTCGAGCGCGATGCCGACGGCCGCGTGCGCCGCGTCGAGACGCGTGTCTCCGGCACGACGACCACCGTGGAAGCCGCGCCGGGCCACTGGCTGGTCGATGCCAGCGCGCTGCGCGAACCGGTTGCCGCGCTCTGGCTGGAGTGGACGCGCAACGGTGGTGACATCGACCGCCGCTACCGCATCGAAGGCAGCGACGACCTGCGCGACTGGCGCCTGCTGCAGACGCAGGCACCGCTGCTCGACCTCACCCGCGACGGCGAACGCCTGCGTCAGCAACGCGTCCCGGTCGACGCGCAGGCGAAGTACCTGCGCCTGACTCCCGAGGGCGGCACCGGCACGGTGTACCTGGTCGGCATCGAAGCCGAACTGCGGCAGGCGGCGATGGTGCCCGAGCCGCACTGGCAGTCGCTGCCGGGGCGCGCGGTGGACGAGCGCGGCGTCGCGCACTACGAGTTCGAGCTCGACGGCCGTTTCCCGATCGACCGCGCGGACGTGCAGCTGGCCGGCAACAGCACCGGCGAGTGGACGCTGTACAGCCGCGACGATCCGGCCCTGCCGTGGATCCGCCGCGCCGGGCCGTGGGTCTCGTACCGCATCGGCGCCGATGAGCGCTCTGCGCCGCAGGTGCTCGGCGAACGCGTGCGCGACCGCCACTGGAAGCTGGCCGGCAGCGTGCCGGTGCCGCAGGCGCCGGAGCTGCGCCTGGGCTGGAGACCGGAAGCGCTGGTGTTCGTCGCGCAGGGCACGCCGCCGTACCGGCTGGTTGCCGGCAGCGCGCGCGCCACGCGCGGCGATGCGCCGGTGGCGCGTTCGCTGGAGGCGATCCGCGGCGCGCGTGGCCCTTCGTGGCAGCCGGCTGCCGCCACGCTCGGCAACGCGCAGCCGCTCGCCGGCGAGCGCGCCCTGCAGCCCGCGCCGCAACCGCGCGACTGGCGTGCGTGGCTGCTGTGGGGCCTGCTGCTGGCGGGCGCGCTGCTGGTGGCCGGCTTCGCCGCAAGCCTGCTGCGCAAGCCCGGGGGCTGACACCAGGTTGCGATCAAAAGTACGGGCTGGCGTAGGAGCGCCCCATGGGCGCGACCGGTTCGCGATGATGGGCCGGTCGCCGCCGGTCGCGGGCATGGCCCGCTCCTACGTTTAGCTTCTTGATCGCGAATGGATATGCGCTCGGTGCCTGCAAGGTTTGCCTGCTGCCGGGGCGGGGTCGACAATAGGCAGCGACGCCTCCATCGACGGAACCCCATGACCATCCTCCGCATGACCGATCTCGACCTGTCCGGCAAGCGCGTGCTGATCCGGCAGGACCTCAACGTGCCGATCGACAACGGCCAGATCACCTCCGAACAGCGCATCACCGCCTCGATCCCGACGCTGAAGCTGGCGTTGGCACAGGACGCGGCGGTGATGGTGACCTCGCACCTGGGCCGGCCGAAGGAAGGGCAGTGGAGCGAGGAGGATTCGCTGGCGCCTGTGGCCAAGCGGCTGGGCGAACTGCTCGGCCAGTCGGTGCCGCTGCTGCGCGACTGGGTCGACGGCGTCGAAGTGAAGCCCGGCGAGGTGGTGCTGCTCGAGAACTGCCGGATGAACGTCGGCGAGGGCAAGGATGACGAGGCGCTGTCGAAAAAGTACGCGGCGCTGTGCGACGTGTTCGTGATGGACGCCTTCGGCACCGCGCACCGCGCGCAGGCGTCCACCCACGGCGTGATCCGCTTCGCGCCGGTCGCCGCGGGCGGGCCGCTGCTGATGGCCGAGCTCGACGCGCTGGCCCGGGCGCTCGACAATCCGGCGCGTCCGCTGCTGGCGATCGTCGCCGGCAGCAAGGTCTCGACCAAGCTGGAGCTGCTGTCGAGCCTGGTCGGCAAGGTCGACCAGCTGATCGTCGGCGGCGGCATCGCCAACACCTTCATCGCCGCGCAGGGCCTTCCGGTGGGCAAGTCGCTGCACGAGCCGGACCTGCTCGACACCGCGCGCAAGATCATGGCCGACGCGAAGGCGCGCGGCGCCGACATCCCGGTGCCGACCGACGTCGTGGTCGCGAAGCAGTTCCACCCGGATGCCGAGGCGGCGATCAAGCCTGTCTGCGACGTGGCCGAAGACGACCTGATCCTCGACATCGGCCCCGATACCGCCGCGCGCTATGCGGGTCTGATCGCCGACGCCGGCACCGTGGTCTGGAACGGCCCGGTCGGCGTGTTCGAGTTCGATGCCTTCGGCAAGGGCACCGAAGCGCTGGCGCGCGCGATCGCGGCATCGAAGGCGTTCTCGATCGCAGGTGGCGGCGACACCCTCGCCGCGGTCGACAAGTACGGCATCGCCGGCGACGTGTCCTACATTTCCACCGGCGGCGGCGCCTTCCTGGAGTTCCTGGAGGGCAAGACCCTGCCGGCGGTCGCGGCGCTGGATGCGCGTAGCTGACATCTGTTCATGCCAGGCTGCGATCAGAAACATCGCATGATGTAGGAGCGCCCCATGGGCGCGACCGGAGGGCAATGATGCCCCGGCCGCTGCAGGTCGCGGGCATGGCCCGCTCCTACACGGGTCGCGCGTGGGTAGCAGGGGGTTCGCGGCGGCGCTCACGCCACTCCCTTGCCAGCAGCCCGAACATCTCCGAGTCGCCGGCGGCGTCGCCAACGAAGTAGCGCTCGCGCAGCAGGCCCTCGCGGGCGAAGCCCAGGCGCAGCAGCAGTTGGCGCGAGGCGTCGTTGCCGGGATCGACGTCGGCTTCGATGCGATGCAGGGCGAGGCTGTCGAAGCCCCAGTCCAGCGCGAGCGCAACGGCTTCTGACGCGAGGCCCTGGCCCCAGCGCCCGGAGCGCAGCGCGAAGCCGACCTCGGCGCGCCGGTGCCGCGCGTCGAACTGGAACAGCGTGCAGCTTCCGATCGCGCGATCGTCGCGACCGTCGGCGATCAGCCAGTTGAGCATCTCGCGACGCGCGAACAGGTCGAGGATCTCGCCGATCCTGGCCTCGGCCTGCAGGCGCGAGCGCATGGGCGCGCTGCTCCAGTAGCGCATCACGCGCGGGTCGGAGAACAGCGCGAAGACGTCGTCGATATCGTCCTCGCGCGGTGCGCGCAGGCGCAGGCGCTGTCCGGCCAGGACAGGAAAGCCGGGCAACGCAGCCAGCAGGGTGTCGACGTCGCGGGACATGTGCGTGATCGCCTCCGGGCTCGGCTAGGATAGCGGGTGCGCGCGATCCTGGTCGCGCGGCCCTTCCGCCTGAACGAGTCCGCCATGTCCGAGCGCAGCCGCCGCACCCGTATCCTCGCCACCCTCGGCCCGGCCACGGATCCGCCGGGCGTGCTCGATGCGATCCTCCGCGCCGGCGTGAACGTGGTGCGGCTGAACTTCTCGCACGGTGATCCGGCGGGGCAGATGGCGCGCGCGGAGGCTGTCCGCGAAGCAGCGGCACGCGTCGGTGTTGAGGTCGGCATCCTCGCCGACCTGCCGGGGCCGAAGATCCGCGTCGAGCGGTTCGCCGAGGGCAAGGTGGCGCTGAAGGCGGGCGACCGCTTCGACCTGGTCGCCAGCGTGGACGCGCCGCCGGGCACGCAGCACGAGGTCGGGGTGAGCTATCTCGGCCTGCCCGGTGACCTCTCGCCCGGTGACGTGCTGATGCTCGACGACGGCATGGTGCAGCTCAAGGTCGAGCGCATCGAGGGCCCGCGCATCGTCAACACCGTGCTCAACGACAGCGTGCTGTCCGACCGCAAGGGGCTCAACAAGCTTGGCGGCGGCCTGTCGCTGGGCGCGCTGACCGAGCGCGACCGTGAGCTGATCGGCATCGCCGCGCAGATCGGCGTCGACTTCATCGCGGTGTCGTTCTGCCGCAACGCCGCCGACATGGAGGAGGCACGCGCGATCGCGCGCTCGCACGGCAGCGACGCCGCGCTGGTGTCGAAGGTCGAGCGCGCCGAGGCGATCGAGAACCTGGCCGAGGTGATCGACGCCAGCGACGTGGTGATGGTCGCGCGCGGCGATCTCGGCGTGGAGATCGGCGACGCCGAACTGCCCGGCCTGCAGAAGAAGATCATCCGCGAGTCGCTGGCGCGCAACAAGGTGGTCATCACCGCCACCCAGATGCTGCAGTCGATGGTCGATTCGCCGATCCCCACGCGCGCCGAGGTGCTGGACGTGGCCAACGCGGTGATCGACGGCACCGACGCGGTGATGCTCTCGGCCGAGACCGCCGCCGGCAACTTCCCGGTGCGCGCGGTCGAGGCGATGGCGCGCATCTGCATGGGTGCGGAACGCCAGTTCGCGCACGACACCGACTTCGAGAAGGCGCAGCGCAACCTCGAGCGCGCCGACCAGGCGATCGCGATGGCGACGATGTTCCTCAGCGAACACATCGGCGTGGCCGCGATCGTGGCGATGACCGAATCCGGCGGCACCGCGCGCTACCTGTCGCGCTTCCGCGCCGGGCCGCCGATCTATGCATTCACCCGCGTCGAGGGCGCGCGGCACCGGATGGCGATGATGCGCGACGTGTTCCCGATGGATTACGACAGCCGCGGGCAGACGCCGCGCGAGGCCGCGCGCGGCAGCATCCGCCTGCTGGTCGAGGCCGGCCTGCTGGTACCGGGCGACCGCGTGGTGTTCACCAGCGGCGAGCACATGGAGACCAAGGGCGCGACCAACACCCTGCGCCTGCTGCAGGTGGGCCAGGACGGGCGTGCCGAGGGGCTGGGCGAACTCTGATCGCGGGCCTCCGGAACCCGCGGCGGCTTTATAATTCCGCTCCTGTCACGTAGCGGCCAGTCCCTGAATGAGCATCGAAACGCTCGCCGAAACCGCACTGGCGATGGTCGCCCCCGGAAAGGGCATCCTCGCGATCGACGAATCCACCGCGACGATCGCCAGGCGCTTCGAGGGTGTCGGCATCGCCAGCAACGAAGCCAACCGCCGCGCCTACCGCGAACTGCTGCTGACCGTGCCGCGACTCGGTGACTACATCAGCGGCGCGATCCTGTACGACGAGACGATCCGCCAGTCGACCAGGGCCGGCGTGCCGTTCACTAGGGTCATGTCCGACAGCGGGATCATACCCGGCATCAAGGTCGACAAGGGCACGCAGCCGCTGGCCGGCTGCCCGGGCGAGACGGTGACGGAGGGCCTGGACGGCCTGCGCGCGCGGCTGGAGGAGTACTACAAGCTCGGCGCGCGCTTCGCCAAGTGGCGCGCGGTGATCCACATCGGCGACGACATTCCCTCAGGCACCTGCATCGAGTCCAACAGCCACGCGCTGGCGCGCTACGCCGCGCTGTGCCAGGAGCAGGGCCTGGTGCCGGTGGTCGAGCCGGAAGTGCTGATGGACGGCAACCACGACATCGAGACCAGCTACGAAGTGCACGAAGTGGTGCTGCGCTCGCTGTTCGACGCGCTGTACCAGCACAGCGTCGCGCTGGAGGGCACGATCCTGAAGCCGTCGATAGTCCTGCCCGGCAAGGACAGCGGCGAGACGGCCGAGGTCGAGGAAGTCGCTGAGGCCACCCTGATGTGCCTGAAGTCGACGGTGCCGGCGATCCTGCCGGGCATCGTGTTCCTCTCCGGCGGGCAGAGCGACGAGGCCGCGACCGCGCACCTGGACGCGATGAACCGGACGGGGCCGCATCCCTGGACGCTGTCGTTCTCCTACGGCCGCGCGATGCAGAGCGCGGCGCTGAAGGTCTGGTCGCAGGACCTGGCCGGCAATGTCGGCAAGGCGCAGGACGCGGTGCTCGCGCGGGCCCGGGCCAACGGCCTGGCGGCGCAGGGGAAGTGGAGCCGGGCGGCCTGACAGAGCTATCGACAAGCCATCTGTCGCCGGCGAAGTGCTGGCGTCTGCGTTTCCTGAGAGAGGTTCGGACGGAAAGCCGGGCAACAGCGTGTCGAAGCACCCTTAGCAGTCAATCCCCGTCAGCCCCGGAATATCGTGCGATGCAGCATCCGCAGACGCGGTCTGATTGGGCGCTCGAACTGTGATGGCGTAATCGTTTTGCAGTCAACCGCCGTGCGATAACCCGCACCTGCGACACCGGGCTTGAGTCGGCCGGTAGTCGCGTGACGGAAGCAGCCTAGGGAATCCAGCCTGCAACGGGCCGGAAGGGAGGGGACGCATGAAGAGGATGCTCACAGCACTGTGGCTGACGCTGGCCGGCTTGCAGATGCACGTGCAGGTACAGGCCCAGGACGGGATCCAGCCCTACGTCGAGTACCGCAAGCGGATCGAGACCGCGCAGAACATCTCGCCGCTCGACCACGGGCTGTTCGGCGAGCAGGTCAGCCTCTACAACGGCAGCACCGCGTTCTCGGTCACGGACATCGATGTGCCGGGCAACCACGCCTTGCCGGTGCAGTTGACCAGAAAACTCGCCGTTGAACTGCAACCCCAGAACTACTTCAGTGAGTACGACTCGTTGCTCAGGGGCCTCGGCAACTGGGACGTGGACGTGCCCCACATGGCCGCGACCTACCAGGTGGCTGCCGGCAACGCGCTGCGCTGCAACGGCTTCTACGTACCGGGCATCATCATCGGCCCCGGCTTTCGGCGAGGTGAAGTCTGGCAGGGCATTTCGGTCAATGTTCCGGGACGGGGCAGCACCTCCGCGCTCGGCGTGCAGACGCAGACGCCGCGCCCATCGGGTGGGGCGACGTACAAGCTGACGACCTCCGACCGCGACGTGTTCGACTGCATACCCATGCAGCCAGGCTTTACGGGTGAGGGGTTCCGGATGACGACTTCATCCGGCTTGCGCTATTACTTCGATGTCGGCGCAAGCCGAACGGCTGCCCGGCTTGTCAAGTACCTGAAGGACAGCAGCGGACTTCCATCTTCGCTCTACCTCGATCGCAACAGGCTCTACCTGCTCGCCAGCAAGATCGAGGACCGCTTCGGCAACACTGTCCAGTTCCAGTACAACGCCAACGGCCATCCGACCAAAATCTGGTCGAACGACGGTCGTGAGATCAATCTGACGTATACGGGTGGGCGCCTGGCGACAGCGACCAGTCATGGCCGTACCTGGCAGTACCAGTACACCCACATCGGCAGCGGGCTGTACGCGCGGCTCTCGCAAGTCATCCAGCCCGACAGCAGCAAGTGGCAGTACACCTATTCGGACGACCTGATGCCGCCTCCGGACCCGACGGGCTTGCCGCCGTTGCCCTGGTGCGGGGGGTTCCCGCTGATGCTGGATGTCGGATTCACGCTGACCGCCACGCATCCGGCCGGCGCGTCGGGCACGTTCCAGTTCAACAACCGCAGGCACTATCGCAGCGGTGTCCACGCGACGGAGTGCCAGCAGACGGGCGACCCCGTCAACCCCGACTACGATCTGGTGGTCCCGCATTACTTCGACGTGTTGAGCATCGACAGCAAGATCATCAGCGGCCCGGGGCTGTCACCGATGGCCTGGAATTATTCGTATGCGCTTCTCCCGCAGACCCTGTGGGGCGTGCCGACCACGCCGCTGCCGTATCCCTGCACCACCTGCACGGCGGAGAAGACGGTCACGGTCAGCAACCCGGACAGCACCAAGTCCCGCTACACCTTCGGCATGCGCTATCACGACAACGACGGCCGGCAGCTGAAGGTGGAGACGCTGCGCGCCAACGAAACCGTGATCCGCACCGAGACCAGCACCTACATGACCGAGGCGCAGGCCGCCTCGCAGCCGTTCCACGGCGAGCACGGGACGATCCTCGGGTACATCTCCGACCCGGCCAGCGCCAGGATCCGGCCGGTGACGAACCGGACCATCCATCAGGATGGCGTGAACTTCGTGTGGCAAGTCGCCAGCACCTGCTCCGGAATCCTCTGCTACGACGATTTGGCGCGACCGATGCGAGTGACCAAGTCGAGCACGGTCTCCGGCAACCCGACGCGCACCGAGGAGACCACGTATCACGACAACATGGCCAAGTGGGTTCTCGGCCAGGTCAGGACCGTGACGTGCAAGGCGCCCACCTCTTCATTGCCTGCCGGATGCGGGAGTTCGGGTGTGGAGATGTTCGATCGGACGTACGACGCGACCTACGCAATGCCTTGGGTGACCAAGCGCTTCGGCAAGCCTGAGCAGACGCTGACGTGGGACACCACTTCCCCTCTTGGCGGCGGGCAGCGCGGCACCGCCAAGACCGTGGCCGACGGCAATGGCAACACGACCACGCTGTCGAACTGGAAGGGCGGCATCCCCCAGACCATCCAGTACCCGGGCACACCGGAGGCGCCGTCGGGCGCCACGCAGATCGCCTGGGTGAACGACAGCGGCTGGATCGAGTGGGTCAACGACGAGAACGGCTTCCAGACCTGCTACGGCTATGACGCGATGGGCCGGATCAATCAGGTCACCTATCCGTCCGAGACGGTGGCCGACGTCTGCAACGCCACCACGTGGGCGATCACCACCCAGGTCTTCCAGCAGATCGCCAGCACCGAATACGGCATTCCCGCCAATCACTGGCGGCAGACGGTGAGTACCGGCAACGGCCGCAAGATCGTCTACTTCGACGCCCTGTGGCGGCCCCTGGTGACACGCGAGTACGACACCGCCAACGAGGCGGGCACCCAGCGGTTCCAGCGCTTCACGTACGACCACGAAGGACGGACGACGTTCGCCTCCTATCCGGCCACGGCGCACAATCCGGCGACGGGGACGTGGACGATATACGACGCGCTGGGCAGGCCCACCTCAGTCTCGCAGGACAGCGAGTTGAGTCCGGGCCTGCTGGTCACCACAACGGAATACCAGAGCGGGTTCCAGACGCGGATCACCAGCCCCAAGACCCACCCGACCACCACCCGCTACTGGGCACTGGACCAGCCCACGCAGGACCATCCGGTCTACGTGTCGCATCCTGCCGGCGCCTACACGCACATTGCTCGCAACGTGTTCGGCAAGCCCGTGCAACTGCGCCGCAGCAACAGCAGTAGCCCGACCGGCGGCACGGTGGCGCTCAACCGGGCCTACACCTACAACCCGAAGCAAGAGTTGTGCCGTTCGGTGGAACCTGAGACGGGTGCCACGCTGATGGGTTACGACGGTGCAGGCAACTTGAAGTGGCGCGCGGCCGGCCTGCCGTCAGGCCAGGCCTGCGAAGACAACGGCACGGCGCCCGCCGTAGCCGCGCGGCGTGCAGACCGCACCTATGACGGCCGCAACTGGCTCAGGACGTTGGCCTTCCCCGCCGCCGACAAGCGCGGCAACCAGGCCTGGACCTACACGCTCGACGGCCTGCCGGCCACCATCACCACCGCCAACACCAAGGCCGGCGGGGCCGCGGTCGTCAACGCCTACAGCTACAACAGGCGGCGGCTGCCGACCGGCGAGAGCGTGAAGCGGGGCGCGGCGGTGGCCTGGGCTGTGGGCTACGGATACAACGGCAACGGCCATCTGGCCAGCTTGGTGTATCCGACCTCGGGGCCGACGGTAAACTACGCCCCAAATGCCCTGGGCCAGCCGACGCAGGCGGGCGCCTTCGCCAGCGGAGTGAGCTACTTCCCGAACGGGGCGATCAAGCAGTTCACCTACGGCAACGGGATCGTGCACACGCTGACGCAGAACGCCCGCGGCCTGCCGGCCAGAAGCACGGACTGCACCACCACGGGCGCGTGCGCGGCGGCCAACCGGCGGCTGGACCTGCAGTACGCCTACGATCCGCACGGCAACGTCAGCGGCATCATTGACCATACGTCCAGCGGCAAACAGACCCGGGGGATGAACTACGACGCGCTGGACCGGCTGATCCAGACGACCTCGCCGGCCACGGTGTTCGGCACGGCCAGCTACGCTTATGACGTGCTGGACAATCTGACGACGGTCAGTGTGAGCGCAGGCAGCCGGAGCCGGAACCACACCTACACCTACGATGCCGCCACGCGGCGACTGAGTCAGGTGAAGAACACGGTGGGCGGCGCAGTGGTGGCGAACCTGACTTATGACGTGCAGGGCAACCTGTCGTGCAAGGGACCTTCGATCCCATGCCCGGCCTCCCAATCCTACGAATTTGATTTCGGCAACCGGTTGCGGAACGCTCCCACGAGGGAGATCAACTACGAGTACGACGGCCACGGGCGGCGGGTGCATGCGATGACGGTGGGCAGCAGCGCCATCGAATCGCAGTACGCGAACTCGGGGCAGGTGCTGCGACAGAAGAACTACAAGCAGAACAAGGAGATCGACTACATCTATCTGGGCGGGAGCATGGTGGCGTTCCAGGAGCGTCCGATCGGGACGAGCACGAACGTGGTGAAGTACCAGCACACGGACGCGTTGGGGACGCCGGTGGCGGTGACGAATGCGGCAAAGACTGCCATCGAGGCGAGCGAATACGAGCCGTACGGGCAGTTGGTGAACAAGCCGCTGTTCGACGGCCCGGGGTATACGGGGCATGTGCAGGATGCGGCGACGGGGCTGACGTATATGCAGCAGCGCTACATGGACCCGCAATTGGGTGTGTTCCTGTCTGTCGATCCGGTGACGGCCTACCAGCAGCCAGTTGTCTCGTTCAATCGCTATCGTTACGCCAATGGCAATCCGTACAAATTCACAGATCCCGACGGACGCTGCGGCAATCCGATTGGCCAAGCTTTCAACGAATACGTCGGGCAAAGCTTGGGTCACATGTCTTGTGATAGGCAACTAGAAGCTATGGATCCAAAGCTGCGTGCCGCTCAGGCGGCCGTGGAGCGAGATTCGCTTCTTGTGGCGGTTCCATTGGTTGCGCCAGCAGCAGGAGTAGCTGCTGTCAAAGTCGGCGCCCCTTTGGTTGCTGGCGCAGCTTCTGTGTATAGAAATCCGGTAGTCCGTCTCGCATGTGCGTTGGGCCTCAGCCTCTGCAAATTTGATGCAGATTCCCCCCGTGTCTCCATGAGTGGCGCTCCAACTAAGCCAACAATACGAGTTGTCGAGGGCATTACAAGGCGGGCAGAGCAGAGGAGTGCCGCTCGGGAATCTGGTCGTACCAACTCGAGCAGTAGCGCAAGCGGCGGAAATGGTAGGCAAGGAGATGGAGGAAGTGCTAGGGGGCGGGACGACGGGTTCCAAGGAACAGTTCGAGTTGAGGGTAGGATCGACTCAAAGAGACTGGAAGGGCAGTTGACTGGAAAGTAATCGACAGAATTTGGGATAATTGATGTATGCGCTCTGAAACGTATAAACAGGCGATGGAAGCATTTAGAAGAGGGGATGCGGACCTTCTGCAGTCACTTATTGATCCGGTGATTGAAGCAGATTCGTCGTCACCAGAGAGCTTAGGACTGCGCTATTTGCGTGGAAGTGCATATGAATGGGGCAAGTATCCTGGAGGCGCCGATCTCAATAAGGCGCTTGTCGACTATCGGACTTTAGAATCGTGGGCTCCAACTATCGGCAGTGAGGTTCTCGTTGCAGCTGGTCGTATATTGTTTGATATGAATGAGCGTGGGAATGCTGATGAAATTGAACGGCTATGTATTAGGGCGATAGAGTTGGATAGAAGCGTTCATGCCAAGATGCTTTTGGGGTTACTTTATGAAAAGGTGAGAATGGATTCTGTTAGTGCCAGGAAATGGTACTTGTCTGCCTATCTTGGAGGACTGCCGTGGGGTCTCAGATACTTCGCTAGATCCCATGCAAAGCAGGGGGATAGAGTCCGTTCAATGCTCGCTCATATAGCTGCCACAGTGACAAGTCCAATTTTGGTGCTTATGAATGGTGCTAGAGGTCCGTTCAGTGATTCCGTTTGAACGGTGTCAACGGAATAGGAGCGGAGAAAAGAAAAAGGGTGTCAGGGACTGAGGTATCCCCACGTTTTCCATAGCAGGATCAATCGCTTGACGCTGATCTGGCTGGAAACAAGTGCGCGCATGGTGCAGCCTTCAAGGTGTCGAAGCCGAAGTCAAGGACTGACGACCATGCGCGCCAGTGAAGTATTGCAGAAGTGCCTTCCCGATTCACTGCACCGGATGCATGCCTTGCGTGAGCGGGTCTTGCTGCAAGCCGTAGAGGCGCTGCTGCAAGGGCGCCGGCTGACACTGATGGATGTGACGCGTTCCTGGCCGGATGCCGAGCGCGTGCGGCCGCCGCTCAAGGCCTTCGACCGACTGCTGGGCAATCCACACCTGCAGGCGGAGCGCGAACCGATTCATCAGGAGATGGCCCGTTGGCTGCTGCGCGGCCAGCACCCGGTGATCGTGATCGACTGGGCGGATCTGAAGGCGGACAAGTCGTGGTGCCTGTTGCGTGCGGCGGTGCCCGTGGGCGGGCGCACACTCACCGTGCTGGACATGGTGTTCCCTGGCCAGGAACAAGGCGCACCGGCTGCGGAACAGCGGTTCCTTCTGCGCCTGCAAGCCCTAGTGCCTGAGGGTGTCCGGCCGATCTTGGTGACCGATGCCGGCTTCCGCACGCCCTGGTTCCGCGCCGTCTCGGCGCTGGACTGGTACTGGCTGGGCCGCCTGCGCGGCCGGACGCGGGTCAAGCCCTTGGCGGAGGACGATGCGCCCGACCAGTGGGTCGATTGCCGAAACCTCCACGTGCTGGCCACCCGGACGCCACGGGAGCTGCCGCTGATGCAGTCCAACCGCAGCGATCCTTTGACCTGCCGCCTGGTCGTCTACGCCAAGGCTCGGCAGGGTCGAAAACATCACAATCGGCGTTGTCGCCAGGAGGTGGCGCGCAGTTCATCGAGTCGCAAGGCTGCCGCGCGCGAGCGCGAACCATGGTTGATCGTGGCCTCGCCGGAACTGTCCGAGCCCAGCGCCCGGCAACTGGTGAACCTGTATGCCCGCAGGATGCAGATCGAATCATCGTTCCGCGACCTCAAATCCCACCGCTACGGCCAGGGCTTCGAGGACAGTCTGACGCGCAGCGGCGCACGGCTGCAGATCCTGCTGCTGGTCGGCACCCTGGCGTCCTTCGCCAGCTGGCTGGCGGGCCTGGGCTGTGAAGCAACCGGCATCGCCCACTGGTTGTTGCCGGCGCGCGCCAAGCGCAAGCTGTACTCGACCCTGCGCGTGGGCCGCGAGGCGCTGGTCAGACGCTGGCCGATGGAGCCTGTCTCCCGGTGGATGGAGCGTCTGCGATCACTGCCACCGGCCACGCTTGATCAGATGGTGCTGCGGGCATGAAAACGTGGGGATACCTCAGTCCCTGACCCCTTTCTTCCTTTCTTCGGCGGCAGGGGCATCATCGCGACCCGGTCGCGCCCATGGGGCGCTCCTACGCCATTCCATGTTGGTATCAGGCCGCCGGTTCGAGGCCGGTCCGGCACCGCCGCGCATAACGCACCAGCACGGCGTCGGTTGACACGATCGCCCGGCGGCCCGCCCTGCCTGATGGCATGCGCCGGCGTTCATCCCGGACCGATAGAATCGACCGGATCCCCCTTGTCAGTGTCGAAGATGCGCGTCCGCTTCCCTGTCCCGACGATGTCCCGAATCGCGCTCGCCGCCGGCCTGTGCTGCCTGTTGGCGGCCTGCGGCAGGAACAGTGCGTCCGCTGGAGCGCCCGGCGCAGCCGCCGCGGCGGTGGTCACCACCGAGACGGTGGCGGTGCAGCCGTGGAGCGACACCATCTCCGCGCTGGGCACGGTCAAGGCGCGCGAATCGGTCACCATCACGGCCAAGGTCAGCGAAACCGTCGAGCGCGTGCACTTCGACAGCGGCGACGAGGTCGAGGCCGGCACTACCCTGGTCACGCTCTCGGGCAACCAGCAGCAGGCCGCCTTGCAGGCCGCCGAGGCCACCGCGAAGGAAGCCGAGCAGCAATACCGGCGCGGCAGCGAACTGGCGCAGCAGCAGCTCATCGCGCGTTCGCAGCTCGACACCCAGCGCGCCACCCGCGACGCCGCGGTCGCGCGCGTGGCGCAGATGCGCGCCGACATCGGCGACCGCCGCATCCGCGCGCCGTTCGCCGGTGTGCTCGGCATCCGCCAGGTCAGCCCGGGCGCCCTGGTGCAGCCAGGCACCGTGGTGGCGACGCTCGACGACGTTTCGCGGGTGTACGTGGACTTCCCGGTACCGGAAACGCGCCTGGCCCAGCTCGCCAACGGCCAGCAGCTGTCGGGCAGCAGCGTGGCGTGGCCGGGGCAGGTGTTCGACGGCGAGGTGTCCAGCATCGAGGCGCGGATCGATCCGAACACGCGCGCGGTCACGGTGCGCGGCGACTTCCCGAACCCCGATCGCCGGCTGCGGCCGGGCATGCTGGTGCAGGTGAGCCTGGCCCGTCCCGAACGGCAGGCGCTGGTGCTGCCCGAGATCGCGATCGTGCAGGTGGGCCGCGAGACCTTCGTCTGGCGGGTGCGCGCGGACGACACCGTCGAGCGCGCGATGATCGAGGTTGGCGAACGTCGCGCCGGACAGGTGGAAGTGGTCTCGGGCCTGTCCGCGGGCGATCGCATCGTGGTCGAGGGCACCGGCAAGCTGCGGCCCGGGATCAAGGTGGCCGAACAGTCCGCGCAGGCGCCCACGCCGCAGCCCGACGCGCCGCCGGCGAACGGAGGCTGAGCCGATGAAGCTGTCCGACATCTCGATCCGCCGCCCCGTGTTTGCGGTGGTCGTGAGCCTGCTGCTGGTGGTGCTGGGGCTGATGTCGTTCATGCGCCTGACCGTGCGCGAGCTGCCCAACATCGATCCGCCGATCGTGTCGGTGGACGTGACCTATCCCGGCGCCTCCGCGGCGGTGGTCGAAACCCGCATCACCCAGATCCTCGAGGACGCGCTGGCCGGCATCGAGGGCATCCGCACGATCCAGTCGAGCAGCCGCAACGGTCGCGCCGACGTCACCATCGAGTTCAACCTGACCCGCGACATCGAAGCCGCCGCGAACGACGTGCGCGATGCGATCAGCCGGGTGATGGACCGCATGCCGATCGAGGCCGATCCGCCGGAGATCGCCAAGGTCGAGGCCGACGCCGACGCGATCATGTGGCTGAACATGCGTTCGACCACGATGGACACGCTGGAGCTGAGCGACTTCGCCGATCGCTACGTGATGGACCGGCTGTCCTCGCTGGACGGCGTGGCACGGGTGCAGCTCAGCGGCAGCCAGCGCTATTCGATGCGGATCTGGCTCGACCGCGACGCGATGGCCGCGCGCGGCATCACCGCGACCGACGTCGAGGCGGCACTGCGCCGCGAGAACGTCGAGCTGCCGGCCGGGCGGATCGAATCGGAGGATCGCGACTTCACCCTGCGCGTCGAGCGCGGCTACCGCACGCCGGAACAGTTCGCGCAGATCCCGCTGCGCAAGGGCGAGGACGGCTATGTCGTGCGCATGGGCGACGTGGCCGAGGTCGAGATCGGCCCGCGCGAACGGCGTTCGTACGCGCGCAGCAACTCGATCCCCAATGTCGGCCTGGGGATCGTGCGTACTTCGACCGCCAACGCGCTGGACGTCGCGCGTGCCGCGCGTGCCCAGGCCGAGGTCATCCAGCAGAGCCTGCCGGAAGGCACCGAGATCTTCGTCGCCGCGGACAACACCCAGTTCATCGAAGCGGCCATCGACCGCGTCTACTGGACGCTGGGCGAGGCGATGTTGCTGGTGTTCCTGGTCATCTGGCTGTTCCTGGGCAGCCTGCGCGCGGCGCTGATCCCGGCGGTGACCGTGCCGGTGTGCCTGGTGGCCGCGTTCATCGCCCTGTATGCATTCGGCTATTCGATCAACCTGCTGACCCTGTTGGCGCTGGTGCTGTGCATCGGCCTGGTGGTGGACGACGCGATCATCGTGCTGGAGAACGCGCAGCGCCGCGTCGATCTCGGCGAACCGCCGCTGGTCGCGGCCAGGCGCGGCACCGCGCAGGTCGCGTTCGCGGTGATCGCGACCACCGCGGTGCTGGTGGCGGTGTTCCTGCCGATCGGCTTCATGGAGGGCAACAGCGGCCGCCTGTTCCGCGAGCTGTCGATCGCGCTCGCCTCGGCGGTGGCACTGTCGGCCTTCGTCGCGCTGACGCTGACGCCGATGATGTGTTCGAAGCTGCTCAAGCCGCATACCAAGACAACCGGGTTCAACGCCTGGATGAACCGCAAGCTGGGCAACCTGAGTCGTCGCTACGGGCGTTGGGTGGAGCGACTGGTCGCAATTCCGGGCAAGCGGCTGCTGGCCGTGGTGCTCACGGCGATGGCGGTGTGCGGGGTGGCGGCTGCGGTGCTGTTCCTGCGCGTGCCCAGCGAACTGTCGCCGGCCGAGGACCGCGGCCGTTTCTTCGTCGCCGTGGATGCCGCCGAGGGCGCCGGATTCGACTACAGCGTCGCGCAGATGCAGCAGGTCGAGGGTATCTTCGCGCAGTACTTCGAAGGCGACGGCCCGATCGAACGCGCCAATTCACGCGTTCCGCGTGGCTGGGGCGGCAGCGAGGAGATGCACACCGGCATGGTGATCGTGTTCCTCAAGGACTGGCGCGAGCGCGACGAGAGCACGGCCGAGGTGGTCGGCCAGCTGCGCCCGGAGTTCGCCAAGCTGCCGGGCGTGCAGGTGCGCGCGAACGTGCCGGGCGGGCTGCTGGGCGGTCGCGGCCAGCGCTATCAGCTGGTGCTCGGCGGCCCCGACTACGAAGAGCTGGCGCAGTGGCGCGACCGCATGCTGGCGCGCATGGAAGGCAATCCGGGCATCGTCGATCCGGACTCGGATTACAAGGAAACCCGGCCGCAGATGCGGGTGGAGATCGACCGCGCGCGCGCCGCCGACCTCGGCGTGTCGGTGCAGGAGATCGGGCGCACGCTGGAAACGATGATGGGCTCGCGCCAGGTGACGACCTACATCGACAACGGCGAAGAGTACGACGTGATGCTGCAGGCCGGTCGCGAGAACCGGATGACGCCCGCCGACCTGGCCAACACCTATGTCCGCGGCCGCGATGGCGCGCTGATCCCGCTGTCGAACCTGGTGACGCTGGGCGAGATCGCCGAGCCCGGCAGCTTCAACCGATTCAACCGGCTGCGCGCGATCACCATCAGCGGCGGCCTGGCGCCGGGCTATACGATGGGCGAGGCGCTGGAATGGACCTACCGCGTTGCCGAGGAAGAGCTGCCGGAGTATGCACAGGTCGACTGGAAGGGTGAGTCGCGCGAGTTCCGGGAAGCCGGCGGCGCGATCCTGGTGACCTTCCTGATGGCCCTGCTGATCGTCTACCTGGTGCTGGCGGCGCAGTTCGAGAGCTTCATCCACCCGCTGGTGATCATGCTGACCGTGCCGCTGGCGGTGCTCGGCGCGCTGATCGGACTGTGGATCACCGGCGGCACGCTGAACCTGTTCAGCCAGATCGGCATCGTGATGCTGGTCGGGCTGGCGGCCAAGAACGGCATCCTGATCGTCGAGTTCGCCAACCAGCTGCGCGACGAAGGCCGCAGCGTGCGCGAAGCCATCGCCGAGGCCTCGGCGGTGCGCCTGCGCCCGATCCTGATGACCGCCGCGGCGACCATCATGGGCGCGGTGCCGCTGGTCGTCGCCGGCGGACCGGGCTCGGCCAGCCGCGCAACGATCGGCGTGGTCATCATTTCCGGCGTTGCATTCGCCACCGTGCTGACCCTGTTCGTGGTGCCCGCGTTTTATGCCTTGCTGGCCCCGTTCACGCGCTCGCCCGAGGCGCTGGCGAGGAAGCTGGAGCAGATGGAGCTGGAGACGCCCCAGGTCAGCGGGCACGCCTGACACGGGAGAAACTGGGGTCAGAGTGCAGTTTCCCCCTGCAGGGCACTTGGCATCGTCAGACTTTTCGAAGGGGAAACTGCACTCTGACCCCTGTTTCCGTTATCGTTCCGCCTTCCGTGCGCTCGCCGTCCCGGTCGGAGCGTCCTGAGCGACCGAGGGGAGAGTGCCCGTGGAAGAAGTGCTTGGCTGGATCAACGGCATCATCTGGAGCAAGGCGCTGATCGCGCTGTGCCTGGGTGCCGGACTGTGGTTCTCGTTCCGTACCCGCTTCATGCAGGTGCGCGGCCTGGTCGAGATGACCCGGCTGACCTTCAGCGGGCAGAAGTCCGATGCCGGCGTGTCCTCGTTCCAGGCGCTGGCGCTGTCCATGTCCGGGCGCATCGGCATCGGCAACATCGCCGGTGTCGCCACCGCGATCGCCTTCGGCGGGCCCGGCGCGATCTTCTGGATGTGGGTGATGGGCTTCCTCGGCGCCTCCACCTCGTACATCGAGTGCTCGCTGGCGCAGATCTACAAGGAAAAGGACAACGAGGGTCGCTACCGCGGCGGCCCTGCGTACTACATCGAGAAGGGCCTGGGCATGAAGTGGTACGCGCTGGCGTTCGCGATCGCGACGATCGCGGCGGCGGGCGTGCTGATGCCCGGCGTGCAGGCCAACGCCATCGCCGACGGCATCGCCAACGCCTGCCAGGGCGGTGCGCTGTGCGGCTCGCTGGATGGACAGGTGATGGGCCTGCCGGCGCGCGATGCGCTCAAGCTGGGCATCGGCGTCGTGGTCGCGCTGCTGCTGGCGATGATCATCTTCGGCGGCATCAAGCGCATCGCCGCGTTCGCCGAGCTCGTGGTGCCGTTCATGGCGGTCGGCTACATCCTGACCGCCGTCACCGTCATGGTCATCAACTACGAGTACGTGCCGGAGATGTTCCGCATCATCTTCTCCAGTGCCTTCGGCATGCACGCCGGCTTCGGTGCGATGCTCGGCCTGGCGGTGGAGTGGGGCGTGAAGCGCGGCGTCTACGCCAACGAGGCCGGCCAGGGCACCGGCCCGCACGCGGCGGCCGCTGCGGAAGTCTCGCATCCGGCCAAGCAGGGCTACGTGCAGGCCTGGGCGATCTATTTCGACACCATGCTGATCTGCACCTCGACCGCGTTCCTGGTGCTGGCGACGGGCATGTACAACGTGCAGCTGCCCGACGGCACGATGCTGCAGGAAGCGCTGCCGGGCATCGAGGCCGGCGCCGGCTTCGTCCAGCACGGCATCAACACCGTGCTGCCGGGCTGGGGCGCGGGCTTCGTGGCGATGGCGCTGTTCTTCTTTGCCTTCACCACGATCATGGCCTACTACTACATGGCCGAGACCAACCTGACCTACCTCAACGGCCACAAGACCCGGCCGCTGGCGACGCTGCTGCTGCGCCTGGCGATCATCGGCATGGTGATCTTCGGTGCCTTCCACAACGCCGGTACCGCATGGGCGCTGGGCGACATGGGCGTGGGCCTGATGGCGTGGCTGAACATCATCGCGATCCTGCTGCTGCAGAAGCCGGCGCTGATCGCGCTGCGCGACTACGAGCGGCAGAAGAAGCTGGGCATCGAGCCGGTGTTCGATCCCGACGCGCTGGGCATCCGCAACGCCGACTTCTGGCGCAAGCGGCTGTCCTCCTGACGTGGCGGGCAGGCGCCCGCCGCCGCCGCCGCCCGGCCGAGACACGCCCTGGGCCGCGCGGCCGCGCACGACAGCGGCGCCGGCGCGCGAGGATCGCGCGGCGCCGGCCGAACGCGGCGGCGAACTGCGCCTGTACGGACTGAACGCGGTGCGCGCGGTGTTCGCACGGCGACCGCAGGCGATCCGCAAGCTTTACCTGTCGCAGGAGCGGATCGGGCAGCTGCAGCCGCTGCTGAAGTGGTGCGTGGCCAACCGCATCGGCTATCGCGTGGTCGACGACGAGGACGAGCTGCGCAAGCTGGCGGCGAGCACCCACCACGAGGGCGTGGTCGCCGACGTGCTGCGCGAACCACCGCAGTCGCTGGCCGACTGGCTGGCCGCGCTGCCGGACGGGCCGTGCTGCGCGCTGTGGCTGGACGGCGTCGGCAATCCGCACAACCTCGGCGCGATCCTGCGCTCGTCGGCGCACTTCGGCGTGTCGGCGCTGCTGCTGCCGGAGGATTCGACGCTGGCGCTGTCGGGCGCGGCGGCGCGCGTAGCCGAGGGCGGCGCGGAAGCGGTGCCGCTGGTGCGCCTGGGGCGCGGGGACGAAGCGATCGCGCAGTTGCGCAGTGCGGGCTTCGTGCTGGCGGCGACGGTGGTGCGCGGCGGTGACGACCTGTTCGCCGCGCGACTGCCGCAGCGCCTGGTCTACGTGCTCGGTGCAGAAGGCGAGGGCATGGGCGGCGCACTGGCACAGGCCTGCGACCTGCGGCTGTCGATCCCGGGCACGGGGGCGGTGGAAAGCCTCAACGTCGCATCGGCGACCGCGGTCCTGCTGGCGCAGTGGACGCGGGAGCGCGCGGCCGGGTAGCGGGGCGCGCGCACGACGCGCCGGGCTATGGCTTCCGTGCGCTGCCGAAATCGCCTTCGGCTTCCGCTGCCAGATACGCGAACACCGCGTAGGTGGCGACGTTCTGCGCAAGGTCGTCGCGATCGATCTTGTCCAGGGTGTCGTCGGCGTTGTGGTGCAAGTCGAAGTACTGCGTGCCGTCCTGTCCCAGCCACGCCCAGGCCGCGCCGGCCTGCGCCAGCGGGATGATGTCCGGTCCCGGGCCGCCCGTGCCCGGCAGGTGGTCGATGCCCAGCGGTGCGAGGACATCGGCGATCTGCCGGATCGCGCCTTGCGCACGTTCCGGCGCGCCGGAACTGATGCCGTAGATGCGCCCCGCGCCGAAATCGCTCTCCACCGCGATCACGTGCCCGGCCATTGCGTCCGCATGGCGTGCGGCGTACTGGCGCGCGCCGACCAGTCCCTGTTCCTCGTTGGCGAAGGCGATCACCCGGATCCTGCGCTTCGGACGCTGTTCCATCCGGCCGATCAGGCGGCCGGCGGACATGGTGATGCCGACGCCGGAGGCATCGTCGATGGCGCCGGTGCCCAGGTCCCAGGAATCGAGGTGGCTCGCGATCACCACCATCTCGTCGGGGCGTTCTCTGCCGGTGATCTCGCCGATCACGTTCTGCGAGGTGTACTCACCATTCCAGCCGCAGTCCAGCGCCAGCCGCACGCGCACCGGGCCGCGCTGCAGCAGGCGGCCCAGCTGGTCGGCATCAGGCAGCGCCAGCGCAGCCGAAGGAATCGGCACCAGGCCTTCGTCGAACCGCGTGATACCGGTGTTGGCCACGCGATGCGGGCTGGTGCCGATGGAACGCATCAGGTAGCCGACCGCGCCCTTGCGGATCGCTTCCGATGGGCCGCGTCCGCGCACCGGACTGGCCTTGCCGTAGCCGCTGCCGTCGCGCGTGCGCTGCATCGGCATGTCGACGAACGCGATCTTGCCGGCCAGCGAACCCTCAGGCGCGGCTTGCAGCGCGTCGAGGCTGTCGAAGCGCACGATCTCGGCCTCGACGGTGCCGCCGGGACTGCCGCCCAGCGCCGTCACCACCAGCGGCTGCGCATGCGCGCCGAGGACTTCGGCCGACTCGCCGCGACGCTCCCATTTCGGGAACGTCACCGGCTCGGTCCACACCTTGTCGTAGCCGAGTTCCCTGAACTTCGCCACCGCCCACGCGACCGCGCGTGCATCGGCTTCGCTGCCCGGCAGGCGCGGGCCGACCTCGGTGGTCAAGGATTCGACGATCTTCCAGCCGGTGTCGTCGGCGAGCGCGCGTTCGCGCAACTCGGCGGCGGCGGCGATGGCGGTCGCGGGGATCCGTGTTTCTGCTTCGCCTGCATGGAGCAGGGCGGCGGGGAGCAGCATCGTCAGCAACAGGCAGGCGCGGCGCATCGCGATCTCCGGGACCCGTCCAAAGACGGCGAAGCCGCGAGCTTAGCAAGCCCGCGGCTCCGGTGATGTGCGATGCGAAGGCTATCTCTTCAGCGAATCGCGGATCTCGCGCAGCAGCAGCACGTCCTCGGACGGCTCCGCGGGCGCCTCGGGCTCCGGCTCCGGCTTGCGGTTGAGGCGGTTGATCGCCTTGACCACCATGAAGATCGCGAAGGCGATGATCACGAACGAGATCAGGGCGTTGATGAACTCGCCGTAGCCGATCACGACCGCAGGCACGGCCTCGCCCGCGGCGTCGATGGTGGCTTCCTTCAGGGTGATGCCGAGCTCGGAGAAATCGACCCCGCCGATGAGCAGCCCGATCGGCGGCATGATCACGTTGTCGACCAGCACGCTCACGATCTTGCCGAAGGCGGCGCCGATCACCACGCCAACGGCGAGGTCGATGACGTTGCCGCGCATCGCGAATTCCTTGAACTCACTCATCATGCCCATCACGTTCTCCTGGTTGGCCGCTGGTGGCGGCGTTAGCGTACACGGGCGGGCATGATCCGGCAGTGCAGGGTGATGATGTCGTCAAGACGGGCTTCGCAGGCATCGCCGGGCAAGAGCGCAGCCACGCCGGCCGGCGTGCCCATGAACACCAGGTCGCCGGCCCGCAGCGCATAGAGTTTCGACAGCTCGTGCAGGATCTCCGGCACGTCCCAGATCAAATTATCCAGTGCCGACTCCTGCCGACGCTGGCCGTTGACGTCCAGCGACAGCACCCGCGGTGCCAGCGCCCCCAGGTCCCTTGCCGGCATCAGCTCGCTGACAGGCGCCGACTGGTCGAAGCCCTTGGCGATGTCCCAGGGGGCGCCCTTCGCTTTCGCAGCGGCCTGCAGGTCGCGCCGGGTCAGGTCGATGCCGACGCCATAGCCGAACACCAGCATGCCGGCTTCGTCGATCGCGAGGACACCCGGCGGGGCATCGCGTCCCAGCGCGACCACCAGTTCGACCTCGTGGTGCAGGTCCTGCGTCGAAGGCGGATAGGCGACGTCGCCATTGGTGACGATGGCGTCGGCTGGTTTCATGAAGAACATCGGGGTGCCGCGATCGGCCTTCGACGCAGGCGCAGCCGCACCCATTTCCCGCGCGTGGTCGGCAAAGTTGCGTCCGACGCAGTAGATGCGGCGCACCGGGAAGGTGCCGCCGCCGCGTACCGGGATGCGCGGAACGGGTGCGGCGTCGATGACGTCGCGCACGGGGATCAGCGCAGGACCGGCTGGCCGGGCTTGTTGGGCACGACGCGGTACTCGGCGTCGATCACGTCCGCACGCTTGGGCACGTCGGCCTTGCGCGGGCGCAGCGCGCTGCGCAGCAGCCCGAACGAGATCATCGCCGCGCCGACGAACAGGCCGACCACCAGCAGCACCGCCAGGATCGCGATGCCGACCACGCCCAGCAGCACCCGCAGCAGTGGGCTGCGCGGCTTGCGCGGCGTGAACATCCCGCGCATGCCGGAAGCGTCGAAGCGGGCGTGGGCGGTGCGGAAGAAGGCGGACGGCATCGGCGGGGGATGAGACAATGCGGAGGCGTCCAGTATCGGTCGCAGGCGCAACCAGAATGTAACGAGTTCGTTAAACCAGTGACATGAATACCCCGAACCCGGACACCCCGCTGATTGCACTGGACGCCATTGCCGACGGCGGCTTCGCCGAAGTCGAGGCCGTCATCGACGCGGGCGATGCCGAGTCCCTGATCCTGTATCGCGACGGCGACACGGTCCGCGCCTGGCTCAACGTCTGCCCACACGCCGGCCGCCGCCTCGACTGGGCGCCCGGCCAGTTCCTCAAGTCGAAGGACGGACTGCTCGTCTGCGCCGTGCATGGCGCCAGCTTCGAACTGGCGCAGGGCGAATGCGTGGCGGGACCGTGCCGTGGCGAGGCGCTGCGGGCGATTCCCGTCGAGGTGCGCGACGGCGTGGTTGTCCTTTGCGCCGGCGTCATCCGGATCTGATTTCCAAGCATCTTCGTGGTAGGAGCGCCCCATGGGCGCGACCTCACGCTCGCCGGCGTCGTGTCGCCGTTGGCGTCAGGGACATGTCCCGGCGTGTTCCCGGCGATCGCGGTCGGCGCACTCCCGAGGGACGCGCGCATCGTTCCCCGTCCAGGATGTCCCGTCTTTGCCGCTGCTGGAGGACCGGGGTTCGACCTGCATGGTCCGATTGAAGAGGGTCGGCAGGCCGTCCCGATACAGGTGCAGGCGCCACGAGGTCCAGCGCAGGGCAATTGCCCGGTACTTTCGTTTCAATGAAGGCCAACTGCCTGCGCCGGCCGTCGCCGCGACCGATATCCGCGCAGGCAGGGGCCGCGAAGTCGGCGCACTGGCGCGCGACGGCATCGCCGCCAGTCTTGCGTTCGGCGGGGCTGCAACGGACGACCGGGCCGGGTCTGGCCGCGAAAGCGGACCGTCTCCGCTGCGCCTCTGCGCGGGGCGTGAGGTGCCGTACAGGATGTCCAGTCCGATGCCGGGCACGGTCACCACGACGTCCGGCAGTCCGTCCTGGTTGATGTCGCCCATGGCCATGACCGGGCTTTCCTCGGGTACCAGGTCGGGGATGAAGCGCTTGATCTCGATGCCGAAGGCCCCGGAGCCGTTACCGCGCAGCAGGGAGACGCCGCTGTCGGCGCGGAACGCCACCAGGTCGGCGTGTCCGTCGCGGTCGACATCGCCGATGGCGAGGCTGCGGGCGCCGTGGTAGGTGGGGATCGGCTCCAGCAGCTGCAGTCCTCCGGCGGGGGTCTGCAACATCACGCCCAGCCGTGTCAGGTTCGGCATCCGGTGGTCGACGGGATAGTCGAACAGCAGGTCCTTGCGGCCGTCTCCATCGATATCGCCTACTGACAGTGCGAGCGGAGCTTGCAGCGGGCTGAGCGTGAAGCGCGTCGGGCTGGAGAACATGGTCCGCCCGTCGTGGAAGCGGATCGCGATCCCGTAGTCGTAGCCCCCGGCAGCTCGATAGGCATACGCGAGATCTTCGTTGCCGTCGCCATTGAAGTCGGCGGCGTGGAGCAGCCGGACGGAGTCGGGGATCGATTCGCTGAACGATGCGGTGCCGGCGGATGAGCTGCCGCTTCCGATGATATGGACGAGCCGGGCCCCGAATTGGACCGAAGGCCCGACGATGTCCGGAAGGCCATCGCGGTTGAAGTCGGTTGCGATGATCTCGTCCATCGACCCGGGCACCGGCAGGTCGTGGTACGCACGGCTTGTGAAGTTTCCTGATCGGGAGCCGGGGACGATATCCACGCCGCTGGAGCGGGAAACGGCGGCGTCGAGAACCCCGTCGCGATTGAAGTCGGCGATCGCCAGCATGCCACCGTCATGGCCCTGCCCCTGCTGCAGGCCATAGCGGACCGTGCGCGGCGCGTCGAGCGTGCCGTCGGCACGCTGGAGCAGGATATGCACGCGCAGGTCGGTGTCGGGGTTGTAGCTGAAGCGGCCCATCCGTGTCGTCGCCACCACATCGTCCCGGCCATCGCCGTTCATGTCGGCGATCTTGATGTCCTTGAACCAGCCGACGAGGGGAATGCGGTGGCCGGCAGAAAAGGCGCCCAGCCCCTTGATCGCGGGTTTCCACGGGATCGGCGTGACCTTGCGGATGCGCGCGGTGCCCTGGTCGGCCACCAGCAGGTTGCCGGCGTGGTCGAAAGCGATGGCTTCGATGCTTCCGAGGTACGCCGCGATGGCGGGGCCTCCGTCGCCATAGTCCTGGTCGATGCCGGGGCCCCACGGGGTGATCAGTCCCCGGATGTTGTCGAACTGCCCGGCGACCGTGCTCCGCGTGCCGTCCGGTTCGATGCGGTGGACGGCGGCGCGCGTGGAAAACAGCACGTTGCCGATTGGATCGACGGTCACGCTGGTGGGCTGTTGCAGGGACATGTTCGTCGCGATGGGATCGACGTGGAAAGGGCCGCCGCCGGCAATGGTGCGAATGGTGCCGTCGGTCGAGATCCTGCGGATCCGATTGTTGCCCGTGTCGGCCACATGGACATTGCCGGATGAGTCGACGGCGATGCCCTGCGGGTTGTTCAGCTGGGCCATTCGCGCGGGGCCATGATCGCCGGTGAAGCCTGGAACGCCGTTGCCCGCCAGCGTGGTAATGACCCCGTTGCTGACCTTGCTGACCTTGCGGACCCGGTGGTTGCCCCTGTCGAGGATGTACAGGTTGCCGTCGGCGTCGACCGCGATGCCGTCGGGATTGTTCAGTGCCGCATTGACGGCGAGCCCGCCATCCCCGGCGAATCCGGTCGTGCCGTTGCCCGCGACAGTCCGGATGATGCCGTCGCGGGTGATCATCCTGATGCGCGCGTTGCTCTTGTCGGCGACGTAGATGATCCCTGCGCTGTCGATCGCGATGGCGACGGCGTTGATGCCGGCTTCGATCGCGGGGATTCCGTCACCGTTGTAGTTGGTCGTGTTCCCGGCGAGCTTCGAAATCCGTCCGCCGGCATCGACCCTGTAGACACCATCGTGCTGCAGGGCGATATGGAAGTTGCCCCACGGGTCGGCCGCGACGCCCAAGGGCCAGGTGAGACTGACGTCGGTGGCATACTCGCCGTCGCAGACGATTGTGCCCCCCCAGACACAGCCGCCGGCGACCGTCGTGATGACGGGTTCTGCCGCCATCGCAGGCACCGGCGCAAGGCCGATCAGGAGCGCGGCAAAGGATGATCTGATCCGTGGAAACGTCGTCACTGAATCCGGGGCGGTCGCCATGGCTCCTCCTGAGCCGGGTCGTTGTGCGAATCGTAATGCATCGTCTTCCCACCGGGACGGTAGAGGCGAGCACCGAGTGCCCCGCCTTTGCCCCGGGAAGCCGCAATCGCGGCAGCCGACGAGCGGTGTCCGCTTGCCTGGTGGAAGGGCGTTGGAACAGGTGGTGACGTCGGTCCACGGCACCCGCATCCCTCCCAGACGACGGAGATCGACATGCGTCCGATCCTGATCCTCGCCCTGTCCCTGCTCCTGCCCGCCCCCGCGTTCGCCGCATCGGTCGAAGTGGTGATGTCCGGACTGGACAACCCTCGCGGCCTCGCCTTCGCGCCCAATGGCGCCCTGTACGTCGCCGAGTCCGGGCGCGGCGGCACCCATCCCTGCATTTCCATCCGCGGCACGGCGTTCTGCCATGGTTCGACCGGCGCGATCAGTCGGCTGCACAAGGGGCGCCAGGACCGCATCGTCCAGGGGCTGCCGTCGATCGCCGACGCCGCCGGCACCGAAACCGGCGGACCCAACGATGTCTCGTTCCAGGGGAACGTTGCCTACGTCACCATCGGCTTCGCCGGCGTGGACCCGTCCCAGCGTTCCGTATTCGGCGCGGCCGGCAAGGTGTACGGCCACCTGCTGAAGGTGAACCCGAACGGCAAGTGGCAGGTGGTCGCCGACATCTCCGCGCATGAAGCCTCGCACAATCCGGCCGGCGGTCCGCTCGAGACCAATCCCTTCGCCGTGCTTGCCGAGCCAGGTGCGCAGTTCGTCACCGATGCCGCGGGCAACTCTCTGCTGCGGGTCGCGGCCAACGGCACCATGACCACGGTGGCGACCTTCCCGTCGCGGCCGTTCGCTGCGACCGACGCGGTGCCCACCGGATTCGCGCGCGGCCCCGATGGCGCGATCTACCTCGGCCAGTTGACCGGCGTTCCTTTCGTCGATGGCGCGGCCAACATCTTCCGCATCGCACCTGGCCAGGCACCCACCGCCTGGCAGTCCGGGTTCAAGACCATCATCGATCTCGACTTCGCCGCCGACGGCAGCCTCTATGTGCTGGAACACGCGACCGGCCCGGTGTTCTTCGTGGGGCCGGGGCGGATCATCCGCATCGCGCCGGATGGCAGCCGTAGCGTGGTGCTTGCCGGACTCGATCGCCCCACCGGTCTCGCAGTGGGGCCCGATGGCGCGCTCTACGTCAGCAACCGCGGTATCACCGCGATGGCAGGCGAAGTGCTGCGGATCGTGCCCTAGGGCCTGTTAACGCGACTGTCTGGACGCCGCTGGTGCCGGCGGCTGGATCAGAACACCAGGTTCACCACCAGCACCACGATCGTGGTGTAGATCAGCGACAGCGGCACGCCGATGCGCCACAGTTCGCGGGGGGTGTAGCCGCCGGGGCCGGTGATCATCGACATCACCGGGTTGGACTGGGTGACGAAGTTGTTCGAGGCCGACAGCGCGACGATCAGGGCGAAGGCGACGGGGTTGCCGCCGGTGGCGAGGGCGAGGTTGATCGCGATCGGCACGACGACGATCGTGGCGCCGACGTGGCTGATCACCATCGAGAAGGCGGAGGTCAGCACGGCGACGGCGAATTCGATCGCCCAGGGGGGCAGGCCGCCGGGCAGCCGTTCGACGGTGTGGCCGGCGATCCATGCCGCGGCACCGCTGCCGTCCATCGCCCAGCCCAGCGGGATCAGGCAGGCCATCAGGAACACGGTCTTCCAGCTGATCGCGGAATAGGCCTCGTCCATCTTCAGCACGCCGAACACGAGCATGCCGGCGACGCCGGTCATCAGCGCGATCGAGGTCGGCACGCGGCCGGACAGGGCGATCAGCATGGTCACCGCGAAGATCACCATCGCGATGCGGAACTTGTGCGGGCGCTGTTCGCCCTTGGGGTAGTCGGTGACGACGACGAAGTCGCGCTTGGCGGCGGCCTGGCCGAGGTCCTGCCAGATGCTGTGCAGCACCAGCATGTCGCCGGCGCGCAGTGCGATGTTGCGCACGTTCTCGCGCAGCACCGTCTTGTCGCGGTTGATCGCGAGCAGGCTGATGCCGTGCTGGCGGCGCAGCTGCAGTTCGGCGGCGGTCTTGCCGATGAACTTCGAGGTCGGCGGCACCACCGCCTCGGAGATGCCGGCGCGGCTGGGGTTGAACAGGTCGGCGAAGTTGCGCAGGCGCGAGTTCATGCGCAGGAAATGGTTCTGCGCGAAGTCGGCGATCTGCTGGCGATCTCCCATCGCGCCGAGCACGCTACCCACCCAGATGCGCGCGTCCGCCGGTGGCGCCAGCCGCGACTCGTTGCCGGTCTGCAGGGCCAGCAGCAGCGGCGCGTCGTGCAGGGCCTCGGCCTCGCCGAAGGTCATGCCCACCAGCGGGCTGTCGGCGGTGACGGTGAGCTCGTGGACCTCGCCCTCGATGCCATAGGTGCGCGAGAAGTAGCTCTCGGTGCGCGCGGGGGTGACGTTGGCGTCGCCCTCGCGGCGCAGCTTGCGGTCGCCGATGAAGCGGAAGTACAGCAGGCAGGCCGCGAGCAGGCACAGGCCCACCGGCATCGGCGCGAACATGTTCAGCGGCTCGATCGTGGCCGCGCCGGAGGGCAGGTTGGCGTTGGCCGCGGTCAGCAGGTCGTTGAGCAGGATCAGCGGCGAGCTGCCGACCATGGTCAGGGTGCCGCCCATCACGATGGCCGCCGCCAGCGGCAGCAGCATCCGCGCCAGGCTGATGCCGGTGCGCGAGGACAGGCGCGACACCACCGGCAGGTACAGCGCCATCACCGACGGGTTCTGCATCACCGAGGAGTTGAGGCCGGCGATCGCCGACACCAGCAGCAGCAGGCGCTGCTCGACCCCGCGCGAGCGCCGCATCAGCCACGCGGCGAGGCGGTTGAGCGCGCCGGTGCGGTCCAGGCCCATGCCCAGGATCATGGTCGCGATCACGCTCATGACCGCGTTCGAGGAGAAGCCGTTGAACACGTCCTCCGGCTGCACCAGCCCGGTCAGGCCCAGCATCACCAGCACCACCAGCGCGACGAGGTCGGCGCGCACGCGCTGGAACACGAACAGGATCATCGTCAGGCCGACCAGCCCGAGGACGATCTTCATGTCCGTGGTGAGGGCGAGCTGGGTGTCCATCAGGGCGGGGATTCGGAATTCGGGAGTCGGGATTCGGAAAGGCCCGGAATCCACCGCGTGCATGATGGCTGCAGCGAACGTGGTCGCGACTGTCGGACAGCATCCTGGCGATCCGGACCCCGCATCACGGATCCCCGGCCGCTGTTTCCGAATCCCGACTCCCGAATTCCGAAGGCTTCACAACAGCCGAAGGCTGGTCATCCCGGTCGTAAAGCAGGTCCCACACCCCGTGCCCCAGCCGCTGCCCGCGGGTCTCGAAGTGCGTCTGCGGTCGCCAGTCGGGGCGCGGCACGTGGCCGCGCGCGCCGGCGCGGTTGCGCAGTCCCGGGGTGGCGTCGAGCACGTCCCACATCTGCTCGGCATAGTCCTGCCAATCGGTGGCGAGGTGCAAGCGTCCATTCGTCGCAAGCTTGCGCACCAGCAGCGCGGCGAACGCGGGCTGCACAAGTCGGCGCTTGTGGTGGCGCTTCTTGTGCCAGGGGTCGGGGAAGTAGATGCGGATCTCGTCGAGGCTGCCGTCGGCGATCTCGTGCTGCAGCACTTCGACCGCGTCGTGGTGGTAGAGGCGCACGTTGGCGATGCCGTCGGCGGCCAGCGCGTTGAGCAGGCGGCCGACGCCAGGGGCGTGGACCTCGATGCCGACGTGGTCGCGATCCGGGTCACGCGCCGCGGCGAAACGCAGCGCATCGCCGTTGCCGAAGCCGATCTCGAGCACGCACGGCGCGCTGCGCCCGAAGGCGGCGTCGAAGTCGCGCGGCGTGCCGGCGTAGTCGAGGCCGTAGCGCGGCCACAGCTCGTCGAACGCGCGCTGCTGGGCCTCGGTGAAGCGGCCCTGGCGGAGCACGAAGCTGCGGATCTCGCGCCGTCCCTCGGTGGCGGTGAACGGCTTGGGCGGTGCCTTCGCCCCGGGACTGGAGAACGGATCAGTCACGTAGGGCGGGTCTCGACCCGCCGCTCCTCTCGACCCGCCGGCTCCGCATACAGGACGGCCCGTGTTGATGGCAATGCCAGGGCAGGCTCGATGGCGGGTCGAGACCCGCCCTACGGGGCATCATCCGACCAGGCCCTCCTCGGGCGACGAGGCGCTGGCGTAGCGCTTGCGCGGGATGCGGCCGGCGAGGAAGGCGTCGCGGCCGGCCTCGACTGCCAGCTTCATCGCCCGCGCCATGCGCACCGGGTCGCGCGCACCGGCAATCGCGGTGTTCATCAGCACGCCGTCGCAGCCCAGCTCCATCGCGATCGCGGCATCGGAGGCGGTGCCGACGCCGGCGTCGACGATGATCGGCACCTTGGCGTTCTCGACGATCTCGATCAGGTTGTAGCGGTTCTGGATGCCCAGGCCCGAGCCGATCGGCGCGGCCAGCGGCATCACCGCGACGCAGCCGATCTCCTCCAGGCGCTTGCACAGGATGGGATCGTCGCTGGTATAGACCATCACCTCGAAGCCGTCGGCGACCAGGGTTTCGGCGGCCTTGAGCGTCTGCACCACGTCCGGGTAGAGCGTCTTCTGGTCGCCCAGCACCTCGAGCTTGGTGAGGTTGTGGCCGTCGAGCAGCTCGCGCGCGAGGCGGCAGGTGCGCACCGCGTCCTCGGCGGTATAGCAGCCGGCGGTGTTGGGCAGGATGGTGTAGCGCTCCGGCGGCAGCACGTCGAGCAGGTTGGGCTCGCCGGGGGTCTGGCCAATGTTGGTGCGGCGGATGGCGACGGTGACGATTTCGGCGCCGGCGGCCTCGGTGGCGCGGCGGGTCTCGTCGAGGTCCCGGAACTTGCCGGTGCCGGTGAGCAGGCGGGAACGGTAGGCCTTGCCGGCGATGACGAGGGCGTCGTTGTGTGGGGGCTGCGTGGTCATCGCGGGATTATCGCTCACCCACCTCCCAGCGCGTGCACGATCTCGACACGATCACCGGCGCGCAGCCCGTGCGCGGCATGGCGTCCGCGCGGCACGATCTCGCCGTTGACCTCGACCGCGACCCGGCGCTGGCCGAGTCCGCGTTGTTCAAGCAGTGCCTGCACCGTGGTGCCTTCGGCGACCGTCGCCGCCTCGCCATTGAGCTGGATGTCCATGGTGCGATTGTCGCCCGCCGGCTCTGCGCACGCACGCCGGGCATGCCGCACTGCGGCGTGAGCCGCCCTCCCGGTTCAGTGACAATTCGCACCGTGCGGTGCCGTATTGGTGCCGTGGATCCATTTCCCCGGAGTTCCCGATGCCCCGTTCGAAGCCCCGTTCCCTTCCCGCGACCGGTCTGCTCGCGGCCGCGCTGGCCCTCGCCGCCGCGCCTGCGTTCGCCGGCGACACCTTTTCGCGCACCGTGTTCTTCGGCGACAGCCTGACCGACGCCGGCTATTTCCGACCGCTGCTGGTGCAGCAGGATCCGGCCGCGGCGATCCTCGGCCGCTTCACCACCAACCCGGGCCTGGTCTGGGCGGAGTGGCTGGCCGACTACTACGGCACCAACGCCACGCCCAACGGCAACGGCCAGTCGGGCGACAACTACGCTGCCGGTGGCTCGATGATCGCCAGCGATCGCATCGGCCCACCGTTCGGGCTGACGCCGTCGCTGGCCACGCAGATGGGCCGCTACCTGGCGGCCAACGGCGGGCGCGCCGATCCGGATGCGCTGTACACGGTCTGGGGCGGCGCCAACGACCTGTTCTCGATCGCGGCCAACCCGACGCAGGCGCAGCAGATCATCGGCGCGGCGGTGACCGCGCAGGTCGGCATCGTCGGCACCCTGCAGGGCGCGGGCGCGCGCTACGTGCTGGTACCCAACATCCCCGATATCGGCATCGCGCCATCGTTCCTGGCGCAGGGCCCGGCGGCGGCCGCGCAGGGCACGGCGATCGCGACCGCGTACAACAATGCGCTGTATGGCGGACTGCAGGCCAATGGCCTGCGCGTGATTCCGCTGGACACCTTCACTTTCCTGCGCGAGGTCGTCGCCGATCCTTCGCGCTACGGCTTCTCGAACGTCACCGGCACTGCCTGCCAGCCGCAGATCACCGCGCAGTCGATCACCTGCCACCCGGGCACCTACGTCAGCCCGGGCGCGGACCAGACCTACCTGTTCGCCGACGGCGTGCACCCGAGCGCGTCCGCGCACCGCATCATCGCGCAGCTTGCGATCGGCATGATCGAAGGCCCGCGCCAGATCGCGGTGCTGCCGCATTCGGCGGCGATGACCGGCCGTGGCCGCGCCGAACGCGTCGGCGCGCAGCTGGCGGTGGCGCCGGAGCAGGACGGACGCCGCTGGTGGGCCGACCTGCGCGGCGACTTCCAGCGCTACGGCCACGGCGACAACTATGACGGCGCCGGCCCGGCGCTGAGCGCCGGTCTTGCCTGGAATCGCGGCAACCTCGTCTACGGCGGCTTCGCCGGCTACGGCCGCCAGGCCAACGACTGGGGCCTGCGCCGCGGCGACTGGGACCAGAGCGAGGCAACGCTGGGCGGCTTCGTCGGCTGGCATGCCGAAGGCGGCGCCTGGGTCAGCGGCCAGCTGAGCTACACCGCGCTCGATTTCGACATCGACCGCCAGGTGCCGCTTGGCCCGGCGCTGCGCGTGCATCGCGGCTCGACCGACGGCAGCAACCTCACCGCCGCGCTGCACGCCGGCTGGAACCTGGGCGAGGGCGCGCTGACGCACGGCCCGGTGCTGGGCGTGGTCATGCAGCAGATCGACATCGACGGCTTCGCCGAAAGCGATGCGGCGTCGTCGACCTCGCTTGCCTTCCCCGACCAGGAGTTCGACTCGCTGATCGGCAGCGTCGGCTGGCAGGCGAGCTACGCGATCAACGCGCACCTGGCACCGTACGCGCGCATCACCCTCGACCGCGAGTTCGAGGACGCCGCCGAGGAAGCCTTCGCGCAGTCGCAGAGCACCGGCCTGGGCTACGCCGTGCCCGGCCTGCGCTACGACGACACCTACACCACGCTGACCGTCGGCGCGCGCACGACCCTGTTCGGGCTCGACGCGAACCTCGGCGTCAGCCTGAACGCGGGCGAGAAGGGCGGCAAGCAGACCACCGCGTTCGCCACCGTGGGCGGCAGCTTCTGAACAGCGAGTGGCGCCGGCGGTCCTTGCCGGCGCCCGCTCGCGTTGAAAGCGGCCCGGGGCGGGCATAGACTGGTCACCACGCGGGCGTAGTTCAATGGTAGAACTGCAGCTTCCCAAGCTGCTAGCGTGGGTTCGATTCCCATCGCCCGCTCCACATCCAGGCGGCGGCATCATCCAACGGTGATGCCGCCGTTTTTCGCTTCGCAGGCCGCCCATGAAGCTCGCGATCCTCTCCCGCAACAGCAAGCTCTATTCCACCCGCCGGCTGGTCGAGGCCGCGCGCGCGGCCGGGCACAGCGTGCGCGTGCTCGACCCGCTGCGCTGCTACATGCGCATCGGCAACGACGGGTTCGCGATGCGCTACAAGGGCCGGGCGATCGACGGCTATGGCGCGGTGATCCCGCGCATCGGCGCTTCGGTGACGCGCTACGGCTGCGCGGTGCTGCGCCAGTTCGAGCTGATGGGCAGCCATACGCCGAACCCGGCGGCGGCGATCGCGCGCGCGCGCGACAAGCTGGCCTGCCACCAGCTGCTGGCCGCGCAGGGCATCGGCCTGCCGGCCACGGTGTTCGGCGACAACCCGGATGACACCGACGACCTGCTGTCGATGCTCGGCCCGCCACCGCACGTGATCAAGCTCAACGAGGGCACCCAGGGCGCCGGAGTGATGCTGGCCGAGAAGCCGTCGGCTTCGCGCGGCGTGGTCGAGGCGCTGCGCGGGCTGTACGCCAACTTCCTGGTGCAGGAGTTCGTGGCCGAGGCCGAAGGCGCCGACCTGCGCTGTTTCGTGGTCGGCGATCGCGTGGTCGCGTCGATGCAGCGCCAGGCGCCGGCGGGCGACTTCCGCTCCAACCTGCATCGAGGCGGCACCGCGGTCGCGGTCGAGGCCTCGAACGAAGAGCAGTCGGTGGCGGTGCGGGCGGCCCAGGCAGTCGGGCTCGGCGTGGCCGGCGTGGACCTGATCCGGTCGCGTCGGGGCCCCTTGGTGCTGGAGGTGAACGCCTCGCCGGGGCTGGAGGGGATCGAGGCGGCGACCGGCGTCGATATTGCATCCAAAATCATCGATCTCGCAGCTTCATGTCCGCAAATATCGAAAAAGAACAAGTCGCGTCCCTCGCGCCGAAAGCCTGTGTTTAACAAATAGTTCATGCCCCGTTTAACGACGACTTAATCGTTTCGGAGCTACCTTGTCGACGCCGGATTCCGCGCTCTCTCCTGTTTCCTTGTCCATGGGGCAGCACACGGATTACGGTAATCGGGAGTACTTCTTGGGCCCAGGCGATGGCCTCGCCTGGGCTCTTTTTGTGGGCGGCTCCCAGGTCCGCGCGTGCGTCGACGGAGCGCGCACGCATCGACGTGGCAGAATCGACCGATCCGCAACCAGCGGAACCGCGCATGGCCGGCGTGGTCCAATCAGGCCCCTCCAACGGAATCCGCTGCATGCGCATCCTCGTCATTGAAGACAACCAGGACATCGCCGCCAACCTCGGTGACTACCTCGAGGACCGCGGCCACACCGTCGACTTCGCCGCCGACGGCGTCACCGGCCTGCACCTGGCGGTGGTCCACGACTTCGATGCGATCGTGCTCGACCTCAACCTGCCGGGCATGGACGGCCTCGAGGTCTGCCGCAAGCTGCGCAACGACGCGCGCAAGCAGACCCCGGTGCTGATGCTCACCGCCCGCGACAGCCTCGACAACAAGCTCGCCGGCTTCGACTCCGGCGCCGACGACTACCTGGTGAAACCCTTTGCGCTGCAGGAAGTGGAGGTGCGCCTGAACGCGCTCTCGCGCCGCGGCAAGGGCGTGCAGACCCGGGTGCTCGACGTGGGCGACCTCGAATACAACCTCGACACCCTGGAAGTGCGCCGCCAGGGCAAGCTGGTGCAGCTCAACCCGACTGCGCTGAAGATCCTGCAGGCGCTGATGGAGGCCTCGCCGGCGGTGGTGACGCGGCAGGATCTGGAGACCCGGGTCTGGGGCGAGGAACTGCCGGATTCGGATTCGCTGCGCGTGCACATCCATGGCCTGCGCGCGGTGATCGACAAGCCCTTCGACGTGCCGCTGATCCAGACCCGCCATGGCATCGGCTACCGCATCGCCGCGCCCGATGGCGCAGGCTGACGACGCGGCGGACGAGCCGGTCCGCAGCAAGCGGCGACGCTACCGCAGGCGGCTGCGCAGCCGCATCATCCTCTCGTTCGTGCTGCTGGGTCTGGGGTTGACGACGCTGTTCGCGTTCCTGACGCAGGAGGCGCGCAACCGCGTCGAGAACGCGCTGGTCGAAGACGTGATGAACCGCAACATCGACGAGTACGCGCGGCGCTACTACGTCGATCCCGAGCGCAATCCGGCGGTGCCGATGGAGCAGATCCGGGCCCGGGTGGTGAAGCGCGACCGCTTCGAGGCCCTGCGCCTGGAGCAGCCCGACTGGTACGACCTGCCCGACGGCATCCACAACCTCGGCGGCGTCGACGTCGACGGCAGCCCGTTCTCGTACAAGCTGGCGGTGCGCAAGACACCGGACGAGTGGTTCTTCCTCGCCTACGACATGACCCAGGCGATACAGGGCGAAGATCAGTTCCGGCGCGCGGTGTACGGGGCGGTGATCCTGTTCACCCTGCTGTCGCTGTTCCTCGGCTGGTGGTCGGCGTCGCGGGTGATGAGCCCGGTGTCGGAACTGGCGCGCCGGCTCGGCGGATCCGGCGGCAGCACCGCGCCCGAACCGCTGGCCCCGCATTTCCCCGATGACGAGGTCGGCGAGCTGGCCAAGGCGCTGGACGACTACGCCGCGCGCCTGACCGAGGTGGTGCAGCGCGACCGCGAGTTCAACGCCGACGTCAGCCACGAGCTGCGCACGCCGCTGGCGGTGATCCGCGGCGCGGTGGAGCTGCTGCTCGCCCGGCCCGAACTGGACGAGAAGACGCAGGCCCGGCTGCTGCGCATCCAGCGCGCCGAGCAGCAGTGCACCGACCTGATCAGCGCGCTGCTGCTGCTCTCGCGCAACGAGCGCGGACACGGCGCGACCGACGTGGCGAAGGTGGCCGAGCAGTTGCTGGATGCGCACCGCAGCCAGATCGGTGGCAAGAAGCTGGCGCTGCGGCTGGAGGGTGCGCCGGGGCAGGTGGTGGTCGATGCGCCGGAGTCGGCGGTCACGGTCGCGCTGGGCAACCTGATCGGCAACGCGGTGAAGTACACGCAGGAGGGCGAGGTGATCGTGCGCCTGCTCGGCGACGCGGTGGAGGTGGTCGACTCCGGCCCCGGCCTCAGCGCCGAGGATGCCGCACGCCTGTTCGAGCGCGGCTACCGCGGCACCCACGCCGAGCATTCGCAAGGTGGCGGCATCGGCCTGTCGATCGTGCGCCGGTTGTGCGCGCTGTACGGCTGGGACGTGCGGGTGACGCCGGGCGAGGAGCAGGGCGTGGTCGCGACCCTTGCGTTCGCACCCGGGCAGGCGCTGGCGGACTGAACCCGGCGGTCGGCCGCGGTCGGGCTTGACCGCGGGCAAACGTAGTCCGTGGCATCCTCCGGCGACGTTGGCCGGAGGCGGGACAATGATGACGGCAACCGGAACGAAGCGACGTCGGCCGCGCGGCTGGGGATGGCTGCTGGGCCTGTTCTGCATCAACGCGGCCGCCTGCGCCGAGCCGGTGGGCCCGCCCGGCGGTGACGACGCGGCACGGCGCAACCACATGGTGGAACGCCAGCTCGCCGGGCGCGGCATCGATGATGCCCGCGTGCTCGAGGTGATGCGCAAGGTGGAGCGGCACCGTTTCGTGCCGGAATCGTTCGCATCGCAGGCTTACGAGGACAATCCGCTGCCGATCGGCCACGGGCAGACCATCTCCCAGCCCTATATCGTCGCCCTGATGACGCAGCTGGCGCGACCGGCGCCGGGCGACCGCGTGCTCGAGGTCGGCACCGGCTCGGGCTACCAGGCGGCGGTGCTGGCCGAACTGGTGGCGCAGGTCTACAGCATCGAGATCGTCGCGCCGCTGGCCGGACAGGCGGCGGCGCTGCTGGACGAGCTGGGCTACGGCAACGTCGAGGTCAGGGCCGGCGACGGCTACGCCGGTTGGCCGGAACATGCGCCCTTCGATGCGATCGTGGTCACCGCCGCGCCGGAGCGGATTCCGGCGCCGCTGCTGGAACAGCTCGGCCCCGGCGGGCGGCTGGTGATCCCGGTCGGGCCGATCCATGCGGTGCAGGAACTGCGGGTGGTTGAGAAGCGCGCCGACGGCAGCCTGCACGAGCAGGTCGTGACCCCGGTGCGCTTCGTGCCGCTGACTGGCGAAGCCGCCGACCAGGACCGCACCTTGTAGGAGCGGGCCATGCCCGCGACCGCGACCGCGGTGTCATCGCCATCCGGTCGCGCCCATGGGGCGCTCCTACACTGACTCGAGCCAGCGGTGTGTGTCCGGCGTGGTGCCGTCGAACAGGCCGAAGAACAGTTCCTGGATGCGGCGCGTCACCGGCCCGGCCTTGCCGGCACCGACCTGGCGGGCGTCGACGGAGCGGATCGGGGTGATCTCGGCCGCGGTGCCGCACATGAACAGTTCGTCGCACAGGTACAGGTATTCGCGCGGCAGGTCGCGCTCAACCACCTCGATGCCGGCGTCGCGCGCCAGGGTGATGATCGAGTTGCGGGTGATGCCGTTGAGCAGGGCGGCACTGACCGGGGTGGTGTGCAGGACGCCATCGAAGACCAGGAACAGGTTCTCGCCCGCGCCTTCGCTGAGCAGGCCGGTCGAGGCCAGCGCGATGCCCTCGCCGAAGCCCAGCCGCCGCGCCTCGCGCGCGACCAGGGTGCCCGACAGGTAGTTGCCGCCGGCCTTGGCACCGGCGGGAATCGTGTTCGGCGCGAACCGCTGCCAGCTCGACACGCAGGCGTCGATGCCGTTGGAAAGCGCTTCCTCGCCGAGATACTTGCCCATCTTCCAGGTCGCCACCGCCACGTCGACCGGCGTCGCCGCCGACAGGCCGAAGCCGCCGAGGCCGCGGTACGCGACCGGACGCAGGTAGTCGGTGCTGTTGCCGTTGGCGGCGATCACCTCACGGCAGGCGGCGTTGATCTCGTCGAGCGAATACGGGATGTCGATCTCGTGGATCTTCGCCGACTGGTACAGGCGCCGGTTGTGGTCGGTCAGGCGGAAGATCGCCGGGCCGCTGGCGGTGTCGTAGCAGCGGATGCCCTCGAACACCGACGAGCCGTAGTGCAGCGCATGCGACATGACGTGGGTGGTCGCCTCGGCCCACGGCTTGATCGCGCCGTTCTGCCAGATCCAGTCCGGGTACTGCATGGGACGCCCTCGAATGCGGAAAGCGTCATTCTGCCCGAATTGCCCAACAGCGTTGGGCCCTAGAGGCTGATCCACCAGCAGCCGAGGTGGCGGCGCAGCGAGAACACCGTCTGCGCCGGCGTGATCCGGTTGGCGACGGTCTGCTCGACCAGCAGGCCGGTCGGCGCGCGCCGGGTATGCTGCTGGCGCAGGGCGGCGGCGTGCACTGATTCGGGCAGGGTGGCCTCGTCGTCGGGCGCCGTGGGTGATTGCGCCGGCGCGGCGGGATTCTGCGATGCGGTGACGTCGGGCGCGGTCTGCCATGCGAGCGTGTCGCGGGCCGGGGCGAAGGGGACGGTCGGCGGTGGCGCCGGCTGCAGCGGCGTGATGTCGACCAGGGGGCGGTTCACGATGGCATCGAGCCGGTCCATGGTCGACTGCGCGCCGCGGGCGGAGGCGCCGGGCCAGTGGTAGATGCCGGCGAGGCGGTTCACGTCGCGGCTGTCGATCGCGGCACTCAGTTCGAACACCAGGTCCTGCACGTTGCGGCTGCAGTCGCGGCGGATGAGCCGCGCGCCAGCCGCCTGTCCGGGCGCCGGGCGCGGCGAGCGTTCGGTCGCGCCGAGGTCGGTGCAGGCGCGGTCGGTGTAGACATGGCCGCCGTCGGCGGTCACGCAGCGCCGGATCTGCGCGTTCGCCGACCACGCGGCGAGCGACGCGGGCAGCAGGACGGCGAGGGCGATGAAGCGGTGGTGGCGACGCATCGGCGCAGCCTAGCGTTGCCATCGGCGTGCGGAAAGTGCGGGCGCACCCGGTGTTCAGGTCGGCGTTGTCCGGATTCGTGGCCAAGCCGGTGCGGTGACGAGGGAACGTCGAGAAATCTTCGTCATCCCCGCGAAAGCGGGGATCCATTTTTGCTCTCACGTCAACGCAAATGGATCCCCGCTTTCGCGGGGATGACGACCTTCCTTCAGCGCAGCCCCTACGCCGTGCGTGCAAGCACCGCCTGCGTCGGCTTGGCCAGGTTGAGCGTGTAGAAGTGCAGCGCCGGCGCGCCGCCTGCGACCAGGCGCTGGCACAGGCGGGCGACGAGGTCGGCGCCGAACTCACGCACGCTGTCGGCGTCGTCGCCGAAGGCCTGCATCTTCTTCGCGACCCAGCGCGGGATCTCGGCGCCGCACTGCTCGGAGAAGCGCCGCAGCTGGGAGAAGTTGGAGATCGGCATGATGCCGGGGACGATCGGCACCTCGACGCCGATCGCGCGCACGGCGTCGACGAAGTGGAAGTAGGCGTCGGCGTTGTAGAAATACTGGGTGATCGCGGCGTTGGCGCCGGCGTCGACCTTGGCCTTGAAGTGGCGCAGGTCGACCAGCGCGTCCTCGGCCTGCGGATGCATCTCCGGATAGGCGCCGACCTCGATGTGGAAGTGGTCGCCGTGGCGGTCGCGGATGAAGGCGATCAGGTCGGCGGCGTAGCGCAGGTCGCCGGGCTGGCCCATGCCCGAGGGCAGGTCGCCGCGCAGGGCGACGATGCGCCGGCAGCCGATGTCGCGGTACTTCGCCAGCAGCGCCGCGATCTCCTCGCGCGTGCCGCCGACGCAGGACAGGTGCGGCGCCGCCTCCAGCGCGTGCGCCTGCATCAGGTGCTGCACGGTCTCGGCGGTGTAGGTCAGGGTCGAGCCGCCGGCGCCGAAGGTGCAGGACACGTACTCGGGCGCGTGGGTCTTGAGCCTGGCCACGGTGCGGTCGAGCTGCGCGCGCTGCTCGTCGGTCTTGGGCGGGTAGAACTCGAAGCTGATCGGCGTCATCGGTGGTCGTGGTGTCCGGCGCGGGCGGGAATTATATCTCTATATCGCGATAGATGTGTAGAACGCGCCAGGGCGAGCGATCCGGACACTGCCGCGGCGGGTCGGGATGTGTGGATGAGTGGCGGTCTGTCGGTCCGGGCCGTCCCGACACGCTGTCATTTCGACCGCTACCTGCTGTCATCTCGACCGCAGGGAGAGATCTGCTGTTCAGGCGCTCCGATCGCGCACTTTTTATCGAGATACCTGGGCGCCGAGGCCTACAGCAGATTGACCAGCCTACGGCTGTTGTGAAGCGCCTCTCCCTGCGGTCGAAATGACAAAGACGGGGCGTGCGGGCCGCCCGCCGGTTTCCGGCATCATGCCGCCATGCGCATCATCCTCACCTCCTTCGCCCGTGCCCGCCTGTTTCCGCGCGAGCCGCGCGGCAACGCCATCCGTGACTGCACGCCCGAGGCGTTCGAGCGCCGCCTCAACGACGAGCCGCCGCTGCGTGTGCTCGACGGGTACGCGCCGTTCTGCCGGCTGCACGTGCACCGCAACTGGACCACGACGCGCTGCCTGACCGTGCCGCTCGGCGACGACAACCGCCACCTGCTGCGCTGCGCCTACGAGGCGCGCACCAAGGACGAGCTGCCGGTGCTGGTGCGCTGGTTCGAAGGCGTGGAGCCGCCGGTGGCGGACTACTTCGTGGTGATCCTCTACAGCGCGGAGCAGCTGGCCAGGGAGGGCGCGCCGATCGACGGCGACTGGGGCATCGTCGGCTGCCTCTACACCGCCACGCCGGAGGAGATCCCGATGGCGCCGGTCACGATGATGCGCAACGCGCTGGGCGTGGAGGAGGGCGGCTCGGGCGTGCCGCTGGATCGCGAGGCCTACCGGCGCAGCGTGGAGTTCTGGGAGAACAACGCCAACTGGCGGCCCTGACCCGGTGTGCCGCGCCAGCATGGGCGCAGCATGGCTGCGCTAGGCAACTTCGACGCGCATGGAGGTTTCGCGGGCCGTCGGCACGATGACCTCCGCGCCCGCGGCTTTCGCGCGCTTGATCCAGCTGCGCGTCCGCTCGGAGTCGTAGTTGCAGTAGATCCGCGCCGGCGATGCCGACGCACACAGCACACGCGCCAGCGCCGCGTCGTCCGGATGGCCGAAGGTCCGGCCATCGGAAGACACCAGGTAGCACGAGGCGTCGATCGCCTCGATCAGCGCCGTGGTCACGTTCGCGCGGCTGCCGTGGTGCGGCAGCTTGCAGATGTCGATGCGCACCCGCTCCTCGCCCTTCATGCGCCCGTAGCGCCGCAGCGCGCTGACCAGGGTCGTCGGATGTGCGTCGGCGGCGAGCAGGGCGCGCACGCCGTCGTGTTCGAGGATGAAGGCGATGCTGGATCCGTTCGCGGCGGACGAATCGGTGCCGGTCGCGGCTGCCAGCTTCGCCAGCTGCGCCTTCGAGAGGATCGCGGGCAGATCCTCGATCTGCTTGTCCCAGGACTTCGGCGCGCGCGCCGGCTTGTCCGTACCCTTGCCCGGGACCAGTCCCGCGGCGATGACGACCTTCTCCCACAGCTTGGCCATCCGCTTGAGCTTGGGACCCGACGGCGACAGCAGGGTCAGCGTGGCGTCGCCGGCGAGCTGGAACGTCGGCAGGTCGCCTTTCGAGGGCACCACGATCGGGCCGCCGACCTTCGGCGACACGCGGTCGGGGAAGGGCGCGTTCCACCGGTAGCCGCCATCGGCGATCGCGCGGGTCAGGCGCTCGCCGTCGAGCGGCCCCAGCACGTTGCCGCCGCGCTCGCTGTGCACGTAGCCGTTGAACCAGACATGGTCGATGCGATGCCGCAGGTCGGGATCGTTGAGCAGGTGCACGGCGCCACCGATGTGGTCCTCGTCGATGTGGGTGACGACGAAGGCTTCGTACTTCTGATCGCGTCGTTCGAGCAGTCGCTTGCGGACCGCCTCGTACGAATGCGCGGTTCCCGCGTCGATCAGGAGCCGGCGCAGGCGCGTGCCGGAGCCGTACTCCACCACCAGCGCGTCGCCGTGGCCACCGGGCAGCATTTCGACCGCGAGCATGTGCGTGTCTCCGTCAGGTGCCCAGGGGCAGGTCGATTTCGCCGTGCGACACCAGCAGCAGGCCGACCAGGAGACCGTCGTCGACGAGGCGGCGGCGCACAGCCGTCATCGCCATGCCGAGCCTGGTCGCGCTGGTGCTGCTGTCGAACACGGCCTTGACCACGGCGGCGGCGGCGTGCGCGCCATGTGGACCGGTCAGTTTGGAGAGCGTGGCCACCACCGCGGCCGCGCCATTGCCGGTGAACGCCGCCGGCAGGCCACCGAAGACGTTGCGCGGCACGGCGGTGGAACAGGCCAGCAGGATCACCAGCGGCGCTGGGGCGTCCGCGTCGCGCAGGTGGGTGGCATCGACGTCCGGGTCGTACAGCCACGAGCCGTCGCCGATCTCCAGGCCGGTTTCGCCGTCGAGGCTTTCGGTGTGGCCGAGCAGCACCAGCAGCTGCGGATTGCGTTCGCGCACCTGCGCGCTCCAGTCGTCCCAGTCGTTGACGCGTTTCAGCCCGGTCGTGCCCACGATGTCCTTCAGCTCCTGCTCGAGCAGGTCGGAAGGCTTGCGGTTCGCCGGCGCGCCGGCATCCGCGTGCTTGACCGCCGCGTACAGCACCGGGCGCAGGTCCAGCGGTTTCGGTGCCGCGCGTCGCGGTGGGGCACGGCGCAGGCGCAGGGTGCGCGCGATTACGCGCTGCTGGCCCCAGAACGCGTACGGGCAGACCACGCCCTTGCCGGCATCGGGGCAGGCTTCGGGCTTGCCCGCCATGCGGCCGCCCGTGCGGTGTTCGCACAGCTTCGCGCCGGCGGAAGGGGCCGGTGCGTCGTACACCAGCTCCAGCGGCAGGATCGCCGTGGTGGCGTCGACCAGCAGCGAGATGGTCCTGGCGTCGTCGATCTGCAGCGGATCCAGGGATGCCTTGAGCCTGGAACCCAGCCGGGCCAGCTGCACCAGCAGCTCGATGGCGTCGTCGTCGTCGAGTGACGCGGGCGCGTCCTCGCTGGCGAGCACGCGTGACGCACGCTGTTCGATGTTGTCGAGGAGAGGTTGCAGCTGGGGCAGGTTGATGGCGTCGCGCGAGCCAGATCGCTCGAGGTTCGCGCCGTTGATCTCCAGCGACAACTGCGCAGGCGTTGCGTCGACGCTCGGCTCGGGGGCGCTCGACAGCGCGACCGCGGTCAGCCTTGCGAGGTCACCGCGGACGGCGCGGCGGCGCACGGTGGCGACGTAGTGCGCTTCCTGCAGCGGCCGTTCCTGGTGCGTCACCAGGATCTTGATGTCGGCCACGGTGCCTTCGCCCGGCGCCTGGAACTTGAACAGCGCGATCGTGCTTGCGGCCGAACGATCCGCGGTGGAGAGCACGATCGGCCGCCGTTCGTGCAGGCCGAGCGCCGCGCTGGTGACATCGACCATCAGCTCCACGCTGGCGTTCGCGGGCAGCTCGTGTTCGGGGAACGCCAGCTGCGCGGCAGTTTCGTCCTTGGCCGGAACGTCGATGCGCACGCGCAGCTCGTGTTCGGTATCCGGCAGCAGCGTTTTGCGGCGGACCTTGCCCCTGGCCCATGCATCGGCGATCAGGCGCCGCGGCGGCGTCGCGGCAGGGGCGCTTTCGGGTGCGGGTTCTGGTGCGAGTGATTCCGGCGGTGGCGCGCCCGCCATGGCCATGTGGAACGTGAGCGCGGTGTCGTAACCCTTGCCCGCCAGGGATTGTACTGCGCCGGCCAGCTGTTCGGCGCCACCGCTTTCGCGGTCGAAATGGCCCTCAAGGGCGATGCTGTGCAGTCGGCCCTCGACCGTGCCGCCGCGTACGACCGGGTCGCCGTCGGTCTGCCCACGGAGCTGGCGTACCAGCTCCAGGCTCCATTGCCTGACCGCGGTCAGCGGCAGCAGGCCCGTGTCGGCGGCGATGAGCGAGGTCGGCGACGCGAGCCGCATTGCGACATCGATCGGCAGGTCGTGCGACATCCCGCGGACGGCCTCCTGGAACCATTCTGGATCGGAGGACGCCGCGCCGATCACGATGGCGGCATGCCGATAATCGGACAGGCCCTGCAGCACGCGTTCGGCCGGGGACGTGTCCTCGCCCAGCAGCACGACGCAGGTGGCGTTCTGCGCGGCGGGCGATGTCCCGGCTTCGACGAAGACGATGTCCAGCAGCTCGTCGGTGCCCGACGGCACCTCGGTGTTCAGTTGCCCGTCGCCCGTGGGGCGCAGGACGCTGACCTCGTACAGGGTCGCGTACGGCGAACGTTCCAGGGCGCGACGCCAGCGCTCGCCAGGCGGGCCATCGACCACCCCGATCCGCATCGGCCAACGCCATGAGAACCGCCAGCTCGTTCCGCGATGGATCGAGGGGGTGATCAGGTAGCCGCCGACGGTGCCGAGTCCGGCGAGCCGCTGCGCATCCTCCACGCTGCCGACTTCGAGGCGCAGCACCGGAGGCCCCCAGCCCGAGTCGTTGGCCGGCGGCAGGGCCTCCCGCCAGGCGGCGAGCACGATGTCGGCCACCGCATCGAGTGTTGCCGGATCCGGTTCGCACCAGCGCGGAGGCGGACCGCGCCGGGACTGGGTGAAGTCCTCGACCTGCAAAGGCGGCATCGGCCCGGACCACCACAGGGCTGCTGGCGACAGCAGTTCGCGCAGGTGCGCCGTCGCCGTCTCCGGGGTCCACGCGTACGGCGAGTACAGGGCCTCCAGCAGTCCCGCGGCGACGACGAGTTCGGCATCCTGATGGCTGGCAGGCATGGTGGGGGGTCCCTGGCCTTCCGTTACACCGGCCCGCGACGTTCAAGACGCAGACCGGCGGAACGATCGCTGCAGCCGCGCGTGCCGGTCTTGCGCCAGTTGCATGCAGCAGGACAACGGCAATGGCGGTCGGGCGCGGACAGGGCGCCAAAGCTCTGCCCAGGCAGGCCGGGCGCCCTCAAGAACAGGGAATGAGTAGGAGCGGGCCATGCCCGCGACCGGGTCGCGATGCGAAGCAGGGACGACGACCTTGTTTGCCCGCTTCGCGCGCGGCGACGCGTTCAATCGGGTCGCGTCGTCCAGTGTTTCGCGGCGCGGTCGCGGGCATGGCCCGCTCCTACAGGGCACGTAGGGGTATCAATCCGGCGATGCCGCCGCGCGTGCCGCCTCGATTTCTTCGCGGAACAACCAGGTCATGGTCTGGCGATAAACCTCGCCGATGCTGGCCGCGTGGGTGCCACCTGGCAGCACTTCATGGCGCAGCGCCCAGGGCCGGTCCGGGCGCGGTTGCCAGAACGCGGCCCACTCGCGCGCGTTGCGC
>DAOMPM010000004.1:5357-80003 GCA_035444805.1 Luteimonas sp. | reverse complement strand
GCGGCAACATCCAGTGCCTGGACGTGCTGCGCGCGCTGGCGCGCGAGCCGGAGACGGGTGCGGCGCTGCTGGCGGAGCTCAATGCCGCCAGCGGCGTCGACGACGACTTCGATGCCGCGCTCGCAACGTTGCGCGACGCGCTGTCCGCGGACACGCCTGAAGCGGGCGCGCGCCACCTGGTTGAACGCATGTCGCTGCTGCTGCAGGCCTCGGTGCTGCTGCGCGCACGCAACCCGCTGGCCGCGACGTTCTGCCGCAGCCGGCTCGGCGGCAGGCATGGACTGGCGTTCGGCACCCTGCCGGCCGCGACCGACTTCGGCCTGCTGATCGAGCGGGCAGGGTCGTTCGGTTAGGGCAAGGCGCTGCTGCTGCACCAGCTCAACCGGGCTTGGCGCGCGACCGGAGCGGGCGGTCGCGTGCCATCCAGTCAGTTTTCTGGCGGTGATCCTCGATCCGCACCGTTGGCAATCGCCCAGTCCGGCACCGTGGCCGCTTTCCACAGCAGCCGGAAGCGTGGCTGGTCCTGCTTCAGGAAGGGCGGCAGGCTTGCCGGTGCCTGCAAGTGTTCGCGGCCGTCCCGACGCATGAGCAGGTAAAGGCAGTCATGCCCCCAGTTCGCCTGCGGGTGCGGGTCGACGAAAACGACGAGCGCCGGCCACGGCGCGATCAGGTCGACATCGCCCGCGGCAAAGCGCGCGCCGGCTTCCAGCGGCGACACACCGCCATAGACGATGGCACCGGACAACCTGTCGGCGGGCACCGCTTCGCGGACCCGCCGCATCAGTTCCTGGTCGTCGATGCTCACGGCTTGCCCATGGTATTGCGAATGAGCCCGGACAGGGCTTCACGCAACTGTTGCTCCTGCTTCAGGTCGCTGCCTTCCAGCTTGGCCTCGATCTGCTGCAATTGCGGGACGAGCCTGTCGTTCACCATTTCATGGAATTCCGGGATCGGCCTGCGCAGATAGTACGGCCGCAGCAGTTCGACCAGCAGGCGGCAGTAGATTGGCCAGATCACCCAGTACCGCAGGCCAAGGTGGGTGGCGCTGGCCGCGGCGGAGGATGTGCTGTAGACCGGGGTGTCATACGGGTCCTTGATCGACTCCGCATAGTTGTGGGCCTCGCGTGCGGAGACGCGGCCGGACAGGTTGACGTCGGGATTGGAGGCCAGGGAGGCGCCGTAGGGGTCGTGTCCGGCCATTGCCGAGATCCAGTCGCGGGCGAACGGATCGAACTGCGGGCCGCCAATGGAACTGCGCAATTCCTCGCAGGCCGAGGATACGGTCGTGAGCGCCGCCGGCGAATTGGCGATGATCGGAGCGTTGAATCCGCCGGAATTGCACTGCTCCATCATCACCATCAGGCAGTTGATCTTCGGCAGCGTGGCGAGCTTGGCCGCGAAGGCCGAAGCCGTGTAGTCGACGCCGCTGTGCGTGCACATGTACGACTCGGTGCCATTGTGCGCGCCGTGGTTGTTGGTGTGGATCAGAAGCAGGTCGTCCTTGCCGAGGGTCTTCTTCAGGCCGTCGAGGACCTTGTCCAGGTCGGCCTTGGTACCCTTTCCGTGGACCGGCATGCGGTACGCGGTCCCGTCGCCGGGCCATGCGGTCGCGGGTTGCGGGCTGCCGCTGTAGTTGATGCCGCCATCGTAGTTCAGCACGTGGATGTCGGAGGCACGGAAGCCATAGATGTCGCGCAGCGTGCGGTAGAGGAACTCGAGGTCGTTGGTATGGCGGTTGTTCGAGGCGCCGGAGAACAGCACTGCGTGCCTGCGGCCTCGGGTCCAGCGAATCGGGCAGCGCAAGGGTGGCAGGATCGGGTAGTAGCGTTCGACATCGACGGTCCTCACCGGTGCGTGGAACAGTTCGTAGGTCTTGGGCGCGGGCTCGATCATGTAGGGGGGGAACTGCTCCCTCACTTCGCGGTACAGCTCGCCGGTCGAGGCGTCGTGCAGCAGGTAGCGGCACGGATGCGCCCAGTTGAGCTGCGGCGCCTCGTCGACGAACACCATCACCGAATCGCGGTCGATCTCGATCTTGCGGTTGTAGGCGAGGATGGGCTTGCCACGCGTGATGACGCGATTGTCGATGTAGACGTTCTGGCGGCGGGAAGCCGACCATGACAGGTCGCTGACGACCCTGGACTTGATTTCGTTGAATGACTTCTTCGTGGGGCGCATGGGGGTCTGCTCCAAATGGGTGGGGCGACCGCTGGTGCGGTGCCGCAACCGGAGAGGCGGGTCGCGCATGCGTCTGGCGGGCAATGCCTGCGCCAGTCCGGGGTTCCCCTGCACCATGGAGATGCGCGCGGGGTCGTCTGACCCGGTCGCACAACAGACAACGCGACGCCACGCGGGCTTCGGACAGGCCGGCCTGCCGTCCGTCGGTTCGCGAGTGTGGGCTCAGTCGATGAACTGCAGCCGCGCCAGCTCCGCGTAGAGGCCGTCCTGTGCGAGGAGTTCTTCGTGCGTGCCCTGGGCGACGATGCGGCCCTGGTCCATCACCACGATGCGGTCAGCCTTGAGGATGGTGGCGAGGCGGTGGGCGATGACCAGGGTGGTGCGGCCCTCCATCAGGTGCTCCAGCGCGATCTGCACCGCGCGTTCGCTCTGCGCGTCGAGCGCGGAGGTGGCTTCGTCGAGCAGCAGCACCGGGGCGTCCTTGAGCAGGGCGCGGGCGATGGCGATGCGCTGCTGCTGGCCGCCGGACAGGCGCGCGCCGCGTTCGCCGAGCTGTTCGTCGTAGCCGGCGGGCAGGGCGGCGATGAAGTCGTGGGCTTCTGCCGCGCGTGCGGCGCCTTCGACGTCGCCATCGTTCGCGCCGAGCCGGCCGTAGCGGATGTTGTCGCGCGCGCTGGCGGCGAAGATCGCCGGCTGCTGCGGCACCAGGGCGATCGATTCGCGCAGCGCGACCGGGTCGAGCGTGGCGATGTCGACGCCGTCGACCGCGATGCGTCCCGACTGCGGATCGTGGAAGCGCAGCAGCATCGCGAATACGGTGCTCTTGCCGGCGCCCGAGGGGCCGACCAGGGCCACGGTCTCGCCGGGCGCGACCTGCAGCTCGAACTCGTGCAGCGCCGGCGCGTCCGGGCGCGAGGGATAGTGGAAGGACACCGCATCGAAGCGCAGTTCGCCGCGCAGCGGCGTCGGCAGCACGGCCGGCTGCGCGGGGGCGACGATGTCGCTGCGCTCCTCCAGCAGTTCGCCGATCCGGCCCATGCCGCCGGCCGCGCGCTGCAGTTCGTTCCACACTTCCGCCAGCGCGCCCACCGAGCCCGCGCCGAGCAGGGCGTAGAGCACGAACTGGCCGAGCGTGCCGGCGGTCATCTCGCCGCGGATCACGTCGTGCGCGCCCAGCCACAGCACCACGATCACCGCGCCGAACACCAGGCTGATCGCCACTGCCGTGACCAGCGACTGCACGCCGATGCGGCGGCGCGCAGTGGCGACCGACAGCGCCACCGCGTCGGAGAAGCGCGTGCGCTCGTAGTCCTCGCGCGCGTGCGCCTGCACGGTGCGGATCGCGCCCAGCGATTCGGCGGCGAGCGAGTTGGCGTCGGCGACGCGGTCCTGGGCCTGGCGCGAGATCTTCTGCAGCCGGCGCCCGCCCAGCACCAGCGGCAGCACGAACAGCGGGATGCCGACCAGCGCCCACACCGCCAGCTTCGGCGCGGTGACCACCAGCATCACCACGCTGCCCAGCGTCGTCACCACGCTGCGCAGGGCCACCGACATGGTCGAGCCGATCACGCTGCGCAGCAGCTCGGTGTCGGCGCTGAGGCGCGAGATCAGCTCGCCGCTGCGGTTGCGCTCGAAGAAGGCCTGGTCGAGGCCGACCAGGTGGCCGTAGAGGCGGTTGCGCAGGTCGGCGACCACGCGTTCGCCGAGCAGGGAGACGAAGAAGAAGCGCGCCGCGGTGAAGAACGCCAGCGCCAGCGCGACCAGCAGCACCAGGGCGAAGGTCGCGTCGATGTTGCTGCCGCTGCTGAAGCCGCTGTCGATGACGTGGCGCACCGCGACCGGCAGGCTCAGGGTGGCGGTGGAGGAGGCCGCCAGCGCCAGCAGCCAGGCGATGAACAACGGCTTCTGGCGCATGACGAAGGGCCACAGCGTGCGCAGCGAGCCGATCGGGGCCTTGGCGTCCGGCGTGGCCGGAGCGGTGTCGCGGGCGCCACTGCGCCGGTTGCGGGAGAACGCCATCAGCTTCTGCTTTCGCCTTCGTGGTCGAAACGTGCCCGGTCACGGGTGGCGTCGCGCAGCCGGGTTTTCAAGTCGGCGACGGCATCGGCGGGCAATTCCAACACGATTCGTGCGCCGCCGGCGTCGAATGTTTCGGCGAGCTTGCCGGCCGAGAACGTGGGCAGCAGGTGGTGCAGGGTGGACAGGTCCTCGAAGGGGACGTGCACGGCGAGGGTCGCGGTCTCGACCAGCGGCAGGCGTTCGGCCAGGCGCAGGCATTCGGCCGCGGCGCCGCCGTAGGCGCGCACCAGGCCGCCGGCGCCGAGCTTGATGCCGCCGAACCAGCGCGTCACCACCACCGCGATCCGGTCATAGCCCTGGCCGTCGATCGCGGCGAGGATCGGGCGTCCGGCGGTGCCGGCCGGCTCGCCGTCGTCGCTGCTGCGGTAGTCGCCGCCCAGGCGCCAGGCCCAGCAGTTGTGGGTGGCGTCGGCGACCGAGACTTCGCGGATGAAGGCGGCCGCCTCGTCCGCCGACGCAACCGGCGCCGCGTTCGCGAGGAAGCGGCTGTGGCGGACGTCGAGGCCGTGGCTCGCGGGCGCGGCCAGCGTGTCCAGGCTCATCCGCCGGCCAGCAGCGGATGCAGGTCGGCGGGCACCTCCGCCTGCGGATGCCGACGCACGAATTCGCGCAGGCTGTCGCGCGCGGCCTCGAGTTCGCCCGCGTCGCGCAGTTCGCGGATGCGCTGCAGCCAGTGCTCGCGCACTTCCGGCGAATCGGCCGAGGCCGGCGGCTGGTCGTCGAGCGGCTGGTCGGCGAACGCGTCGATCTCGATTGGCGGCGGTTCGACCCGGGAGTCGAGCGTGATGCTGCGCTCGGTCCGGCCGCCGACGGCGTCCGCGGACAACATTCGCCCGCTGGCCGCATCGGTCGACGGCGGCGTCGAAGCGGGCGCCGCGGCTGGGGCGGCCAGCGCCCTGCGTTCCTCGCGGGTCGCCTTGCCCACTGTCTCGGGCACCGCGGCGGCGGGCGGCGGCGGTACGAAGGCAGGCTCCGCGGCGAGCGGCGCCGGCGCGGGTGCCGGCGGGGGCGGGGGCGACAGGGGCGGCTGGTCGGCGACCGTGCGCTCCAGCCCGTCCCGCGTCGACGGCGCGGCGACCGTGGCGGGTACGTCCGCGCGCTGCGCGGCCACTGCCTGCTCCTCGGCCTCGCGTGCGCCGGCCTGTTGCCGCGCGGCCTCGGCAGCGGCGAACTCTGCGGCCTGCTGGCGCTTCCGTTCGTCGCGCACCTGGGGCTCTGGCTCTTCCGGCGCCGGCGTCGGCGTCGAGGCGAGCGCTGGCGCTGCGACCGCGGCTTCGTCGCGCGAAGTTGCCGAGGGCGCGGTCCGCAGCAGCTCCACCGCAGCCGGCGCGACTTCGGCCGCGGTCTCGTAGGGAAGCGTCACGCTTTCGGTCGGTGTCGGCAGTACCTGCGTGTCCGGCAGCGGCCGCAGCTGCCAGGCGATGCCGACCGCGACCAGCAGCGAGGCGGCCACGCCCAGCCCCACAGGCCAGCGCCTGCGCGTCCGTCGCGGCGCGCGCGCGGTCGCGGCTGCGGGCGACTCGACCGCGGCCTGCGCGGCGGCGAGGATTCGCGCGTCAAGCTCGGACGACGGCGCCGCCTGTGCGTCCAGTCGCGACAGGGTCTGCGCGAGTTCGCGTTCTTCCGGCGTCAGTGGCGTGTGCTCGCGCTGGCTCATGATTCCACCGCCGTTCCCAGGCGCGCGCGCAGCTTGTCCATCGCATAGCGCAGGCGCGATTTCACCGTCTCCCGGCCGACGCCGGTCACTTCGCCGATCTCCTCCAGCGTCAGTTCCTGCTCCAGCCGAAGCAGGACCACCTCGCGCTGCTCCGGCGGCAGTTCGTCCAGCGCCAGCTGCAGCTGGCGGCGCTGTTCGAACTGCGACAGCTGGCGCTCGGGCGTGTCCGGATCGGGCACGCGCTCGGTGCGCTCGTCGGCGTCGGCCGGTGCCGCGGGCCGGTGCTGCAGTGCGCGCCAGTGGTCGGCCAGCCGGTTGTGCGCGATCCGGTACAGCCAGGTCGCAAACGCCGCGTCCGGCACCCAGCCCGCGCGCGCGGCGATCAGCTTCTGCCAGACGTCCTGGAACAGCTCGTCGGCCAGCGCGCCGTCGCGCAGGTGGCGCAGCAGGTAGCGGTACAGGCGCAGCCGGTGGCGGCCGTACAGCACCTCGAACGCCGCCACGTCGCCGGCCGCATAGGCGAGCATCAGCGCTTCGTCGCTGGGGTCGGGCGGGCTGGCGGGGACGGCTTCGTTCACTGGCAGCAGGTTAAGCCCTGCCCCGATCCGCGTGAAGCCGGCCTGCGGGTGTGGCCGCCGCGGCGGGTGCCGCCTATGGGCGAGTGGGATCGACATGGACAGGGGAACGGCCGGAGGGGCGTCGTGGGGTTGCCGGTGTCGAGCCTGAATCCCGTTATGCTTTCGTGATGGAGAGACCGTCGCCGTGAACGTCCAGGCTGCCGAACAGGCCGGCCCGGCGGGTCTTGCCGCGCAGGCGGGGCCGGCGGGCCTGGCCCAGCTGCTGGCGAGCACCCTGCCGGCGGGCTCGATCGTGGCGGTCGGCTGGGACGATCCGCAGCTGGGGACGACGGTGTCGCTGAGCAGGCAGGCCTCGCCTGCCCACGCCGAAGCGGTGGAAGGCATGCTGGCCGGGCGCACGCCGAAAGCGGGCGACCATGATGTCAGCGCCTGCTGGACCGCGGACGCCACCCGCGTGGCGATGGTCGCGCAGCCGGGCCGGGAGCTCCCGCACGCGCTGCGCGATGGCTGGCTCGCGCTGGCGCGCAGCACCATCGACGCCACCTTCGCCAGCGCGCGGGCCGAGTCGCGCATCGAGGAGCTGCGCAAGTCCGAGCGACTGCGCCAGGCGCTGTACGAGATCGCCGACCTGTCCGGCGCGAATCTCGACATGCAGGAGATGCTGGCGCGCATCCACGCCATCGTCGGCACGCTGATGCCGGCCGAGAACTTCTACATCGTCCGCTACGACGACGTCCGCGAGACGCTCCGCTTCCTGTACTTCGTCGACCAGCGCGATCCCTGGGTGGCCGATCCGGAGGAGGAGATCCCGGTCGCCGAGATGCCGACCAGCCTGACCGTGGCGATGCTGCGCCACGGCCAGCCGATGCTCGGTCCCTCCGCGCGGATACGGCGCCACCTCGGCGTCGGCCAGGATCCCGCGCACGGCCCCGACAGTGCCGACTGGCTGGGCGTGCCGATGCGCCGGGAAGGCCATGTCAGCGGCGCGCTGGTGATGCAGAGCTACGACCAGCCGCAGCGCTACACGCACGAGGACCGCGCGTTGCTGGAGTTCGTCGCCCAGCACGTCCTCACCGCGCTCGACCGCAAGTCTGCGCAGGATGAGCTGGAGCGGCGGGTGGGCGAGCGCACGCGCGAGCTGCAGCACGCCAACTGGGTGCTGGAGGCGGAGATCGTCGAGCGCGAGCACGCCGAGCGGCTGCAGCGCGCGCTGTTCCGGATCAGCGAGCTGTCGACCACCGCGGGCACCATCGAACGCTTCTACGCCGATGTGCATGGCGTCATCGGCGAACTGCTGTTCGCGCGGAATTTCTACATCGCGCTGCTGACGGAGGATGGCAGCCGGCTGGAGTTCCCGTATTCGGTCGACGAGCGCGACCCGGTGCGGCGGCCACGGCACTTGGGCACGGGCCTGACCGAGTACGTCATCCGCAGCGGCCAGCCGCTGCTGGTGGACCGCAACAGCATGGCGCGACTGGAGTCGGCGGACCTGGTGCATGGGCATGGCGCGCAGGCGCACTGCTGGCTTGGCGTGCCGCTGAGCCGCGACGGTGCGACGATCGGCGTCATCGCGGTGCAGAGCTACAGCGAGGAGATCAGCTTCACGCTGGCCGACCAGGAACTGCTGACCTTCGTCGCCTACCACGTCGACGGTGCGCTCGCGCGCAAGCGCGCGCAGGAATCGCTCAAGGCGACGCACGCCGAGCTGGAGTTCCGGGTCGAGGCGCGCACGCGCGAGCTGGAGCAGGCCAACCGCGAGTTGCGCGCGCAGATCGGCGAGCGCGTGCGCGCGCAGCAGCGCCTGACCCACCAGGCGCGCCACGACCACCTCACCGGCCTGCCCAACCGCGTGTTCCTGCTCGACCGGCTCGACAGCATGATCATGCAGATGTACGAGCCGGGCCGGCCGCCGTTCGCGGTGCTGTTCCTCGACCTCGACCGCTTCAAGCTGATCAACGACTCGATGGGCCACGCCGCGGGCGACGCCATGCTGATCGAGGTCGGGCGCCGCATCCGCGCGGTGACCGGCGTCGACGACACGGTCGCGCGCCTGGGCGGGGACGAGTTCGCGATCGTGCTCGAATCGGTGGTCGACGTCGCCATGGCCGAGACCGTCGCCGCGCGCATCCTGCGCAAGCTGGGGCGATCGATGTGGGTCGCGGGGCGCGAGCTGTTCCCATCGGCCAGCATCGGCATCACGCTGTGGCAGCCGCACTACCGCCACGCCGACGAGCTGTTGCGCGACGCCGACGCGGCGATGTATCGCGCCAAGGCCCGCGGGCGAGACCGCAGCGAGGTGTTCGACGACCACATGCGCGCCGAGGCGATGCGCCTGCTCGACCTCGAGGCCGACCTGCGCCGCGCGATCCAGCGCGACGCATTCGAGCCCTGGTTCCAGCCGATCGTGCGCCTGTCCGATGGCACCGTGGTCGGGCACGAGGCGCTGCTGCGCTGGCAGCATGAGCTGCACGGTCCGCTGCCGCCGGCGGAGTTCATCGGCGTGTGCGAGGACAGCGGGCTGATCGAACAGGTCGACTGGCTGCTGTACCGGCGCGTGGTGGCATGGATGGCGCGCCATCCCGATGGCTATGTGTCGATCAACGTGTCGCCGCGGCACTTCCATGCCGACGACTTCGGCGAGCGCCTGCTGCGGACCGCGGAGGAAGCCGGCGTCGATCCGCACCGGCTGCGGATCGAGATCACCGAAGGCGCGCTGCTTGACGACGCGCCGCGCGCCGCGCGCATCCTCAATACCCTGCGCAGCCGGGGCGTGCTGGCCCTGCTGGACGACTTCGGCACCGGTTTCTCGGCGCTGTCCTACCTGCACCGCTTCCCGATCCAGGCGCTGAAGATCGACCAGAGCTTCATCGCCGGCCTCAACGGCGAAACCCATGCCGAGAGCCTGGCGCTGGTGCGCGCGATCCTGGCGCTGGCCGGCACGCTCGGCATCGACGCCATCGGCGAGGGCGTCGAGACCGAGCAGCAGCGGGCGCTGCTTGACAGCCTCGGCTGCGTCTACGGGCAGGGGTTCCTGTTCGGCCGGCCCGCGGCGGCGACCACGGGCCGGCCGGCCACGCTCAACGCGCAATCCGGCTGACCGCCGCCCCGTCGTCGGCGACCAGCGTCCGCGACGCCTCCACCAGATCGGTGAACTCCGCGCGCAGCTTCCAGCGGTCGTGGCCCTGGGCGGCACGCGCGCTGTCGGAGATCGCGCTCCAGTTCCAGCGGTCGAGGTGCTCGCCGCCGCGCAGGGCGTCCGCCCAGGCGGCGACGGTCGCGGCGAAGCGCATCGATTCACCCGGCTGTTGCGTGATCGCGCTGCGCAGGACCGGGGTTTCGATCAGCCGGCTCGCGCTTTCGCCCGGGCGCTTGTAGCGCAGGCGCAGGTGCGCGAGTTCGTTCGTGTCGCGCGCATCCGCGGTCGTGGCCTGCGCGCCGTAGCGCAGCGGCGGCAGTCGCTCCGCGCCCGAACCCACCAGCGCGATCTCGTACAGCGCGGTGACCTCGTGGCCGGCGCCGATGTCGCCGGCGTCGACGTGGTCGTTGGCGAAATCCTCGCGCGCCAGCATCCGGTTCTCGTAGCCGATCAGCCGGTACTCGGCGACCAGCGCCGGGTTGAACTCGAGCTGGATCTTCACGTTCTGGGCGATGGTGAGCAGGGTCGAGGACATTTCCTCGACCAGCACCTTGCGCGCCTCCTGCAGGGTGTCGATATAGGCGTGGTTGCCGTCGCCGGCGTCGGCCAGGCGCTCGGCGAGGTGGTCGTTGTAATTGCCGGTGCCGAAGCCGAGCGTGGTCAGCGCGATGCCGGACTTGCGCTGGTCGGCGACCATCGTCTCCAGCGAGCCGCCGTCGACCGTGCCGACGTTGAAGTCGCCGTCGGTGGCGAGGATCACCCGGTTGACGCCGTCCTTGACGAAGGCGCGCTTCGCCATCGCATAGGCCAGGCGGATGCCGTCGCCGCCGTTGGTGCTGCCGCCGGCCTGCAGCCGGTCGAGCGCGGCGAGGATCTCGTCCTTGCGGTCGCCAGCGGTCGGCGGCAGCACCAGGCCCGCGGAGCCGGCGTAGACGACGATGCTGACGCGGTCCTGCGCGCGCAGCTGCCGCGTCAGTTCGGAGAACGCCTGCTTGAGCAGCGGCAGCTTGTCGGGCGAGTTCATCGAGCCGGAGGTGTCGAGCAGGAACACCAGGTTGGCCGGCGGCAGCTGTGCCTTGGGCACGTCAAAACCCTTGATGCCGACCATCAGCAGGTGCCGCTGCGCGTTCCACGGCGCCGGCGCGACCTCGACCGTGGCCCGGAACGGCGTGGCCAGCGACGCCGGGCCGGGATGGCCGTAGTCGAAGTAGTTGATGAACTCCTCGGCGCGCACCGCGTCCGCCGGCGGGCGAACGCCCTGGCGGATCATGCGGCGCACGTTGCTGTAGCTGCCGGTGTCGACGTCGACCGAGAAGGTCGACACCGGCTGCTCGGCGACGCGCTGCACCGGATTGTCGCTGCGTTCGGCGTAGTTCTCGGTGTTGGCCGGCTGCGTGTAGATGGGCGGCGGCGCGGCCATGTCGTAGGCGATCGACGCCGGCGCGGGGGCGTAGGCCATGCGCGATTCCTCGGCGCGGGTGCGAGTGGCCGCAAGCAGCTTCGCCTGCGCGATGCCGCTGACGACCTGCGGCTCGACGGGCGGTGGCGGGGCCGCAGGCGACATCTGGTCGCGGGTGTCATTGGCGGTGTATGCCTCGCGCCCGTCGGGTGCACTGGTGCAGGCGGACAGGACGATGGCGGCGAGCAGGGCGGTGGCGAGGACATGGCGTTGCATGGCGGGACTCCCGTGGTGGTCGCGGGGAATGAACGCGCGGGATCCGGCAGTGGGGTCGACAGTGGAAGCGACAGTGGGAGCGACCTTGGTCGCGATGCCTTTGCACCTGGTCCGGAAAGAGCCTAGGGATCCTCTGAACAAGTAGGGATTGTCATTTCGAGCGCAGCGAGAAATCTCGACAAATCAGCGACGTAGATTTCTCGCTGCGCTCGAAATGACAGTTGTTCAGAGGTTCCCCTAGTGGAGCGCGGCAGATTGCCAGCGCCAAAGCCATCGCGACCAAGGTCGCTCCCACACGGCTGTGGCCGACATAATGCATCGATGCCCGCCGACACCCGCCCGCCCGCCATCGCCCTGATGGGCCCGACCGCCTCGGGCAAGACCGCGCTGTCGCTGGACTGGGCCGAGCGCTTCGGCGGCGAGATCGTCAGCGTCGATTCGGCGTTGGTCTACCGCGGCCTCGACATCGGCTCGGCCAAGCCCGACGCCAGCGAACGCGCGCGCGCGCCGCACCACCTGCTCGACCTGCGCGATCCGTGGCAGACGTATTCGGCGGCGGAGTTCGCCGTCGATGCCCGGCGCGCGATCGACGACATCCTCGCGCGCGGGCGCCTGCCGATCCTCGCCGGCGGTACCGGACTGTATTTCCACGCCCTGCTGCGTGGCCTGTCGCCGATGCCGGAGGCCGATCCGGCGATGCGCGCCGCGATCGCGGCCGAGGCCGGCGCGCGCGGCTGGCCGGCGATGCACGCCGAGCTGGCCGCGATCGACCCCGCGGCGGCGGCGAGGATCCAGCCCGGCGACCCGCAGCGCATCCAGCGCGCGCTGGAGGTGTTCCGCCTCAGCGGCCGCGCGATCAGCGACTGGCAGCGCGAACCGCCGACCGCGCCACGCCTGCCGGTGAAAGTGCTCAAGCTCGTCGTCGCGCCGGGCGATCGCGCCGTGCTCCACGAGCGCATCGCCGCACGCTTCGACGCCATGCTCGCCGCCGACTTCCTCGACGAAGTGCGCCGCCTGCGCGCGCTGCCGCCGCTGCAGGCGCACCCGGCGCCGCTCGATCTGCCCGCGATCCGCGCCGTCGGCTACCGCCAGGCCTGGGAGCACCTCGACGGCGCCAGCGACGCCGCGCAATTCCGCGACCGCGCCATCTTCGCCACCCGCCAGCTCGCCAAGCGCCAGCTGACCTGGCTGCGCGGCGAGCTCGACGCACGCTGGTTCGACCCCGGCACGGATGGCGGCGCTGCCGCCGGAGCGGCGGTCCGCGCCTTTCTCGGGGCGTGAGGGCGAGGACCGCGGCGAAGCCATGCCGTCATCCCTGCGAAAACCGTTCCGTCATCCCCGCGAAAGCGGGGATCCATCTTGATCTTGAAAATGGATCCCCGCTTTCGCGGGGATGACGGCAGATTTTCGACCGGCCGTGACCCTTCGTGTCACCAATCCGTGAGACACGTCACGCTCGCCCCTCGCGAGCGCGCAGCGGTTGTGTACCATCCAAGGGTCGCCGCCGTCGGGGAAGAGTACGGGTCGGGCGATGCGGCAGGGCGCCCGTGCGGCCGCTGCCGGACACAACAATAACCAAGCTGGGGAAACACCATGTCCAAGGGGCAGTCCTTGCAGGATCCTTTCCTGAATGCGCTTCGGCGCGAACGCGTTCCGGTCTCCATCTACCTGGTCAACGGCATCAAGCTGCAGGGCGTCATCGAATCCTTCGACCAGTTCGTCGTGCTGCTGCGCAATACGGTCAGCCAGATGGTCTACAAGCACGCCATTTCCACCGTGGTGCCGGCGCGCAACGTGCGCGTGGGGCCGGGGGGCGGCGTGGTCCAGGCGGGCGAGGGCGCCGAGGACGAGGTCGCCGAAACCGCCTGAACCGGTTGTCCGGGTGCCCCTGCGGCGCCCGGCGGTTGAAGAACGGGGCGGCCGCCTCCATCTCGCATGGCGAGCCATTCCACGAGATCCGATGCCGACCCAACTGTTCGAGCGCTCCCGCAAGGGCGAGCATGCGCTGCTGATCCAGCCCCACGCCGGCGGTCCGCCCGACGAGGCGGAGCTCGAGGAGTTCACCGAGCTCGCCCGTTCCGCGGGCGCGACCGTGGCCGCCGTGGTCACCGCGCGCCTCGACCGGCCCAACCCGGCGACCCTGATCGGCAGCGGCAAGCTGGACGAGGTGAAGGCCGCCGCCGACGCCTCCGGCGCCGATCTGGTGCTGGTCAACCACCCGCTGACCCCCGGCCAGGAGCGCAACCTGGAGAAGCTGCTGGAGCGTCGCGTGGTCGACCGCACCGGCCTGATCCTCGACATCTTCGCCCAGCGCGCGCGCAGCCACGAAGGCAAGCTGCAGGTCGAACTGGCCCAGCTCAAGCACATGGCCACCCGCCTGGTGCGCGGCTGGACCCACCTGGAGCGCCAGCGCGGCGGTTCGATCGGCCTCCGTGGCCCGGGTGAAACCCAGCTCGAGACCGACCGCCGGCTGCTGCAGAAGCGCGTCGACATGCTGCAGAAGCGGCTGGCCAAGGTCGAGGTGCAGCACACCCAGATGCGCCGCTCCCGCGTGCGCAGCGAGGTCCCGCGCGTGGCCCTGGTCGGCTACACCAACGCCGGCAAGTCGACCCTGTTCAACGCCCTGACCGGCGCCGAGGCCTACGCCGCCGACCAGCTGTTCGCCACGCTCGACCCGACCGTGCGCCGGATCGTCCTGTCGGGCCAGCCGATGGTGCTGGCCGATACCGTCGGCTTCGTCCGCGACCTGCCGCACGAGCTGGTTGCCGCCTTCCGCTCGACCCTGAGCGAGGCGCGCGAGGCCGACCTGCTGCTGCACGTGATCGACGCCGCCGACCCGCTGCGCGAGGAGCGCATCCGCCAGGTCGACGCGGTGCTGGCCGAGATCGGCGCCGGCGACCTGCCGCAGCTGCTGGTGTTCAACAAGATCGACCGGATCGAAGGCGCGCTGCCGCGCCGCGACGTGCCCAATGAGGGTCGCGAGCGGGTCTGGATCTCCGCCCGCGACGGCCTCGGCCTCGACCTGCTGCGCGAGGCGCTGTCGGAGCGGCTGGCGCAGCGGCGCATCGTCGCCGAGCTGGCGCTGCCGCCCGGCGCCGGCCGCCTGCGTGCGCGCCTGCACGCGCTGGACGCGGTGCGCGGCGAATCCCACGACGAGCACGGCTGGCGGATCCGGGTCGACCTGTCCGAGGCCGACGCCGCGCGGCTGGCGGCGCAGGCCGATGGCGACCCGCTGCGTCCGCTGCTGGCGGAGGCCACGGCCGATTCCACCCTGTAGACTAACGAACCCACTGTTGTAGGAGCGGGCCATGCCCGCGACCCGGGATCCGACGTCCCGCCGGTCGCGCCCATGGGGCGCTCCTACAGCGCAATCGCTATCCCGAAGCGCCGTTCCCCAGGGGGGGCGCGTCCCAACTGGAGCAGGCATGGCCTGGAACATTCCCGGCAAGAACAACGACGAGCGGCCGTCCGAGCGCGAGCGCCCCAGCGGCAACAACGGCCGCAACCCCTGGCCGCCCAAGCGTCGCCGCAGCAGCGGTGGTGGTGGCCTGGGCGACATCGGTGACCGCCTGCGCGACCTGTTCGGCGGTGGCGGTGGCGGCGGCAACCCGCTGCGCTGGATCGCGATCGCCTTCGTGCTGTGGCTGGCCTTCAACTGCTTCGTGCTGATCGGCGAACAGCAGCGCGGCGTGGTGCTGCGCTTCGGCGAGATCGCGCGGATCATGCAGCCCGGCCCGAACTTCAAGCTGCCGTGGCCGATCGAGAGCGTGATCAAGGTCGACGCCACCAGCGTGCGCACCTTCAGCAACGCCATGCCGGTGCTGACCCGCGACGAGAACATCGTCACCGTCTCGTTCAACGTGCAGTACCGCGTCAGCGACCCCGAACTGTTCCTGTTCGGCACCCAGAACGCGGTGCGCGTGCTCGAGCAGGTCGCGCAGAGCGCGGTGCGCGAGCAGATCGGCCGCGCCGACCTCGACACCGCGCTCAACGCCCGTGGCCCGCTGTCGGTGGCCGCTTCGAGCGCGCTGCAGGGTTCGCTGGACGCCTACCGCACCGGCCTGGTCGTGACCGAGCTCAACCTGCAGGACGCGCGTCCGCCGGAAGAGGTCAAGCCCGCGTTCGACGAGGTCAACAGCGCCCAGCAGATGAACGAGCGCCTGGTCAACGAAGCCCGCGCCTACGCCGCCCGCGTGGTGCCCGAGGCCCGCGGTGATGCCCAGCGCCTGCGCACCACCGCCGAGGGCTACAAGACCGCCTCGGTGGCCCGCGCCACCGGTGACGCCGAGCGCTTCACCCTGCTGGTCGATGCCTACCGCGGCGCGCCCGAGGTCACCCGCAAGCGCCTGTGGCTGGAGACGGTGCAGCAGGTGCTGGCCGACAACCGCAAGGTGGTCGGCGGCGACGGCCGCCAGCTGATCTACGTGCCGATGACCCAGCCCGGCGCCGGCGCCGACAGCGCGCAGCCGCCAGTGCTGCCGCAGGAGATCATCTCGCCGCCGGTCGGCAGCACCCCGGATTCGAGCCTGCCGCGCCCCACGCGCGCGGCCCGCGCTGATGGAGGCACCCGATGAGACTCAACCTGATTGCCCCGATCGTCGTGGTCGTGCTGCTGGGCCTGCTCGGCTCGGTCTACGTCGTGCGCGAAGGGCAGACCGCGCTGGTGCTGAACCTGGGCCGCGTCGCCCGCACCGACATCGCCCCGGGCCTGCACTTCAAGATCCCGCTGATCGAAACCGCGCGCGTGTTCGACCGCCGCTTCTACGCCTCCGAGTTCTCGCCCGAGCGCTACCTCACCTCCGAGCGCAAGGACGTGAGCGTGGACTTCGTCGCGATCGGCCTGATCAGCGACGTCGCCGACTTCTACCGCGCCACCAGCGGCCAGATGGACGTGGCCAACGACCGCCTCGCGCCGATCATCAAGGACTCGCTGCGCAACGAGATCAATGCGCGCACGCTGACCGAGCTGGTGTCGGGCGACCGCACCGAGATCATCGCCAAGCAGCTCAACGGCATCAACGAAGCCGCCAAGACACTGGGCATGCGAGTGATCGACATCCGCCTCAAGCAGATCGATCTGCCGACCGACAGCGACGTCATCGCCCAGGTCTACGACCGCATGCGCGCCGAACGCCGCCAGGTGGCCAGCCGCCTGCGCGCCGAGGGCGAGGAGCAGGCCCGCATCATCCGCGCCGAGGCCGACCGCGAGCGCACCGTGCTGGTGGCCGAGGCCGAGCGCGACGCGCAGAAGCTGCGAGGCGAGGGCGACGCCGAAGCCACCCGCATCTACGGCGTGGCCGCCCAGCGCGACCCGGCGTTCTACGCCTTCCAGCGCAGCCTCGAGGCCTACCGCGTCTCGTTCGCCGACGGCAACGGCGTGGTCGTGCTCGAGCGCAACGACCCCTTCCTCCAGTTCCTGCGCAGCGACCGCTGACGGCGCTCCGCGCCCACGCCGGCGCGCCGCCCCCCTGAGCGGGGCGGCGCCGTCCATGCCCCCGCGGCCCACGACCCACAGGTGATTTCCCGCCATGAATGACCTCTGGGCCGCCCTCTGCCTCGTCGCCGTGCTGGAGGGGTTGATGCTGTTCGTCGCCCCGGGCACCTGGAAGCGCGCCGCCGAACAGCTGCATGCCCTGCCGGAGCGCCAGCTGCGCAGCATCGGCGGCTTCGTCCTTGCCGCCGGCTTGGCCGCCCTGTATTTCGTCCGCGGGCCGTAAACCCACAGCCGCCCGGTCGCGCCCATGGGGCGTTGGTAGGAGCGGGCCATGCCCGCGACCGGAATCCCGTCGCACCGGACGCACCAGTCGCGCCCATGGGGCGCTCCTGCGCACAGCTGGCGCGGGCGTCGCCCGGGGGCGAGTGGCCCCAGCCCCCCGAAACCCGGATAATGCAAAAAAGCCGGACGGGCCGATTCCGAGAGGACGGGTCCACCGGCTTTTTCCGTGTCTGGCCCCGGCGTGGCGGAACGCTCCCCGATGGAGCAATCCGCACAGTCATGACGGGACCGGATCCGGCCCATCCAGCGGCCCCGATGGCCGCATGCAAGAGGAGTGATCCGCCATGGGTCAGTCAGTAGTCGTCCTCGGCGCCCAGTGGGGCGACGAGGGCAAGGGCAAGATCGTCGACCTGCTCACCGAGGAGATCGGCGCGGTCGTGCGTTTCCAGGGCGGCCACAACGCCGGCCATACCCTGGTGATCGGCGGCAAGAAGACCGTCCTGCACCTGATCCCGTCCGGCATCCTGCGCGACGGCGCGCTGTGCCTGATCGGCAACGGCGTGGTGCTCTCGCCGGCGGCGCTGAAGAAGGAGATCGCCGAGCTCGAAGGCAATGGCGTCGACGTGCGCTCGCGGCTGAAGATCAGCCCGGCGACGCCGCTGATCATGCCGTACCACATCGCCCTCGACCAGGCGCGCGAGAAGGCCGCCGGCGGCAAGGCCATCGGCACCACCGGTCGCGGCATCGGCCCGGCCTACGAGGACAAGGTCGCGCGCCGCGGCATCCGCATCGCCGACCTGCACTACCCCAAGCAGCTCGAAGAGCTGCTGCGCACCGCGCTCGACTACCACAACTTCGTGCTGACGAAATACCTCGGCGGCGAGGCGGTCGACTTCCAGCAGACCTATGACGAGGCGCTGGCCTTCGGCGAGTACGTGCAGCCGATGAAATCCGACGTCGCCGGCATCCTCCACGACCTGCGCAAGCAGGGCAAGAAGGTGCTGTTCGAAGGCGCGCAGGGCGCGCTGCTCGACATCGACCACGGCACCTATCCCTACGTCACCAGCTCCAACACCACCGTCGGCGGCGCGTTCGCCGGCACCGGCGTCGGCGCGGACGCGATCGACTACGTGCTCGGCATCGCCAAGGCCTACGCCACGCGCGTCGGCGGCGGCCCGTTCCCGACCGAGCTCGACGACGAAATCGGGCAGGGCCTGCGCGACCGTGGCCAGGAATACGGTGCCTCCACCGGCCGCCCGCGTCGCTGCGGCTGGATGGACATCGTCGCGCTCAAGCGCGCGGTCGCGATCAACGGCATCAGCGGCCTGTGCATCACCAAGCTCGACGTGCTCGACGGCATGCAGTCGCTGAAGACCTGCATCGCCTACGAGTATCGCGGCAAGCGCACCGAGTACGCCCCGCTCGACGCCGCCGGCTGGGACGAGATCACGCCCGTCTACCTCGAATTCCCCGGCTGGGAGGAGAACACCCACGGCATCACCGAATGGGACAAGCTGCCGCCCGCCGCCCGCGCCTACCTGCGCGCGCTGGAGGAACTGGCCGGCTGCCCGCTCGCCATCGTCAGCACCGGGCCGGACCGCGACCACACCATCGTGCTGCAGGATCCGTTCGCCTGATACCGGCCTGCGATCGAGAACGTGGAATGTTGTAGGAGCGCCCCATGGGCGCGACCGGGTGGCGATGGTGAACTCGCCGCTGTGGGTCGCGGGCATGGCCCGCTCCTACGTTCTTCTGGATCGCAAATGGGCATGAAGTGGTTGCGGCACCCTGAACCGGCGGAACGATGGTTGCGATAATGCGCGTAGATCCCTCCGAAATCGAAGCCCTGTTCGACGCCATCCCCAACGTGCTGTTCTTCGCCAAGGACACCTCGGGGCGCTATACCCACGTCAACATGACCATGCTGCATCGGCTCGGCCTGAAGTCGCGCAGCGAGGTCATCGGCAAGCGCGTCGACGAGTTGTACCCGGTCGGCATGGGCGAAAGTTACGTCGCCCAGGACGCACGCGTGCTCGGCGGCGAAGTGATCGAGAACATCATGGAGCTGCAGCTGTTCGCCAACCAGCAGCCGGGATGGTGCCTGACCTGCAAGCGCCCGATCGTCGAGGACGGCGAGGTGGTGGGCATGATCGGCATCTCCCGCGACCTCGGCCAGCGCGGCGGCCTGGAATCGCAGTACGAACCGCTGCGCGAGGCGCTCGAATACCTCAACACCCACTATGGCGAGAGCGTGCGCATGCAGACGCTGCTCGACATCACCGGCTTCTCGCTGTCCAAACTCGAGCGCAGCTTCCGCAAGGTCTTCCAGATGACGCCGCAGCAGGTGCTCAGCCGGCTGCGCATCCAGATGGCCATGCACCTGCTGCACGGCGACGACAGTATCGCCACCATCGGCCAGGCCTGCGGCTTCTCCGACCAGAGCGCCTTCACCCGCAAGTTCAAGGCCGAAACCGGCCTGGCGCCGCGCCAGTACCGCATCCAGATCGCCGCGCAGGCAGCGCGCAATGCCGAGGAAAGCGCCGCCATCCCGTAGGGCGGGTCTCGACCCGCCATCGCGACGCTGTTGCGTCCATGGGGCGATCCCGCGTTCTCACCCCCTGCGACCGCCTGTGGTCAGAATGTCCAAGGAAAAACAGGGGAACCACCATGACCACGACCACCGAGCCGATCGCCCGCGTCATCGACGCCATCGCCTTCGCCGCGCACGCGCACCGCGCGCAGCGCCGCAAGGACAGCGACGCCACGCCCTACATCAACCATCCCGTCGCCCTGGTGCGCATCCTCGCCGTCGAGGGTGGCATCGACGATGCCGACATCCTCTGCGCCGCCGCCCTGCACGACTATCTCGAAGACTGCTGCGGCAAGGACGGCCAGCCCACGCTGGAGCAGGGCCGCAGCACCCTGCGCCGGCACTTCGGCGACCAGGTGCTGGCCTACGTCGAGGCCGTCACCGACGACAAGTCCCTGCCCAAGGCCGAGCGCAAGCGCCTGCAGGTCGAACACGTCGCGCACGCGCCGCACGGGGCCCAGCTCATCAAACTGGCCGACAAGATCGCCAACCTCCGCGACCTCGTCGAATACCCGCCTGCCGACTGGCCCGATTCCCGCCGCCGCGAATACTTCGACTGGGCCGCGCTGGTCGTGTCCGGCGTGCGCGGGACACACGCCGAACTCGCCCTCCAGTTCGACCGGGTCCACGCCCTGCGGCCGGCGTGACGGGCCTTTGCCCGTGCAGGCCCCGCGCCGGATCGCATCATCGCCGCCGATTTGCCTTGCGCACGGCAGCCTGTCATCATGCGTTGCAAATGCAACGCACAAGGGCCGCCGCATGAAAACCGCATCGCTCCCCTCGCTGCGCGTCGATCCCGCCCTGCGCGAGGCGGCTGAATCCGTCCTGCAGGAAGGCGAAACCCTCTCCAGCTTCGTCGAACAATCGGTGCGCGCGCAGGTCCAGCTGCGCCAGCAGCAGGAAGCCTTCATTGCCCGCGGCCTCGCCTCGCGTGGGCGCGCACGCAAGAACGGGCGTTACGTGGCTGCCGATGCCGTCGTGTCCGGCCTCGAATCGCGGTTGCGCACCGCCATGGCAAAGGCCGGGCCTGCATGAGCTTTCGCGTCCGCTTCACGGAGGAAGCCCGCGAAGACCTTGAGCGCCTGTACGACTTCCTCCTGCAGCAGGCCGGCGACTTCACGCTCGCCGAGCGCGCGCTGCAGGCCATCCGCGACGGCATTACCGTGCTGGAACTTGCGCCCTTCAGCTGTCGCAAAGCCATCGCAGGGGATCCCTTCCTGCGCGAACTGGTCATCGGCTTCGGCGCCACGGGCTACGTGCTGCTGTTCGAAGTCGAGGACGAAAAGACCGTGACGGTGCTCGCTGCACGGCACCAGCGCGAGGACGATTATCACTGACCATGGCCTGCCATTCAAAGTGCGGCGCCGTGACGGGCCAGCTATGGGTTGAAGGCAGTCATGCGGAATCTTTGGCAACGCTTCCTGCCATGTGGATGTAACACCCCTTCATGCCGCGGCTCATCAGCGTCTTGTACGTATTGCGCACGATCAATTCCAGCTGTTCGCGTGTAGCAGCGGGGTCTTCCTTGAGGCGTTTCTTGTATCCCCGCACCGACCTGTCCATGCCCGAGCGTGACTCCGGGTGGACCGTCGCCTTGCCATCGATCCACCGCAGGTCCGGTCCGATGATCACGCCGACGTAATCCAGCTCCAGTCCCTGGCAGGTGTGGATGCAGCCGACCTGCTCGACCGAGTCCGGGGCGATGATCCAGAGGCTGCCGTCCTTGTCGAGGTTCCATTGGGCCTTGTAGCCGAACTCGGGAATCTCGATGTCCCAGGCTTTCGGGTTCTTCTTGCTCTTCCAGTCCCAGCAGTAGCCGGCGACGACACGGGCCTTGTTCTCGATCTTGTTTTTCTCGCGGATCAGGTCGTGCAGCTCGACCGGCGAATCCACGATGCGGAAGTCGAAGCTGCCGCGGTCGAAGTCGGTGTTGGCGGTCTCGCGGATGCCGAGGAAGTTGTCCAACCAGGCGATGTAGCCGTCCGAGCCGGCGCAGCGGAACTGGGAGGCCAGTTCCAGCCGGGTCACTTCGGCGCCGGCGGCGCGGGCCCAACGCTCGAGTTCCTCGGTGCGGCCGATATCGGACAGGGTCACGATCTGGTCGTCATCGGCAAAGAAGGTCGTACAACGGGCGCTGCGGATCAGCTCCATGATCTGGTTCTGGCCGAGGTTGCCGTACAGGCCGCTCTTCTCGTTGAGGCGGTGGGCCTCGTCCACGACCAGGGTGTCGAACACGTTGGGCTCGGCCTCATGGAAGCCGCCTGAGCCGGCGAACAGGTGGCCGATTTCCGCCTTGCGCAGATGGCCGGCCAGCTTCTCCTTGTAGACCGCGCGAGGAGCGGCGTTCTTGGAGACGTATTTGGTGACCTGACCGCGCTTGGTCAGCTCGACCAGCAGGTTCACTGCCACCACCGACTTGCCGGTGCCCGGCCCGCCCTTGACGATCACCACCTGCTTGCGGGCGTCGCTGGCCTGCGCGGCCTTGGCCAGGCAAGTCTCGTAGACGACTTTCTGGTCGTCCACCAGCACGAACTCGTCGTTGCGCTTGAGCATCCCGGCCAAGCTGTCGGCCAGCATCTTCGAGGGGCGGATGCGGCCATTCTCGATCTCGTACAGCAGCTTGCCCTGGTCGCCCCTGGGGACGTGGCGCTTGATGAAGGCGCGCAGCTTGCCCAGCTCTTCGGTGCCATCGAGGAAAACCGGCGCCTTGTCCAGGTACGCCGCATAGTGGGCGTTACGGATGATGCCGTCGTCCCTGTAGTTGTGCAGGTAGGCGCAAGGGCGCAGTTCGGTGCCGGACTCGTATACGGCCTCGTTGAAGCCGTTGAGCAGGGCGGCATAGGACCAGGCCTGGTAGCTGGGGTGCGGACCTTCGATCTCGGCCCTGCCGCCGCGGTTGGCGACGATGATCCCGTCCTTCTCGCTGATGCGGGAGGTGGACCACTGCTTGAGTTCGATGATCACGACGTGCGGCGTGTCGTCCTCGGCCTTGCCAGAGAGGATGAAGTCGATGCGCTTGGCGGTCTGTGGGATGCCGAACTCCACGCCGACGCCGATATCGTCCGGGATGCTGGAATCCCGCAGTACCCTGGCCATCGCCGCCAGCGAGTTGCGCCAGGCCTTGAACTCCGATTGGGAGGCGTAGCGCCCGGTCTTGCGCACATACGCGGACGAAACCACGTCCTCGATCTGGTCGTGGTCGCTGTCGTGCAGGAACTTCGATTTGGTCGCCTGGTAAACGATCACGCCAGCTTTCCTTCCCCGCTGCCGGTTTCAGAGTTCCGTGTATTTCCTGCTGCTGCCCCGGGCCTTGTCGGCCGGGTACTTGGTTGCGTTGATCGCCAGCTTCTGCCGGGCGGCTTCGAGTGGATCGATGCCCAGCTTGTCGGCAAGCAGCAGCAGATAGAGCAGGACATCGGCCAGTTCGTGCGCGACCCGCTCCCGCTGCCCATCGTCGAGGTGGCGACTCTGCTCGTCCGGCAACCATTGGAAGTGTTCCAGCAGTTCCGCCGCCTCGATGGACAGCGAGATTGCGAGATTCTTCGGCGTATGGAATTGCCCCCAGTCGCGCTCGTCCGCAAACCGGCGGAGCGCCGCCTGGATTTCCCGGATCTCCGTGCCCATGCAGTCCTCCCCGGAACCGTGAAGCGGATCGAGTATAGGGCACGGGTCGGAGGGTGGCCGGCCGTCGCCCGGGGCGGTCCGGAAACTGGGCGACGGACCTTAGAGCAAAGATCCTTTTGAAAGCCGATCCGCGGTTCGGCGCACGAGGTCCGGCATGATGGACCGATGTCCACGCCTCCCGTCGCCCGCGCCGCCATCGCCCGCAATGCCTGGCCGATGTGTCAGCTGTGGCACAAATGTGCTACATTGCCGTGAGCACGCCGCGCCGGGAGCTTCGCATGAGCACCACCACCATCCGCCTGTCCGACGAGCTCAAGGCCCGCATCGCCGAGGCGGCGAAAGCGGCCGGTACCACGTCTCACAACTTCATCCTGGAAGCGATTGCCGAGAAGGCCGAACTGGCCGAGCAGCGCGCCGCGTTCCACGCGGTTGCGGATCAACGCTATGCGCAGTTCCTCGAATCCGGCGAAAGCATCCCGTGGGAGGAAGCCCGCACGTATCTCAAGCAGCGGCTTGCCAAAAAACGCGTGAAGCGGCCGTTGGCCAGGAAGCAGGCCCGGTAAGGTGGCGCGCGTCCGGCTGGCGCCCGGCGTCATTGACGACCTGGACCGGATCGTTGGCCACCTGCATCAGCACGAGGTCGAAGACGCCGAAGCCAGGGTGGAGCAGATCATCAGCGCCCTCGACGTGTTGGAGGACAACCCGCTGATCGGCCGCCCGGTCGGCGGGGACCAGCGCGAACTGCTGATCGGCCGCGACGCGCGTGGCTATGTGGCGCTGTACCGCTACCTGCCGGTGATCGACATCGCCCTGGTCCTGGTGATCCGTGCGCAACGCGAGGGAGGCTACGCGCGCCCATGATCGAGATTGTCGAGGCGGGGAGCGGCGTCGACATTCTCTGGGCATCGCCTGCGAATCCTTCGAGAACTGATCGATCGGTGGCGTCGGTTCATTCCCTTTCGGTCGATACCCCGCCGGCTGCGGCGCAATGCGGTCTGGAGGCCAGCGGAAAATGGTCTTGTCATCCCGAGCGTAGCGAGGGATCTGCTTTCCGGAGACCTCCAAGAGCAGATCCCTCGCTACGCTCGGGATGACATCCCAGTACCTCGACCCTTGGGGCGGGGTTGTTTATTGGCGATCGAATTGTTGCCCATGTCGTAGTGGCCATCGGCAATGCAGCGATCCGTTCGCAAGATCGGGTGCCCGCGGCGGTTCCTGTTGCGATCGGGGTCGCGCCCATGGGGCGCTCCTACGGGGGCACGGTGGGTGCGATGGCGTGAGCCTGCCGGGCGATACTTGCGCCGATGCCCACGCCTCCGATCACCCGTACCGACATCGTCCGCAAGGCCTGGCCGATCATCCTGGCCAATGCTTCGGTGCCGATGCTGGGGCTGGTGGACACGGCGGTCATCGGCCACTACGGGACGACGGTGGATCTCGGCGCGCTGGCGCTGGGGGCGCTGCTGTTCAACTTCATCTACTGGGGCTTCGGCTTCCTGCGGATGGCGACCACGGGCTTCGTCGCGCAGGCGGCGGGGGCGGGCGACGAGGCGGAGGTGCGGGCGGCGCTGGGGCGGTCGATGCTCATGGGGCTGGCGTTCGGTGCCGCGCTGCTGGTGCTGCAGTGGCCGCTGGCGAGGGTGTTCTTCGCGCTCATGGATGCCAGCGACGCGGTCTCGGCCACCGGCACGGGGTACTTCACCGCGCGCATCTGGGGCGCGCCGGCGGCGCTGGTGCTGTACGCGCTGTGCGGTGCGCTGATCGGACTGGGACACAGTCGCCTGCTGCTGCTGGTGCAGCTGCTGCTCAACGGGCTCAACGCCGGGCTGGACGTGTACTTCGCCGGCGTGCTCGGCCTGGGTGCGCGCGGGATTGGTTTCGGTACCGCGATCGCGGAGTGGACGGCGTGCATCGTCGCGGCGGTGCTGCTGTGGCGCGTGCTGCGTGCGCGGCATGGCGATGCCGAGCCGTTCGTGCCTTGGGCGCGGATCCGCGACCGCGTGCGCCTGCGTCGCACGATGGCGGCCAACGGCGACATCATGCTGCGCACGCTGTGCCTGCTGGCCGGCTTCGGCTGGTTCGCCAGCCAGGGCGCGCGCTTCGGCGACGTGACCCTGGCCGCGAACCACATCCTGCTGCAGCTGGTGTCGTTCAGCGCGTTCTTCCTCGACGGCTTCGCCTACGTGGCCGAGGCGCTGGTGGGCGGGGCGGTGGGTGCGCGCGATCGCTTGCGCTTCAGGCGCGTGGTGCGATTGTCGAGCGAGCTGGCGCTGGCGACGGCGGTGGTGCTGGCGGCGGGGATCTGGCTGTTCGGAGGTGCGATCGTGGGGCTGCTGACCTCGCTGCAGGAGGTCGCGTCGACGGCGCGGACCTACCTGCCGTGGACCGGCCTGTACGTGCTGCTGTCGGTGGCGGCGTTCCAGCTCGACGGCGTGTTCATCGGCGCGACGCGCACGCGCGAGATGCGCAATGCGGGCGTGGCGTCACTGCTGGTGTTCCTGCTGTGCGCGTGGCCGGCGGCGGCGCTGTGGGGCAACCACGGGCTGTGGGCGGCGTTCGTGGTGTTCGTGGTGGCGCGGGCGCTGGCGCTGCTGCCGTATTACCGGGTGCTGGAACGGTCGCTGGACACGCGGTGAGCGTGATCCGCGGAGCCATTCGCGCGTAGGAGCGCCCCATGGGCGCGACCGGATGGCGGTGATGCGCCGGCCGTCGCGGGTCGCGGGTGAAGCGGTCGCGGGCATGGCCCGCTCCTACGGAGCGTCTGAGGCGCGATGGCGCTCAGAAGCTCCAGCCCAGCAGCAGTGCGACCTGGCTGCCGGCCTTGCTTGCGTCGTCGAGGTTTTCCGACAGTGCTTCGCCGTAGCTGAAGGTGTTCGTGTACTGCAGTTCGGCGTCGATCGGGCCGAAGGAGCGGGTCACGCCGAGCAGCCAGTCGCCGTAGCTGTCGCCGGCGGCGTCGTCGAGGTCGTACCAGCCGGCGCCGAGCTTGAGGCCGAAGCCGCTTTCGCCCAGCGGGTACTCGGCCAGGGCGTTGTAGTAGATGCCCTTGTCGCCGAGCTGGAAGATGTCCGGCGAGTAGGCGACGCCGACGGTGTAGTGCTCGGCGAAGGACAGGTTGGCGGTGAACTCGGTGTAGTCCAGTTCGTAGCCGTCGTTGGCGCCGGGGTACATGGCGCGGGCGACGGCGAGGTCGAGTTCGACGCCGTCGGCCAGTTCGCGGGTCCAGCCGAGGTAGACGTCGATCTCGTGGTCGATGCCGTCGTCCGGGTCGTCGAAGTCCGCGTTCGAGGCCCAGACGCCGGCGTAGAGGCCGCTGGCGTGGGAGACGGCGAACTCGCCCTGCAGGGAGGGCTTGCCGTCGGTCTGGGTGACGCCGCGCCAGACGTAGTCGCTCATCACCGACACGCTGCCTTCCACGGACCACGTGGCCTCGTCGTCGGCGTCCTGGGCCAGGGCGAGGGCGGGGCTGGCGGCGAGGGCCAGCAGCAGGCAGGTCGTGGGCAGGCGCATCGGGCGATGGTCGTGGCGGAAAGGGCGCCTACGATACACGCGACGATGCCCGGCGTGGCAGTGCGCGACGCGGCGGCAGGCCGTACCATGCCCGCCAGCGGCGGACGCTGGCCCGCCGATCCCCCCATTGCAGGAATCCCCCGATGCGCCAAGTCCCGCTCCGTTGTGTCCCGCTCGCCTGTGCGCTGCTGCTGGCCGCCTGTGGCGGCGGTTCCCCCGGCGACGCCGATGGCGGGGCTAGGGTGCTCAACGTCTACAACTGGTCGGACTACGTGGCCGAGGACACGATCAGCGGCTTCGAGGCGGCGACCGGCATCAAGGTCAACTACGACGTCTATTCCGAGAACGAGACGCTGGAGACCAAGCTCACCACCGGCAGCTCGGGCTACGACGTGGTGTTCCCCTCGGCGCGTCCGTTCGCGCAGCGCCAGGTCAAGGCCGGCCTGTACGCGACGCTGGACAGGGCGAAGCTGCCGCACTGGTCACACCTCGACCCGGACGTGCTGGCCGGCCTGGAGGACATCGACCCGGGCAACGCGCACGTGGTGCCGTACATGTGGGGCACGACCGGCCTCGGCGTGAACGTGGACAAGGTGCAGGCGGCGCTCGGCGCGGACGCGCCGCTGGATTCGTGGGCGCTGCTGTTCGATCCGGCCAACGCGCAGAAGCTCGCGGCCTGCGGCATCCACGTGCTCGACGACGACCAGGAAGCCTTCGGCGCCGCGCTGATCTGGCTGGGCAAGGACCCCAACGCCAGCGGCGGCGACGAGATCGAGCTGGTCAAGCAGGTCTACGGCGCGATCCGCCCGCATGTGCGCACCTTCAACAACGCCGCCTACAAGGACGCGCTGGCCAATGGCGACGCCTGCCTGGTGATGGGCTACTCGGGCGATATCGGCCAGGCGCGCGACGTCGCCGTCGAGGCCGCCGAGGCCACCGGCAGGCCGGCGCCGGACATCCGCTACGTGATCCCGAAGGAGGGCGCGATCCGCTGGATGGACGTGATCGCGATTCCGAACGACGCACCGCACGCCGACAACGCGCACGCCTTCATCGACTACCTGCTGCAGCCGGAGGTGATCGCGAAGATCACCGACCACGTGGCCTATGCCAACGCCAACAAGGATGCGACCGCGCTGGTCGACCCGGAGATCGTCGCCGACCCGGGCGTGTACCCGCCGGAGGACGTGCGCGCCAAGCTGGTCGACCCGACCTCACTGCCAGAAGACGTGCAGCGCCAGCGCGTGCGGGCGTGGACCGCGATCAAGAGCGGGCGTTAGGCGCGGGATTGCCGGTGAAAGAGGGCGGTGGTGACCCGCAAGGCCCCCGGTTCGTCATCCCCGCGTACGCGGGGATCCATTTGGACTTTGACAGTTCAAGCGGGAGGCCGACTTTCCCTGGAGAAGATCAAAATGGATGACCAGCCTTCGGCTGTTGAAAAGCGCTTCCCGCTTGCGCGGGAATGACGGAGATGGGGGTTGAGGCATGATGATGCAGATTCCGCTTGAGCCGCGACCGGGTTCCGCCCACGGGCGAGGCACCCCCTGACATGGCCGCCCCCGCCCGCGCCACGCCGCCGCTCGAACCCTGGCGCGACGCCGCCGCACAACCCTTCGTGCGGATCGAAGGCGTCACCAAGACCTTCGGCAAGTTCTACGCTTGCGACGATATTTCTCTGGACATCTACCGCGGCGAGTTCTTCGCCCTGCTCGGTGGTTCGGGCTCGGGCAAGAGCACCTTGCTGCGGGTGATGGCCGGCTTCGAGATGCCGGACAAGGGCCGGGTGCTGATCGACGGCGTCGACGTCACCGACCTGCCGCCGTACCAGCGGCCGGTCAACATGATGTTCCAGAGTTACGCGCTGTTCCCGCACATGAGCGTCGCGCAGAACATCGCCTTCGGCCTGAAGCAGGACCGCATGCCCGCCGGCGAGATGAAGGATCGCGTGCAGCAGATGCTGGAGCTGGTGCAGATGGCGCAGCTGGGCAACCGCAAGCCCGACCAGCTCTCCGGCGGCCAGCGCCAGCGCGTCGCGCTCGCCCGCGCGCTCGCCCGCCAGCCGAAGCTGCTGCTGCTCGACGAGCCGCTGGGCGCGCTCGACAAGCGCCTGCGCGAGCGCACCCAGTTCGAGCTGGTCAACATCCAGGAACAGGTCGGCACCACCTTCATCATGGTCACGCACGACCAGGAGGAGGCGATGACGATGTCGTCGCGGATCGCGGTGATGGACGCGGGGCGGATCGTGCAGGTGTCGACGCCGGCGGCGCTGTACGAGTTCCCGGCGACGCGCTTCGTGGCCGAGTTCATCGGCGGCATCAACCTGTTCGAGGGCCGGGTGCTGTCGCATGACCTCGACACCGGCCTGGTGCGGGTGCAGTGCGACAACCTCGCCGAGCCGATCCTCGCGCGCCACGCCGACTTCGTGCCCGAGGGCACCGCGGTCAGCGTGGCGGTGCGGCCGGAGAAGATCGACGTGCACGAGGAGCGGCCGCAGGCGGACAACGTCGCGGTCGGCAAGGTGCGCGACATCGCCTATCTCGGCGACGTGTCGATCTACCACGTGCAGACCGAGGCCGGCGCGGTGATCCGGGTGCAGGAAACCCACGTCGAGCGCAGCTCCGAGCCGCACTACGACTGGGACGGCACGCTGTGGCTGAGCTGGCCGGCGACCGGTGCGGTGGTGCTGACGGCATGAGCCAGGTGCGCGGCGACGGCGGATGGCAGCTGTTCGCGGACGTGGTCCGCAACCTGTTCGGCTTCTTCCGCGTGGTCCGCGACGAGTTCCGCAGCAACCGCGGGCGGGTGCTGGTCACGCTGGTGCCGATGCTGTGGCTGGGGCTGTTCTTCGCGGTGCCGTTCCTGATCGTGGCCAAGATCAGCTTCGCCGAAGCGGTGTTCGGGCAGGTGCCGCCATACACCGCGCTGGTCGAGCGCGCCGCCGACGGCGCCGCATCGCTGCGCCTGCACGTGTCCAGCTACGCGCTGCTGCTGCAGGACCCGCTGTACGTCGCCGCCTACCTGCGCTCGCTGCTGTTCGCCGGGGTGTCGACCCTGTTCTGCCTGCTGATCGGCTATCCGATGGCCTACGGCATCGCGCGGGCGAAGCCGGTGATGCGGCTGGTGCTGATGATGCTGGTGATCCTGCCGTTCTGGACCAGTTCGCTGCTGCGCACCTACGCCATGATCGGCATCTTCAAGGCCAACGGCTGGCTGTCGACCGCGCTTGCCGCGATCGGCGTGATCGATCCGGGCACGGCGGTGCTGCATACCAACCTCGCCGTCTACATCGGCATCGTCTACAACTACCTGCCGTTCATGGTGCTGCCGCTGGCGGCGACGCTGATGCGGCTCGACTTCACCCTGCTCGATGCCGCGGCCGACCTCGGCGCGAAGCCGGCGCAGTCGTTCCTGCGCATCACCGTGCCGCTGTCGATGCCCGGCATCATCGCCGGCTGCCTGCTGGTGTTCATCCCGGCGGTGGGCGAGTTCGTGATTCCCGACCTGCTCGGCGGCCCCGACGCGCTGACCATCGGCCGCGTGCTGTGGACCGAATTCTTCACCAACCGCGACTGGCCGCTGGCCTCGGCGGTGGCCGTCGCCATGCTGCTGCTGATCGTGATCCCGACCCTGGTGTTCGAGTACATCGAGAACAAGCGCGAACGGCGCGAGGCGGCGTCGTGAACCGGCGGCCGTGGTGGCTGTGGGCGGTGATCGCAGGCGGCTATGCCTTCCTCTACATCCCGATCATCTCGGTGATCGTGTACTCGTTCAGCGCCTCGCGCATGGCGACGGTGTGGGGAGGCTTCTCGCTGCGCTGGTACGGCGCGCTGTTCGACAACCAGCAGATCCTCGACGCGCTCGGCCGCAGCCTGGTGATTTCTGCCACGGCCGCGACCGCGGCGGTGTTCCTCGGCACCGCCAGCGGCATGGCGCTGTCGCGCTTCGGGCGCTTCCCCGGGCGCGGCCTGCTGAGCCTGATGAACTCGGCGCCGATGGTGATGCCGGATGTGATGCTGGGGCTGTCGTCGCTGCTGCTGTTCGTGGCCCTGCAGCAGATGACCGGCTGGCCGCAGCGCGGCATGGGCACGATCATGCTGGCGCACATCACGCTCACCACCTGCTACGTCACCGTGGTGGTGCGCTCGCGCCTGACCTCGCTCGACCGCAGCCTGGAAGAAGCGGCGATGGACCTCGGCGCGCGACCGTGGCGCGTCTTCTTCCTGATCACTCTGCCGCTGATCGCCCCGGCGCTGCTGGCCGGCTGGCTGCTCGCCTTCACCCTGTCGCTGGACGACCTGGTGATCGCCAGCTTCACCTCCGGCCCCGGCGCGAGCACGCTGCCGATGCTGATCTACTCCAAGGTCAAGCTGGGCGTGACGCCGGAGATCAACGCGCTGGCGACCTTGATCATCTCCGTGGTCGCGATCGGCGTGGCGGTGGCCGGCGTGTTCATGCACCGGATGGAGGCGCGGCGCGCCAACGGCTGATACCCGTTTGCGATCAACAACATGAAATGGCGCAGGAGCGCGCCATGCGCGCGACCGGGTCGCGATGACGCCCCGGCCGCAGGGGGCGCGGGCATGGCCCGCTCCTACGGCGCACAACTTTCGTAGGAGCGCCCCATGGGCGCGACCGGGTCGCGATGATGCCCCGGCCGCGACGGGTCGCGGGCATTCATCTTCCTGATCCGAATGGTCCGAAGGATCTCGCGTCCTGCGACGGAAAGGTGTACAAATGTACACCATGAGCCCCGCCGACACCCTGCCGCCGCAGCGCGCCGCCGTCCTCGACTTCCTGCGTCGGGAGCTGGCTGCCGGCCGTGCGCCGAGCCTGGCCGAGATTGCCGACGCCTTCGGTTTCGCCTCGCGCAACGCCGCGCAGAAGCACGTGCAGGCGCTGGTGGCCGATGGCCTGCTGGAGCTGGAGCGCGGTCGCAGTCGCGGCCTGCGCCTGCCCGGGCGGCCGGACCAGCTGCCGCTGCCGGTGCTGGGGCAGGTGGCCGCGGGCGTGCCGATCGGCGCCGACATCGGCAGCGACGAACTGCTGCTGCTCGATCGCGCGCTGTTCTCCGACAGGCCCGACTACCTGCTCAAGGTGAAGGGCGATTCGATGCGCGACGACGGCATCTTCGACGGCGACCTGGTCGCGGTGAAGCGCGCCAGCGAGGCGCGCAATGGCCAGGTGGTGGTGGCGCGGGTCGACGGCGAGATCACGATCAAGCGGCTGGAGCGATCGAAGGCGCGCATCCGCCTGCTGCCGCGCAATCCCGAGTACGCGCCGATCGAGCTGCGCGCGGGGCAGGACTTCGCCATCGAAGGCGTGTACTGCGGCCTGGTGCGGCGGGGCTGAGGCGCATGGTCGGACCCGTCGCCATTGAGCAGATGCTGGCCGCGCGCACGCTGTGGCACGCCGGACGCCATGCCGCGGTCGCGCCGGACGGCGAGGCGACCGGCTTCGACGCGCTCGACGCCCTGCTGCCGCAGCGCGGCTGGCCGCGGCGTGCGCTGACCGAGCTGCTGCTGCCGGCCGACGGGGTCGGCGAACTGGCGCTGCTGCTGCCGACGCTGGCGCGGCTGACCCAGGCCGGCGCCGCGGTGGCGGTGATCGCGCCGCCCTACGTGCCGTATGCGCCGGCGTGGCAGGCGGCGGGCGTGGACCTGGCGCAGCTGCAGGTGGTCGAGGCGGCGCCGCGCGACGCGCTGTGGGCCTTCGAGCAGTGCCTGCGCAGCGGCGCCTGCGGTGCGGTGCTGGGCTGGCCGGTGACCGGCGATGCGCAGGCGCTGCGCCGCCTGCAGGTGGCGGCCGACAGCGGCGACTGCCTCGGCTTCGCGCTGCGCGACCGCAAGCACGCGGCGAATCCGTCGCCGGCGTCGCTGCGGCTGGAGGCGGCGCGCGCGGAGGCGGGCATGGCCTGGCGGGTGCGCAAGTGCCGCGGCGGTCCGGTGCCGGCGCAGGGATTCGTGATTCCTGCGGATGGGGTTGCGCGGCTTCCCGTCGCGGAGCGTCAAACGCGCTTTCGCACTGTCGAGCAGGACGAAGGGAATCCCTCCGCTGTCCGATGCACCGCGCCGGATCCCGGGGATGCGGTCGGCAGTGTCTCGGCACCGCTCCGGCCCGTGCCCGATCCGCTCCTTCCGCGCAGGCGGGAGCAGGCCGCTGCGCGCCCGCAGCCCGATGGACTGCGCCTGGTCCACGGCCAGACGCGTGGCTGACGTCCGTGCTCTGGGCCTGTGTACTGCTGCCGCAGCTGGCGCTGGATGCCGTCCTCCGGCGCCTGCCTGATCCCGACCCGCCGCTGGCCCTGGTCGGCGGTCCGGCGCAGCTGCGCAGCCTGCATGCGGTGAACGCCGCCGCCGCGCAGGCGGGATTGCGCGCGGGCATGCGCGTCACCGCTGCTCACGCGCTGCTGCGCGATTTCGCGATGGTCGAGCACGACCCGCAGGCTGAGGCGCGCTGGCAGCGCTTCCTCGCCGCCTGGGCCTACCGGCACAGCTCGCTGGTGAGCGCGCAGTGGCCGGGCTGCATCGTGCTGGAGGTGCGCGCGAGCTTCCGCCTGCTCGGGCCGTGGCCGCGGATCGAGGCGCGGCTGCGCGAGGAGCTGGCCGCGCTCGGCTTCCAGCACCGCATCGCGATGGCGCCGACGCCGCGCGCCGCGCACGTCCTTGCCGGACTGAAGGACGGGCTGGCGCTGCCGCATCCGGGCGCGATGGCGGAGCTGCTCGACCGCGTGCCGGTGCGCCGCGCACGCCTGCCCGACGAGGCCGGCGAGCGCCTGCAGCGCATGGGCATCCGCGACCTGCGCACGCTGCGCGGCCTACCGCGCGATGCGCTGCGTCGCCGCTTCGGCCTGCCGCTGCTCGAACACCTCGAGCGCCTGTACGGCGAGGCCGACGATCCGCTCGCGTACTACGCGCCGCCGGACCATTTCGACGCGCGCGTGGAGCTGGGCTACGAGGTCGAGAGCCACATGGCGCTGCTGTTCCCGTTGCGCCGGCTGATCGGCGACCTGTGCACCTTCCTCTCGATCCGCGACGGCGGCGTGCAGCGCTTCGTGCTGCGGCTGGAGCACGAGACCGGCCACAGCGACGTCGAGGTCGGCCTGCTGGCCGCCGAGCGCGAGCCGGCGATGCTGTTCGAACTCAGCCGCAGCCGGCTGGAGCGGGTGCGGCTGGAGCGGCCGGTGGTCGGCGTGCGCCTGCTCGCGCGCGAGCTGCCGGCCTTCGTGCCGGCCGCGCGCGACCTGTTCGACACGCGCAGCCAGCAGCAGCTGCCGTGGCCGCAGCTGCGCGAACGCCTGCGCGCGCGGCTGGGCGACGAGGCGGTGTACCGCGTCGCCCCGGGCGGCGACCCGCGGCCGGAGCGCGCGTGGCGTCGCGTCGAGGGCGATGGCGAGTCCATCGCCGTCGCGCCGCCGCGGCCGCAACGTCCCGCCTGGCTGCTGCCGCGACCGGTGCCGCTGCGCGACCCGCATCCGCGCATCATCTCCGGCCCCGAACGCCTGGAAAGCGGCTGGTGGGACGGCGAGGACGCACGCCGCGACTACTACGTCATCGAAACCTCGCGCGGCCAGCGCGCCTGGGCGTTCGCGCCGCCGGGCGAGCAGGGCGGATGGATGCTGCAGGGGTGGTTCGCGTGAGTGGCGTATCGATGAGTGATACCAACTTGCGATCAAGACCATGGAATGGCGTAGGAGCGCCCCATGGGCGCGACCGGCGATCAACGATGTCCGGGCTGCGAGGGTCGCGGGCATGGCCCGCTCCTACCTTCATCTCGATCGCGGATGGACCGTCATGAGCCGGGAATATGGCCCCGGCGGCGGTCCGCCGCGCGCCTGGGAAGTCACGCAGCGCCTCGCCCGCGCCGCCAACGATGGCGTGCCGGAAGCGGACGGCCTGCCGGCCCATGCCGAACTGCACTGCCTGTCCGACTTCTCCTTCCTGCGCGGCGCGGCCAGCGCAACGGAGCTGTTCGCGCGCGCGCGCGACTGCGGCTACGAAGCGCTGGCGATCACCGACGAATGTTCGCTGGCGGGCATCGTGCGCGCGCTGGAGGCGTCCGAAGCCAGCGGCGTGCGCCTGGTAGTCGGCAGCGAGTTCACCCTGGCCTGCGGCACGAAGCTCGTGCTGCTGGTGGAGAAACAGTCCGGCTACACGCGCCTGTGCGAGCTGATCACCCGCGGCCGGCGCGGCGAAGCGAAGAAGGGCAGGTACCGGCTCGCGCGCACGGACGTCGCCGGCATGCTGGCGGGCGTCGATCCCGAGGTCTGCGGCCTGTTCGCGCTGTGGATCCCCGCGCGCGAGCCGGATGAAACGCAGGCGCGATGGCTGCGCGACGTGTTCGGCGAACGCGCCTTCATCGCGGTGGAGCTGCACCGCGAGCAGGACGATGCCGCGCGCCTGCGCCAGCTGCTGGCCCTGTCGCGCGCGCTGGGAATGACGCCGGTCGCCGCCGGCGACGTGCACATGGACGTGCGCCGTCGCCGCGCGCTGCAGGACACCATGACCGCGATCCGCCATGGCCTGCCGCTGGCCGAGAGCGGCCAACACCTGTTCCGCAACGGCGAGCGCCACCTGCGCACGCGGCGGGCGCTGGGCAACATCTACGGCGCCGTGGAAGGCGGAAGCGAACTGCTGGGCAATGCCGTGGCGCTGTCGCGCCGCTGCACGTTCGGCATGCGCCAGGTGCGCTACGACTATCCGGCCGAACTGGTGCCCGCGGGCCACACGCCGACCACCTGGCTGCGCGTGCTGACCGAAGCAGGCATGCGCGAACGCTGGCCGGACGAGGTGCCGGCCGATGTCGCCCGGCAGATCGATGGCGAGCTCGCGCTGATCGCGGAACTGGCGTACGAGGCGTTCTTCCTGACCGTGCACGACATCGTCCGCTTCGCGAAATCGAGGGACATCCTGTGCCAGGGGCGCGGCTCGTCGGCCAATTCGGCGGTGTGCTACGCGCTCGGCATCACCGTGGTCAATCCGGCCGAAAGCCGGCTGCTGATGGCGCGCTTCCTGTCGAAGGAGCGCAACGAGCCGCCCGACATCGACGTCGATTTCGAGCACGAGCGGCGCGAGGAAGTGCTGCAGTACGTCTACGGCAAGTACGGACGCGGGCGCGCGGCGCTGGCCGCGACCGTGATCCGCTACCGCGGCAAGAGCGCGGTGCGCGACGTCGCCAAGGCCTTCGGCCTGCCGCCGGACCAGGTCGCGCTGCTGGCAGAATGCCACGGCTGGGGCAACGGCGAGGCGCCGATGGACCAGCGCCTGCGCGAAGCCGGCTTCGATCCGGACAATCCGCTGATCCGGCGCGTGCTCGCCGTGACCCGGCAGCTGCACGGCCATCCGCGCCACCTGTCGCAGCACGTCGGCGGCTTCGTCATCTCCGACGCGCCGCTGGCCACCGTGGTGCCGGTGGAGAACGCGGCGATGCCCGACCGCACCATCATCCAGTGGGACAAGGACGACCTGGAGACGATGAAGCTGCTCAAGGTCGACTGCCTCGCGCTGGGCATGCTCACCTGCATCCGCAAGGCGGTGGAGCTGGTGGCGCGGCATCGCGGCCATGCGATCGATCTGGCGCGGCTGCCGGCTGGCGACAAGCCGACCTACGCCATGATCCAGGCCGCCGACACCATCGGCGTGTTCCAGATCGAATCGCGCGCGCAGATGAGCATGCTGCCGCGGCTCAAGCCGAAGGATTTCTACGACCTCGTGGTGGAAGTGGCGATCGTGCGGCCCGGTCCGATCCAGGGTGGCATGGTCCATCCCTACCTGAGGCGTCGGCAGGGCAAGGAGCCGGTGACCTATCCGTCCGCGGGCATCGAGGCGATCCTCGGCAGGACCCTGGGCATCCCGCTGTTCCAGGAGCAGGTGATGGAGCTGGTGATCCATGCCGGCTACACGCCGGAGGAGGCCGACGGCCTGCGCCGCTCGATGGCGGCCTGGGGACGCGGCGGCGACATGGCCCCGCATCGCGACAAGATCCGCGCGCTGATGGAGGGCAAGCACTACGCCTCCGAATTCATCGACCAGATCTTCGAACAGATCAAGGGCTTCGGTTCCTACGGCTTCCCGCAGAGCCATGCCGCGTCGTTCGCCAAGCTGGTCTACATCAGCTGCTGGCTCAAGCGCCACGAGCCGGCGGCGTTCGCCTGTGCGCTGCTCAATTCGCAGCCGATGGGTTTCTACACCGCCGGCCAGATCGTGCAGGATGCGCGGCGCGGGCACGACTGCGGGCGTCCCGCCATCGAGGTCCGCCCGGTCGATGTGGCCCGGAGCGAATGGGACTGCACGCTGGAGGGCGGGCACGCGCGGCGCGGCGTCGACGACGGCGGGCAGGCGGCGCTGCGGCTCGGGCTGCGCCAGGTGGCGGGGATGTCGGAGGGTGTGGCCGCTGCCATCGTCGCCGCGCGCAGGCAGCGTCCGTTTTCCGACGTGCGCGACCTGTGCCTGCGCGCCGGGCTGGACGCGAAGGCGCGCCAGGCGCTGGCCGAAGCCGGTGCCCTGGCCTCGCTCGCCGGACACCGCCACGCCGCGCGCTGGGCGGTGGCGGGCATCGAGCGGCAGCGGCCGCTGCTGCCGGGCAGTCCCGACGAGGACGCGATCGTGCTGCCGGCACCGACCGCCGGCGAGGACCTGCTGTCGGACTACCGCGCGGCCGGCCTGAGCCTCGGCGCGCACCCGCTGTCGCTGCTGCGCGAACGCCTGCGCGCGCAGCGCGTGCTCGACTCGAAGCAGCTGCGCGCGCTGCCGCACGGACGCGGCGCGTTCGCCGCCGGCATCGTCACCCAGCGCCAGCGTCCGGGCACGGCCAAGGGCACGGTCTTCGTCACACTCGAGGACGAGCACGGCATGGTCAACGTGGTGGTGTGGCCGCAGGTGGCGCTGCGCCGGCGCAAGGCCCTGCTCGGCGCACGGCTGTTGGCGGTGCGCGGGCGCTGGGAGCAGGTCGACGGCGTGCAGCACCTGATCGCGCGCGACCTGCAGGACTTCAGCCACCTGCTCGGTGGGCTGCACACCAGTTCGCGCGATTTCCACTGAAGCGCATGCGCACCGCCTCGCTCGCCGCCGACGACCTGTTCGCCCCGCAGATGCTGCAGCTGGTGGACGATGCGCAGGGCGGCGCGCGCTACTGGCCGGGTTTCATCGACCCGGATACCGCGCGGCGCTGGTTCGATGTCCTCGTCGCGCACGCCGACTGGCGGCACCTGAGTCGACCGATGTACGACCGCGTCGTCGACGTGCCGCGCCTGCTGGCGAACTATCCGGTGGACGCGCTGCCGGAGGACCTGCCGCTGTCCGACATGCTCGCGCGCGTGCGCGAACTGGTGCCGGCGCCGTTCACGTCCATCGGCATGAACTTCTACCGCGACGGCCGCGACAGCGTCGCCATGCACGGCGACAAGCTGCATACGCTGCGCGACGGACACCCGATCGCCCTGGTCTCGCTGGGCGCGCCGCGGCGCATGCTGATCCGCGCGTGCGCGGACCATCGCGACTGCATCGCCATCGACCTGATGCCCGGCAGCCTGCTGGCGATGAGCCACGCCATGCAGTCCAGCCACGAGCACGGCATCCCGAAGGTGCGCCACGCCGAGCCGAGGATCAGCGTTGTGTTCCGGGCGCGACCGGACCTGGCCGGCAGTTCCATTCCCGCTGTGGGAGCGCCTTCAGGCGCGATCGCCTTCCGTCCGGCGGTGCGTCCGCGCGAGCGGCATCGCGCCTGAAGGTGCTCCCACGAAAGCGCGGCATCAGGCGTCCGCGGCTTCGTCCCTGTAGGCATCCACCGGAATGCAGGCGCAGAACACGTTCTTGTCGCCGTGCACGTTGTCCACGCGCGCGACCGGCGGCCAGTATTTCTGCTGGCGCAGCGAGGGCAGCGGGAACACCGCCAGTTCGCGCGGGTAGGCGTGGGGCCATTCGCTGGCGGCGGCCATGGCTGCGGTGTGCGGCGCGTGCTTCAGCGGGTTGTCCTCGCGATCGAGGCGGCCGTCCTCGATCGCGCGGATCTCGTCGCGGATCTGGATCATGGCGTCGATGAAGCGGTCCAGCTCGTGCAGCGATTCGCTCTCGGTCGGTTCGACCATCAGCGTGCCGGCGACCGGGAAGCTCAGGGTCGGGGCGTGGAAGCCGAAGTCGATCAGGCGCTTGGCCACGTCCTCGGCGCTGACGCCGGTGGTCTTCTCCAGCGGGCGCAGGTCGAGGATGCACTCGTGCGCGACCAGACCGTTGCGGCCGGTGTACAAGGTCCTGTAGTGCGGCGCCAGGCGCGAGGAGATGTAGTTGGCGTTGAGCAGGGCGACCTGGGTGGCCTTGCGCAGGCCGTCCTTGCCCATCATCGCGATGTACATCCAGCTGATCGGCAGGATGCTGGCGCTGCCGTGCGTGGCCGCGGACACCTGGCCGACCGTGCCGTCTGCCGCCGCATGGCCGCGCGGCAGGAACGGCGCCAGATGCGACTTCACCGCGCAGGGACCGACGCCGGGGCCGCCGCCACCGTGCGGGATGCAGAAGGTCTTGTGCAGGTTGAGGTGGGACACGTCCGAGCCCCACTTGCCGGGCTTGGCCACGCCGACCAGGGCGTTCATGTTGGCGCCATCGGTGTAGACCTGTCCGCCGTGCGTGTGCACGATCTCGCAGATCTCGACCACGTCCTCCTCGAACACGCCGTGCGTCGACGGGTAGGTCATCATGATCGCGGCCAGGTTCGCCGAATGCTTCTCGGCCTGGGCGCGGATGTCGGCGACGTCGACGTTGCCGTTGGCGTCGCACCTGGTGACCACGACCTTCATCCCGCACAGCTGCGCGCTGGCCGGGTTGGTGCCGTGCGCGGATTCGGGGATCAGGCAGATGTTGCGGTGGCCTTCGCCGCGGGACTGGTGGTAGGCGCGGATCGCCAGCAGTCCGGCGTATTCGCCCTGCGCGCCGGAGTTGGGCTGGAAGCTGACCGCGTCATAGCCGGTGATGTCGACCAGCATCGCCTCCAGCGAATCGACCAGCTCCTGGTAGCCGCGCGTCTGCGAGGCCGGCGCCAGCGGATGGACGTTGGCGAACTCCGGCCAGGTGATCGGGATCATCTCGGCGGTGGCGTTGAGCTTCATCGTGCACGAGCCCAGCGGGATCATGGTGCGATCCATCGCCAGGTCCTTGTCGGCCAGCGCGCGCATGTAGCGCAGCAGTTCGTGCTCGCTGTGGTGGGTGTTGAACACCGGGTGGGTGAGGAAGTCCGAGCTGCGCCGCAGCGAGGCGGGCAGGGCGTCGGCGGTGGCGGCGTCGAGCGCCTCGATCGCGCTGTCGGTCAGGTCGGCGCCGAAGATCTTGGCCAGCGCCGCGAGGTCGGCGCGGGTCACGGTCTCGTCGAGGCTGATGCCGACGCTGCTCGCGTCGAGCTTGCGCAGGTTGATGCGCTGGTGGCTGGCGTAGAGGTGGACCTGTTCGGCGTCGACGCCGGTGACGTGCAGGGTGTCGAAGAAATCCTCGCCCACCGATACGCCGGCCTGGCGCAGCGCGGCGGCAAGGATCGCGGCCTGGCGGTGCACGCGGCGGGCGATGCGGGTCAGGCCCTCGGGGCCGTGGTAGACCGCGTACATCGCCGCCATCACCGCCAGCAGCACCTGCGCGGTGCAGATGTTGGAGGTCGCCTTCTCGCGGCGGATGTGCTGTTCACGCGTCTGCAGGGTGAGGCGGTAGGCGGGCTTGCCCTCGGCGTCGATGGAGACGCCGATCAGGCGGCCGGGCATCGAGCGCTTGTAGGCGTCGCGGCAGGACATGAACGCCGCGTGCGGGCCGCCGAAGCCGAACGGCACGCCGAAGCGCTGCGAGTTGCCGACCACGATGTCCGCGCCCCATTCGCCGGGTGCCTTGACCAGGGTCAGCGCGAGCAGGTCGGTGGCGACGGCGACGATGCCGTTGCGCGCATGCACGGCGTCGGCGAGCGCGGCGTAGTCCTCGATGCCGCCGAAGGTGTTCGGATACTGCAGCAGCACGCCGAAGCTGTCGACGCTGGCGGCGTCCGCGGCCGGACCGACCTGCAGGTCGATGCCGAGGCCGTCGGCGCGGGTGCGCACCACTTCAAGCGTCTGCGGATGCACGTCGTCGGCGACGAAGAACAGGTTCGACTTCGACTTCGCCGAACGCTTGGCCAGGGTCATCGCCTCGGCCGCCGCGGTGGCCTCGTCGAGCAGCGAGGCGTTGGCGATGTCCATGCCGGTGAGGTCGGCGCACATCTGCTGGAAGTTGATCAACGCCTCCATGCGGCCCTGCGAGATTTCGGCCTGGTAGGGCGTGTAGGCGGTGTACCACGCCGGGTTCTCGAGGATGTTGCGCAGGATGACGTTCGGCGTGTGGGTGCCGTAGTAGCCCTGGCCGATGAAGCTGCGGAAGACGTCGTTCTTCGCGGCGATCGCACGGACCTTCGCCAGCGCGTCGACTTCGGTGAGGCTGTCGGGCAGGGCGAGTTCGCCGGTGCCCTTGATGCTGGCCGGGACGATGGCCGCGGTCAGCGCGTCGAGCGAGTCGTGGCCGACGACGCCGAGCATCGTGGCGACCTCGGCATCGTTGGGGCCGATGTGGCGTTCGACGAAGGCGTCGTGGTGTTCGAGGTCGCGCAGGGTGGGTTTGGACATGGCGGGCATCCGGCAGGGGCGGTGGTCGCCGGTGGCCCCGCGGTGTCGTCCTGGCGCGCCTGCGCGGAAACGACGAACGGAAGCGCGCCGGTGACGGCGTGTGCCCCTCTGTCCTTTTGCCTGAGAGTTTGGAAGCGCGCGGACGTCGATCGCGTGCTTCGTGCCCCTTCGGCGCCGGTTCCGGCTGCGCCGGTCGGTCTCTCCAGAGTGTTTGCCGCGTGCGGTGGTATCGGGCCTGAGCGATTACGGGCGTTTGCGCCTTCGGCAGCGCGTGGCGACGGGCCAGCGCGCTTCTCCCACCAGACTGCGCGGAGATTATAGCCGTTCCGGGCGTCGGCGCCGTCCGGGGATTGCGGAAGTTGCTAACCTGAACCATTCCGCCGCAGGAGCGCCGAACACGTGAACCCCCCGAGCGAACCGCTCCCCCCAGGTCCGGCAGTTCCGGCTCCAGTCCCGGCGCCCGACGCCGAGGACCGGTCCGTCGTCCGCCGGCTGTGGGACGTGTTCCGGCGCGAGCCGATGCTGCTGGTGACCTGCAGCTACGTGTTCGTGTCCGTGGTCGGGCTGGTCGACAGCTACTGGTTCTACCGCCGGTTTGAGATTCCGATCCTGGAGTACCTGCAGAGCAGCGACTATTTCGTCGCCGGGCTGCGCAGCCCGCAGTACCTGACCCTGCTGGTGGCGCTGTTCGCGATGTCGGCGTTGGCGCTGTTGCCCGATCGCTGGCGGCAGCGGAATCCGCAGCGGGCGGAACGGCTGCAGTCGCGCTGGTGGGGGCGCCTGCTGGTGCCCAGGCGCAGCGACTGGTGGGCGTACTTCGGCCTGCATCCGGAGACCGTGGCGATGGTCCTGAGCCTGTTCGTCCTGGGCGCGCTGCTGTTCAGCCAAGGCAATGTCCGCGCGACCGGGATCCAGCGCGGCAACACTGGCGGCGTCGAGTTCAGGCTGGCCGGCGAGTCGGAGCCGGCACCGGGCGCGTGGCGCATGCTCGGCACCAGCAGCGCCTTCGTGTTCCTGTGGAACCTCGACGAACGGCGTGCCGAAGTGGTGCCGATCGAAGCCATCGTCGGGATCCGGCCTGCGCGGAGCAGTGAGCCCGGGCCGGTCGATTCCGACGCGGTGGAATCCGGCACCGCCGACGCGCCGTCGCAATGACCGCCACCACGCCCAACCTGCGCCGCCTGGCGCTGCTGCTGGCCGGCCTGGCGATGTTCGGGCCGTTCTCGATCGACACCATCTTCCCGGCATTCCCGGCGATGGGCGCCGACCTCGGCGCCGACAAGCTGGCGATGCAGCAGACGATCAGCGTGTACCTGATCGCCTACGCGCTGATGAGCCTGGTGCACGGCCCGCTGTCGGACGCGATCGGACGCAGGCGCGTGATCCTCGCCGGGCTGGTGGTGTTCACCCTGGCCTCGATCGGTTGCGCGCTGGCCACGGACCTGTTGACCCTGCTCGCGTTCCGCGCCGTGCAGGGCCTGTCGGCGGGCGTGGGCCTGATCGTCGGCCGCGCGGTGATCCGCGACGTGCTGCACGGCCCCGCCGCCCAGCGGCTGATGAGCCAGGTGTCGATGATCTTCGGCGCGGCACCGGCGATCGCGCCGGTGATCGGTGGCTGGCTGCTGGGCTGGGGGCGCTGGCCGCTGATCTTCTGGTTCCTGGTCGGGTTCTCGGTCCTGCTGCTGCTGGCGACCTGGCGCTGGCTGCCGGAAACGCTGCCGCGCGAGTCGCGCCTGCCGCCGGTGCCGAGGAAGATGCTGCGCGACTATGTCTACATCTTCCTCAATCCGCGCTTCCAGCGGCTGGCCGCGGCCGGCGCGTTCAACTTCGCGGCGCTGTTCCTGTACATCGCCTCCGCGCCGGCGTTCGTGCTCGACATGCTCAAGCTTGACGAACGCCAGTTCGGCTGGTTCTTCATCCCGATGATCAGCGGCATGATGCTGGGCGCGTTCACCTCGGGCCGCGCCGCGGGGCGGATCAGCGGCACGCGACAGGTGAACATCGGTTTCGCCTGCAGCGGCGTCGCGGTGCTGGCGAACGTCGCGTACAGCGTGCTGGTATCCGAACCGACGGTACCGTGGGCGGTGCTGCCCATGGTGCTCAATGCGTTCGGCATCGCCCTGGTGTTCCCGATCATCACGCTCGCGATCCTCGACATGTATCCGCGCCAGCGCGGCTCGGCCTCGTCGCTGCAGGCGTTCACCACGCTGGTGCTCAATGCGGTCATCGCCGGCGTGCTGTCGCCGCTGGTCAGCCATGATCTGCGCTGGCTGTCGCTGCTGGCAGCGGCCTTCGTGCTCGCCGGCTGGGTGCTCTGGCGCTGGGAGACCCGCCGCGGACGGACGCCGCCGGACGGTCCCCCGTCACCTGCGGATCTGGAGCCGACCGGGCAGTTGTAGGGAGTGGATGCGCTCGGCCTTCGGTGCGCCCGGCAAGGCAAACGATGGCTGTCATCCCGAGCGCAGCGAGGGATCTGCTCTTCAAGCGTGTGTAGAAACAGATCCCTCGCTGCGCTCGGGATGACAGACCCTATGGATGCGCTTGGCGCTCGTCCGCTGCCGTGTCGCGCGGACGCAAGCGCAGCAGCGGCGCGAGAACTTGCGTTGGCGCTTTCCGTACCGCCGGCGGCGGGGCCGGCTGCGGGAGGCGGATCGCCGCGGGGCCAGGCACCGTCGCGCCGGCCATCGCGCCCGGCGCCAGCGGCTGCGACCCGTTGCGCCGGCGCGGCACGACGACGTGTGTCTTGCCCAGTTCGCCGACGAAGGCCAGCCCCAGCTTGGCGAAGTTGACGCTGACCGCGGCGCGGTTGCCCATGTAGGCCAAGGTGTCGGTGGTGGTGTGCAGGCGGGTGAAGAAGGTCGGTTCGGCCATCATCGCCGCGGGGTAGCCGGCGGCGGTCCATGAGGCGTGGTCGGAGCAGGCGTAGCCGCAGGTGTCGGTGCCGCGGGTCAGTCCCAGCGGCGCGAGGTAGGTGTCGAACAGGCGGGTGACGAAGTTCTGCAGCGTCGGGCTGGAGTTGTCGGTCATCAGCCGCATCGCATACACGCTGCCGTTGCTGTAGTTGGTCATGTCCAGCTGCAGCACGCCGACCACGTCCAGGCCGCGGTTGCGGAACGATTGCGCGATCGCGTTCGAGCCGCGCAGGCCCACCTCCTCGGCTGCGTAGCCCATGAACTTGACCGTGCGCTTCGGCCGCCAGCCGTCGGCCAGGGCGATGCGGATGATCTCGGTGATGGTGGCGATGCCCGAGGCGTCATCGTCGGCGCCGGGTGCGTTCATCGCGTTGCCGCTGCCGCTGTTGGAGATCGAGTCGAGGTGGCCGCCGACGACCACGATCTCGTCCGGCCACTCGCTGCCGGGCACGGTCAGGATCACCGACGGCTGCCCGCCGCAGTTGCCGCAGGCGGTGAACAGTTCGGCGGTCACGTCGCTGCGGCCGTTGGCGAGCGCCAGCCAGGTGTCGCGGATCCACAGCGCGGCGCTGACCCCGTGCGTGCTGGCGTAGTAGCGGTTGGGCCAGGCCGTGGACAGGTGCGCGATGGTGCCGTGGATGTTGCCTTCCTGCACCTGCCCCAGCCACGGCGCGACCGTGGCTGCGTTGTCGATGCCGTAGTCGGCCGCTTTCGCCAGCAGCGCCTTGTGCGAGCGGTCGTTGCGCAGGAAGGCCTCGGCCTCGGCGCGGGTCGCGAAGGCGAAGAAGCCGCCGCAGTGCCGCTCACGCTCGTGGATGCCGTGGCTGATCTCCGGCAGTTGCCAGGCGCGCGCCTCGGCGATCACCAGCTCGTTGCCGCTGCGGTCGCGATGGACGGCGGTCTTGCGTGCCTGGGTGTCGATTCCGCCTTCGTACAGCGCGCGCGACGTGACCAGGTAAACCGTTGCGAACGGATCCTCGCGCAGGGCGGCAGCCATCGCGGGTGGGTGCGGTTGGTGCTGCGCCTCGACGCTGGCGACGTGCGGGAGGAAGGGCGCTGCCTGCCCGCCGGCCGTCGCCGGCAGGCAGGCCGTGGACAGCAGGAACGCCAGGAGGATCTGCGGCGATCGGGCCATGGTGTCTCCCCTGCGGCGCGCCGGTCGGCACGCCGGCGCGGCCGTGGATCAGGGCCTCGCCAGCGGCTGCGAGCCGTTGCGGCGCCGCGGCTGCGTGAACACCGGCGCCAGGTACTGCCGGAAGTGCGGGAAATCGACGTCGAAACGCGAGTACCAGTCGACGTTGCTCACCGTCGCCAGCGAACCGGTGTTCGCGCAGCTGGCCTCGCCGCCATAGAGGCCGCCGCGCAGGTAGTAGCCGCCGCCACTGAGCGTGAACAGGCCCGAGCCGCTGCTGCCGCCCTCGGTGGTGCCCTCGAGCCAGCCCACCCCGTGGTTGACGCTGTCGCTGCGATTGGGGCGGTGCTGGCCGAACGACACCTTCTTCACGTCACCGGAGGGGTGATGGATGGCGGTGACGGCCGTCGACGCCGGCAGAGCACCCGCGTCCCAGCCGGCGAAATGGGCCCCGGCCGGCGCATCGTCGCGCAGGCGCAGCAGGGCGCCGTCGGTGGCCGCGCTCGAGTAGAGGTGGTCGGCGCCGCCGCTGAGCAGCGTGTAGTTGCCGAGGATGCCGGAGCTGCAGGCGGTGGCCTCGTACTTCCAGTAGGTGTTCAGCGTCGAGGCGATGGTCTGCGAGGGAATGCAGTGGTTCGCCGTGTGGAACCAGGGGATCTGGGAGGCGTTGTCCATGTCGTTGAGCAGGGTGCCGGTGCACAGCCAGCTGCTGCCTTCCTTGACGTAGACCATCCGCGCCACGGAGCTGGCGATGTTGGCGAATGACGGCCCCAGCGTGCCGACGCGGCAGACCGTGTCGATGTTGCAGCTGCCGGATTCGCCGACTTTCTCGAGGATCTTGAAGTCCTCGAGGGCGTTGGTCATCAGGTGGCTCAGCCGTGGTGCCTCGATCCTGACGCCGGCCGGCGGGGCGCCCGCGGGCAGCCAGAGTTCCATGAACTGCTTTTCGCCGTCCGTGCCCGGTGTCCAGAACAGCCCGTCGTCGCCGGCGAGCGCGCGCAGCTGTCCGCCGCGCAGCGTGGCGACGATGGTGTCCGGACGCAGCGAGCCGCTGAAGCGCAGCTCGGCGCGCGCGGGCAAGCCTTCGATCCGCAGCCCGGCGCGGATGCCGTAGGCGAGGGGCGAGACGAACTCGAGGCGGGCGACATGGCTTCCGTCCGCCTGGGCGATCCAGTGCAGCGCCGGCAGGGTGCGGCTGGTGCTTTCCGTCGCCGCCTCGCGGGCGATGCCGATCTGCATCGGCTTGCCGGCGCGGGATTCGTTGGCCTGCTTCAGCGCGAGGATGCGCTGCGCCGACATCTCGCCGTAGCGCATCCGCGCCACCGCGCCGGCGGGGATGTCGGCAGCGCGCCAGGCCTCGACCGACTTCGGCGCCGGCGTGCGGCTGGGCTCGCCGTCCACGCGCGGCGCTTCGGTGGCGGCGGCCGTTGCGGTGGCGGCAAGCAGGCCGCACGCGAGCATGGCCATGCGAACGATCAGCATCGGGATCCTCCCTGTTCAGTCCATCACATCATAGGCCGACGCGGCGCCCGGGGGCAGCCGCGTCCGCAGGGGCGGCGGGCCTCAGCCGGCGCTTTCGCCGTCCTTCGGCGCCGCCTGCGCCGGTGCCGCGGCCGGCACCTGCCAGCCGCAGGTCTTGCCCTCGTTCTGCTGCTTCAGCCAGTCCTGCAGCGGGGCGAAGTACTCCAGCACCGCGGAGGCGTCCATCTGCTCGCCGCCGGTGAGCTCCTTCATCGTCTGCTGCCAGGGCTGGCTGTTGCCCTTGGACAGCATCGCCCAGAACTTCTCGCCGGCGACCTTGTTGCCGGCGAAGCTGCAGTCGTACAGCGGGCCCTGGTAGCCGGCGGCGTCGCACAGCGCCTTGTAGAACTGGAACTGCAGCACGTGCGAGAGGAAGTAGCGCGTGTACGGCGTGTTGCCCGGCACGTGGTACTTGGCGCCGGCGTCGAAGAACTCCTCGCCGCGCGGCGTCGCCGGCGCCACGCCCTGGTACTGGGCCTTGAGGTCCCACCAGGCCTGGTTGTAGCGCTCCGGCGTGATCGAGCCGTCGAACACGCCCCAGCGCCAGCGGTCGATCATCAGCCCGAACGGCAGGAACGCCACCTTCGCCAGGGCCATGCGCATCTGCGAGTTCACCAGCGCTTCGTTGCTGGGCTGCTGCTCGCCGACCAGGCCGATCGACTGCAGGTACTTCGGCGTCATCGACAGCACGATGGTGTCGCCGATCGCCTCGTGGAAGCCGTCGTGCGCGCCGCCCTGGAACAGCGGCGGCAGCTTGTTGTAGGCGAGGTAGTAGTAGACGTGGCCGAGCTCGTGGTAGATCGTGGTGAAGTCTTCCTCGTTCGGCTTGATGCACATCTTGGTGCGCACGTCCGGCGAATTGCCGTCGGCGCCGCCCATGTTCATGTCCCAGGCGCTGGCGTGGCAGACCACGTCGCGGTCGCGCGGCTTGATGAACTGGGTCTTCTGCCAGTAGCCGTCGGGCAGCTTGGGCATGCCGAGCGAGGTGTAGAAGCCCTCGGCCTGGCGGGTCATCTCCTTGGCGTCCTCGAGCTGCGCCTCGCGCACGACCTCGACCCGGCGGTCGGTGTCGATCAGCGCGTTCTCGCGCGACATGCGCTCGTTGAGCGAGGCCTGGTAGCGGCGTTCGAGCGCACCGGTGACGTCGAGGCTGCCGGCCTCGGCTTCGCTGTACGGGGCGAGGACATCCCACAGGTTGCCCCAGTCCTGCTGCCACATGTTGCCCATCAGGTGCGCCGGCAGCAGCCCGCCTTCGAGCGTGCCCTTGCCCGGGTACTGTGCCTCTAGCCGGTTGCGCGCGTAGCAGTGCAGCTGCTCGTACAGCGGCTTGACCTGGCCCCACAGGCGGTCGGTTTCGGCGGCCAGTTCGACCGGCGACATGTCGTAGCCGGCGCGCCACATCTCGCCGGCGTCGGCGTAGCCGAGCTCCTTCGCGCCCTCGTTCACCAGCGTGACGAAGCGCGTGTAGTCCTCGCGCATCGGCTGCGAGATGGTGTGCCAGCCCTGCCAGGCGTCGAGCTGGTCGTCGTAGTCGCGGTCGTTGCGCAGCACGTCCTCCAGCTCGCCCAGCTGGCGGCAGCTCTTGGCGTCGCCGGCGGTCTTGCAGTACGAACCGGCGCCGTACATGCCCTCCATCCGGGTCGCGATGCGGGTCAGCTCGGCCAGCTTGACCGGATCCTTCGGCGCCGGCATCGCGGTGCCGAGCTTGAGCAGGGTGATGGCGCGGGCGGTCTCCGGCGACATCTGCTGGCCCTCGAACTTCTTCGACTGCTCGATCCAGTCGTTGAGCGAGGACAGGAACTTCTCGTTGGCCTTGGCCGCCAGCAGCTGGCTGTCGTCGTTGATGTAGGTGCTCGACAGCCACTGCGCCGCGGTGAGCTCGGGGTACATCGCCTTGAGCTCGGCGTTGACGCGGGCGACGAAGGCGTCGGCGGTCTCGCCGGCGGGAATCGGAGCGCCGCTGGCGGTGGTGGCGGGCGCGGAGGCCTCGGTCGGCGTGCGCTGGCAGGCGGACAGGGCGAGGCTGGCGCCGACGGCGAGGACGAGCAGGGCTTGGCGATGGATCACGGGCGGTTCCTGGCGAGGTGCGGAATGCGGTGCGGGCAGGCTAGATCGCGTCCGGGGGCTCTGCAAGTGGGGAGAGGCGCGACCCGCCGGAACCAGCAGGACTGCCCCATGGGCGCGACGCTCTCCGTTCCGGTCGCGATTCGCGCGGGGTCGCGGGCATGGCCCGCTCCTACGGTGGAGCGGCGTGGGCGAGGCCCATGGGCGCGAGGTTCTTCGTGGCGCCGGGGATGCGCAGCCCGCGCCGTGCATCGACCAGGCCGCGCGCCTGCAGCCACTCCCAGGCCGCGTCGGCGTCGTGCTCGAAGTAGGCGCGGGCGCTGCCGAGGCGGAAGGTGTAGCCCCAGGCGTCCATGTCCGCGAACACGCGCTCGCGGCCGACGCCGGGCAGGGCGTCGCCGAGCAGGGCCTGCAGCAGGCAGACCGCGTCCTCCTCGGCGACCGAATCGGTGGCGTCGGTGTGCACCGCCTGGCGCCGGTCGTCCGGCAGCACGATCAGGTGGCAGGCCTCGTGCAGCATCGAGTGCACCGGGGTGTCGCCGCGCGCATGGACATCCACGCCGATGATGCCGGCCTCGGAGTCGCCCCAGTAGCTGCCGGGGATGGCTGCGCCGTCGTCGACGGCGTGGAGTCGCAGACCGTAGCGCGCGAGCAGGGCGGCGGCGTCGGCGAAGGCGATGTCGCGCAGGAGCAGGACGTCGGAACCCCTGGTCATCGTGGTCGATCCCGTAGGAGCGCCCCATGGGCGCGACGCTCTTCGTTCCGTCACGGTCAAAGAAACGTCGCGCCCATGGGGCGCTCCTACGAGGCTCAGGCCGTTGCCGGCCGGCCGTCGGGCAGGGCGACGGAGATGTCGAGTACGTCGTGCTCGCCGTCCTTGACCAGGTCGACCTTGACCGCGTCGACGTCGACGCTGACGTACTTGCGGATCACCTCCAGCAGCTCGCGCTGCAGCAGCGGCAGGTAGTCCGGCGCGCCGCGGCTGGTGCGCTCCTGGGCGACGATGATGCGCAATCGCTCCTTGGCGATCGAGGCGGTGTTCTTCTTGGTCTTCAGGAAATCGAACAGTCCCATGCCTCAACCCCCGAAGAGCTTGCCGAAGAAGCCCTTCTTCTCGGCCTGGGTGAAACGCATCGGCCGGTCCTCGCCCAGCAGGCGGGCGACGGCGTCGTCGTAGGCCTGGCCGGCGGTGGACTCGCCGACCAGGATCACCGGCTCGCCCTTGTTCGAGGCGTCGAGCACGTCGTTGGATTCGGGGATCACGCCGAGGGTCTTGATGCCCAGCACCTCCTCGACGTCGGCGATCGAGAGCATCTCGCCCTTCTCCACGCGCTGCGGGTTGTAGCGGGTCAGCAGCAGGTGTTCGCGCACGCGCTCGCCGGCCTCGGCCTTGCGCGTCTTCGACGACAGCAGGCCGAGGATGCGGTCGGAGTCGCGTACCGAGGAGACTTCCGGGTTCACCACCACCACCGCCTGGTCGGCGAAGTACATCGCCAGGAACGCGCCTTTCTCGATGCCGGCCGGCGAGTCGCACAGGATGTACTCGAAGCCGTCGTCGGCCAGGTCCTTGAGCACCTTCTCCACGCCTTCCTTCGTCAGCGCGTCCTTGTCGCGGGTCTGCGACGCGGCCAGCACGTACAGGTTCTCGAAGCGCTTGTCCTTGATCAGGGCCTGCCTGAGCGAGGCCTCGCCCTGGACAACGTTGACGAAGTCGTACACCACCCGGCGCTCGCAGCCCATGATCAGGTCGAGGTTGCGCAGGCCGACGTCGAAGTCGATCACGGCGACCTTCTTGCCGCGGCGCGCGAGGCCGTTGGCAAGGCTGGCGCTGCTGGTGGTCTTGCCGACGCCGCCCTTGCCCGAGGTGATCACGATGATTTCTGCCAAAACACGTCTCCTTTTGTGTCGCCGTCAGTCGAGTGCGGCGATCTTGAGTTCTTCGTTGTCGAGCCAGACCTGCACCGCCTTGCCGTGCAGTTCCTTCGGGATATCTTCCAGCACTTTGTAATGCCCGGCCACGGCGACCAGTTCGGCGTGGAAGGCGCGGCAGAAGATGCGCGCCTTCTCGTTGCCCTGGGCGCCGGCGAGGGCGCGGCCGCGCAGCGGGCCGTAGATGTGGATCGAGCCGTCGGCGATGACCTCGGCGCCGGCGCCGACCGCCGAGAGCACGGTCAGGTCGCGGTTCTCGGCGTAGACCTGCTGGCCCGAGCGTACCGGGGTGGTCTGGATCATCCCCGGCGCGGCGTCGGTGCCGGACGGGGCGGCCCTGGGCGCTGCCTTCGCCGGCTCGGTGGCGGCCCTGGCGGGGGCGGCCGGCGGCGTCTCAGCAGCCCCTGCGACCGGCTCGTACTGGGCGCGGAACTTCGCCAACAGGGGCAGGCCCAGCGCCACCGCCAGCTTCTCGTTGTCGCTGCTGCCGTAGGCCAGCGCCACCGGCAGCACGCCGGCCTCGCGCAGGGCCTCGACCAGGGTGCGGGCGGTGGCGGCGTCCGGGGTGCCTGCGAGGCCGCCGAAGTCGACGATCACCGCGGCGCGCGCGAACAGCTTCGGCGCGCGGGCGACTCGGTCGCGCATCTCCGCCGCCAGGCGCTCCACGTCCAGCGTGCGCACGCGCAGGTTGGCGACGCCTACCTGTCCGATCTTCAGTTCACCCGCCTGTTCGAAATCCATCGCTCCGCTCATGCGCCCGCCGCTTCGGCGGGCTGCGAGACCGCGCGGCGGCGCAACAGCCAGGGCTCGTCCGGCAGGTCGTCGCCATAGGTCCGGCGCACCCAGTCGTGGCTGCACATCTCCATCGCCATCATCGAGGCGCGGGTCCCGTTCTCGGGCATGACGTGCTGGCCGATCTCGTGGAAGCCGAAGCTGCCGTGGAACAGCCGCACCTGGTCGGCGTCGTGGTCGAAGAACACCTCGCAGGTCAGCAGCGGGTAGCGCAGTTCGGCGTAGCTCTGGACGTCGGCGTAGAAGGCGCGACCCACGCCGCCGCCGCGGCGGCGGCTGGCGACCACGACCCGGTCGATGTAGAAGAAGCGGTCGCAGTGCTGGCGGAACCAGCGGAAGTTGCTGCTGTCGTGGTCGGCGTCGGAGCCGAAACCGACCAGGAAGCCGGCGAGGGTGCCGTCGCGCTCGGCGATCCGGAAATACTCGGCGGTATCGAAGAACTTGCGGAAGCGGGCCGCGTCCAGCGGCAGGATCGTCGGGCCAGCGGCATTGTTGAGGGCGAGGATGGAATCCAGCTCGTGCTCGCGCACGTCGCGGATGACGATCGACATTCCTGACTCCAGAAGACTGCGGCGGCACGGCTGCCGCATGCCGGACAACGGCGGAAACGCCGCATCTCGGCCGGTGCGGCGACAGCGCGGATTATCGCACGGCCCCGGCGCCGTGGCCCATGCCCATGGCGTTGACCGGCCCAGAGTCGGTGCATGACTTCCGAGGGGCTCGCGGCGCGGCGAAGGGCCTTACCATGGCGCCATGCTGTCCCGACTCGACCATGCCCGCCTGCTGCGCTACGCCGGCCTGTTCACATGGGCGGTGATGGTGCTGCCGCTGTGGCTGATCTCCGGTCCGGCGGACGACCGCGAGCCGATGTCCGCGGTCGGGGCCGGATGGTCCGCCTGGGTGGCCTGGGGCATGTTCGGCGTCAGCTACGCCTGGCTGACGCGGGCGCTGGACGCGCGCCGGGTCAGCATCTTCGACTACGTGCTGCTGGCGCTGATGATCGGCAGCGCGATCGCGCTCAGCTACAACAGCAGCTCGGGGCTGGGGCCGCTGCTGCTGATGGTGGCCGCCTGCGTGCTGCCGTGGCTGCTGCCGCTGCCGGTGAGCATCGCGGTCCTGGTCATCGCCGAGCTGCTGGTGGTGCCGGTCTACGTGCGGCTGGACTTCTACTGGTACGAAGCGGTGATGCAGTCGCTGCTGTACGCCGGCTTCACCTGCTTCGTGTTCGTCACCGGCTACGTCGCCCGGCAGCAGGTGCTGGCGCGCGACGAGCAACGGCGGCTGAACGCCGAGCTGCGCGCGACCCGGGCCCTGCTCGCCGAGAGCGTGCGCGTGAACGAGCGCACCCGCATCTCGCGCGAGCTGCACGACCTGCTCGGCCACCACCTGACCGCGCTGAGCCTGAACCTGGAGGTCGCCAACCACCTGGTCAGCGGACAGGCGCAGGAGCACGTGGCCCAGGCGCACACCCTGGCCAAGCTGCTGCTGAGCGACGTGCGCGAGGCGGTCAGCCGCCTGCGCGACGACGACGCCATCGACATGCGCGCCACCCTGCTGCCGCTGGCCGACAACGTGCCGGGCCTGCGCATCGACATGGACATGCCGCAGACCTTCCTGGTCGACGACGCCGAGCGCGCGCACGTGCTGCTGCGCTGCACCCAGGAGATCATCACCAACGCCGTGCGCCACGCCGAGGCCAGCCTGCTGCGGCTGCGCTACCGGATCGACGGCGACGACGTCGTGCTGGAAGCCCGCGACGACGGCCGCGGCGCCGACGTCGCCACCGCCGGCAACGGCCTGCTCGGCATGCGCGAGCGGCTGGCGGTGCACGATGGCGTGCTGCAGGTCGAAACGTCGCCCGGTAGCGGCTTCACCGTGCGCCTGCGCCTGCCGATGGACGGGGGCGTCATTGCCCATGGCCGCGAACCGGCCGATCCATCACCATTGGTGCCGCCACGCGAGACGGTGCCACGCGAGCCGGCGCAGGCCGGCACATCCCGGAACGACCCACTGGAGGTCCCATGATCCGCGTCTGCCTGGTCGACGACCAGACCCTGGTGAGGCAGGGCATCCGTTCGCTGCTGGCACTGGACGACGGCATCGAGGTGATCGCCGAGGCCGGCGACGGCAAGCAGGCGGTCGAGTTGATCCCCGAGATCAATCCCGACGTCGTGCTGATGGACATGCGCATGCCGATCATGTCCGGGCTGGAGGCGCTGCAGGCGCTGTCCAAGGCCAACCAGCTGCCGCCGACCATCATCCTCACCACCTTCGACGACGACCAGCTGGTGCTGGCCGGGATGAAGGCCGGCGCCAAGGGCTACCTGCTCAAGGACGTGTCGCTGGAGCAGCTGGTCGGTGCGATCCAGGCCGTCGCCGCCGGAGGTTCGCTGGTGCAGCCGGCGGTGACCCAGCGCCTGCTGTCGGGCCTGGAGCACATGCGCAACGACTTCGTCAGCCTCGAGCGGCCCGATCCGCTGACCGAGCGCGAGACCGAGATCCTGCGGCTGATGGCCGGCGGCTTTTCCAACAAGGAGATCGCCAACTCGCTGGGCGTGGCCGAGGGCACGATCAAGAACCACGTGTCGAACATCCTGTCCAAGCTTGGCGTTCGCGACCGGACCCGTGCGGTGCTGAAAGCCTTCGAGCTGCAGCTGGTCTGAGGCCGCGCCGGGGGCGGGAGGCCGTGGCGCGCGGCGGCGCCGGCCGCGTTCAATTTTCGTTACGCCATCTGCCGGCCCAGTGTTGCAGTCGCAACCGTTGCCGCCGTGGCGGAACCCCCACGCAGGGTCCGGCCCATCGATTTGCGGTCGCCACGGCTCGCGCCGCGCGGGTCAATCTTGCTACGATTGGCCCCTTGCGCCTGCCGCGGCAGGAATTGGTCCCGGAGAACCCTGAATGACCCGTTTGCTCGAGATCCTGATTTCCACGGCGATCGTTGCCGTGCTGTTCGTGCTTGTCGCGCTGTTCCTGCCTTCGAACCGCACGATCACCGAGAAAGTCGAGACCAACCGCAGACAGGCCATCGTGTTCGACACCCTCAACAGCCTGACCAGGTTCAAGGACTGGAATGCGCTGACGATGCGTGATCCGGGCGCCAAGCTGCAGCTCTCGGGCCCGGCCGCCGGCGTCGGTGCGCGCATCGACTACGAGTCGGAGTCGCGCGGGCTGGGCAAGGGCAGCTGGGAGATCATCGAGAGCGATCCCGACACCCGCGTCCTGTACAAGCTCGACAACCCCGATCGCGGCGACAACAAGCGCATGGAGTTCTCGCTGAAGCCGACCGGTCGCGGTGGCCGCAACATCGAGATTACCCAACGCTACAACGTCGACTACGGCTGGAACCTGCTCGGCCGCTACGCCGGCATGTACGTGCGCGGCCACGTCGGCGAGGACATGAAGCTCGGGCTGGGCAAGTTCGCCAGCATGCTGGCATCGGTGCCGAACGTCGATTACCGCGCCGACGGCGTGAGCCTGACCGACCTGGGCGTGGTCGACCGCCCGGCCGAGAACCTGCTGTCGGTGGCCGCCGGTTCGATCGAGCGCAACAACGAGAAGATCAAGGCCTCGATGAAGTCCAACCGCGAGTGGATCCAGCGCACGATGGAGGCCAACGACCTCGAGGCCGCCGGTCCGCTGCGCATCATCTCCACCGAGCTGGGACGCGAGAACTACACCTTCGACGTGGTCCAGCCGGTCCGCAAGAAGCGCGCCGGTTCGTCCACCGCCGCCGCCACCACCGGCGATGCAGCCGAGGGCGAGGAGGCCGCGCAGCCGGTCGCCGAGGCCCCGGCCGTCGACGAGGGCGAGCTGCAGGTCAAGATTCCCGACGGTGCGCCGGTCGAGTACATCCGCACCGGGACGGGCAAGGCCGCGCGCGGCCAGTACACCGGCTACATGGCCGAGCTGGAGAACGTGCGCAACGCCGTGCGCGCCTGGGCGATGACCCATGGCCACGAGGTCATCGGCCGTCCGTACGAGATCTACAGGAACGGCATCGACCAGGCGTTCACCGAGAACGGCGAGTTCGAGGTGTTCTGGACGATCAAGCAGTAGTCGCCGCAGGCGATGCTGCTGTCCGCGACGCGCCGCATCCCCGGATGCGGCGCGCTGCGTTTGGAGGAAGGCAAGGCATGACCGAGGCCACCCTGGTTCCGGGCCGCTGGCTGCGTGCCGCCGGCGCGCTGCTGGCCGGTGCCGCGGTGGCGCTGTCGGCGTATGCCTCGCACGCCGTCGAAGGGCCGGCACGCGCGAATCTGCTCATGGCGGCGCTGTTCGCCTTCGGGCATGGCGTCGCGCTGGCGGCGCTGGCACGCGGCGGCGTGGCGCGGACGGCGCTGCTGGCGCTGTCGATGCTGCTGGCCGGAACCCTGCTGTTCTCCGGGGCACTGGTGTCGAAGTACCTGTTTGGCGGCCCTTCTGCGAGCGCGCCCTTCGGCGGCGGCGTGCTGGTCCTGGGCTGGCTGCTGTACGCCGTGGCGGCGCTGAAGGACTGAGGCCATGCCTAGGCACGCACGGGGATTCGACACCGAGGCCGCATGGGAACACCTGCAGCGCCGAGACCGCAGGCTGGGCGCGTGGATGAAGCGCATCGGGGTCATCGAGCCTGAGCCGCGCTGGAAGCAGTCGTTCGACCCGGTCGACGCGCTGGCGCGCGCGATCCTGTTCCAGCAGCTCAGCGGCAAGGCGGCGTCGACCATCGTCGGCCGCGTCGAGAACGCGATCGACAGCCGCCGGCTGCACTTCGACACCCTCGGTCGGATCGACGATGCCGCGCTGCGCGCCTGCGGCGTCTCCGGCAACAAGGTGCTGGCGCTGCGCGACCTGGCCGCACGCGAGTCGCACGGCGAGATCCCGACCCTGCGGCAGATGTCGACCATGCACCACGACGAGATCGTCGCGGCGCTGGTGCCGATCCGCGGCATTGGCCGCTGGACGGTGGAGATGATGCTGATGTTCCGCCTCGGCCGTCCCGACGTGCTGCCGGTCGACGACCTCGGCATCCGCAAGGGCGCGCAGCGCGTGGACAAGAGTGAAACGATGCCGACGCCGAAGGCGCTGGCCGCGCGCGGCGAGAAATGGGGGCCGTACCGCACCTACGCCGGGCTCTACCTGTGGCGGATCGCGGATCTCGCGGCCGGGGCGAAGGCGCCGGTGAACCGCTCGCAGGAGGATTGATCCGGCCCGGTTGCAGGAGCGCGCCATGCGCGCGACCGCTTTCCCCGCGATCGTCCGGTCGCGCGCATGGCGCGCTCCTGCACGCGACTCGTTTGGCTCAGCCGAACCGCCAGTGCCACGGCTCGTAGACGATGCCGTGGCGGTTGCCGCGCGGGTAGCTCATGCCGAAGCCGTGTCCGCCGGCGTGCGCGGCCAGCCAGGCGAACGCCGGGGTGGCCTCGAACGATTCCTCTGCCGGCGGCTCGCCCGGCGTGCCGATGTCGAGCGCCAGGCCGGAATGATGTTCGCTGAAGCCGGGTGCGGCGTTGACGGTGAGGATGTCCTCGATCCGCAGCCCACGCGCGAGCTTCCGCTCGAAGATGCCGAGCTGGTAGTCGTGGCTGCGGTAGCCGGAGATCGCGTCCAGCGCCACGCCGTCGCGCGCCGCCGCCTCGCGCAGGCGCCGCCAGGCGCGGCCGGCGTCGGGCAGCAGCCACAGCGGCCGGCGGTAGCGGTCGAAGCCGGCCAGCGTCAGCGCGGCCGGCTCGGCGACCAGCGGCAGTCCTGTGCGCCCTGCGTAGGCGTCGGCTTCGATGCCCCGCGCATCGAGCCGTTCGGCCAGGCGATGCAGGGGCAGGGTGGTGACGGAGACGTTGTCACCGGCGTCGAGCAGGTCGAGCGCCTCGTCAATGCCCGGCTCGCGCGGCAGGCGCGCCAGCAGCGGCATCAGTCCTTCGCGCAGGACCGCGGCAAGGTAGCGCCCGTCGCGCTTGCGCCGCAGCACGCGCGTCGCCCGCGAGAGGATGCGCGCGTCGCCGTTGCCGCGCGCGCGCAGCAGCCAGGCCGGCCACAGTTCGATCTCGGGCGTGTTGAGCAGGGTGTCCGGGCGCGTGCGCATGCGCGCAGCTTATCGGCGTGCCGTGGGTGCCGCCAGTTCGCGCAGGCGTTCGAGCAGTTCGCGCGGCTTCGCCGGGCTGAGCAGCAGCACCTTGCCATCGCGCTGCGGCAGCACCAGCACGCGGTCGCGCGCGGTCAGCAGGCAGAAGGCGCGCTGGCGGTTGCGCAGCAGGTAGTGGCCGGCGCGGAAGCCGGGCAGGCCGAAGCGGTTGAGCCCCAGCATCGGCGCGTAGCCGGTGTGCTCGGCCAGGTCGGCAACGCGCGCATGGTCGAGATCCAGCGCGTCGACCGACACGCGGCGGGTATAGAAGGTCGCGGCCACGACCAGTTCGCGCCCCTCGATGGCGATGCGCCGGCGGCGCAGCGCGAGCAGCGGCGCGACGAGCACCAGCGCGACCATGAACGGCGCCGCCAGCCACTGTGGTGCCGGCGTGTCCTGCGGCTGCTGCGGCAGCAGCCAGGCGCCGGCGACGATTGCCAGCGCCGGCAGCAGCAGCCACATCCACGGGGCGCGCGCCAGCGGCGCCAGCGGGAATTCCTCCGCCTTCATCGGCCCGATCCCCCGATCCGTGCGGTGCAATCGATCCCGGTCGCCCCGGTCTGCTTGCCGGCGGAGATGGTGGTGGCGATGCCAACGCCCCTGTGGTCCCGGTGTCTGCTCACGCGTCCTCCTCGGGCGGCGTGGCTTCGTCCTGTCGCGGCAGGCGTCCGGCCCGGCGCAGCGCGTCGCGCAGCACGTACTCGATCTGCGCGTTGACGCTGCGCAATTCGTCGTCGGCCCATTTCTGCGCCGCGGCCAGCACCTCGGTGCTGATGCGCAGCGGATAGGCCTTTTTCTCCGCCATCAGCCGCGCGCTCCCGGCCCGCCGCCGCGACGCGCGCGGACCACCGCAAGCAGCATCGCGATCGCCAGGCCGTTGACCACCAGCACCATCACCGCCGCCAGCGCGAACACGCGGCCCTCGTCGACGCCCCACAGCGTCAGCCCGGCGGCCATCGCCAGCATCGCCAGCGCGACCATGCGCATCAGCCGCGACAGGCGGTCGTCGAGCGCGCGGCGGCGACCCTCGTCCATGCCGTGCGCGCCGCGGGCGACCGGGACCCGGCCGTCGCGCAGCCAGCGTGCGGCGATGAAGGCCGGCAGCGCCATCAGCGCGAACACAACGGCGGCGAAGTGGTGCGGCTGCATCGCGTCGTATCCGTCAGTAAAGCGTGCCGGTGTTGACGATCGGCTGGGTGCCGCGGTCGCTGCACAGCACCACCAGCAGGTTGCTGACCATCGCTGCCCGCCGCTCCTCGTCGAGCTTGACCGTGCCGTTCCTGTCCAGCTCCGCCAGCGCCATCTCGACCATGCCGACAGCGCCGGCGACGATCCGCGTGCGCGCCGCGATCACCGCATTGGCCTGCTGGCGCTGCAGCATCGCGTGCGCGATCTCGGGGGCGTAGGCGAGGTGGCTGATGCGCGCGTCGAGCACCTTCACGCCAGCGTCGGCGAGGCGCTCGGCCAGTTCCTTCTTCAGGTGCTCGCTGATCTCGGCGGCGTGGCTGCGCAGCGCCATCTGGCCGTCCTCGTGCTGGTCGTAGGGGTAGCTGGTGGCCATCGAGCGCAGCGCGGCCTCGGACTGGATGTGCACGAAGCTCTCATAGTCGTCGACGTTGTAGACCGCCTCGGAGGCGTCCATCACCTGCCACACGATCACCGCGGCGATCTCGATCGGGCTGCCGTCGAGCTCGTTGACCTTGAGCTTGCCGCTCTCGAAGTTGCGCACCCGCATCGACACCTTCTTCTTGGCGTTGAAGGGGTTGTTCCAGCGCAGGCCGTTTTCCTTCACGGTGCCGACGTACTTGCCGAACAGGCTCAGCACCGCGGCCTGGTTGGGCTCGACCATGTACAGGCCGAGCATCAGGAAGGCGGCGACCACCGCCAGCGCGATCCAGGCGAGCGCCCCCGCCGATCCGCCGAAGAACAGCCAGGCGCAGGCGGCGATGACCACCAGCAGGCCGAGCAGGACCGGGATGCCCGGCAGCGAACGGATCGGGTTCTCTTTCATCGCCTGTTTCCTCGTCGCTGTTGAATGAGGAAAAGATATCAAAATGATATCAACATGCAAGGCCGCCCGTCGGATGGCGCGCCGATAGAATGGGCGCCCTCGCGAGGCAACCCCGCCGGACCGGAGCCAGGCATGAAAGGAAACAGCGGCTACGCCGTGTTCTTCCACCCGCAGGCGCTGGAGGCCCTGGGCGAGGCGGTCAAGCCCTACCTGCAGGAAGGCCCCGGCGGCCCGCACGTGGCCTGCAACGAAATCGACACCGCCGGCGCCTTCGTCGAGATGACCCTGTTCGGCAAGACCGCCGAGGGCCGGGACATCACCTTGGAGCTGCTGATCCCGTCGAACATGGTGCTGATGATCGTGTCGACCCAGCAGCCGGGCGGGTTCGGCTTCCGGCCGCGCGCGCCGGAGGCGCCGTTGGCGCCGGCGGCCGGAGATGAGGCACCCGCGGGCTGATACCCGTTTGCGATCAGTAAGATAAGCGTAGGAGCGGGCCATGCCCGCGACCCGAGGTCCGGGTGGCGTCACTACCCGGTCGCGCCCATGGGGCGCTCCTACGCCATTCCAGTTCCTGATCTCAAGTTGGCATGGCGGCCAATCGCCGCCGAGCGGGCCGGCACCGATGCGAGCTACGGCACCAGGTCCACCCACACCAGGTGGTGGTCGCTGGCCGCGGCAAGCTCCGCGTCGGGATCGCCGGGTGGTGGCCAGAACACGCCGGCCGCCTTCGCGGCGAAGCCGGTCGAGGGCAGCACGTAGTCCAGGCGCAGGTTGCCGACCTTCGGTCCGAAGCGGCCGGTGTCGTGCGCGTGCGCGCCGGCATGCGCGGCATTGGCGCCGCCGTCCGCGGCTGCGGCGAGCCGGGCGCCTTCGCTGCGCGGCGTGGCCATGCGCAGCACGCGCGGATGTTCGAGCAATTCGACGATGGCGTCGTGCTCGCCGTCGCCGTCGGCGGGATCGCAGTTGAGGTCGCCGAGGATCACGAAGCGCGCGTCGTCGGCCAGGCCGCCGCAGGCGCCGGCGTCGTCGCACAGCCATGGCGTCGCGCCCGATGGAAGCGGGCCCGGCGAGATGTATTCGCGCCACAGCCGGATCTCGTCGTGGTTGCGCAGGCCGTTGCGGTTCTCCGGGCCATCGAAGGTCGGCGGCGTGGGATGCGAGGCCAGCACGTGCAGGGTGCCCAGCGGCGTGCGCACCGGCACGTCCCAGTGCGACTTCGACGACAGCCGCAGCTGCGCCCACACCTCGTCGCGATGGAACGGCTGGCCACTGGCCGGATCGATCGGTCGCCGCGCGCCGGGCATCGCGCTCCACTTCAGCAGCTGGAAGGTGCGCGCGGCGGCCGCGTCGATCGGGTACTTCGACAGCAGCAGCATGCCGTACTGGCCCGGGTGCAGGCCGTAGCCCCAGGCGTCGTTGCCGCGGTCGCGGCCTTCGCCGCCGACGCTGCCGTTGTTGTCCAGGTCGAAGCCGCTGGGGATCCCGGTGTTGACCGGGGCGAGGTAGCGATGGGGGTAGTGCAGCGCCTCGCCGCCGCCGGGCTGCGGCTGCTCCAGGTAGTCGCGCTGGAACAGGTCGGCGGCGCGGCCGGCGGCGTCGTAATCGAACTCGTTGAGCAGCACGATGTCCGGGCGCAGCTTCTGCAGCACCGCGGCGATGCGCCGGGCCTGCGCGTTGCCCAGCTCCAGCCGCCGGACCAGGCCACCCGCGTCCTCGTCGTAGAGCGAGACGTTGTAGGTGGCGACGCGCAGCGCTGTGGTGTCGGGCATCGCGGGTTCCGGTTGCGGCGGATCGCCGTGGACGTTGACGCGCACGCAGCCGGCCAGCGCCAGGGCCAGCGCCGGCAGGAGCAGCAGCGGCACGAGCGCGCGGATCATCCGGCGTCGATGGTGTTGACGGGGCGCCAGCTGCGGCCGTCGAAGCCCTCCAGCGACTGGAAATTGCGCTTGTAGTCCATCTTGGCGTGTCCCGCGATCCAGTAGCCGAGGTAGAGGTGGCGGCGATGCTCGCGCTTCGCCCATTCGAGCTGCTTCAGGATCGCCAGCGTACCGAGTCCGCGTGACGCTTGGTCGGGTTCGTAGAAGGTGTAGACCGCTGACATCGACAGTGCATCGAGGTCGGTGACCGCGACCGCGAGCAGGCGGCCGGCCTCGCGCAGCTCGAGGAAGCGCGTGTTGGCCCAGCTGCCGACCAGGAACTGGTCGAACTCGTGCGCGCCGTGCCCGTCCATGCCGCCGTGCGGATGGCGCGCCTTGAGGTAGCGGCTGTACAGCGCCAATCGCTCGTCGTCGCGGCCGGCGGGCAGCACGCGCGCCTCGACCGCGGCATTGCGCGCGAGGCAGCGGCGCTGGCTGCGGTTGGGCGTGAACCCGTCCACCTGGATGCGGACCGCGACGCAGGCGCGGCAGTGCGCGCAGTGCGGGCGGTAGACGATGTCGCCGGAGCGGCGGAAGCCCCACTGCAGCGCCTGCGGATAGAACGCGGGCAGGCGCTCGTCGTTCGGATCGAACACGAGGTCGCGCGCCGTGCGCTCCGGCCAGTAGCCACAGGCGTGTTCGCCGGTGTGGAACAGCCGCAGGTTGTCGTTCTCGCCCATGCCGTTTCGATGCTGCAACCGCGGCCAGCATACTGCGGCCGGTCGCAGGCGGCGCGACCGCCGCTTGTCCGCAAGCTGAACCGGGCGCGGGCCGGGTCAACGGCAGCGGCGGGCGGCGCGTTGACGGAACCACGGCGGCACTGGAGCCGCACCGCGAGGACCCACATGAAGCACAAGATCCTGTTCACCGCGCTCGCGCTGGGGCTGGCGACCGCGACCGCGGCCATGGCCGCCGAACCCGCCCCGGGGTCGCAGCGCGCGGCCAAGCCCACGCTCGATGCCAACGGCGACGGCGTGATCGACCGCGCCGAAGCCGCGAAATTCCCGCGCCTGGCGGAAAAGTTCGACACGCTCGACAAGAACGGCGACGGCAAGCTGGACGCCAGCGAGCGCCCGCAGCGTCGGCACGGCCAGCACGGAGGCAGGGGCCATCGCGGCCACGACGGCCATGGCGTCGAACGCCTCGACACTGACGGCGACGGCCGCCTGAGCCGGGCCGAGGTCGAGGCCGGCAAGGCCGGTCGCGGCGATCGCCCGAGTCCGCTGGTCGAGCATTTCGCCGCGATCGACAGCAACAACGACGGCTATCTCGTCCGCAGCGAGGTCGAGGCCTGGCGCGAGAAGCAGCGTCCGCTGCGCGAAGCGGAGATGCGCAAGCGCTTCGACGAGCGCTTCGCGGCGGCCGACCTCAACAAGGACGGCAAGCTCAGCCGGGTCGAGGTCGACGAGAAGATGCCGCGGCTTGCCAAGCGCTTCGCGTGGCTGGATTCCAACGGCGATGGCTTCCTGAGCCGTTCGGAGCTGGAGCCGCGGAAGGGTCGCTGACGCCGGGCACCGGGGGAAGGCAAGGGCCCGCGTCGCAGGACGCGGGCCTTTTTCCGCTGGATACGTTCCGCCACGAGCAGGTCGCGGGCATGGCCCGCTCCTACAAACGGATGCTTCCCGCCGCGTGCGGGTCGCGGGCATGGCCCGCTCCTACTGTAGGAGCGGGCCATGCCCGCGACCGGATTAGGTAACGTGCTGGCTTCGGCTCACCCGAAATGCAGGTGCGCGATCACCAGCGAACCGATGACGATGAGGTTGCTCATCATCACGCCGCTGCGGCCCCAGGTGAGGCGGTAGGCGAGCAGGCGCTGCCTGGCGCCGGCGGGGTCGCGCCGGGCGTCGCGCGCGATCATCGGATCGACCCGTCGCGGCAGCAGCACCAGCAGCTGCCAGTTCATCAGCAGCAGGGCGATGGCGATGGCGACGAAGGTGTGGCGGGCGTCGTGGAACACGAAGTGGGTGGCGATGATCGCGGCGATCATCGCCAGCGACAGGCCGGTGTAGCGGTAGATGAAGCGCTGCAGGGAGTCGCGCTCGGCGTCGCTGTCGGCGTAGTCGAGCAGGGTGCTGCGCGCGAACCAGGCCGCGACCAGGCCGCCGATCAGGCCGCCCGAGGCGGCGCCGGCGAAGCCCAGCGCGAAGCGCGCGAACAGGCTGCCGGCGACCGACTTGGCGGCGATGCCCAGGCCTGCGGCGGCGGCCGGCTTGGTGATGCCCAGCGTCGCGGTGATGCCGACCGCGAACGCGGCCGAAGGCGCGCTGGAGCGCGCGAACTCGCCGAAGCGGGTGAGCAGGTCCTCGCGCACGCTCTGGCGCGCACGCGACAGCCGCTTGCGCACGGCGGCGTCGGACAGGCCGAGCAGCATCGCCACCTGTTTCGAGCTCTGGCCCTCGCGGTAATACAGCAGCAGGGCTTCGCGGCTTTCCTCGGGCAATTCGGAAATCAGGTCGGCGGCGACCGCGTCGCGCTCGGCGTCGAGCGCCTGTTCGAGCGGGCAGCCGTCGGGAGCGGCGGCGTGCTGGATCGCCAGCTCGGCGGCCTCGCCCTCGAGCAGGCGGTTGCGGCGACCGCGCAGGTGGTCGTGGGCGAGGTTGCGGGTGATCTGGCGCAGCCAGGGCAGGAAGCTGGACGAATTCTTCAGCCGCGGCAGGTGGTGCCAGGCCGAGAGGAAGGCCTCCTGGGCGATGTCCTCGCTGGTCGGAACGTCACGGGTGATGGCGAGCGCGACCGCGGTCACCGTGTTCTGGCTGGCGACCACGATGCGGCCGTAGGCGTCGCGGTCGCCGCGCACGGCGGCGGGGAGTTCGCGCTTGATCAGCAGGTCGATGGCTTCGTTGGACATCGCGGCTCTGGCGAAGGGGCTTCGGGACGGGACGCGGCGCGGTGGCCGGATGTGACCGACGCGACCATATCCGTTCAGGGCGTGCGCAACACCTGCCATTGGTCCCCGTCGCGGCGGACTTCGAGCCGTGTCGCGCCGGGATCGCCGGCGTTCCTGGCCACCTCGACCTCGATGGTGCCGGAACCGGAGCCGTCGGTGCGGTAGCCGGACACCGCCACGCGCAGCCGTTCGCCTTCCGCGGGGCAGGCGGACGCCGCCACCGGATCGAGGCCGGCGGCACGGGCGGCGGCCAGCGCGGCGTCGCTCGGGTCGGCGCCATCGATCGACAGGCACAGCATCGGCGACGGTGCCTGCGCGCTTTCGAGCGCGGCCAAGGTCGCGGCCAGCGCGGGCGGGGTCGGGATCAGGTGGGCGGTTTCGGCGCTGGTCGCGATCTGCTGCAGGGAGGGATCGATCGGCGTCGGTGCCGGTGTCGGCGTCGCCCGCTCGGGCAGGTCCCAGCCTGGATTGCGGAACTGGTTGAGCCACAGCGCCAGCGCCACGGCCGCAACGACGATCAGGCCCAGCACCATCCGCGCGCGCCGGACCGGCGACACGGCCCGGGCCGCATGGCCGGTCGTCGGCAGGAAGCTGGCGGCGTTGGCCGGCGAGGCCTCGAGCAGGCCGGCCACGCGCAGCAGCTGGCGGGCGCGCGGCTGGTCGTCCGAGCGCACCACCCAGACCGCGGCGCGCACCGGATTGCCCACGCCCTCGCGGTAGCTGAAGTTGCCGCGGATCGAGCGCCGGTAGTGCTGCCCGTTCTCGATCCGCACCTCGATGCCCTCGACCTCCAGCAGCCTGGCCACGGCCTGGACGTTCTCGAAACGGGCGCTGCTGAAAACCTGGCGCACGCCGATCAGCCCTTCGCCGACACGGGCATGACGCGGATCAGCCCTTCCTGCGCTGTGCTGGCGACGAGGCGCCCGTCGCGGCTGAAGATCTGCCCGCGCGCGAGCCCGCGCGAGCCCTGCGCGGTGGGGCTGTCGGTGGCGTACAGCAGCCACTCGTCGGCGCGGAAGGGGCGGTGGAACCACAGCGCGTGGTCGAGCGAGGCCATCTGCACGTCCGGCTGGAAGTAGCTGATGCCGTGCGGGAAGGTGGTGGTGCCGAGCAGGTGGAAATCGGAAGCGTAGGCGAGCAGGGCGCGATGCAGCTCCGGCCCGTCGCCGACGCGTTCGCCGAGCCGGAACCAGACCTGGTCGAACGGCGGCTGCCTGGCCGGCTTGAGCTCGTTGCGCGGGTGCACGGGTCGGAACTCGAACGGCCCGCCGCGGTTGAGCCAGCGCTGCACCTTGCTCGGCAGCGAGGCGAGCACGTCGGCGGGGAGCGGATCGGCCGGCGCGATGTCGTCCGGATCGGGCACCTGCGGCATCGGCGGCTGGTGCTCGGCGCCGTCTTCGGCTTCCTGGAACGAGGCGGCGCAGAAGAAGATCGGCTTGCCGTGCTGGATCGCGGTCACCCGCCGCACCGAGAAGCTGCCGCCGTCGCGGGTGCGGTCGACGTCGTAGACGATCGGATGCTCGACGTCGCCGGCGCGCAGGAAGTAGGCGTGCAGCGAATGCGCGGCACGCGGCGCGGTCATCGTCGCCTGCGCCGCCGACAGCGCCTGCCCGAGCACCTGCCCGCCGAACACGTAGCGGGTGCCGATGTCGCGGCTCTGGCCGCGGAACAGGTTCTCCTCGAGCCGTTCCAGCGACAGCAGTTCGATCAGTTCGGAGACGGCGGAATTCATGCCGTGATTATACGGACCGCAGCGTGGACCACGGCGCACAGCGGCGCGCAGGAGCGGGCCATGCCCGCGACCGCTTTGCTCCGCCAGATCCGGGGCCCGGTCGCGGGCATGGCCCGCTCCTACTGGATCCGCTGCAGGCCGCTCGCCGCCAGCACGCGCGCCCAGGGGAAGTGCGGGCCGGGGTCGCGCTTGCGGGCGACCAGCACGGACGGGTCGTCGCTGGCCGGCACCTGTTCGGTATCGAGGTCCTCGTGGCCGGCGATCCGGCGCAGCGACGGCAGCGACGCCTTCAGCGCGTCGAGCAGGGCGAGCAGGGCGTCGACCTGCGCTTCGGGATAGGGCTCGTCCATCGCCTGGTGGCCGGCGTCGAGCCAGTGCGGCCAGCGCCCGGTGTTGACCAGCTCGATCCCGACCGAGCGCGGGTTGTGTCCGCGCACGTGGTGGGCGACGCGCGTGGCCGGGACGTATTCGACGATGCCGCCGTCGCGGTCGATGTACCAGTGGCCGCTGTTGCCGGTGCCCGAGGCGTCGTACAGCACGCGCTCGCCGTAGGCGCGCGCGGTGGCGAGGTCGGGCAGTTCGGTGCAGTGGATGACGACCAGGTCGATGGCTTCGACGGATCGCTCGTCCAGCAGCGGGACATAGGGCAGATGCTGGATGCGGACGGGCAGGGATGGCATGGCGCGATGCTAGCAGCCCGACCGACCCGGGTCCGGCGGGCTGCTAGCATTGGCGCATGAAGCTGCCGCCCCCGGAAACCGAGATGTACCGCCTGATGGCGCAGTTCCCGCGCGCCGGACAGGTGCGCTGGATCGGCCTGCGGCCCGCTCGCGACGTGGCGATGCACGAGGTCGGGTCGGCCGAGGCGACGGCGGGCGCGGGGCTGTCCGGCGACCGCTATGCCGGCGGCAGCGGCAAGCGCGGCGTGACCCTGATCCAGGCCGAACACCTGGCGGTGATCGCGGCGCTGTCCGGGCATGCGGCGGTGGCGCCGGCCACGCTGCGGCGCAATCTCGTGGTCGAAGGTATCCCGGTGGCGGCGCTGAAGGGGCATCGTTTCCGCATCGGCGAGGTCCTGCTGGAGGGCAGTGACGATTGCGACCCCTGCTCGCGCATGGAGGCCGCGCTCGGCCCCGGTGGCTACAACGCCATGCGCGGCATGGGCGGGCTGTGCGCGCGCATCCTCGAAGGCGGCACGCTGCGTGTCGGCGACGCCGTGCACTGGGTCGACGCATGAGCGCGCGCGGCCACTGCATCCTCTCGCACGGCTTCGAGAGCGGGCCGGACGCGACCAAGGTCACCGCGCTGGCGGAAGTCGCCGAACGCCTCGGCTGGAGCCACGAGCGGCCCGACTACACCGATCTCGACGCGCGCAATGAGGTCAGTCCGCTCGGCGACGTCGCCGCGCGCGTCGAACGCCTGCAGCGGCTGGCGAAAGGCGCGGCGGCGAACGGTCCGCTGGTGCTGGCCGGTTCCAGCCTGGGCGCGTGGATCTCGGGACAGGTATCGCTGCAGGTGCCGGTCAAGGCGCTGTTCCTGATGGCGCCGCCCACGCGCATGGGCGACGCGCCGCCGCTGCTGGCGGCGGACGTGCCGACCTCGATCGTGCACGGCTGGCACGACGAACTGATTCCGGCGTCGGCCGTGGTCGACTGGGCTTCCGCGCGCAACGCGACCCTGCTGCTGGTGGACGATGCCCACCGCCTCGCCTCGAGCGTGCGCGCATCCGCCGACGCCTTCGCCGCGCTGCTGGCGCGGCTCTGAACCGGGCCGTCCTGAGACATGAAGTTCTTCGCAAGCTGCGCCAAGGGCCTGGAATATCTGCTCGCCGACGAACTGCTCGCGCTTGGCTGTGAGCGCGCGACCGCGGCGACCGCCGGCGTCAATGTCGAGGGCACGCTGGCCGACGCGCAGCGCGCAGTGCTGTGGTCGCGCCTGGCCAGCCGCGTGCTGTGGCCGCTGGCCGACTACGACTGCGCCGACGAACACGCGCTGTACGCCGGTGCGCGCGCGCTGCCGTGGCAGGACCACCTCGACGCGACGATGACCCTGGCGGTGGACGCGCACGTGTCCGGCGACGCGATCACGCATGCGCGCTACGCTGCGCAGAGGGTCAAGGACGCGGTGGTCGACGTGCTGCGCGAGACCTCGGGCGCGCGCCCGGACGTGGATGTCGAATCGCCCGACCTGCGCCTGAACCTGGTGGTGCGCAAGGGCCGCGCGATCCTGTCGGTCGACCTCGGCGGCGGGCCGCTGCACCGCCGTGGCTGGCGCAGGGCGCAGGGCGAGGCGCCGCTGAAGGAAAACCTCGCCGCGGCCGTGCTGCTGCGCGGCGGCTGGCCGGCGCTGTACGCCGACGGCGGCGCGCTGCTCGACCCGATGTGCGGCAGCGGCACCCTGCTGATCGAGGGCGCGCTGATGGCGGCGGATGTCGCCCCCGGCCTGATGCGGCATGGCGAGCGCCTGCCGTCTCGCTGGCGCGGTTTCGACGGCGTGCAATGGCGGGTGCTGGTCGACGAGGCGATGGCGCGCGAGCGTGCCGGGCGTGACGCGCTGCGTCCCGGCTTCGACGGCGGCGACCTCGATCCGCAGGCGATCCACGCCGCACGCGAGAATGCGACGGCGGCGGGGCTGCGCGATGTGATCCGCTTCGAAGTGCGGGATGTCGCGGACCTGCCGGTGCATGCGACAACGCGCGGTCTCGCGGTCTGCAATCCACCTTACGACGCCCGCCTTGCCGCCGACCCCGCGCTGTACCGCACGCTCGGCAATGCATTGAAGCGTGCGGTGCCCGACTGGCGCGCCAGCCTGCTGTGCGGCGACCGCGAACTCGCCTTCGCCACCGGCCTGCGCGCGAAGAAGCACTACCAGATGTTCAATGGTGCGCTGGAGTGCACCCTGATCCTGTGCGATCCGGTGCGACCGCCGCAGCGCGAAGGCGTCGAGCCGCGGGCGCTGTCGGAAGGTGCGCAGATGGTCGCCAACCGCCTGCGCAAGAACCTGCGCGCGCTCAAGTCCTGGCGCGCGAAGGATGGCGTGGACTGTTTCCGCGCCTACGACGCCGACATTCCCGAATACGCCGCCGCGATCGACGCCTACACCGACGCCGCCACGCGCGAACGCTGGCTGCACGTGCAGGAGTACGCCGCGCCGGCGGAGATTCCCGAGGCCACGACCCGCAAGCGCTTCGGCGAACTGCTCGCCGGCGCCGCCGACGTGCTGGAGGTGCCGCGCGAACGCATCTCGGTGAAGACCCGCGCGAAGGGCAGGGGCGGCAGCAAGTACGGCCATTTCGCCCATCGCGGCGAGTTCCTGACCGTGCGCGAAGGCGATGCGCGCCTGCGCGTGAACCTGTTCGACTATCTCGATACCGGCCTGTTCCTCGACCATCGCCCGCTGCGCGACCGCATCGCGCGCGAGGTGCAGGGCAGGCGTTTCCTCAACCTGTTCTGCTACACCGGCGTGGCCACGGTGCGCGCAGCGGTCGGCGGCGCGGTGCAGACCACCAGCGTCGACCTGTCGGCGACCTACCTCGAATGGCTGGCCGACAACCTGCGCGAGAACGCGATCGGCGGCACCCGCCACCGCATCGCCCAGGCCGACGCGATGGCCTGGCTGCGCGCCGACCGTGGCGAGTACGACATCATCTTCTGCGACCCGCCGACGTTCTCCAACTCCGCGCGCGCCGACGACTTCGACGTGCAGCGCTCGCATGTCGAGCTGCTGCGGCTGGCGATGGCGCGGCTGGCGCCGGGCGGGGTGCTGTACTTCTCGAACAATTTCCGTCGCTTCCGGCTCGACGTGGATGCGCTTGCCGCGTTCGCGACGGTCGAGGACATCAGCGCCGGGACGATCCCGCCGGACTTCGCCCGCAATCCGCGCATCCACCGGACGTGGCGGCTGGGGCGGAAGGGCGAGTAAGCGGTGAGGCAGTTGGTCGTTGGTGGTTGGTGGTTGGTGTTGTAGGAGCGCGCCATGCGCGCGACCGCGCCGCGAAACACTGCAAGATGCGATACGGATGAATGCGTCGCCACGCGCGAGGACGGCAAACAACGTCGTCACCCCCGGCATGACATCAGCGCGAGGGTCGCGGCCCAGGGGCCGCTCCTACGGGTCGAAGCCTGACTTGGGTAAATCAATCGAATTCGGCAAGTATCGTTCCGTCTGTGGTCATGTTCCAGCGGGAAGCCGGGCGCATATTCCCGCCAGTCCCCGGAGGAAATCCCCATGAGCGCCACCGATCCCATCCGCTACGCCCGCATCGCCCGCAAGGTCCGCGGCATGCCCGCGTCCGACGGCGCCGGCGTCAGGCTGACCCGCGTCATCGGCAGCGGCGAGCTGCCCGACCTCGATCCGTTCCTGCTGCTCGACGAGTTCGGCACCGACCGGCCCGAGGACTACCTGGCCGGCTTTCCCAGCCACCCGCACCGCGGCTTCGAGACCGTGACCTACATGCTCGACGGTCGCATGCGCCACAAGGACAACCACGGCAACGATGGCCTGCTGGTCCCCGGCAGCGTGCAGTGGATGACGGCCGGCCGCGGCCTGGTGCACTCGGAGATGCCCGAGCAGGAAGAGGGCCGCATGCGCGGCTTCCAGCTGTGGGTGAACCTGCCGGCGAAGGACAAGATGGTCGCGCCGCGCTACCAGGAGTTCCCGCCGGAGCAGCTGCCGGTGGCGACGCCCGTCGCAGGCGTGACGGTGAAGATCATCGCCGGCGAGGTCGACGGCGTGCGCGGCCCGATCGTGCAGCCGGCGACCGATCCGCTCTACCTTGACGTCGAACTGGCGCCGGGCGCGGACTGGCTGTACGCCCTGCCCGCAGGCCACAACGCCTTCGCCTATGCGTTCGAGGGCGCAGTCTCGCTCGGCGAGGGCGAAGACGCTCGTCCGCTCGCGGCGCAGGAGATGGCCGTGCTCGGCGGCGGAGATGCGCTCAGGCTGCGCGCCGGCGACGGCGGCGCACGCCTGATCCTGGTCGCGGGCCGCCCGCTGCGCGAGCCGGTCGCGCGCCACGGCCCGTTCGTGATGAACACGCGTGAGGAACTCATGCAGGCCTTCGTCGACTACCAGGAAGGCCGGTTCTGAGCCTGGCGTTGGCGGCAACGGAAAAAGCCGGGCGAATGCCCGGCTTTCTTCATCCGGCGGCGGTCAGGCGTTGCCGGTGACGGGCGGCCGGTGGTCGTGCCCGAGCCACTTGTAGAAGATGCCGCCGATCAGGCCGCCGAGGATCGGTGCCAGCCAGAACATCCACAGCTGCGCCACCTGGCCGCCGCCGACGAGCACCGCCACGCCGGTCGAGCGCGCCGGGTTCACCGAGGTGTTGGTGACCGGGATGCTGATCAGGTGGATCAGGGTCAGCGCCAGGCCGATCGCGATCGGCGCGAAGCCCGCCGGCGCGCGCGCGTGGGTGGCGCCCATGATCACGATCAGGAAGAACGCGGTCAGCACCACTTCGCACAGGAACGCGGCTGCGGCCGAGTAACCGCCCGGCGAGAGTTCGTTGAAGCCGTTGGTGGCGAAGGCACCGGCGCTGCTGCCGTCGATCGCGAAACCGGGTGCGCCGCTGGCGATCTGGAACAGGATGAAGGCCGCCGCCACCGCGCCCAGCGTCTGCGCGACGATGTAGGGCAGCAGGTCCTTCGCCGGGAAGCGCCCGCCGGCCCAGAGCCCGAAGCTCACCGCCGGGTTGAAGTGCGCGCCGCTGATGTGGCCCAGGGCGTAGGCGCCGGTGAGCACGGTCAGGCCGAAGGCCAGCGCCACGCCGACGAAGCCGATGCCCAGCGGATTGCCGTCGCCGCCGAAGTGGGCGGCGAGGACCGCGCTGCCGCAGCCTCCCAGGACCAGCCAGAACGTGCCGACGAACTCGGCAGCGAGTTTCCTGATCATCACGATGACTCCCCGTTGTGTGGTCGACCCCACGGCGCAACGCTAGCGGACTTCTGAACGACTGTCATTTCGAGATTCCGCATCCGATCCAGACACGCGCATGCGGCGGCGCAGCATGCAATTTCCGGCGGTTCGGTATAGTGCGCGCGGAAACGGAGTTCGCCCCCCTGGATCGATGCATCCTCCGCGAACGCGTTACGGCACTGCGAATCCCCCGTGCAGCGTCGCGTCGCCGCGGTTTTTCCCGCGACATGGAGCAACTCCAGAATGAAGACGACATGGTGCCTGATCGTCCTCCTGTGGCCGGCGTGTGCGCTTGCGCAGTCCTCCGCCGAGAACTGCCCGGAACTCCCCGCCGGCAGTGGCCTTGACTGGGACGTGACCGAAAACACCGGCTTCGTGTACTGCAAGGCGATCCGCGACAACGGCTCGCAGGCGTTCGCGGTCATGCTGCGCGCGGAAAGCAGCTTCCGCGGCGAGCGCCAGCTGCGCGAAGAGGAGGGCGTGATCGACGGCCACAAGGTGCGCTGGTACCGCAGCGAGATCGTGCTCCAGCCCGGCATGCTGGTGCGCGAGACCCTGGTGGGACTGGGCCGGAGGAGCACGGCGCACATCGTGGTGCGCGCGACTAGCGAAGACCAGCTGGCGGACAACCGACGGCTGGCCGAAGGCCTGCGCTTCCGCAACACCGCGCTGGGCGGCGATTGACCGGTTTTGACGAACAGGGCGCGTGGCGGCTCGCCGCGCGCAGGAGGAGCCGCCTCGGCGGCGCCTCATATCTATTCGCGATCAACAAGATAAACGTAGGAGCGGGCCATGCCCGCGACCCACGGCGACCGGGGCATCATCGCGACCACGGTCGCGCCCATGGGGCGCTCCTACGCCATTCCATGCTTTGATCGCAAGTCGGTATCAGTCGCGGGTCGCGACGAAGTCGGGGAAATGCAGGGCTTCGGCGAGGCGCAGGCGTTCTTCGAGCTTCTCTTCGGTACTCGCGCGGACCACGATGTGCGCGGACACGTCGTCGTGCAGCTCGACCAGGGTCTCGCGCACCAGCTCGCCCGAGCTGGAGGTGATATCGCCCCGGTACCAGCGCACCTTGTGGCCGTCGATGACCGCCTTGTCCTCGCGCAGGCGCGAGCGTTCCTTGAACTGCGGTTTCTCGCGCAGCATCACGCCCAGGGCCTGGGCGCCGTTGTCGCGGATCGCCTTGCAGTACAGGAAGTCATCGCCGCGGATCTCCTCCCAGTTGGCGTCGGCGATGCCCGCGGGCAGTTCGGGACAGTTGAGCGGGACGTTTTGCGCGGAAGCCGCGAACGGAAGAGCGAGCAGGGGCAGGAGCAGGCGGATCTTCAGGCGCATGACGGGGGTCGCGGGCGGGGGCCCCTGAACCATGCCATGCCGCGTCGCATGACGCAATGCACAAAACTTGAAGTGCGTCACAGCCGGCCGCCGGTTTCGCCAGCGATCCGCCGCAAATGGCTCAATCCGATCCGCCGCCGCCTCCCGCGGCTTCCGGCGACAGTTCGACGGCCCCCCGCCGCGAGGCGATCCGGTCGGCCAGCCGCGTCGGCTCCGGCAGGCGATAGTCGCGCGTGCAGCCCATCACCAGTTCCGCCACGCTCGCCATCGACACCCGATGCCCGGGCGAGACCACCAGCGGATTGCAGCGGACCTTGCTGCGCAGCAGCCAGCCGACCTGCTGGCCGTCGACGCGCAGCGGCGTGAACGCGCCGCGCATTTCGTGCAGTGCGGTCGACGAGGTGCCGACGAGGATCTTCTTGGCCACGCCGATGCTGGGCAGTCCGGCGGCGACGCCGAAGTGCGCGGCGATCCCGAGTCGGCGTGGATGGGCGATGCCGTGGCCGTCGACGAAGGCGAGGTCGGGCGCGCGCGGCAGGCGTTCGAGCGCCTGCAGCAGGGCGGGCAGCTCGCGGAAGCTCAGCAGGCCGGGGACGTAGGGCATGGTCGTGGGGATGCGCACCACTTCGGCGGCCACCGGCTGCAGCGTGTCCGCGTCCAGCAGCACCGCCGCGGCGCGGGTGGTCGCGCCTTCGTCCTCGAAACCGACGTCGAAACCGCCCAGCCAGCGCGGCGGTCGAGTGAAGCCGTCGCGCAGCACGACCTGCCTGGCCAGCTCCGCCTGCACGCGGCGGGCGTCGGCAATGCTGCCGTCCCAGTCGCCGAAAGGCGCGCTCATGGTGATGGCAATGGCAATAGCGATGGCGACGATGCGCCGTAGCGGCCCACGACCAGGCGCGCGCGGCCGTCGGCGTCGACGTGGATCGTGCTGAGGCGGTCATACTCGGAGTCGGGCATCGCTTCGACCTCGCACGCGCACAGCGCGGTGACGATGCCGGGCACGGTGTTGCTGTGGCCAGCGACGAGCACGGTGCCGTGGCGA
>DAOMPM010000004.1:0-5257 GCA_035444805.1 Luteimonas sp. | reverse complement strand
TTGCTGTGGCCAGCGACGAGCACGGTGCCGTGGCGATGGGCGGCCTTGAGCTGCCTTGCGAACTCGTCGGCGGGAAGCTTGGCGTCGTAGACCACGGCCTCGAGCCGGTGCGCGGCGGCGCTGGGCTGCGCGGTTTGCCGGGTGCGGCGGTAGTCGCTGGTGTAGACCGCGACGAGGTCGTCGTCCGCCAGCTGGCGGGCCAGCGCCTGCGCGCGTTCAAGGCCGGCGGCGCTCAGCTCAGGGTCGTGCTCGGTGTCGCTGGTCTTCTCGCCGTGGCGTACGACAACGAAGGTCACTGCGTCGGGGGTGCGGCCTGCGGTCGCGCACGCGCACGCGGCTAGCAGAAGCAAGGCCAGTAGCGTCAGTGGCAGGGGCGTCTTCATGCAGTCATTGTGCGCCATGCGCGCAGCGATGGCCGCGCGTTGGCAGTCGGACGAAGACTGCGCACCGTGCAGCTACCCCGACTTCGCACCGGGCGCCAGCACGATCAGGACCGTAGGGCGGGTTTCAACCCGCCACGTGATACGAGATTGCGGGTGGCGGGTGGCGGGTTGAAACCCGCCCTACGCGCTCTACGGGGTGCGGGAAGAATTGTTGGGCGCCAGCGCGATCAGCAATCCGCGTGCCGCCTTCAGGCGCGTATCGAAATCGGGCAGCTCCAGCGTGATCCGCAGCTTGTCCGGGCCGTCCATGCGGTAGTGCTTCGGCTGGCCCTGGATCAGGCGGATCACCGCCATCGGGTCGACGTCCGGCTTCTCGACGAACTGCAGCCGCCCGCCCGCTTCGCCCAGGTCGAGCTTGCGGATGCCAAGTGCCGTGGCCTGCAGCTTCAGCTCGGCGATCGCGAACAGGTGCTTCGCCGGATCCGGCAGCAGGCCGAAGCGGTCGATCATCTCCACCTGCAGCTCGCGCAGTTCCTCGCTGTCGCGCGCCGAGCTGATGCGCTTGTACAGGGTCAGGCGCGTGTGCACGTCGGGCAGGTAGTCCTCGGGGATCAGCGCGGGCACGTGCAGTTCGACTTCGGCGCCGCGGTGCGCCGCGGCGTCCACGTCCGGCAGCTCGCCGCGCTTGATGCTGCGCACCGCGCGCTCCAGCAGTTCGGTGTAGAGGCTGAAGCCAACCTCGGCCATCTGCCCGCTCTGGTCCTCGCCGAGCAGTTCGCCGGCGCCGCGGATCTCGAGGTCGTGGGTGGCCAGGGTGAAGCCGGCGCCGAGTTCGTCCATCGAGGCGATCGCGTCCAGCCGCTTCTGCGCGTCACTGGTGATCGAACGCCCGTCCGGGACCACGAGGTAGGCGTAGGCACGGTGGTGCGAACGGCCGACGCGGCCGCGCAGCTGGTGCAGCTGGGCGAGGCCGAACTTGTCGGCGCGGTTGATGATGATGGTGTTGGCGTTGGGGATGTCGATGCCGGACTCGATGATGGTCGAGCACAGCAGCACGTTGAAGCGCTGCTTGTGGAAGTCGAGCATCACCCGCTCCAGCTCGCGCTCGGGCATCTGGCCGTGGGCGATGCCGATGCGCGCGTCCGGCACCAGCTCCTGCAGCTGGCGCTGCATGCGGCCGATGCTCTCGACGTCGTTGTGCAGGAAGTAGACCTGGCCACCGCGCGCGAGCTCGCGCTGGAAGGCCTCGCGCAGCATGGCGTCGTCCCAGGCGTGGACGAAGGTCTGCACCGCGAGCCGGTGCGCCGGCGGGGTGGCGATGATCGACAGGTCGCGCAGGCCGGCCATCGCCATGTTCAGCGTGCGCGGGATCGGCGTCGCGGTCAGCGTGAGCAGGTGCACGTTGGCGCGCAGCGCCTTCAACGCCTCCTTCTGGCGCACGCCGAAGCGCTGCTCCTCGTCGACGATCACCAGGCCCAGGTCCTTGAACTTCACGTCCTTCTGCAGCAGGCGGTGGGTGCCGACGATGACGTCGATCTTGCCTTCGGCGAGCTTGTCGAGTTCGGCCTTGATCTCCTTGGTCGACTTGAAGCGCGACAGCACCTCGACCCGCAGCGGCCAGTCGGCGAAGCGGTCGCTGAAGTTGCGGTAGTGCTGCTCGGCCAGCAGGGTGGTCGGCACCAGTACCGCGACCTGCTTGCCGGCGGTGGCCGCGACGAAGGCGGCGCGCACCGCGACCTCGGTCTTGCCGAAGCCGACGTCGCCACAGACCACGCGGTCCATCGGCTGGCTGGAGCCGAGGTCGCGGATCACCGCTTCGATCGCGGCATGCTGGTCGGGCGTTTCCTCGAACGGGAAGGTCGCGGCGAAGGGTTCGTACATCGCGCGGTCGACCTGCAGCGCCAGGCCTGCGCGGGCCATGCGCTTGGCCTGGATCTCCAGCAGTTCGGCGGCGACGTCGCGGACCTTCTCCTGCGCCTTGCGCTTGGCCTTGTTCCACTGTTCGCCGCCGAGCGAGTGCAGGGGCGCGGTTTCCGGCGAGGCGCCGGAGTAGCGGCTGACCAGGTGCAGCTGCGCGACCGGGACGTACAGGCGGTCGCCCTTGGCGTACTCGATGTCGAGGTACTCGCCTGGCTGGCCACCGGCCTCGAGCGTCACCAGTCCGCGGTAGCGGCCGACGCCGTGGTCCTCGTGCACGATCGGCGCGCCTTCGCTGAGTTCGCCGAGGTCGCGGATGATGGCTTCGGGCTCGCGCCCGACGCGCTTGCGCCGGCGCGGCTGCGCGGCGCGTTCGGGGAACAGCTGGCGTTCGGTGAGGATCGCGACCCGGGGGTCATCGAGCGCGAAGCCGTCGTCGAGCGGAGCGACGGCGATGGCGAATGCCAATGCCAATGCCTCGTCATCCCCGCCTTCGCCGGGACGACGGTCGGAAAGGAATGCGCCGAAATCGGGCAGCACCGCCGGCTTCAGTCCCGCCGCATCCAGCATCTCCAGCAGCGCCTCGCGCCGGCCGGCGGAATCGGCGGCGATCAGGGTGCGACCGGTGTAGCTGGACAGGAACGACTGCAGCGCCGCGCCCGGCGCGCTGTCGCGCAGGGCCAGCGGCAGGGTTGGTGCCGGCTGGTCGCCCAGCGCCTGCGCCTGGGCGTGGCGCGGGTGCGTCGCGGCGCACAGTTCGATCCGGTCGCCGGCGTTGAGCCGCTCGCGCAGCGATTCCGGCGACAGCCACAGCTCGGCCGGCGGCAGGATCGGACGCTCGATGTCGTGGCGCAGCTGCTCGTAGCGGTCGCTGGTCTGTTTCCAGAAGTGGTCGGCCGCCTCCAGCGCACCGTCGTCGACCAGCGGCAGGGTGCCCGGCGCGAGGTAGTCGAACAGGGTCGCGGTGTCGTCGAAGAACAGCGGCAGGTAGTACTCGATGCCGGCCGGCGCGATGCCCGCCTTGAGGTCCTGCATCAGCGCGCTGCGGCGACTGTCGACGTCGAAGCGCTCGCGCAGCCGGTCGAAGGCGTCGCCGAGCGCGTCCTCGTGCGTCGGTACCTCGCGGCCGGGGAGCATGCGCAGGGCTTCGACCTTGTCGAGCGAGCGCTGGCTCTCCGGGTCGAAGGCGCGGATGGTTTCGATGCTGTCGTCGAACAGCTCGATGCGGTAGGGCTCGGTCGCGCCCATCGGGTAGACGTCGAGCAGGCCGCCGCGCACGGCGAAGTCGCCCGGGTCGAACACCTGCGGCACGTTGCGGTAGCCGGCGCTGTCGAGGCGCCGCTTCTCGCTGTCGAGGTCGAGCCTCTGCCCGACGCGCAGGTCGAAGCTGCCGCCGACCACGTGTCGCAGCGGCGCCAGGCGCTGCAGCAGGGTCTGCACCGGCACGATCACGATCGCCGAGCGCTTCAGCGCCGGCAGCCGCAGCAGGGTGGCCAGGCGCTGCGAGGTGATGTCCGGATGCGGACTGAAGCGGTCCCAGGGCAGGGTTTCCCAGTCGGGGAAGGCGAGCACCGGCAGGGTGTCGTCGCCGCCGAGCAGGGTGTGCAGGTCGGCCTCGAGCTGGTGCGCGGCGTGGTTGTCGCGCGCGACCAGCAGCAGCGGCGCGTCGTGGGCGCGGGCGGCGCGCGCGGCGTGCCAGGCCAGGGCGCTGCGGCTGGCGGGAGCGCGCCACCAGGCGCGGGGCTGGCCGGGCCGCGGCAGCGGCGGGGCGGGGAAGTCTGCGGGCATGTCGGGTGGAATCCGGAAAAGCACGACGGCGCCGGCAACGGCGTTGCCAGCGTGCGAATCCGGTGATTTTACCTTGTGCGTCCGGGACTTGCGGTGGCGCGCGGGACCTTGTTCAGGCCGCCGGCACCTTCAGCCACTGCAGGCGGTGCGCGCCGCCGGCTGGCGCCAGCACCTGCTGCAGCGCCGGCAGCAGCGTCGCCAGCGTGTCTTCGAAGCGCCACGGTGGATTGCACAGCAGCAGGCCGCTGCCGTTCATGCGCAGCGCCGATTCCTCCGGCCGCACCATCAGCTCCGCGCACAGCACCGACTTCGCCGGCAGGTGCGCGGCGCGCCGCAGGAAGGGCTGCAGGGTCGCGCGCTGCTTCACCGGATACCACAGCACGAACATGCCCTGCGGCCAGCGCGTGAGCCCCTCGCGCAGCGCGGCCAGCACCGGATCGAACTCCGCGCGCTGCGCCTCGTAGGGCGGGTCGATGAGCACCAGGCCGCGGCCGATGCGCGTGGTACCGGACTTCGGCGGCAGCAGGGCGTGGATCGCGGCATAGCCATCACGCTGGTGCACGCCCACGCGCGGATCGCCAGCGAAGCAGCGCTTCAGCGCCGCGGCCTCGTCCGGCTGCAGCTCGCAGCAGGCGATCCGGTCCTGTTCGCGCAGCGCGTGCGCCAGCAGCCAGGGCGAGCCGGGATAGGCGCTGTCGCCGTGGGACTGGCGGCAGGCGGCGATGGCTTCACGATAGCGCGCGAGTGCGGGCACACCGGTGCCGCGCTGAAGCAGGGCCTCGATGCCGCCATCGGCCTCGCCGGTGCGGCGCGCGTCCGCGTCGTCCAGCCGGTACAGCCCGCGCCCGGCATGGGTGTCGAGCGCGAAGCAGGCCGCCGGCTTCGCCACCAGCGCATCGCACAGCGCCAGCAGCACACTGTGCTTGAGGACGTCGGCATGGTTGCCGGCGTGGAAGGCGTGGCGGTAGTTCATGGGGGCCGGGAGTCGGGAGTCTGGAACGGGAGAAGAGAACAGCCTAAGGCTTTGTCATCCCGAGCGCAGCGAGGGATCTGCTTTTTCCCGGACGAGAAGCAGATCCCTCGCTGCGCTCGGGATGACAAACCGCTACGCTTCTCCCGATTCCCGATTCCCGATTCCCGATTCCCGATTCCCGATTCCCGATTCCCGA
>DAOMPM010000003.1:0-82603 GCA_035444805.1 Luteimonas sp. | reverse complement strand
GCCGCAGCGAGGTCAACCGTCGCACCGAGCTGAACGTCCAGAACTGATCTGGCGTTCCAGCGGTTCCGAAGAAGCCCGGCCATGTGCCGGGCTTCTTTTTGCACGGACGCCGGCAGCGCGTCACGGACTTTGCCAGTGATCCTTGCCAGCGGGCGGGCGCCTGCTAAAATCCGGCGCCATCGAAGGCTCGGGAGTTGCGTGATGCGCGGATTGGCAATGCTGCTGCTGATGACGGGTGCGTTCTCCGCACACGCCTCCACCCAGTGCCAGGGCAGCGTGGTGCCGCAGCCGCTCGCGGTGCGGCCGACCCTCCTGACGCCGGTGGTGGCGGGATTCGCGATCGTGAACCCGCAGCTTGGCTCGCAGCGCGGCGTGCTGGCCACCGACTTCGACGAGTCGCAGTCGGTCGACAACGTGCTGTGGCGGCTGCGCGTGGAGGGCTGCCAGAACGTTGCCGTCGCCGTGCCGGCCGCGGCCGCCGTGGGGGCCGCCGGCTATGTCAAGAAGACCGAGTTCGACAACACGCCGTACCGGTTCAACATGACCCAGAACGGCAAGCGCATGACCGCCGACGATTTCGACGCATGGCTGAAGGCCAACGGCTACAGCGCAGGACGACGCGCGGACACGAGCGCGAGCGCGACACCGGCGGCGGAACCTGTCGTAACGCCGGAGCAGTAGTCGCGCGGCCGCCGACGCAGCGCACCAGTCGGTGACGCGCGCCTGCTCAGCCCACGTTCGCGATCGAGAAGTTGGACGCAGGAGCGGGCCATGCCCGCGACCTGCGGCGGTCGAGGCGTCATTGCGACCCGATCGCGCCCATGGGGCGCTCCTGCTCTTGATCGCAGGTTGGTATCAGGCCTTCAACACGCCCAGTTCGCGACCGATCCGGGTGAACGCGTCGATCGCGCGGTCCAGGTGCTCGCGCGTGTGCGCGGCCGACATCTGCGTGCGGATGCGCGCCTGGCCCCTGGGTACCACCGGGAAGAAGAAGCCGATCGCGTAGATGCCTTCCTCGAGCAGGCGTTCGGCGAAGCGCTGCGCCAGCGGCGCGTCATGCAGCATCACCGGGCTGATCGGGTGCGTGCCGGGGCGGATGTCGAAGCCCGCGGCGGTCATTCTCTCGCGGAAGTACGCGGTGTTGTCCGCGAGCCGTTCGCGCAGCTCGCCGGCGGCGTCGAGCATCTCGAACGCGCGGGTGCCCGCGGCGGCCACGTGTGGCGGCAGCGAGTTGGAGAACAGATAGGGGCGCGAACGCTGGCGCAGAAGTTCGACGACCTCGGCCTTCGCGGTGGTGAAGCCGCCGAGCGCGCCGCCCATCGCCTTGCCCAGGGTGCCGGTGATGATGTCGATGCGGTCGAGCACGCCCTTGACCTCGGCCGAACCGCGGCCGGTCGAGCCGAGGAAGCCGGTGGCGTGGCATTCGTCGATGTGGACCAGCGCGCCGTACTTCGCCGCCAGCGCGGTGATCTCGTCGAGCGGCGCGATGAAGCCGTCCATCGAGAACACGCCGTCGGTGGTGATCAGCTTGGTGCGGCAGCCGGCGGCGTCGGCCACCTGCAGCTGCTTCTCCAGGTCGGCCATGTCGCAGTTCGCGTAGCGGAAGCGCTGCGCCTTGCACAGGCGCACGCCGTCGATGATCGAGGCGTGGTTGAGGGCGTCGGAGATGACTGCGTCGTGCTCGTCGAGCAGCGGCTCGAACAGGCCGCCGTTGGCGTCGAAGCAGGCGGCGTAGAGGATGGTGTCGTCCTTGCCGAAGAACGTCGAGATGGTGCGCTCGAGCTGCTTGTGCAGGTCCTGGGTGCCACAGATGAAGCGCACCGAGGCCATGCCGAAGCCGTGGCTGTCGAGCGCGTCCTTGGCCGCGGCGATGACGTCCGGATGGTCGGCCAGGCCGAGGTAGTTGTTGGCGCAGAAGTTCAGCACCGTGCGGCCGTCGGCGAGGGTGATCTCGGCCGACTGCGGGCTGGTGATGATGCGCTCGGACTTGAACAGGCCGGCGGCGCGGATCTCGTCGAGGGTGTCGGCGTAGCGTTGGGTCAGCGACATGTCGATTCCTGTAGGGCGGGTCTCGACCCGCCGGACGCGCGGAAGGCGGGTCAAGACTCGCCGAATGCGTGGAAAGCGGGTCGAGACCCGCCCTACGTCAATGCCAACTCAGGACCACCTTTCCCGACTTGCCCGATTCCATCAGGTCGAAACCCTTCTGGAACTCGTCCGCCGGCAGCTGGTGGCTGAGTACCTTGCCCAGCGGGAAGCCCGACAGCACCAGCTGCGTCATCTTGTACCAGGTCTCGTACATGCGGCGGCCGTAGATGCCCTGCACGGTGAGGCCCTTGAAGATGATGCGGTCCCAGTCGATGCCCGCGCCCTTGGGCAGCAGGCCGAGCAGGGCGACCTTGCCGCCGTGGTACATGCAGTCGAGCATGTCGTTGAACGCGCGCGGGTTGCCGCTCATCTCCAGGCCGACGTCGAAGCCGTCCATGTGCAGGTCGGCCATGACCTCGCGCAGCGAGCTGTTGGCGACGTTGACCACGCGCGTCGCGCCCATGTCGGCGGCGAGCTTGAGGCGGTAGTCGTTGACGTCGGTGACGACGACGTTGCGCGCGCCGATGTGCTTGCAGATGCCGGCGGCCATCACCCCGATCGGGCCGGCGCCGGTGATCAGCACGTCCTCGCCGACCACGTCGAACTCCAGCGCGCAGTGCGCGGCGTTGCCGTAGGGATCGAAGAACGCGGCCAGCTCGCTCGGGATCTGGTCGGGGATCGGCCACAGGTTGGTGGCCGGCATCACGATGTACTCGGCGAAGGCGCCGTCGCGGGTCACGCCGATGCCGACCGTGTTCGGGCACAGGTGCTGCTTGCCGGCGCGGCAGTTGCGGCAGTGGCCGCAGACGATGTGGCCTTCGGCCGAGACGCGCTGGCCGATCGTGTAGCCGGACACGCCCGGCCCCAGTTCGGCCACGCGGCCGACGAACTCGTGGCCGACGACCAGGCCCTGGCGGATCGTGCGCTGCGCCCAGTCGTCCCACAGGTAGATGTGCAGGTCGGTGCCGCAGATCGCGGTCTTCTCGACCTTGACCAGCACCTCGTTGGGGCCGGGCGCGGGGACCGGCACCTCCTCCATCCACAGGCCTTTCGCTGTTTCGCGCTTCACCAGCGCCTTCATGGTTCGGGACATCGGGGTGCCCTGGGAGGGAAAGGCGCCATTATAGGTTGCAGCGGAAACCGGTAGCGCGCGGCGAGCCGCGGGGCGAGGGCGGCCGACGAGGGCTACAATCGCGGGTCCTTTCAACTGGAACCGTCCGCGATGCGCCAACTGCTGTCGAGCCTGTCCGCCGCGATCCTCCTGGCCGCGATTCCCGTCGCCCACGCCGGCGAGGGCATGTGGGTGCCCCAGCAACTGCCCGAGATCTCGGAGGCACTGAAGAAGGCCGGCCTGAAGCTGGACCCGAAGCAGCTGGCCGACCTGACCGGCGACCCGCTGGGCGCGGTGGTCTCGCTGGGCGGCTGCACCGCCAGCTTCGTGTCCCCGAACGGCCTGGTGGCGACCAACCACCACTGCGCCTACGGCGCCATCCAGCTCAACTCGACGCCCGAGAACAACCTGATCCGCGACGGCTTCAGCGCCGCCGCGCCGGCGGACGAGATCACCGCCGGCCCGAACGCCCGCATCTTCGCGCTGGACGCGATCACCGATGTCACCGAACAGGTGCGCTCGGCCATCGACGCCGCGCCCGATGCGCTGGCGCGCACCCAGGCGCTTGACGCCATCGAGAAGCGGCTGGTGGCCGAGTGCGAGGCCGAGCCCGGCTACCGCTGCCGGATGTACAGCTTCCTCGGCGGCAACGCCTACCGGCTGTTCCGCAACCTCGAGATCACCGACGTGCGCCTGGCGTACGCGCCGCCGGGCAGCGTCGGCAACTACGGTGGCGAGGTCGACAACTGGATGTGGCCGCGCCACACCGGCGATTTCGCCTTCTACCGCGCCTACGTCGGGCCGGACGGCAAGCCGGCGGCGTTCTCGCCGGACAACGTGCCCTACCGGCCGAAGCACTGGCTGAAGATTGCCGACAAGCCGTTGCGCGCGGGTGATTTCGTGATGGTCGCCGGCTACCCCGGGCGCACCAGCCGCTATGCGCTGGCCGGCGAGTTCGACGAGACCGAGCAGTGGACCTATCCGACCATCGCGCGCCACTACCGGGTGCTGACCGACCTGGTCGAGGCGCGCGGCAAGCAGGATCCGGACATCGAGGTGAAGTACGCCAGCACGATGCGCGGCTGGGAAAACGTGATGAAGAACTACGACGGCCAGCTCGCCGGCTTCGAGCGCACCGGCACCGCCGCGCGCAAGCAGGCCGAGGAAGCCGCCGTGCTGGCGTGGCTGGAAGGCAAGGGCGAGGACGGCGCGGCCGCCATCGCCGCGCACGGGACGCTGGTCGCCCTGGACGAGGCCGAGCGCGCGACCCGCGAGCGCAACCTCGTCGTGCGCATGTTCAACAACACCGGCGCGATCTCGGCCGCGACCACCCTGTACCGCCTCGCGATCGAGCGCGGCAAGCCCGATGCCGAGCGCGAGCAGGGCTACCAGGAGCGCGACCTGCCGACCATCGAAGGCGGCCTGCGGCAGATGGAGCGCCGCTACGTCCCGGCGATGGACCGGGCGCTGCAGCGCTACTGGCTGGACGAGTACGTGAAGCTGCCCGCGGCGCAGCGCCTGCCGGCCATCGACAAGTGGCTCGGCGGCAGCGACGAGGCGGCGATCGAGCGCGCGCTCGACGGCCTGGCCAGGACCTCGATCGGCGATACCGACCAGCGCATGGCCTGGCTCAAGGCCGACCGCAAGGACTTCGAGAAGAGCCGGGATCCGGTGATCCGCTACGTGGTCGCGATCATGCCGACGCTGCTCGAACAGGAGCAGGCCGGCAAGGTCCGCGCCGGCGAGCGGCTGCCGGCGCGCGCGACCTACCTGCAGGCGGTCGCCGACTGGCGCGCGGCCAACGGCGGCCTGGTGTACCCGGACGCGAATTCGTCGCTGCGCATCACCTTCGGCAACGTCAAGCCCTACACCAAGCTCGACGGCAGCGCGCAGCAGCCGTTCACCAAACTGGAGGAAGTCGCGGCCAAGGCCACCGGCGAGGCGCCCTTCGACGCGCCCCAGGCCCTGCTCGACGCGATCGCCGCCAAGCGCGACGGCGGGCTCGCCGATCGCCGCCTGCGCAGCGTGCCGGTGAACTTCCTGTCCGACCTCGACGTCACCGGCGGCAACTCCGGCTCGCCGGTGCTCGATGCCCAGGGCCGCCTGGTCGGGCTGCTGTTCGACATGAACTGGGAAGCGGTGGTGTCGAACTGGGCCTTCGACGCGGAGATGACCCGCACCATCTCGGTCGACCAGCGTTACATGCGCTGGATCATGCAGGAGGTCTACCCGGCGCCGCAGCTGCTGCAGGAGATGGGCGTGCCGGCCAGAAAGTAACGCCGGCAACAGTCGCGGCGCGCATGCGCCGCGGTTGGCATCGATTAGAATACGCGCCGCGTCCGGGGGAGATCGCGGGCGTTTCCTCAAGATCCGGAAGCCCTAGCCGCATGAGAATCCTGCTTGCCCGCCACGGCGAGACGCCGTGGAATGCCGAAGGCCGTTACCAGGGACAGGAAGACATCCCGCTCTCGTCGACGGGCGAGAAACAGGCGCACCTGCTCGGCCAGCGCCTGCGCGACGTGCGCATCGACAGGGCCGTCAGCTCGCCGCTGACACGCGCCTACCACACTGCGCAGGCCGCCCTGGGCGAGGCGCGCGCGCCGATGCTGACCACCGAGATGGGCTTCATGGAAATCGCCCACGGCGAATGGGAAGGCCTGCTGGCCAGCGAGATCGCCGAGCGCGACCCCGAGCGCCTGCGCGCCTGGCGCGAGGCACCGGACAAGGTGCAGATGCCCGGCGGCGAATCGCTCAGGCAGGTCTTCCGCCGTTCCTGGGAGGCGCTGGAGTGGTCGGTCGAGGGCCTGGAGGGCAGCGACACCCTGCTGCTGGTCGCGCACGACGCGGTCAACCGCGTGCTGCTGTGCCACATCCTCGGCATCCCGCTGTCGCGGCTGTGGAGCTTCCGCCAGGCACCGACCACGCTCAACCTGCTCGAGGGCGACGACCTCAAGAGCCTGGAAGTCGTGCGCCTGAACGACTGCTCGCACCACACCGCGTTCTTCGGCGAAGCGGTGCACCGGGCGCTGTAGGAGCGGGCCATGCCCGCGACCTGCGCCGCCGGGCGCTGTCGTTCGCCGGTCGCGCCCATGGGGCGCTCCTACGCCAGTCCCTGTTCTTGATCGCAAATTGGCATCACTTGCGTTCGGGATGACATCCCCCGTTTCCCACGCCATGACCAAGACCCTCCCCGACTGGCTCGCCTACATCGAGCGGCAGCATCCGAAGTCCATCGAGATGGGGCTCGAGCGCGTGCGCGAGGTCGCCGTGCGCATGCGGCTGTACCGGCCCGCGCATCGCGTCATCACCGTCGGCGGCACCAACGGCAAGGGCTCGACGGTCGCCTTCATCGAGGCGATCGCGCGTGCGGCCGGGCTGCGCGTGGGTGCATACACCTCGCCGCACCTGCTGGCCTACAACGAGCGTGTGCGGATCGACGGGCGCGACGCCGACGATGCGGCGCTGTCGAGCGCCTTCGCCGCGGTCGAGGCCGCGCGCGGCGACACGCTGCTGACCTATTTCGAGTTCGGCACGCTCGCGGCGCTGTGGCTGTTCCAGCGTGCCGACCTCGACCTGGCGATCCTCGAGGTCGGGCTGGGCGGGCGACTGGACGCCACCAACCTCGTCGATGCCGACGTCGCGGTGATCACCACGGTCGATCTCGACCATCAGGACTGGCTGGGCGAGGACCGCGAGGCGATCGGCGCCGAGAAGGCCGGCATCGCGCGCGCCTGGAAGCCGCTGGTGCTGGGCGACGACGATCCGCCGGCCAGCGTGCTGCGCCACGCCTACGCGATCGGTGCCTCGGCGATCCGCGCCGGCAGCGATTTCTTCTTCGAGCGGCTGGACGCGGCGCGCTGGCGCTGGCGTGAACTGGACTACGCGCTCGAACTGTCGCTGCCGGCCCTGGCCGCGCGGGTGCAGTTGCGCAATGCCGCGATCGCGATCGCTGCGCTGCGCGCGCTCGACATCGAGATCACTGATACAGCGCTCACCAGCGGCATCGCGGGGGCGCGCCTGCCGGGCCGGCTACAGCGGTTCGGGCGCGGCGTCGTCGAGGTGTTCGTCGACGTCGGCCACAATCCGCAGGCCGCGCGCGGGCTGGCGGACTGGCTGCGCACGACGCCTGCGGCCGGACGCACGCATGCGGTATACGCCGCGCTCGGCGACAAGGACGTGGCCGCGGTGGTGGCCGCGTTCGAGGGCGTGGTCGACGCCTGGTGGCTGGCCGGCTCGCTCGGCGCTGGCGCGCGCGGGATCGCGGTTGACACGCTGGCGGAGCGCCTGCGCGGCACGGCCGCCAGCGATGGCGACCGATACGCCGATCCCGCCGCCGCGCTGGCGGCTGCGCTGGAGAGGGCGGCGCCCGGCGACCGCGTGCTGGTGTTCGGTTCGTTCCATGCCGCCGAGTCGGCACTGCAGGCGCTGCACGGGCAGGATTCAGAAGCCACACCGGACGCCGGCGTATAATTCGCGCGCCCGCCGCTTACAGGCCCTGCCGAACCTGATGGATGCCGGATTGAAACAGCGCCTGATCGGTGCCGCCGTGCTGGTCGCGCTGGCCGTGATCTTCCTGCCGATGCTGGTCAAGGGCCCGGCGCCCGACAGCGGCGTCTCCGACCTGTCGATGCGCGTGCCCGATGCGCCCGAGGGCGAGTACCGGACCGTCGACCTGCCGCTGGTGGTGCCGGCCGACGTGCCCGCCGGTGGCGTGCTCGGCACGCCCGAACCGCTTGATGACGATCGCCTGGCGACCGTGGATACCGGAACCGCTCCGCGCACCGAGCCGGCGGACGATGCCGACGAGGATGCCGCGGATCTCGCGCCCGTGCCCGCGCCGGCCGCGCAGACACCCGTGCAGACACCCGCTCCGGCGGCCGCGCAGCCGCCTGCGCCGACCACGCCTCCGCCGCCTGCGCCGACACCCGAGCCGAGGCTGCCGGCAACCACGGCCGGCGGCGGCTACGCCGTGCATTTCGGCGCCTTCGCCAGCGAGCGTGACGCGCAGCTGATCGTGCGCCAGCTGGGCGAGGCGGGGCTGACCGCCTACAGCGAGCCTTTCACCCTGAACGGCAGGCCGGCGCAGCGCGTGCGGCTGGGGCCGTACCCCTCGCGCGAGGCCGCCGAGACGGTGCGCGTGCGCGCCGCCCAGGTGCGCAACGACGTGAGCCCGCGCGTGGTCGCGCTGGATGCGCCGGCAGCGACGCCGGCGGCACCGCCGCAGTCGGTCGCAGGCAGGCCGGCGCAACCGGCCAAGCCGGTCGAAGCAGCGAAGCCGGCGCCGGCCCCCGCGTCCGCGGCAACGGCTGACGTCGGCTTCGCGGTGCAGGTGGGCGCCTTCGGCAATGCCGCCGAGGCGACCAAGCTGCGCGACCGCCTGCGCGGACTCGGCATCATCGCCTTCACCGACACCGTCACCACCGACAAGGGCCGCCTGACCCGGGTCAAGGCCGGCCCCGTGTCGACCCGCGCCGAAGCCGAAAGCCTCAAGGCGCAGGTCAAGTCGAAGGCGGGCATCGAGGGGATGGTCCGTTCCCATCCTTGAGCGCCGAGGTTGGTAGTTGGTAGTTGGTGGGACACTGTCCGACAACGACCGACGGCCCACCAACCACGAACCACCAACTACCAACGCTCCACGCTCCACGTTCCAACCAGCAGCCAACGGGAAACTGAGCCATGTGCGGCATCATCGGCATCGTCGCCACCACCGAAGTCGCGACCGCGCTGTACGACGGCCTGACCGTCCTCCAGCACCGCGGCCAGGACGCGGCCGGCATCGCCACCGCCAACGGCACCCAGCTGCGCGTGCACAAGGGCAACGGCCTGGTGCGCGACGTGTTCGACTCGCGGACGATGCGCCTGCTCGAAGGCCGTGTCGGCATCGCCCACTGCCGCTATCCGACTGCCGGCAGCGAGGGCAGCGACGAGGCGCAGCCGTTCTACGTCAACTCGCCCTACGGCATCGCGCTGGCGCACAACGGCAACCTGACCAACACCGATGCGCTGCGCCGCGAGGTGTTCGAGCAGGACCGCCGCAACATCAACACCGGCTCGGATTCGGAAGTGCTGCTCAACGTGTTCGCGCACGAGCTCGACCGCAGCCGCACGCTGACCCCGGAAGCCGCGTTCCGCGCGATCGAGGGCGTCAACCGGCGCGCGCGCGGAGGCTATGCCGCGGTGGTGGCGGTGCTGGGCCTGGGCCTGGTGGCCTTCCGCGACCAGCACGGCATCCGCCCGCTGGTGCTGGGCAAGCGCGAGACCGACGCCGGCAACGAGTACGCGCTGGCGTCGGAATCCGTGGCGCTGGACATCCTCGGCTTCGAACTGGTGCGCGACATCGCGCCGGGCGAGGGCGTGGTCATCACCCCGCGCGGCGAACTGCACACCCGCCAGTGCGCGGAGCAGGCGGAACACGCGCCGTGCATCTTCGAGTACGTGTACTTCGCGCGGCCCGACTCGCTGATCGAGAACATCTCGGTGCACAAGGCGCGCATGCGCATGGGCGTGACCCTGGGCGAGAAGATCCTGCGCCTGCGCCCGGACCACGACATCGACACCGTGATCCCGATCCCCGACACCTCGCGCGACGCCGCGCTGGAGATCGCCAACGTGCTCGGCGTGAAGTACCGCGAGGGCTTCGTCAAGAACCGCTACGTCGGCCGCACCTTCATCATGCCGGGGCAGGGCGAGCGGGTGAAGTCGGTCAAGCGCAAGCTCAACCCGATCAAGCTCGAGTTCCGCAACCGCGTGGTGCTGCTGGTCGACGACTCGATCGTGCGCGGCACCACCTCGCAGCAGATCGTGCAGATGGCGCGCGACGCCGGCGCGCGCAAGGTCTACCTGGCCTCCGCCGCGCCGCCGGTGCGCCATCCGAACATCTACGGCATCGACATGCCCACGCCCGAGGAGCTGATCGCGCACGGCCGCACCGAGGACGAGATCGAGCGCATGATCGGCTGCGACTGGCTGGTCTACCAGGACCTGTCCGACCTCGAAACCGCGGTCGCCGGGCCGAAGTTCCCGGGCATGAAGTTCGACAGCTCCTGCTTCAGCGGCGACTACGTCACCGGCGTCGATCCGGGCTATTTCGAGGGCCTGAAGCAATCGCGCTCCGACGACGCCAAGCGCCAGCGCCGGCTCGCGCTCTGAGCGCGGCGCGGCGATGGCGACGCTGTTCGACGCCGCGCGCGAATGCCTCGATGCGGCCGCGGTTGACGACAAGATCGCACTGACCCGCCTCCACGCCGCGGCCTTCGCCCGCGGTGAACTCGCGATCCCCGACGAAGCGGCGGATCCGGAACCGATCCGGATGCCGGGCCGGCCGCCGCGACCGGCGCTGGTGCATCCGCGCGAGCTGCCGCGCCGCGGGTTCGGCAGCGACGAGGGCCGCGCCGCGTTCATCCATTCGATCGCGCATATCGAACTCAACGCCGTCGACCTGGCCTGGGACGCGGCCTACCGCTTTCGCGGCATGCCGGCCACGTTCCATGCCGACTGGGTGCGCATCGCCGACGACGAAGCCCGGCATTTCCTGCTGCTGCGCGAACGCCTGCAGGCGTTCGGCCACGACTACGGCGACTTCGACGCGCACAACGGCCTGTGGGAGATGTGCGAGAAGACCGCGCACGACGGCCTCGCGCGGATGGCGCTGGTGCCGCGCGTACTGGAGGCGCGCGGACTGGACGTGACCCCGGGCATGATCGTGAAGCTGCGCGCGCTCGGTGATGACGCCACCGCCGCGGTGCTCGAGGTGATCCTGCGCGAGGAGGTGGCGCACGTTGCCGCCGGCAGCCGCTGGTTCCGCTGGTACTGCGAGCAGCGCGGCATTGCGCCCGAGCCGAAGTTCCGCGAGCTGCTGGCCGAGTACGCACGCGCCGTGCTGCACGGTCCCTTCAATATCGAGGCACGCAGCGCGGCCGGCTTCAGCGCCGAGGAACTGGAGGCGCTGCGGTCCCTGTAGGAGCGGCCCATGGCCGCGACCGCGCGCGCACCGGGCGCGGGTCGCGCGCATGGCGCGCTCCTACAAACGATCGAGGACCATCTTGCCCGCGTCGACGCGCAGCACCGATCCCTGTTCGTACCAGTCGCCGAGCACGATGCGGCGGCAGGCATTGCCGGAGACCACCATGTCGTGGATCGCCGGGCGGTGGGTGTGGCCGTGGATCAGGGTATCGACGCCGTAGCGCTCGAACAGTGCAGCGACCGTGGCCGGCGAGACGTCGGTGATCGTCTCCATCGTCCCCGCCTGCTTCAGTTCACCTTGCCGCGCCATGCTGGCCGCGCGTGCCTGCGCCGCGAACGCGATCCGCGCGTCGAGCGGCTGCGACAGGAAGGCCGTCTGCCACGCCGGGTTGCGCGTCTGCGCGCGGAACACCTGGTAGGCGGCGTCGTCCGTGCACAACAGGTCGCCATGCATCAGCAGGACCGGCCTGCCGTCGAGCAGGATCACCGCCGGGTCCGGCAGGATCGTGAAGCCGGCGCGCGTGGCGTAGTCGTTGCCGACCAGGAAATCGCGGTTGCCGCGCTGGAAATGTACCGGCACGCCGCTGTCCGCCAGCACCTTCAGCCGCTCAGCGACGAAGGCACCGGTGTCGGAAGGGTCGTCGTCGCCGACCCAGGCCTCGAACAGGTCGCCGAGGATGTAGAGCGCATCGGCGCGGCGGGCCTCATCGTCAAGGAAATCACCGAACAGACGGGTGATCCCGGGGCGCGCCGGGTCGAGGTGCAGGTCGGAGACGAACAGCGTGGCCATTCGAACGATTGTAGGCCAGCGCGGGACACCGGGCCTGTGGCGATGGTCATTGACGACCGTAGCTCATGACGGACATCACCAGACCAGTGACGGACATCACCAGACCAGGCCTGTCATCCCGAACGCAGTGAGGGATCTGCTCTTTCTTGTTTCGATGTGAGGAAAGGAGCAGATCCCTCACTGCGTTCGGGATGACAGCAGAAGGGAATGCCATCAGGGGCTGTATCGGCCCCCGTCGCCCCATCGCTGCGGTCCCCGCCCGCGGATGCCGGTAAAATGCGCCGTTTCCCGCCCACAGACCGCCGTCCATGACCTGCCGCACCCGCTTCGCCCCCAGCCCCACCGGCTACCTGCACATCGGCGGCGCGCGCACCGCGCTGTACTGCTGGCTGGAGGCACGCCACCGTGGCGGCGAGTTCGTGCTGCGCATCGAGGACACCGATCGCGAGCGCAGCACCCAGGCGGCGATCGACGCGATCCTCGACGCGATGGCGTGGCTGGGCCTGGACTACGACGAGGGTCCGATCTACCAGACGCAGCGTCTCGATCGCTACCGCGAAGTCGCCGAGCGTCTCGTCGCCGAGGGCAAGGCCTACTACGCCTACGAGTCGAAGGACGAACTCGACGCGATGCGCGAAGCGGCGATGGCACGGGGCGACAAGCCGCGCTACAGCGGCGCCTGGCGCGACCGCGTCGAGAGTCCCGGCTACCACGCTGGGCGCGCGGACGATCCCAACCGCGTGATCCGCTTCCGCAATCCGGTCGACGGCGTCGTCGCCTGGGACGACAAGGTCAAGGGCCGCATCGAGATCGCCAACAGCGAACTCGACGATTTGGTGATCTTCCGCCCCGACGGCTATGCCACCTACAACTTCGCGGTGGTGGTCGACGACATCGACATGCGCATCACCGACGTGGTGCGCGGCGACGACCACGTCAACAACACCCCGCGCCAGATCAACCTGTACGAAGCGCTGGGTGCGCCCGTTCCCGCGTTCGCGCACCTGCCGATGATCCTCGACGAGCACGGCGCCAAGCTGAGCAAGCGCACCGGCGCCGCCGACGTGATGCAGTACCGCGACGCCGGCTACCTGCCGCATGCGCTGCTCAACTACCTGGTGCGCCTGGGCTGGTCGCACGGCGACCAGGAGATCTTCAGCATCGAACAGATGCAGCGCCTGTTCGAGCTCGAGAACGTCAACGCCAAGGCCGCGCGCCTCGATCCGGCCAAGCTCGGCTGGCTCAACCAGCAGTACCTGAAGAATGACGATCCGGCGGACGTCGCCACGCACCTGGAGTGGCACCTGCAGCAGGCCGGTTACGACCTGTCGCAGGGACCGGCGCCGGCCGACATCGTGGTCGCGCTGCGCGACCGCGTGCAGACGCTCAGGGACATGGCCGAACGTGCGGCGGTCTGGTTCGGCCCGCTCGAGCACTACGACGACGCGGCCGTGGCCAAGCACCTCAAGGCCGGTGCCGATGTTCCGCTCAGGGACACGCGCGAGCGCTTGGCGGCGCTGCCGGAATGGAACGTCGACGCGATCGGCGCCGCGCTGCAGGCCACCGCCGAGGCGCTGGGGCTGGGCATGGGCAAGGTCGCGCAGCCGCTGCGGGTGGCGATCACCGGCACCCAGGTCAGCCCGGACATCGCGCACACGGTGTACTTGGCCGGCCGCGAAGGGGCGCTGGAACGCATCGATGCGGCGATCGCCAGGGTGCCGGCGGACGGCGCGGCTTGAGTCGGGCCGCTTCCGGCACCATCATCCGGACATGGCTGCGCACGACCACGACCACGATTGCATCGATCCGCACCACCACGTCCACGACGCCGAGGCGTTCGTGCACGCGGTGGAGCGCGCCTGCCATGAGCGCGGGCTGCGGCTGACCCCGATCCGCGCGCGCGTGCTGCGCCTGATTGCCGAAGTCGGCAGGCCGGTGAAGGCCTACGACCTGCTCGACATGGTGCGCTCGGGCAAGGGCGCCGGTGCCGACGCGCCGCCGACGATCTACCGCGCGCTGGATTTCCTGCTCGCCAACGGCTTCATCCACAAGCTGCAGTCGGTCAACGCCTTCGTCGCCTGCCATCACCCCGACAGCGCGCAGCACTCGGTGCCGTTCCTGATCTGCGACCGCTGCCACAGCGCGGTCGAGCTGGAGGACGAAGCGGTGGTTGCGTCGCTGGACGAACGCGCACGCGCGCTGGGCTTCGTGCCACAGGCGCAGACGCTGGAAGTGCACGGGTTGTGCGCGGAGTGCGCGGGGAAGGGCTAGGGCCGCCTCCGCGAATCCGTCGTCCCGGCCTGATCAATGGAAATGTAGGAGCGGGCCATGCCCGCGACCCGCGCAGCCCGGATGCCGTCGCTCGCTGGTCGCGCCCATGGGGCGCTCCTACGCCATTCCATGTGTTGCGAATGGCTCAGGCGGCCACCGGCTGCATCCGCGGCTTCTCCTCCCGGATTGGCAGGTTGAACGCCGCCGCCAGCAGCGCCAGCACGATGTCGGCGTACCACATCCACGTGTAGTCGCCGAGGTGGGCGATCGCGAGGCCACCGAGCCAGGCGCCGAAGAAGCCGCCGATCTGGTGCGAGAGCAGGGTGAAGCCGAACAGCGTGCCGAGGTAGCGCGGCCCGAACAGCTTGCCGATGATGCCGGCGGTCGGCGGCACCGTCGCCAGCCAGGTCGTGCCCAGGCCGGCGGCGAACAGGTAGAAGGTCATCGGCGTCGGCGGCGAGACCAGATACACGCCGATCAGCAGCGCGCGGCTGGCGTACATCAGCGCCAGCAGCGATTTCATCCGGTAGCGCTGACCCAGCCAGCCGACGGCGAGGCTGCCGGCGATGTTGCACAGGCCGATCAGCGCCAGCGAGATCGCCGAGACCTGGTCCGACAGGCCGCACAACGCGATCTCGGTCGGCAGGTGGGTCACCAGGAAGGCGATGTGGAAGCCGCAGGTGAAGAAGCCGATGTGCAGGCACCAGTAGCTGCGATCGCGCGCGGCGATGCGCAGCTGCTCGCGCATGCCGATGCCCGGCGCGGCGTCCGATGCGTTGGCGGCGTGGCCCGCGGGCGGCGACTTGCGCCGCAGCGGCCAGGCCAGCGGCAGCGTCGCCAGCGCGGCCAGCGCCATCGCCCACGCCGCCGCCATCCAGCCGAAGGCGGTGATGATCGCCTGGGTCAGCGGCGCGAACACGAACTGGCCGGCCGAGCCGCCGGCGTTGATCACGCCCGCCGCCATCGAGCGCCGATGTGCCGGCGTCGCGCCGGCGGTGGCGCCGATCAGCACCGAGAAGCTGCCCGCGCCCGCGCCCGCGGCCGAGAGCACGCCCAGCGTCAGCACCAGCCCCCAGCCCGTGGTCAGCACCGGCACCAGCGCCATGCCCACGCACAGCAGCAGGGCGCCGAACACGAGCACGCGGCCGCTGCCGCTGTGGTCTGCCCAGGCACCGAACGCCGGCTGCACCGCGCCCCAGACCAGCTGTCCGACCGCGAGCGCGAAGCTGATCGTGACGATGCCGATGCCGGTGTCCATCGCAATCGGCTGCACGTACAGCCCCAGCGACTGGCGGATGCCCATGGTGACGAGCAGGGTGGCGGCGGCCGCCAGCACCAGCGGCCAGTAGCGCGCGTGCGTGGTGGCGTTCACGGGGCGAGGCGCTCGGTCGCGAGATCGAGAATGGCGTGCAGCCTGCCGACGTCGTCGACGCCCACGGTCGATTCGAGGCTGGCCTGGGTCGCTACCCACAGCGGCGCGGCGCGTTCGATCGCGCGTCGTCCGCCCGCGGTCAGTTCGACCCGGCGCTGGCGGCCGTCATCGCGGTCGGCACGCAGCCGCACCCAGCCGGCAGCCGCCAGCGGCTTGAGGTCGCGGCTGAGGGTGCTGCGGTCCATGCCGAGCTCGGCCGCGAGCGCGCTGATCGAGCGCGGCGCGGCCTGTGCGCGACGCAGGATCGCGAACTGGTTGACGTTGAGGCCGGCCGGTGCCAGCGCCTGGTCGTAGCGCTGGCTTACCAGCCGCGAGAGCTTGCGCAGGCGCTGGCAGCTGCAGCCGTGGACCTGCGCCGCGGCAGCGTCCGGAGAGGGGGCGGAGGGCATGGGAGAACGCGATCATCGTGCAGATGCACGTATTATGGCGTGCCCCTGCACGGAACGAGTGTTCCATTCCTGCGCTGATGCGTTTTGCGGAAAGGCACGTTGTCGGTACCGGTCGCGCCCATGGGGCGCTCCTGCAAACGCGGATTGCAGGAGCGCCCCATGGGCGCGACCCGGGGCATCCGGCCCGCGGGAAAAGCGTCGCAGGCATGGCCCGCTCCTGCACTCAGAAGAACAGGCGCACGCCGGCGGCGATGCCGCGTCCAGGCAGCGGTGCCAGGTCGCGCAGGAAGGAAGTGTGCGGCCGCGCTTCCTCGTCGAGCAGGTTGCTGCCGTCGACGAACACTTCCAGGGCGTTGCCGCCGGCGGTATCGAGGTGCCAGGCGAGGTTGGCGTTGACCAGGGTGTAGCCGGGTGATTCGTGCTCGTGCTCGGCCACCCGGTCCTGCCGCGCGTAGCGGACCGCGCCGATCCCCGCGCGCCACGGGCCGCCTTCCCAGCGCAGCTCCGCACCCGCGCGCCACGGCGCGATGCGCGGCAGGTTGCCGGTCAGTGCGATGTCGGTGGTGTAGTGATGGGCATGGTCGCCGTGCGGCACGGCGAACGAGACCTCGCGCGTGCCCGTGCCGTCGAGCCGGCCGCGCACCACGTCGCCGAATCCGCGCGCGGTCCAGCGGCCGCTGCCGTTGTCGAGGAAGGTCCACTGCAGGTCGAGTTCGCCGCCGGTGAAGCGCGCGTCGGCCTGGTTCCACACGCGCGCCGGCGTGCCGCCGTCCTCGATGCCGGTGTCGGCGAGGTAGACGAAATCGCTGAAGTCGACCGCGTACAGCGAGGCACCGATGGTCAGCGGGCCGCGATGCCAGTGCAGGCCGATCTCGGCGCGATTGGCGGTTTCCCTGCGCAGGTCGGGATTGCCGAACTCGAAACTGCCGGTGGCCACGTGCAGGCCGCTGGAGTACAGCTCCTCGGCGGTGGGCGAGCGCTGCGCACGGTCCAGGCCGAGCGACAGGTGCAGGTCCTCGCCGAAGTGCCAGCGCGCAGCGGCCGACAGGCTGGTGGCGCTGAAGTCGCGCGAGGGGCCGATCGCCAGGCTCTCGTCGACATCGACCTTGTTGCGGTCGTGGCGTGCGCCAAGCTCCACGTCGACGGTGCCGAAGCGGCGCTGGCCGATCCAGAACGCGCCGATGTCGCGCGAGTCCGAGGCCGGCACGAAGGCCTCGTCGCCGACGGCGAGGAAATCGCGCTGCGAGGCCTGCAGGCCGAAGGCGCCGTCCCAGCCCGCCCAGTCGCGGTGCACCAGTTCGATGCGGACCTCGGTGCTGTCGTTGTCGAACACGGTGCCGACCGCCTGGCCCTCGTACTCGGTGTGCGTGTACTCGGTGCGCGCCAGCTTCACCCGCAGGGTGTCGAAGGCCCCGAGGTTGTCGAGCCCGCCGCGCACTTCGTAGCGGCGCTGGTCCATGACGATGTGCACGCCCTCATGGCCGTGGTCGTCGTGATCGTCGTCATGATCGTGGTCATGGTCATCGTCATGATCGTCGTCGTGGCCGTGGTCATCCTCGCCCTCGTGCGAATGCCCGGGCACGCCGTAGCGGGTGTTGAACATGCTGACGCCGACGCCGAGGAAACCGCGATCGCCGACCCAGGACAGGCCGAGCGCGGCGCTGTCGGTGCGCACGAAGCTGTTGGGCAGGGTGCCGTGGACTTCCTCCTCGTGGTCGTGATCGTCGTGATCGTGTTCGATCCCGGCGTAACCGGGGATGTCGTAGTCGCCGCTCTCGCGATGCAGGGCGTCGAGGTGGAACACGAAATTGCCGGAGGTGCCGTCGAGTCGGAGCATGCCGGTGCGCTCGTCGTTGACGCTGCCGGCGCGCAGTTCGGCGCGGCCCTGCAGGGGGCGGTCGGTCAGGCGTTCGGGGATGCGGCCGTCGACCACGTTGACCGCGCCGCCTATCGCGCCGCTGCCGTAGAGCAGGGTGGACGGGCCCTTCAGCACTTCGATCTGGTCGGCCAGGAAGGGCTCGATCGAGACCGCGTGGTCGACGCTGACCGTGGACACGTCGCCCGAGGCCAGGCCGTCGTTGAGCACCTGCACGCGGGCGCCGTCGAGGCCGCGGATGATCGGGCGGCCCACGCCCGGGCCGAAGTACGAGGACTGCACGCCGGGCAGGCGGTTGACGGTCTCGCCCAGGGTGTTGGAGCGGACCTCGTCCAGGCGGCTGCCGCTGAGCACCTCGACCGGTCGGGTGAGGTCCTCGGCGGTCTGGGGGATCGGCCTGGCGCGGACCACGATCTCGTTCAGGTCCTTGATCTCGCTGTGCCGCGGGTCGTCCTGCGCGGCAGTCTCGGCGGCGGCGGGGAGGGCGGACAGGGCGAGCACGAGCGCCAGCGACAGGCGACAAGGCGCGGGGAACGGGATAGGCATGGGCGTGGGTGGCCTGAAGAGTACGGTGATGTTATAGTATTACGGTCGAACTCCCCACCGACTGTCAACACCCCGAAGGTCATGACCCCCCGGCAACGCCATCACTGGATCGACCGCTTCGCGGCCGCGGGTTCACTCGCGTGCGCGGCGCACTGCGCCCTGCTGCCGGTGCTGATCGCGGTGCTGCCGTCGCTCGGCCTCGCGGCCTGGCTCGGCGACGGCTTCGAGCTCGGCTTCGTTGCCTTCGCGACCATGGTGGGCGTCCTCAGCCTGATCTGGGGCTATCGCCGGCACCGCGCGCTGCGCGCGCTGGGGTTGCTGCTGCCGGGATTGGCCGTGCTGTGGCTGGGCGTGCTGTATCCGCCGCTGCACGAGTCGGTGGTACCGCACGCGGTGGCGATGACCTTCGGCGGCACCCTGGTCGGCCTCGGTCACCTGGCCAACCTCCGCCTCAACCACGGCCACGTGCACGACGCCAGCTGCGCACACTGATCCGGAGGCCTCTGCGGGCGCGAAGCCCGCCGGCCCGCATGGTAGACTGCGCGGCTTCGCGCGACCCCGCGCGGCGGCCTCCGGGCCGTGCATGATCCAGCCGATGACGAAGATCCAGGAGCACTGACGATGGGCAAGGGCGACCGCAAGACCGCCAAGGGCAAGCGCTACAACTCCAGCTACGGCAACGCGCGCTCGAAGGCCGTGGCCAAGGCCACCGGCAGCGCCGCCGCGCCGGTGGCGAAGACTTCCGCGAAGACCGCCGCCAAGGCGCCCGCAAGGAAGGCAGTGAAGAAGGTGGCCGCGAAGGGCGAGTGATCCACGCCGCAACACGCCGATGAAAAAGCCCCGCGATGCGGGGCTTTTTTGTGGCTCTTCTTCCATCCGAGTGACGTGTGGCCGGATGGCGAGGGGCCTGATGCGGGCTTGCGGCTGGTAGTCGTCCCGGACCGCGAAGCGGCCCTGATCGAGCGACGAGCGATCTCCGGCCGACAGGGTGCGGCGCTCGTCCGAAGCCGAGCAGGCACAGGGCCTTCATCCAGCAACGTCCAGCGTTTCCCTCGTTTGGGAGAAGAGTCTTTCTTGCGGGTTCGCCGCATTCCCGCAGGAGCGTGAGACGCGACCTCAGCGTGTGCCCGCACCTGCTTCCACCGCCTGCCACACTCGCAGCAGGTTGCCGCCGAGGATCTTGCGGATGTCGGCGTCGGAATGGCCGCGCGCCTGCAGGCCGGCGACGAGGTTGGGGAAGTCGGCGACGGTGCGCAGGCCGTCGGCCAGTTCGCCGCCGACGCCGTCGAAGTCCGAACCGATGCCGACATGGTCGACGCCGAGCAGCTTCACGCCGTAGTCGATCTGGTCGAGCACCGCGTCGATCGGCGTGTGCTCGATGGCAGGTTGTGCCTTGGCCAGCGCCGCCTCGAACGCGGCGCGGTCTTCCGGCGGCTCGCCCGCGGCGACGCGTTCGGCATTGCGGCGGTCGAACTCGGCGCGTTCGCGGAAGCGCGCCTGCATGTTGGCCGCGGCGCGCGGGTCGACGAAGGCGGTGCCGAACGGCACCTGCACCACGCCGCCGCCGTCGGCTATCGCCTTGGCCAGTTCGTCGCTGATGTTGCGCTCGAAGCCCGGTGTGAAGTGGCGGAACGCGGAATGGCTGGCGATCACCGGCACCGTGCTCAACTCGATCGCCTGTTCGGCGGCGGCGTCGGAGACGTGCGAGACGTCGACCATGATGCCGAGGCGGTTCATCTCGGCGATGACCTCGCGCCCGAACGGGCTCAGCCCGTTCCACTTGCGCTCCACGCCGTAGGAGGAATCGGCGATGCGGTTGGCGGCGCTGTGGGCGAGGGTGATGTAGCGGATGCCGCGGTCGAAGAAGGCCTGCAGCTGCGACAGGTCGTCGCCCAGCGGCGCGCCGTTCTCCATGCCCAGCGGCAGCAGCACGCGACCGCCGGCGCGCAGGCGGTCGACATCCGTCGGCGAGGTGAGGATCGCGAACTTGTCCGGATGCCGCTGCGCCAGCGCCTCGACCGAATCGATCTGCGCGTGCGCGGACTGCTTCGCCTTGCCCTCGACGTCCTCGCGTGCCGAGGTGTAGATCGACATGAAGGCGACATCGAGACCGCCTTCCCGGGAACGGGGGTAGTCGAACTCGCGGTCGGGCGCGACGACGCCGAGGTCGGCCCAGGTCTCCGAGAGAATGCCCGGTGCGTCGATGTGGGTGTCGACGATGACCGCGTCCTGCGCGAGCGCGCGCGCGCGTTCGAGCGCGGCGTCGTCGGCGAATGCCGGCAGGGAAACGGCGAGCGCCAGGGCGAGGCTGAGGCAGGTGCGCAGGGTCATGCGGGTCTCCGTGGAAGGGTTCATGACAGACGATGGCCGCCGGCGTACACGGCGGCGGCCAGTGGGCCGCCGAGCCAGTAGCACAGTTCGGCCGGGCGGGTGATGGTCCAGTGGACGAAGTCGGCGCGCAGGCCGGTGCGCAGCACGCCGCGGTCGTCGAGGCCGAGCGCGCGCGCGGCGTTGACGGTGGCGCCGCGCAGCGCCTCTTCCGGCGTCAGGCGGAAATGGGTGCAGGCCAGCTGCATCGCCTGGCGCAGCGACAGCAGCGGCGAGGTGCCGGGATTGCAGTCGGTGGCGACCGCCATCGACACGCCCTGCGCGCGCAGCTCGGCCAGCGGCGGCAGCCGTGTTTCGCGCAGGACGTGGAAGGCGCCCGGCAGCAGCACCGCGACGGTGCCGGCACGCGCCATCGCGGCGACGCCTTCGGGCGAGGTGTGTTCGACATGGTCGGCGGAGAGGCCGCCGAACTCGGCGACCAGCGCCGCGCCGCCGCCGTCGCTGAGCTGGTCGGCGTGCAGCTTCACCGGCAGGGCGAGCGCGCGCGCGACTTCGAACACGCGCCGGGTCTGGTCGATGCTGAAGGCGATGCGCTCGGCGAAGGCGTCGACCGCGTCGACCAGGCCTTCCCCGTGCAGCGTCGGCAGCCAGTCGCAGACCTGGGCGATGTAGTTGTCGGCGCGCCCGGCGTACTCCGGCGGCAGCGCGTGCGCGCCGAGAAAGGTGGTGCGCACGTCGATGCCCAGCGACTGGCCGATGCGGCGCGCGACGCGCAGCATCTTGCGTTCGTTGTCGAGGTCGAGGCCGTAGCCGGACTTGATCTCGAGCGTGGTCACGCCGTCGCCGAGCAGGGCGCGCGCGCGAGGCAGTGATTGCGCCAGCAGCGCATCCTCGTCGGCTTCGCGCGTGGCGCGCACGGTGGAGACGATGCCGCCGCCGCTGCGCGCGATTTCCTCGTAGCTGGCGCCCTGCAGGCGCTGCTCGAATTCGCCGGCGCGGTCGCCGGCGAACACCGCATGGGTGTGGCAGTCGACCAGACCGGGCGTGATCCAGCCGCCGCCGGCGTCGACGACCTGGTCGGCGAGGCGGTCCGGATCGCCGGGCAGCGCGTGGCGCGGGCCGACGAACACCAGCCGGCCGTTGCGCCAGCCCAGTGCGCCGTCCTCGATCGCGCCGTAGCCGGCGTCGCCGTCGAGGGTCGCCAGTGAAGCGCCGACGACAAGCCCGTCCCAGGGTTCAGTCACTGCCGCCGCCGCCGTCGCCATCCGCGCCATCGCCGCCGTGGTTGCGGTCGCGGCCGCTCGATCCGGAGTTGCCGGAGTTGCCGTCGCCGTCGCGCCGGCTGCGCTTCGCCCCCGGAGACGCCAGGCGCTCGCGCGCCTTGAAGTACACCAGCACCACCGCGGCCAGCACGACGACGAGGACTGCGAGACCTTCGAACATGAACACCCGCCTGTGAAGGGAAGCGCCAGCGCGGTAGCCTAGCGCAATCCCGCCGCCTCCCGCCTGCCGATGCCCGTATCGCCCGCATCCCCGATCGAAGCCGTTGCCGCCGGCTGGCGCCTGCCGGGCATCGCCAACCTGCATTCGCACGCGTTCCAGCGCGCGATGGCGGGTCTGGCGGAGCGGCAGACGCATCCGACCGACTCGTTCTGGACCTGGCGCGAGACCATGTACCGCATGGCCGCGCGCTTCGACCCCGAATCGCTGCACGCGGTCGCCTCGCAGCTGTACGTGGAGATGCTGGAGGCCGGCTACACCAGCGTCTGCGAGTTCCACTACCTGCACCACGCGCCTGACGGCACGCCCTATGCGACGCCGACCGCGATGTCCGATGCGCTCATCGCCGCCGCGCGCGACACCGGCATCCGCCTGACCCTGCTGCCGGTGCTGTACATGACCGGCGGCTTCGACGGCCGCGCGCTGAACGAGCGCCAGCGCCGCTTCGGCCACGACGTCGACGGCTACCTGCGCCTGTTCCACGCCTTGCGCGCACGCGAGGACGACATGCTGAAGGTCGGCTGCGCCCTGCACAGCCTGCGCGCGGTGCCGGCCGACGCGATGAGCGCCGTGCTCGACGTGCTGCCCGGGGAGACGCGCATCCACATCCACATCGCCGAGCAGGTGGGCGAGGTCCAGGACTGCCTCGCGGTGCGCGACCTGCGCCCGGTGGAGTGGCTGCTGCGCAACGCCAGCGTCGACGAACGCTGGACCCTGGTCCACGCCACCCACCTCAACGACGGCGAGGTCGCCGGGATCGCCACCTCGGGCGCGACCGTCGCGATCTGCCCGACCACCGAAGCCAACCTCGGCGACGGCCTGTTCCGGCTGCGCGACTATCTCGACGCCGGCGGCGCCTGGGGTATTGGGTCTGATTCGCACATCTCGGTCTCGCCGGTCGAGGAGCTGCGCTGGCTGGAGTACGGGCAGCGGCTGCAAACCCGGCACCGCAACATCGCGGTCGGCAAGGACTCTCCGAGCGTCGGCGCCACACTGCTTGGCGACGCGTTGGCCAGCGCCGCCAACGCCACCGGCCTCGACACCGCCGGCGATTGCATCGTGCTCGACACGGCGGCGCCGCAGCTCGCTGGCGCCACCGCCGACGACATCGCCGATCGCTGGATCTTCAGCGGCAACCGCAATCTCGTCGGCGAAGTGCGCGTGGCGGGCCGGCGCGTGGTCGCGGACGGCGTGCATGTCGAACGCGACGCCGTCGCCGGGCGCTACGCCGCAGCGATGCGCCGCCTGCTCGGCTGAGGTCCCTGCCGGCCACGACGGTCACATTCCGCCGCGTTTTGCCGACATGGACGTATCTCCCGACGCACAACGAGGACCTGGATGAACATGATCACGACCACGCTTGCAGCCGCCGTCGGCATTGCGTCCGCTGCAGGCGCCCATGCCGCAACCGACACCGGACTGCAGACCATCGTCGACCAGCGCCTGTCCGGCGACCGCACCGGCGCGTGCATGGCGGTCGCAGTGGTAGAGAAGGACGGCGTCGCCCGGGCCTTCCGCTGCGCCGATCCGAAGGATGCCGGCCGCATCGATGCGAATACCGCGTTCGAAATCGGTTCGGTCAGCAAGACGATGACCGCGGTGCTGCTGGCCGACCTGATCGGGCAGGGCAGGGCCTCGCTCGACGATCAGCTGGCCGATTACCTGCCCGAGGGCACACAGGTGCCCGCGGTCGAAGGCCAGCCGATCCTGCTGCGCCATCTGGTCACCCACACCAGCGGACTGCCGGCGCTGCCGTCGCGGCTGGGCGCGACGAGCATGGACGATCCCTATGCGAACCTGACCGAAGACGCGCTGCTGGCGTCGCTGGGCGAGGCGACCCCGGCGGCGCCACCGGGCAGCGCGTTCGAGTACTCCAACTTCGCCTCGATGCTGCTGTCGTACGCCGTCGCCCGCCGCGCCGGATCGGATCTCCAAACATTGCTGAAGCAGCGCCTGTTCGCGCCGCTGGGCATGGACAAGGCCTACGTCAACGACCCGCCCGCCGGCTTGCGCGCCGCGACCGGGCATACGCCGAACGCGAAGCCGGCCTCGGCCTGGCACTTCGCCACCGACCTGGCCGGCGTCGGCGGCGTGCGCGCCACGCTCGACGACATGGTGCGCTACGTGCAGGGCAATGCCGGCCTGCTCGAAACGTCGATCTCACCCGCGCTGGCGCTTGCCCAGCAAGCGGTGAGCGAGCAGCCGCCGATGGCGATGAACTGGATGCTGGTGCCTGTGTCGGGTCGCACCGTACACCTGCACGAAGGCGGCACCGGTGGCTTTTCGGCATTCGTGTCGGTGGACCGGGACCGGCAGCGCGGCGTGGTGATCCTGTCCGACACCGCCTGGCATTCCATCGGCAGCCTCGGCAGCCTGGGCATGCACCTGGTCGATCCGCAGTTTCCGCTGGGCAAGCCGCGCCGGCTGGCTGCGCCGCCGCAGGCACTGCTCGACGCGCTCGAAGGCGAGTACCAGCTGCAGGGCGCCATGCAGATGACGCTGCGCCAGCGCGACGGCAGGCTCTATGCGCAGGCGGCGGGGCAGGGCGAGTACGAACTGGCCTACGACGACGCCGGCGACTTCTTCCCGCGCGAGCTGGATGCACTCCTGAGCCCGCAGAAGAAGGCCGACGGCGGCTACGGCTTCAGCTGGAGCCAGATGGGCGCCGTGATCCCGGCGCGGCGCATCGAGGAGGGCGGCCCCGCGGCCGCAGTGCCGGAACTGACCGAGGCGCAGCTCGCCGCCTACGCCGGCGACTATCCGCTGATGCCGGGCTTCGTGCTGAGCGTGCGTGCGCGCGACGGCGGGCTGCACGCGCAGGCGACGGGGCAGGGCGAGTTCCCGCTGGAGGCGAGCGGCGAGGACACGTTCGAGGCGCCGGCCTTTGGCATCGAGATCGTGTTCAAGCGCGACGCAGCCGGTGAGGTGGTGTCACTCGACCTGCACCAGGCGGGGCAGGTGTTGACCGGCAAGCGGAACTGATGCGCCGCCATCCTGCGGGTTTCCAACCGCGTGCCGCCGTTCCGGCGGGTGATCGCATCGAGGTTCACGCAGGCGTAGGAGCGGGCCATGCCCGCGACCCTCGGCGGCCGGGCAGCGCCTCTACCCGGTCGCGCGCATGGCGCGCTCCTACGAGGTGCGGGGCCGCGCCGGCGTGGGAAGAACCGGAAAAGAAGCCCACGCCGCCCGGAAACGCCCCAGAACCGGCGACTTGAACCGGCCGGTTTGCTAATCTGGCGGCTTCGCCGGGTTGTCTGCTCTGGCCGTGGGCCTCATCTGGAGTGTCGCGGGACGGAACGGCTGTCCCGCCCGCCCCACGCCAGCCTCCGATGACCACGCCAAGCCCCTATTCGACTGCGCGCATCCGCAGCGACTTCCTCGACTTCTTCCGCTCCAAGGGCCACGAGATCGTGCCCTCGGCCCCGCTCGTCCCCGCGAACGACCCGACCCTGCTGTTCACCAACTCGGGCATGGTCCAGTTCAAGGACGTGTTCCTCGGTGCCGAGAAGCGCGCCAATCCGCGCGCGGCCGACGTCCAGCGCTGCCTGCGCGCCGGCGGCAAGCACAACGATCTCGACTCGGTCGGCTACACCGCGCGCCACCACACCTTCTTCGAGATGCTGGGCAACTGGTCGTTCGGCGACTACTTCAAGAAGGACGCCATCGCCTGGGCCTGGGAGCTGCTGACCGAGGTCTGGAAGCTGCCTGCCGAGCGCCTGCTGGTCACCGTCTACCACAACGATGACGCCGCCTACGGTCTCTGGCGCGACATGATCGGCCTGCCGCCGGAGCGCATCATCCGCATCGGCGACAACAAGGGCGCGCCCTACGCCTCCGACAATTTCTGGCAGATGGCCGACACCGGCCCCTGCGGCCCCTGCACCGAGATCTTCTACGACCACGGCCCCGAACACTTCGGCGGCCCGCCCGGTTCGCCCGACGAGGACGGCGACCGCTTCATCGAGATCTGGAACCTGGTGTTCATGCAGTTCGACAAGCAGCCCGACGGCAGCCTGCAGCCGCTGCCGGCGCCGTGCGTCGACACCGGCATGGGTCTGGAGCGCCTGGCCGCGGTGCTGCAGGGCGTGCACAGCAACTACGAGATCGACCTGTTCCAGGCGCTGATCCGCAAGGCCGCCGAGCTCACCGGCACCGCCGACCTGGAGAACAAGTCGCTGCGCGTGATCGCCGACCACATCCGCGCCTGTTCCTTCCTGATCGTCGACGGCGTGCTGCCGTCCAACGAGGGCCGTGGCTACGTGCTGCGCCGGATCATCCGCCGCGCCCTGCGCCACGGCTGGATGCTGGGTACGCGCGAGCCGTTCTTCCACAAGCTCGTGGGCACCGTGTCCTGGCTGATGGGCGAGGCCTATCCCGAGCTGCCGGCCAATCGCGAGCTGGTCGAACGCGCCCTGCTGGCCGAGGAGGAGCGCTTCGCCGAAACGCTCGACGCCGGCATGAAGATCTTCGACGACGTCGCCGAGCGCAATGGCGGCAAGGCCATCCCCGGCGCCGACGCCTTCCGCCTCTACGACACCTACGGCTTCCCGCTCGACCTCACCCAGGACATCGCCCGCGAACGCGGCATCAGCGTCGACGTCGCCGGCTTCGACGCGGCGATGGAGAAGCAGCGCGAGACCGCGCGCGCGGCCGGCAGGTTCGGCGGCGGCGTGCAGCTGCCGGCGGAGCTTGTCGCGCAGCTGCAGCCCACCCGGTTCCTCGGTTACGACGCCGTGCAGGCCGGCGGCCTGGTGGTGCAGGCGCTGCTGAAGGACGGTCGCCCGGTCGATGAGATCGCGGCCGGCGACGAGGCCATCGTCATCCTCGACCGCACCCCGTTCTACGGTGAATCCGGCGGCCAGGTCGGCGATACCGGCGAGCTGGACGAGCAGGGCGTGCGCTTCCGCGTGACCGACACGCAGAAGCTGGCCGGACAGTTCCATGCGCACTTCGGTCGGCTTGAAGCCGGCAAGCTGCAGCGCGGCGACCACCTGCTGGGGTCGGTCGACGCCGCCCGCCGCGCCACCATCATCCTCAACCACAGCGCCACCCACCTGCTGCACGGCGCCCTGCGCGGCCTGCTCGGCACCCACGTCGCGCAGAAGGGCTCGCTGGTCGCGCCCGACCGCCTGCGCTTCGACTTCTCCCACTTCCAGCCGATCAGCGGCGAGGAACTGGTCGAGATCGAGCGCCGGGTCAACGTCGAGGTCCGCGCCAACCATCCGGTGCTGATCCGCGAGATGGGCATGCAGGAGGCCATCGATGCCGGTGCCATCGCCCTGTTCGGCGAGAAGTATGGCGAGCGCGTGCGGGTGGTGCAGATGGGCGCGTCGGTCGAGCTGTGCGGCGGCACCCACGTCGGCCGCACCGGCGAGATCGGCCTGTTCAAGCTGGTCTCCGAGGGCGGTGTCTCGGCCGGCGTGCGCCGGGTCGAGGCGCTGACCGGTGAGGCGGCGTTAGCTTCCGTGATTGCCGACGAACGACGATTGAAGGAAGCTGCCGCCCTGCTCGGCGGCACAACCGCCGACGTGGCTGATAAACTGACGGGCCTGCTCGAGCGCCAGAAGCGGCTGGAGCGGGAAGTCGAGATGCACAAGGCCAAGGCCGCCAGTGGCGCGACCGCGGCACTGGGGGAGGGGGCCGTCGATGTTGGCGGCATCAAGGTACTGGCAGCGCGCGTGGAGGGACTGGACGCCAGGGCGCTGCGCGATGCGATGGATCGCCTGAGACAGCAGTTGGGGAACGCGGCGATCGTGCTCGCGGGCGCCAGCGACGGCAAGGTCGCGCTGGTAGCCGGGGTGTCCGGTACCGCGGGTGGGCGAATCAAGGCAGGGGAACTGGTCGCGTTCGTCGCCGGTCGAATCGGCGGCAAGGGCGGCGGTCGCCCGGACATGGCGCAGGGGGGCGGGCCGGATGGCCCCGAACTGGGCGCCGTGCTGGCGGAAGTCCCGTCCTGGGTCGCCGGGAAGCTGAGTCCCGGCTGACACAGGGGGAGCTCCATGACCTGTGCCGGTTGACCGGGCGTCCCGTCCCCGACATTCTTCACGTTTGTTCAGTTTGAAGCGAGTGTTGGCCTGCGGCGTGCCGCGGCCGGTGGCGTTTCGAAACCAGGCCACCGGCCTACGGAGATTTGCAAAGATGTTGATTCTGACCCGCCGCGTCGGCGAAACCCTGATGATCGGCGACTCGGTCACCGTGACCGTGCTCGGGGTCAAGGGCAACCAGGTGCGCATCGGCATCACCGCGCCCAAGGACGTGGCCGTGCACCGCGAGGAGATCTACCAGCGCATCCAGCGTGGCGACGTGGCCGAACCGGCGCGCGAATCCGGCGGTGGCGACAGCTGATTTGCCGCATCGGTCGCGAGTCCGGTATCCTTCGCGACCTGTCGCGGGTGGCGTGTTGCACGCCCCGCGCGATTTTCCCGGAGACTTGCCCGAGAGGCCGAAGGGGCTCCCCTGCTAAGGGAGTATGGGGTCAAAAGCTCCATCGAGGGTTCGAATCCCTCAGTCTCCGCCAGTTGTACTGGCTACGACTTCGTGATTCCCGGCCCTCGCGCCGGGCGCGAGGGCGCTCAGATGGGCCGTCAAGCCAATGGCTTGCAAGCAGCCGATCGTTCGCCCCTCAGTCTCCGCCAGTTATCGCCAATCGAGATTCCGTCGCACATGCATTGACGACGGGCCCGTCGATTCGGCACAATTCCGCTTCTGCGCAACGCGCCCGTAGCTCAGCTGGATAGAGCACCAGGCTACGAACTTGGGGGTCGGAGGTTCGAATCCTTCCGGGCGCGCCATATCGGGAAAGCCAACCCTCGTGGGTTGGCTTTTTTCATGTGCGCCCGTCGGATTTCCGGCCCGCCGCAGCGCGGCGGGCGTTCAGCGCTACGCGAAGCGATGCTTCGCAAGCGGCAGCGGCTCACCCTTCCGGGCGCGCCATTCGCGTACCGCATATGGATCAAGGGTCTTACTCGTTGGCCTTCCGGCATTGCGTGATGCCTTTTCGCGGATGACAAAGCATCGGCAATCGTTGGCAAGTGCCGACAAGATGCAGCAACCATCCAGGAATCCGTCCGTGTCTGGAGAGCCCGCGCTGCGGGCACGCTTGCGGAATATATAAATACATGAATATTGGTGCCATGAAGGAGCTTCATTAGGTCGGCACGTCACTGGACGACTTGCGCGGGTTCCCGGCGGACGCTCGCGCGGAAGCGGGTACTGACCTGCGCCTGGTCCAGCAGGGCGTTGATCCTCGTAACTGGAAGCCCATGCCAGATGTCGGCGCTGGTACACGGGAGGTCCGGATCCGCACCAGGGATGGTGCCTTCAGGGTCTTCTACGTCGTTGAAAGCGCCACGGATGTCTACGTGTTGCATGCCTTTCAGAAGAAGACCCAGAAGACGGCAGCCAAGGACATCGAGAAGGGCAAGGCCCGGTACAAACTGATCCCATGAAAGAGAGGTGCCCCATGAGCAAGCGTGCCAGGGACGAAAACAAGATCACGACGTCCAGCGGCAATGTTTTCGCCGACCTGGGATTCGATGAGGCGGAGGTCCAGGTGCTCGCGCTCCGTGCAGACCTCATGGCCCAGCTCGAGAAGACGATCAAGGCGCGCAAGATGACCCAGGTTGCGGCCTCCAAGGTCCTGGGCGTGAGCCAGGGGCGGGTGTCCGATCTGGCCCGCGGCAAGGTCGAGAAGTTCAGTCTCGACATGTTGGTCACCTTTGCGGCCAAGCTGGGAAAGCCAGCCAGGATCGAGCTGTCGGCCTGATTTTCGACCCGCAGGCAGCGGCTTTCGCGGATGCCCGTGCCACACACTTGGAGGTCGCTTGTCTACCGGGCGACTCGCACGGCGGCGGCACGGTTCCATTCAACCGGCCGCTCAGGCAGGCTATGGAGATGCCCGGGTGGCGAAACTGGTAAACGCAGCGGACTTAAAATCCGCCGGCTTCGCGGCCTTGCCGGTTCGATCCCGGCCCCGGGCACACCTCGATTCGAAGGAGCTGGATGAGCCGCTACCTGGCCTACGCCGCCTGCATCGTCCTGACCGTGCTGTCGCTCGCGCTTGCACTGCGCTGGCCCGGATGGTGGTGGGGTTTCGGAATCTTCGCCGCGCTCACCGCGCTGGGCACGTTCGACCTGCTGCAGAAGCGTGCCACGCTGCGCCGCAACTATCCGCTGCTCGCTTATTTCCGCTACGGGCTGGAGTCGATCCGCAAGGAGATCCGCCAGTATTTCATCGAGGACGACCTGGCCGAGGTGCCGTTCTCGCGCGAGAAGCGTGCGCTCGTGTACCAGCGCGCCAAGAACGCGCGCGACACGGTGCCGTTCGGCAGCGAGCACGACCCCTACGACACCCGCTACGAGTGGATCAACCATTCGCTGGCGCCGGCGCACGCCGACAGCCACGACTTCCGCCTGCTCATCGGCGGCGCGCAGTCGATGCCCTACGACGCCAGCGTGTTCAATATCTCGGCGATGAGCTTCGGCTCGCTGTCGGCCAATGCCGTGCGTGCGCTCAACGAAGGCGCGCGGCGCGGGCGCTTCTTCCACGACACCGGCGAAGGCTCGATCTGTTCATATCACCGCGAGCGTGGTGGCGACCTGGTGTGGGAGATCGGCTCTGGTTACTTCGGCTGCCGCGACGAGGGCGGCCGCTTCAGCGAGGAGCGTTTCGTCGCCAACGCCATCGATCCGCAGGTGCGGATGGTCGAGATCAAGCTCTCGCAGGGAGCCAAGCCCGGCCACGGCGGGATGCTGCCGGCGGCCAAGGTGAGCGCCGAGATCGCCGCCGCGCGCGGCGTGCCGCAGGGCGTGGACTGCATCTCCCCGGCGGCGCATTCGGCGTTCTCCACGCCGATCGGGCTGCTCGAGTACGTCGCGCGGCTGCGCGAACTGTCCGGCGGCAAGCCTGTCGGCTTCAAGCTCGCGCTCGGCCACCCCTGGGAGTGGTTCGGCCTGGCCAAGGCGATGCTGGAAACCGGCCTGCTGCCGGACTTCATCGTGGTCGACGGCGCCGAGGGCGGCACCGGCGCGGCGCCGTCTGAGTTCATCAACCACGTCGGCGTGCCGATGCACGAGGGGCTGATGCTGGTGCACAACACGCTGGTCGGCATCGGCGTGCGCGACAAGGTCAGGATCGGCGCCGCCGGGAAGATCGCCAGCGCTTTCGACATCGCCCGCACCGTCGCGATGGGCGCGGACTGGTGCAACGCCGCGCGCGGCTTCATGTTCTCGCTGGGCTGCATCCAGTCGCGCAGTTGCCATACCGGCCACTGCCCGACCGGCATCGCCACCCAGGACCCGGCGCGCTGGCGCGCGCTCGATGTCGAGGACAAGGCCGCGCGCGTGTTCAACTTCCACCAGAACACGCTCAAGGCGCTGCGCGACCTGCTCGGCGCGGCAGGGCTGGAGCATCCCTCGCAGCTGGGGCCGGAGCACATCCTGCGGCGCGTGTCCCAGACCGAGGTGCGCTCGCTTGCCGCGCTCTACCGCTTCCTGGAGCCGGGTGAACTGCTCGACCAGGTCCCCGAGCACGCGGTGTTCCGCATGTTCTGGCCGACGGCACGCGCGGATTCGTTCGCGCCGCCGGACCGCGCGATGGAGATGCGGCGCAGCAAGGTGCTGTAGGCCACGTCGCTCATACGAAAAGATGGACGTAGGAGCGGGCCATGCCCGCGACCCGCGGCGACCTGGCATCGTCGCGACCCCGTCGCGCCCATGGGGCGCTCCTACGGCAATACATGTTCCTGATCGTAAGTTGGCCTCAGCCTTCGAGCGGGAGCTCGACGGCATCGCCGAGCGACTGCTTCGTGACCACGCTGGTCGCGGCGAGGTCGGCGGTGACGTTGCCCAGGGTGGCGAACATGTCCGGGATGGTGTCGACCGCGAGCAAGATGCCCAGCGGTTCGGTCGGCAGGCCCATCGACTGGACCACCGGCATGTTGGTGGTCATGAAGATGGCCTGGCCGGGCAGGCCGACCGAGCCCATGCTGATCACCGTCGCCAGCGCCGCGCCGGCGGCGAGATGGGCGATGCCAAGGTCGATGCCGTAGATCCAGGCGATGAACGCAGCGACGGTCATGTACTGCACCGGGCTGGTGATGCGGAACAGCGACACCGCCATCGGCAGCACCAGCGATGCGACCGCGAGCGGGTAGCCGAGGCGGGTGCGTGCGCATTCGAGCATCGCCGGCAATGTCGCCAGCGACGACTGCGTGCTCAGCGCGATGGTCTGCGCCGGCAGGATGCCGCTGGCGAAGCGCCGCACCGGCTCGTTGCCGGCCAGCGCGACCACGACGTACATCAGCGCGGTGGCCGCCAGGTGCAGGCAGCACAGCAGCAGGATGTACCAGCCCAGCGCGGTCAGGACGCCGACGCCGACGCGGGCGCAGACCGCGAACATCAGCGCGAACACGCCCAGCGGCGCGGCCCACAGCACCCAGCGCACGATGATGATCATGGTGTCGATCACCGTCTGCAGCAGATCGAGCATGCGCAGCCGGCGTTCGGGATCGACCCGGGCCAGCGCGAAGCCGAAGAACAGCGAGAACACGACCGTGGGCAGCATCGCGGCGGCGGCGGCGGCGGCGATGGCGTTGGACGGGATGACCGCCACCAGCCAGTCGCCGATGCTGGTCGGCGTGGTCGCCAGTTCTTCGCCGGAGAAGGCCGCGCGCAGCGACGCAACCAGTGCATCGTCGCGCGGCAGCAGCGACAGCGCCGCGGGCGCGAGCACGGCGGTGAACGCGGCGATGATCGCCAGCAGCACGATGAACACCACGATCGCGCGCCGTGCCGTGCGCCCGGACGCGGCGGCGTCGCTGGCCGAGTTGACGCCGATGATGACCAGCGCGGCCACCAGCGGCACCACGGTCATCTGCAGGGCGTTGAGCCACACCCGGCCGATCGGCTGCACCGCGTCGGCAAGGTCGATGGCGAGGCCGTGGTTGATGAACGCCAGCAGCAGTCCGAGGACGGCGCCGGCGGCGAGCGCCAGCAGGATGCGTGTGGTGTGCGACATGGCGTCTCGTCGTGTGGGTCAGTCGGCAGGATGCGGCAAAACCCGGGCCGCGGCCAGACGGGGTGGGCGCTCAGGCGTCGAGCAGGGAGCGTACGTGTTCGTGGTAGTCGTCAAGCCGGCGCCGGCGCGATTCGTCGCCGCACAGAAGCACGAACACCAGGTCGGCCAGGTGCTGCAGCGCGGCCTGGTAGAGCAGCAGCTCGACATGGGGTGCCTCGTCATGCGCCGACACCAGCAGCGACAGGTCGGCATGCGCGCGCAGCGCATTGGCGGTGTGCCGGGTGATCGACACCACCTTGCCGCCGCGTGCGCGCACGGTGCGCGCCAGCTGGCACAGCAGGGTCGCCTCGCCGCGTTCGGAGAACAGCAGCAGCACGTCGCCCGGCTGCGAGCTGGAGACCTCGGCCGGCACCAGCACCGCGTCGAAATGGTGGATCGCGAGGAAGCCCAGCAGCGACAGCCGGATCGCAAACGCACGCGCCAGCACGCTGTCCTCGCCGATGCCGACGACGAAGATCTTGCCGGCGTCGCGGATCATGGCCGCAACCGCCTCGATCTGCTCGGGCGGGTTGAGCAGCCGCGTTTCCTCCTCCGCGCGCGACTTCGCCTGCCACAGCGTGCGCGCGAGGGCGTCCTGGCGGCTCTCGCCTTCATCGCTTTCCGCCGGCCTGGCGACGTCGCCGTTGCGCGCGATCGCCTCGCCGATCGAGTACTTGAGGTCGGGATAGCCCTTGAAGCCGAACTTCTGGCTGAACTTGACCACGCTCGACTGGCTGATGCCCAGCGCGTTGGCCAGCTGCTGCGAGGAGTAGTCGCGCAGCAGGTGCGCGTTGTCGAGGATGAAGTCGGCGATGCGGCGCTCGATTGCCGACATCTGTCCGCGCTCGGAGCGGATGACCAGCAGCGGCTGCATCAGGCCAGGATCGGTTCGTAGCCGCGGATCGCGCGGATGCCCAAGCCCGGTGCCTCCGAGACCGAGATTTCCGATTCGTTGAAGCTGACGCCGCCGTCGACCGGGTCGAAGGCGCACAGCGACGGCCCGTCGAGGTCGACCTTGGTGATCACGTCGGACTTGGCGATCGCCAGGTGGACCGCGGCGGCGACGCTGATGCTGGTCTCGATCATGCAGCCGATCATGCACTCGACGCCGTACAGCGCGGCGATGTCGGCGATGCGGATGGCGTTGGAGATGCCGCCGGTCTTCATCAGCTTGATGTTGATGATGTCGGCGGCGCGGCGCTCGATCAGCTCGATCACCTCCAGCGGGCCGAACACGCTTTCGTCCGCCATCACCGGCGTCTTCACCCGGTCGCTGACGTACTTCATCCCGGCGATGTCGCGCGCGGGCACCGGCTGCTCCAGCAGTTCCAGGTGCACGCCGGCGTCCTCCAGCGCGTGCATGGCGTGCACCGCCTGCTTGGCGGTCCAGCCCTGGTTGGCGTCGAGGCGGAGCAGGGCGCGACCCTCGACCGCGGCGTGGATCGCCTTGACCCGCTCGACGTCGAGGCCGATGTCCTTGCCGACCTTGATCTTGAGCGATTCGAAGCCGCGGTCCACCGCCGAGATCGAGTCCGCGACCATCTTGTCGATGTGGTCGACGCTGATGGTGATGTCGGTGGTGATGACCGGCTCGCCGCCGCCGAGCATCCGGTACAGCGGTGCCTCGTACAGCTGCCCCCACAGGTCGTAGACCGCGATCTCGACCGCGGCCTTGGCGCTGGTGTTGCGCTCGAGCGCGGTCTGGACCAGGCGCACGATGCGGTTGAGGTTGGCGATGTCCTCGCCGATCAGCCGCGGCGCGATCACCTTGCCGATCGCCTCGATCATCGAGCCGAGGGTGTCGCCGGTGATCACCGCGGTCGCCGCGGCCTCGCCGTAGCCGACGTGGCCGCTGTCGGTGTGGATCGAGACGATCAGGTCCTCGACCGTGGTCACCGTGCGCAGCGCGGTCTTGAACGGTGTCTTCAGCGGCACCCGGACCATGCCGAGGCGGACGTCGGTGATCTTCATGCTTGCTCCCCTGCGGCGGCGGCCGCCTTCCCTGTCGCGGTCAAGGCCGGATACGCTGGATGTTGGTGATCCGGTCGACCGTCGCCGTGGTGGCGTTGGACATCATCGGCAGCAGCGGCGTGACCACCACGCCGTTGAGGTGGAAACGGCGCAGCCCACCGGCGCCGTCGGCCAGCGACATGCCGCTGGTGTCGTGGATCACCCAGGTCTCGCCGTCGATGCGGCCCAGCACCATCATCACGTGGCCGGGGATGTAGATCAGGTCGCCGACTTCCGTCTCGCGCAGCAGGCGCAGGCGTTCGTCGTGGCCGATGCTCTCGTCCAGCGCGATCCGGTTCAGTGCAGGACTGCGCGACTGGTCGCTGGTGTTGCGCGGCAGCAGCACGCCCATGCTGCGGTAGATCTCGGAGACGAAGCCGCTGCAGTCGCGGGCGTTGTAGCGGTGGCCCCAGCCGTAGCGCTCGCCGAGGAACTTGAAGGCCTGGCGGATCAGGTGTTCCTTGGTCAGCGGCAGGTAGTCGGTGGCGACATCGGCCGAGCGCGGTACCAGCGCCGGGATGAACGCCAGCGTGCCGTCGGCGTTGCGCGCGGGCAGGTCGACGACGTGGCCGAAGGCAGGGTGCTGGCCGTTGAGCGGCTGGTCCGCCGGCCACTGCGCCAGCGGCAGGCGCACGCCCATGTCCAACTGCACGTCGGATGCGGCGGCGTTCTCCGGCGTGAACACGGTATTGACCTTGGCGCCGGTGACGACGAGGAAGGGCTGGCGCCGGGCATGCGCGAAGATCTCCGCCTTGTCGCCGAAGGCGACCGCGCCGGCCTCGATCCACGCGGCATAGGTCTGGCTGAGCACGAACAGCCAGCGGCGGTCACGGCTTTCGTGCACCACCGCCACCGGCGTGCCGGGGAACAGCGCGCTTTCCTGGAAGCGGTCGATGTCGCGGTCGTCGGGCGTGCTGAACACGTGCAGATGAGTGGGGAAGCTGCGCAGGTCGGCACGCCGCACCACCATGCCGTAGCGCGTGACCTGGGTCTGCGGAATGCCCTTGAGGTTGATCGCGGTGACCAGCTTGTCGATGGCGCGATCGCTGCCTTCCTTGCCGGTCTCGTCGTAGAGCGTGCGGGTGGGGCGCGGGGAGGCTTTCTCGATCCACGCCTGGACCTGTTCGGCCTCAAGCGTCACCGGCAGCTGCTCGATGTCGTGCAGGGACGGATCGAGCCGCTGCAGCGCGGCGTTCTGCTCGGCGATCGCGGCGCGGTCCAGGACCACGCGCCCGGCGCCGGGCAGCCGGTCGATCCAGTACTGCGGCGAGAGCTGGGCCTCGACCACGCCCGGGAGGACTTCGACCTCGGCGGGGGCGTCGGCCAGGGCCGGTGCCGCCGCCAGCGCGGCCAGTGTCCCGGCCAACATCCCGGCCAGCGCGAACGGCGCGCCTCTGGCCCAGCCGGTCGGTGATCGCTTCTTGCTCAAGACGGGAGCTCCAGGATCCGAAGGCGGATCCGCAGGAAGGAATACATCATTCATCTATGGAAATTGTCAAGAATAATTTATTGACGACACCTTGCGGTCATGTTACACAGCCTGAAACCCTGACATGACGGTGGCGAGACGCTGTGCGCATCCGCGTTCGATCGATGGCTGAGGGGCGATCCGGGGCAATGCCCCCCGGGGTCGCACGCCGACCGCGATCATTTCTCGCGCTCGGCCTGGTCCTGGCCCTGTCGCTGGCCGCGCTCGCGCTTGCGGGCGAGAAGGCGGGTGCGTACGGCAACGCCGCCGATGCCGTCGCGGACGTTGTCGAACTGGTCGATGCCGGGCGCTTCGCGGATGCGACGGAGTTGATCGACCGCCTCCAGGCCTCGCAGCCGCCCTCGTCGGACAGCCACCGCGCGCTGGAATTCCAGCGCGAGCGCATGCGCCGGATCCAGCTCGACTTCCGCCTCGACGCCGGACAGGTCAAGGCCGCGGTGCGCCGGCAGGTGCCCGACCTGCGCGACGACGAGTTCGAGCGCTGGCGCCGCGCCGGGTTGTTCGAATCGCAGCTGATCGACGGCGAGGTCCGCTACTTCAGCCGCGCGCCTTCCAACCTGTTCCGCCTGAGCGAAGAGGCGAGGGCGCGTCGCGCCGATCCGAAGCCGTTCAATGACAGCCCGCTGGAAGTGCAGCAGACGCCGCACCACGCCGAAGTGCGCGACCAGGCGCTGGCGCAGGGCAGCCGCAGCGTCGCGCCGCGGCGGGTGCGGGTCACCCAGTCGCTGGCCGTCGCTGCCGACGCGGTGCCGGCCGGGGAAACCGTGCGCGCCTGGATCCCGTATCCGCGCGCGATTCCCGGTCAGCAGGAGGCGCTGCACCTGCTCGACACCTCGCCCGTGCGGCATCAGCTGGCGCCGGAATCGGCCATGCAGCGGACCGTGCATTTCGAACAGCCGGCGCAGGCGGGCGAGCCGACGCGCTTCTCGGTCAGCTACGAACTTACCGTCTTCGGGCAGTACGTCGCGGTCGATCCGGCGCGGGTGGTACCGGTCGAATCGACGCCGGAGCTCGCGCCGTACCTCGCCGAACGTGCGCCCCATGTCGTGTTCAGCGACGCGATGCGCCTGTTCTCCGCGCAGGTGGTCGGCGACGAGAGCAATCCCTATCGCATTGCGCAACGCCTGTTCGACGCGGTCGACCGCATCCCCTGGGCCGGCGCGCGCGAGTATTCCACCATCACCAACATCGCCGAGCACGCGCTCAAGGCCGGCCACGCCGACTGCGGCCAGCAGACCCTGCTGCTGATCACCCTGCTGCGCATGAACGGCATTCCCGCGCGCTGGCAATCGGGCTGGATCTTCTCCGACGGCCGCTACAACAACATGCACGACTGGGGCTGGCTGTACCTCGCGCCCTACGGCTGGCTGCCGATGGACGTCACCTTCGGTCGCCTGCCAGGCAGCGATCCGCAGCTTGCCGGGTTCTACCTCGGCGGCTTCGACGCCTACCGCATCGCATTCAACGACGATTACGGCCGCGACTTCGTTCCGGCCAAGACGCACTTCCGTTCGGAGACGGTCGATCTCCAGCGCGGAGAAGCCGAGTGGGACGGCGGCAACCTGTACTTCGACCAGTGGAAATACGACTTCGAGTGGGAGCTGCTGCCGCTTCCACCCGGCCAGCGCACCTGACCACCGCCAACCTCAGCAAACGTTCCGGGGAGAACCGCAATGAAGGCCAGCCACACCCGATTCCGCCGCGCCGCACTGTGCATCGCGCTGGGCGCATGCTTCGCCGCCACCACGCCGATCGTGTTCGCGCAAAGCGCCACCGGCGCCGTGGCCGGCCGCGCCAGCGCCGGCGACCAGATCAGCATCACCAACACCGCGACCGGCGCCACGAGGACGGTCACAGTGTCCTCGGACGGCAGCTACCGCCTGACCCAGCTGCCGATCGGCGACTACCGCCTGCAGGTCAACCGCGGCGGCCAGGGCGTGGGCGATCCGATCACGGTCAATGTCTCCCTCGGCGGCACCACCACCGTCAACCTCGGCGGCGACGGCGGGCTGGTCAACCTCGACTCGGTGCAGGTGATCGGGGAGCGCGTCGTCAACCGCGTGGACGTGTACTCGACCGAGTCGGCCACCAACATCAGGCGCGAGGAGCTGGCGCGACTGCCGGTGGCACAGAGCCTGAGCTCGGTGGCCCTGCTTGCCCCGGGGGTGATCGCCGGCGCTACGTCCAACGTCAGCGGCCTCTCCTTCGGCGGTTCCTCGGTGGCCGAGAACTCGGTGTTCATCAACGGCCTCAACGTCACCGACTTCTACAGGCGCCACAGCTTCTCCACCGCACCGTTCGACTTCTTCCAGGAGTTCCAGATCAAGACCGGTGGCTACTCGGTCGAGTTCGGCCGTGCGACCGGTGGCGTCCTCAACGCGGTCACCCGGCGCGGCAGCAACGAGTTCGACGGCGGTGTCACCATTACGTTCGAACCCCAGGCGTGGAAATCCAGCGGCGAAGACCGCTACTACGACAATGGCACTGTCAACGTCCGCTCCAGCCGGGACGAGAGCAGCTTCACCAAGGCCAACGTCTGGGCGTCAGGCCCGATCGTGAAGGACAAGCTGTTCCTGTTCGCGATGTACGAACAGCGTGACAGCAACTCCAGTTATACCAACGGCAGCGGCAGCACCTGGACCAAGAGCGGGGGCGACAACGGTTTCTGGGGCGCGAAGATGGACTGGAACATCACCGACAACCATCTGCTGGAGCTGCTCGCCTTCTCCGACGAATCCTCCAACGACACCAGTACCTACGCCTACAACTGGGATCAGGGCGCCGTTGGCGCACAATCCGGCAGCCGGTCGACGGAATCCGGCGGCAAGAGCGGATCGATCACCTATACCGGGCACTTCGGCGAGAACTTCACCGCCAAGGCCATGTACGGCATCAACCAGAGCAGCAGCTTCGGCAGGGGGCCCGCCGACGACCTGTGCGAGCAGGTGACCTATGAGAACGCGTCGTACGGCGCCGTGTATCGCGCGATGGGCAGTCCGATCCTGGGTTGTCATACGGGCGGAAGCGTCATCTCCCACGAGGACGAGCGCAAGGTCAAGCGGCTGGATTTCGAATGGGCGCTTGGCGACCACCTGCTGCGGTTCGGCTGGGACCATGAGCTGATGACCACCGACCGTACCGATCGCTATCCCGGTCCCGGAGGCCGGGTGTGGACCGCCTATGGGAGGACCAGCCCGACCCAGGTGCTCGACAACGGCACCGCGCTCCCGGTGGGCGTGAACGCGTTCCTGCGGGCACGCAGGCGTGCCGCCGGCGGTGTGTTCGACATCGAGACCAGTGCCATGTACCTGGAGGACGTCTGGAACGTCACTCCCAACCTGGTGCTCAACCTCGGCCTGCGCGTCGACAACTTCGAGAACTTCAACGCAGCCGGCGACAGCTACATCAAGCTCGACAACCTGGTTTCGCCGCGCCTGGGCTTCTCGTGGGACATGAAGGGTGACGGCAGCACCAAGCTTTACGGCAACCTGGGCCGTTACTACATGCCAGTCACCAGCATCATCAGCTACAACTTCGCCGGTGGCCTGACCGACGAATACACGTTCTACGCCCTCGACGGCTGGCGCCCGGAAACCAATCCGGTGACGGGTGCGCCGTACATGGCGCCTATCGTCGGCGCGCAGCTCGGGCCCGTGGACGACACCTTCAACCTGTCCAACGAACCGGTGGACGAGGACCTGGATGCCGTCCACCAGGACGAGGCGATCCTGGGCTTCCAGCAGATGATCAACCAGGCATGGTCCTGGGGCGTCAATGCCACCTACCGGCGCATGGACAACGCGATGGACGACGTCCGCATCAATGCGCTGTGCGGCGTGCGCCACGGCACCTTGTGGCCGATTGCCAACCCGGGTGACGAGCTGACCCTGTGGGGCACCACCGGCATGGGCTGCGCCCAGGACGGATGGGTGACCATCGACACCTCCAGGGAAGGCTACATCACGGTCGGCAGCAACCGGATCGTCGGCTATGCCAAGCCGCGCCGCACCTACAAGGCGGTCGAATTCCAGATCGACCGTGCCTGGGACGACAAGTGGGCGTTCAATGCCTCCTACCTGTGGTCCAAGTCCGAAGGCAACCACGAAGGCCCGGTCAATTCGGATACCAACTACGGCGACACCGGCATGGTCCAGCACTGGGACCATCCGGCCAACAACGAGCGCTACGGTGATCTGTTCAACGACCACCGCCACCAGGTCAAGCTGCGCGGCAGCTACAAGCTCAACGAGATGTGGACCTTCGGCGGCACGCTGACCGCGCTGTCGGGCGGTCCGATCACCGCTTTCGGCGTGACCTGGCCTGACGAGAACCTTGCCGTGGCCAGCTTCACCAGCACCGGCAGCGGCGGCGGTACCGGCTGGCTGTGCGTGCAGAACTGCACCGACTGGGCCAACCGCGTGCACGAATGGTCCCCGCGCGGCGCGTTCGGGCGGATGCCGTGGATCTACAACATGGGTGCCAGCGTGACCTGGACCCTGCCTGTGGAGAACGTCGATCTGAAGGCGCGATTCTCGGTGTACAACGTGCTCAACAGGCAGGAGGTCGTCGCCGTATCCGCGCGCTACGAGGGCAATCCCGGCGTGGTCCGCCCGACCTTCGGCACCGGTACCGCCTGGCAGTCACCGCGCTACGCGCAGCTGGTCGTGACCTGGAACTTCTGAGTCCGTGCGCAGCGGATTGCGCCCCTACCGCCGGCCGGCCCCTTCCGGGGCTGGCCGGTTTTCCATTGCGGCGGCAGGGCGCTCCCGCTGCTGGCTGTTGGCGCTGTGCCTGCTCTGCCCGGCGGCGTCTTCCGCGCAGGCTGCAACCTCCGTCGAACGCATCGACGCCGAAGTGCGTGCGGCCATCGAACGCTACCGGCTGCCGGGCATCGCCGTCGGCGTGATCGAACGCGGCGAGGTGGTGTTCGCCCGCGGCTATGGCGAGGCTGCAGCCGGGACGGGTGATCCGGTGACCGCGGAGACGATGTTCAAGATCGCCTCCAACAGCAAGGCGATGACTGCCGCGCTGCTGGCGCGGCTGGTCGACCAGGGCAAGCTGGAGTGGACCGATCCGGTGGTGAAGCACCTGCCGGATTTCCGCATGCACGACGACTGGGTCACGCGCGAGATGCAGGTGCGCGACCTGCTGATCCACAACAGCGGGCTGGGCGCCGGGGCAGGGGACCTGATGCTCTGGCCGGAGCCGAACCTGTTCACCCGCGCCGACGTGATCCGCGGGCTGCGCCATCTCAAGCCGGTGTACAGCTTCCGCTCGCGCTACGCCTACGACAACACGCTGTACATCGTCGCCGGGGAAGTGGCGGCCGCGGCCGGCGGCGCACCTTACGACGAACTGGTGCGCCGCGAACTGTTCGAGCCGCTCGGCCTGGACCGCTGCCGGGTGGGCGAGTGGCGGCGCGACACCGCCGGCAGCGTCGCCCAGCCGCACAGGCGCGGCGAGGATGGTCGCCCGGTCGTGAGCCGCGAGGACGGTGAGGTGATTCCCGACGTGCCGATGATGGCCGCCGGCGGCATCCGCTGCAGCCTCGACGACATGCTCGCCTGGGTGCGCATGTGGCTGCAGCCCGAGCGCTTCGGCCTCGACGGCGAAGGGCGTCCGTGGCTGTCGGCGCGACAGCGCGAGGAAGTCTGGAAGGCGCACATGCCGATGCCGCTGTCCCGGCGCATGCGCGACTGGGACGGCAGCCATTACTCGGCCTACGGCTACGGCTGGCGCCTGACCGACGTCGACGGCACCTGGAAGGTGTCGCACACCGGCACGCTGTCTGGCATGTATTCGGCGGTGACCCTGCTGCCGGAGCAGGATGCCGGCTTCGTGATCCTGATCAACGGCAACGCCGACGAAGCCCGCACCGTGCTGAGCCAGGTGCTGGTCAAGCATTTCACCCGGCCGGACGATCCTTCGCTGGACGTCGCGCACTACGCGGCGCTGCTGGCGGCGGGCCGGGAATCGTCGACGGGTCCCGCATCAGCGCAGGCGACCGTTGCGGATACGCGACACCGGGCAACGCCGGACGCGCTTGCACCGTTCACCGGTCGCTACCGCGATCCCTGGTTCGGCGAGGTCGCGATCTGTGCGGAAGCAGCGGGCGTCAGCTTCCGCTCGGCCAAGTCGCCCAGGCTGAACGGCTCGGTCATGCACGAGGGCGACCGGCTGCTGGTCGACTGGCATGACCTCGGCGCGGATGCCGACGCTTGGCTGTCGTTCGTGCAGCCAGAAGCAGGCCCGCCGCGGCTGACGATGGCCAAGGTCGATCCCGAAGCGGACTTCAGCTACGACTACGAAGACCTGGCGTTCGAACGGATCGGCGCCTGCACGCTGCCTTGACCGCTTGCGCGTCGCATCGGCGCTGCCGCCGCTCTCCCGCCGGCAGCGTCGAGTGCGACGCCACCGCAGGGCAGGGTATCGACGACGATTCGATGGCGTGGCGGCACGCGAGTGGCGGCTTGACACGTTCCGGCTGCGGTCGCCGGAGGCTTTCACACGGCCCCCGGTCTGTTGACCGGGGCCGGTGTGCGGCGGTCAGCCGATCTTCTTGAAGGTGTTGGTGTTGCCGAGTTTCTCGACCTTGCCGCCGGCCTTGCGGAACGCGGCCAGATCGTCCTCGATCTGCTCCCGGGTGAGGGAGGCGGCCTGCTTGCCGCCGGACTTGCCGGACTTGCGGAGGACGGTGTTGCTGCTCTTGCTGGGGGCCATGTGACTTCGACTTCCCTCGTTGCGGATCAGGTTTCCATGATACAGAGAGCCCTGTAAGAATTCGTCAAACCGGGCGCCGGGACGGCGCGCCCGGAAACGAAAAAGCCCCCGGAAAACAGGGGCTTTCGACAAGCTGGTGGGCGGTGCAGGGTTCGAACCTGCGACCCTTGCCGTGTGAAGGCGTAAACGACACTTCAGAATCAATGAGATAGAACATAACACATTGATTTATATGGTCGTGAGCAGCCGCGACTATTCGCCGCTATAGTACCTATTGCAGTTATAACAGCATGGGGTTGGCGAATGGCGACGGGTGGAAAGCAGGCGCGGAGGCTCACGGGTCCAGTAGTTGAAGCTTTGCGGCCGACAGCAAAGCCTTATCGGCTATGGGACGTGACGGTGCCGCAGCTACATGTTCGCGTGCAGCCATCCGGCGTGAAGTCGTGGAACGTCCAATGGTCACGCCAGCAAGCCAAAGCCCTTGGCAAGTTTCCTGGCGTGACCGTTGACGCTGCCCGTGACCACGCTCGCCGTGTGTTGCAGGACGTTGCCAATCATGGGGAGCCGTTGCCGGAGGCCCCGGACCCTGCCGCCGCCCTGACGGTGGCGGACGCCTGCCGGGACTATGTGGCTTGGCTGCGAAAGGAAGGCCGGAAGACGGCCGCTGACGACGCAGACAGGCGGTTTGAGCGCACGGTGTATGCCGACCGCATCGGAGGACTGAAGGTCGTCAAGCTGACGCAGCATGACGTGGAAGACTGGCGCGACCGGGTGGAGCGTGGCGACATCGGCAAATTAAAGGTCAAGAAAGGCCGGCCGCCGACCGCCAAGCCGTTGAGCAAATCCACGGTCAATCGGATGCGCACGCCGCTGGTAGCCGCGCTGAATCGTGCTGTTGAACAGCGCCGGGTTCCGGCCGAGCGAGCCATTGAGTGGACGAACGTCAAACCGTATGAGAACGCCGACAACCGCCGCGACCTGTATCTAGACCGTAAGCAGCGCCGCGCCCTGTTGGCGCATGCGGAGGGCGACACGCGCGACCTCATCGAGTGCATAGCGTTGACGGGCTGCCGTCCGGGCGATCCTGCTGCGGTGCGCGGGCGTGACTATGACGGCCGGCTAGGCATGGTGACGTTCCGTACCAAAGGACACACGCGCACGGTAGGACTGACGCCGGATGCCAAGGCGCTGTTTGATCGGCTCGCCAAGGGTAAGAAGCCGACCGGCCACCTATTCACCAACGCCGGTAAGGAGTGGGAGTCGCACGAATGGAGCGAGCCGGTACGCGAAGCCGCCGCCAAGGCCAAGCTGCCGGACGGTGTTGTGCTGTACACGTTGCGGCATTGCTGGATTACTGACGCGATTGTGGGCGGCGTGGATTTGCTCACGGTTTCAAAGATGGCCGGCACGTCGCTGGCGATGATCGAAAAACATTACGGCCACCTGTTGCACGGTGCCGCCGTGGACAAGCTGGCGGGAGTGAAGTTCTTATGAGTTCGCATGACTTGCGCGTGGCAATGCTGGAACGCCTGCGGGACAGTGTACAGAGCGGTGATGGTGATGCGCTGCTTGAAGCAATCTCGCTTGCAGCGACACTGGCGCTGCCCATGCCTGTTTGGCTGGCAAGCGCGGCAACAAATGCAATTGCTGCATATCGCAATTTTGACGCGAAATCATTGGATGAGGCGTTTGGTGTTAAGCGTCAGAAAGGCCAACGTCAAGATGCTGCGCAACGCGAAGGCCGAAACGCGCTTTACGTGATTGCCGAAGTTCTACGCCTGCACGCAAAAGGTCAGCCAATTGACGCCGGGATTTTTGAAGCGGCCGGCGAGACTTGCGGCGTAGGCAAGACGACCGCTGAAACGTGGTTCTACGAACACAAGGCCAGTCGGACCGATGTCTACATCGTGGCAATGCAAATGGCCGGAGTTGTCGAGGAATAGCCGGTTCCCGCGATCTTCCAAACATCGCGGGAATACATGAATGCTGCCCTGAAGGATCGTTGCGCCCACTGGCGAACACTCGCCGTGATTCAAGGGCACAACGATGGACAAGAAAGTTCTTTCCCGGTTTGAGGCCATCGCCGAGTACTTTGGCGGTGTGCAAACCCGGTTCGATGATGCGCGCAGGGCTAAGCACCTGAAGGTGTTCTACCGTGGCCGCAAGGTATTCGTGACGCGCGAAGCGTGCGAAGCGTGCATTAGCTACCAGCAAAAGCAGTCCGACAAGGGCACGCCTTGCGTTTACCGCCCGAGCGCGAGGGCGTGAACATGACCAATTCCACGATCATCCCCGCCGCGCCGGGGTTCTATGTCCTTAGCCCGGTGACTGGTACGGGGGAACTGACGCACGATGATGTCGTCATCGCGTGGTGCGTCAAAGATGGTGCCCCGCTTGACGGCTTGCTGTGCTACCCCGTAACGCCTGCGGGTGAAAATCGTGATGCGGAGTATTTCTTGCATCCTGACGGCCGCGTGTCCTGCCCGTTCTATCAGTGGTGGGCGAGCCTGACTGAAGCCAACAGGCCGGAGCATTGCGCCCACCGCGTGGAAATCGAGCGCCGTGGCAATGAAGCACTTGCACGCGCTGCCGCAAGGCTGCCGCTTCCGGGGGTGACGCCGTGAGCAAGCTTTGGGAAGGAACCGAGTTTGCGGCGCTGGCGGACGCGGTGGAAAGTCACCCGCTGCTGTTGAACGCATGGCGCATGGGACTTTGCGATCAGACCGTCGCCGACCTGCTGGGCGTTGTGCCTGGCGAAGATAACGTGCCGGAAGTTGCGCGCGAGGTAGCCACGCGTGTCATGCGCGCGCTGGTGACCGGCGCTGATTTTGCCAACACCATCATTGAGTGCGCCGCGCTCATCCAGCAGGTTAAAGCGAGGGCGAACTAATGGAAAACATCGAACAGCGTCTGAAACAACAGTTCACCGATTGCCACCTGTCGGAGATTGCCGCCGCAGTCGTCACGGCGCGCGCCTACGCAACCAGTCAGAAAGGTGCATTGACGGAATACGACACGACAGGGCTGGTGTTCCTGCACGCAGCCATGCACTTGACGCGTAGCGATCACCTGAAGCAATGCTATAGCGCTTCCATTCAAGCCCTGCTGCACCCGTATCGGCATCCTGCGGGGGTGACTGCATGAAGCTGCCGCATCCGTTGGTGCTGGAAGACCTGCACCGTGATTATCACAGGACGCATAGCCGCGACGACTTGCAGTCCTGGTGGGTGAACGCAACCCGCCATTTTGACCTGCTGCCGCAGTACACGGGCGATGGTGAGCCGGGTGAGGTTACAGCGGCGCGTGCGCTGTGGGTGCGTGCGAACCTCGACCATGACCCGCAGCGTCGCACCGAGTGCAGCGCGGGTTGCTGGTTGCTGGTTGAGCCGTTCACCGTCACCCGCAATAAGTGGCGCGATATGCAGCGCCTTATCTCGCACAAGAAATAGCCCCGCAATACATCCGCAAACCTACACCTTGGCACGGGCACCAACGCGGATCACAACAGGGGTTGAATTTGGACACCAACAACCGCGCGAAGCTGGTTACGACCACACACGCGCCTGTCATTAGTGAAGAATTGCACGCACGCTATCGTGAAGCACTCGACTGGATAGCCACGGCCGGCGACGAAGCCGAGTTGCACAACGTCGTGCGCCCCAAAATTCAGGAGGCCGGAATTCCTCGTGCTTTTGAAGATGGAGTATCGGAAGCGTTCAAGGATCGTCTTAAGTCCTGCGGCGCACCGCTGCCGATTGGCAAGGTGCGCGCAATTCTGTTTCCGCCTCCGCTTCCCCGCACAGGGCCGGATGCGTTGCCCGATTGGGCAGAATCGTTCTGTTGGGTGACGAGCCAAGATGCGTTCTTCAACACCAACAACTGTGAATTCATCTCGCTGCGTGGCTTTGACGTTGCTTATGGCCGCATGATGCCGATTGGCGCTTCGGGCCGGCGATTGAGCGCTGCCGAGCATTGCACTCAGTTTTGGGGTATGCCCATCGTTGAACGCGTCGGCTATCGGCCGGATTGTGGACCGTTTTATGAGTGGGATGGTGTGCGCTACGCCAACCGCTACAGTCCGTTGTCGCTTCCTCCTGTCGCGTCGCTGTACACGCCGCAAGGCTGGGCCGGGATCATGGCATTCCAACAGCACCTGTACGACATGTGCGGTCGCCGCGATGGCGTGTTTCAAAACCTGCTGTACTGGTTTGCTCACAACGTGCAGCGCCCTGGCGTGAAAACTCGCTGGGCACCGCTTCTGAAGGGTGTGCAAGGCGATGGCAAGACGCTTTCAACTGCCGTGCTTCGTGCAGCGATGGGTCACCGCAACCTGTCAACCACTAGCAATAGCAACATTGCCAACAGTGGTGGTTTCACGGATTGGGCGGTGCGGGGTGCCGTGAACGTGATTGAAGAAATCATGTTGACGGGTAAGGCGCGCTATCAGCTTTACAACGGCATGAAGGAATTTATCAGCAACAACATTGTTGACATCAATCCGAAGGGGGCGCAGCCGTATCAGGCTTACAACTGCACAAATCACATTGCGCTTACCAACCACAACGACGCTATCCCGCTTGAATCTACGGACCGCCGTTGGTTTGTCATCTTCACGCCGTGGGCGGACCTTGCAGGAATGATGCGCTACTGCGGACTCGACGCTGCCGGCTGGAAAGCACGCACCGATGCTATCGACTATGCCAAGGAGCATTGCGCGGGCGAAATTCGCAAATGGTTGCTTGGCATGGAGATCCCAAAGTGGTTCGACATCAGTGGTAGCGCGATGCTCACGCCCGAAAGGCAGCGCATGATGGCGAGTAGCGAAGATGACGCCGAAAGCACGGCAAAGAACATCATTAGCAGTGGTGGAGTTGGCATCAGCGAGAACGTGGTCAGCAGTTCGCACCTTGCGGCGCTGTTGGAGTTTCGCGCACACGCTGGTGGGTTCGCCGTTCCTAAGACAATTGCGCTTAGCCACATGTTGACGCGCATTGGTTATTCAAAGGTGGAAAAGCAAGTCAATTGGGAAGGCACGATGCGCACAATTTGGCTGAAGAATGGCGTTGAACTCACCAACGATGAAATCAGGCTTGAACTCGACAACTCCAAGCTTAACTTCAAGCCTACTAACTAACTGTTTCTACAGTGTTTTATTGAAATGCTTGAAAGCTTGAAGTTGAAAAAGTAGCTATAAGGAAAAGACATAGAGCATGACGGGGTATGTGTTCTTTCTCCGTAAGACCAAAACCACTTCAAGCTTCAAGCTTTCAAGCTTTTGACAGCGCCAACGCCAACGCGGGCGTGACTATCCCCGCCAACGCAAACGCATCCACCCGCAGCGTGAGCGTCTACGCACGGCGCACCTGGCCGATTACCGGACAACGCGCGCCGTTTCCGCAGATGCCCGCCGCAGGGCGTTCTAGGAGGTTTGCGCAGTTTTCAGTTGTCGCGGCCGGTTTTGCCAATCGGCGAACGTTCGCGAACATCCGTCATTCGATTTGCTTTACAACACTCCGCAACTGCATAGCTTGCACAACCGGGACTGTCCCAACACAACCCGGAGTAATAGCTATGACCTTGCAGGAACTGCGCCAGAAGCGCGCACAGAAAGTGGCCGAACAGCGCGCGATGCTCGCCAAGGCCCAAACCGAGAACCGCAACCTCAACGCCGATGAGTCGGCCAAGTTCGACGCCCTGAAGGCCGAAATCACCGAACTGGAAGCGGCCGAACAGCGGCAGCAGTTCGTGGACGAACAGGAACGCCGCGCTGCCGGCGTGACCGTCGTCAACGGCAACGGCACCGCCGACAACTTCGCGACGCTGGAATCCCGCGTGCTGCTGCTGGACGTGCTGCGTGCCGGCATGGAAGGCCGCGCGCTGTCCGGTGCGGCTGCCGAGTACGCGCAGGAAGCCGAGCGCCGTGGTCACAAGCGCATCCACAGTGGCGGCTTGCTGGTCCCGCTGCGTGCGCTCGACCCGCGCGCCGTGGAGGCTCGCGCCACCACGACCACGACCGCCGCCGGACTGGTGCCGACTGACCATCTTGGCAGCGAGTACATCGGCCCGCTGCGTGACGCGCTGCTGGTGCGCTCGCTGGGCGTCCGCACGCTCGCCAACCTCGATGGCAACGTCTCCATTCCCAAACACGGCGCGGGCCTGACCGTGGGTTGGGTGGCGGAAGGCGGCAACCTGCCCGAGTCCGACATGGGCGCTGCGTCGGTGACGCTGACCCCGCACCACGTTGGCGGCATCACCGAGTTGAGCCGGCAGCTTATCCAGCAGTCCAGCCCGGACGTGGAACGGCTCGCCCGTGAAGACCTGTCCTTTGCCGTCGCGGCGGCGGTCGATGCGGCCATCATTTCCGGCTCCGGCGTCGGCGCGATCCCCAAGGGCCTGACCGCCCGCACGGGCGTCAATGGTGCCGTGCAGACGGCGGACATGCCGGCAACGTGGCAGGACGTGCTTGCCATCGAACAGCAGTTGGCAGCCGCCAACGTCAAGCCGACCGGCTGGTATTCGTCGCCGGCTGTGATGACCACGCTGCGCGGCACGCTGAAGGAAGCCGGTCTGCCGGGCTACATCGCCACGGCTGACAAGATTGGTGACCTGACGGCAGCATCGTCCAACCACGCGCCCGGCAGCATGGCAATCCTGGGTGACTGGTCGCAGGTGATGGTGGGCCAGTGGGGCAGCGTGGAATTGCTGCTGAACCCGTTTGCCGAAAGCGCCTACCGTCGCGGCGGCGTGCTGCTGCGTGCGTTCATGACCGTGGACGTGCAGTGCCGGCACGAACAGGCGTTCGTCATCGCGTCCTGACCGTTTGCCACAACACACCCCGTCAAGCGGCGGGGTGTGTTCTTTGGAGCATCCCATGACCATTGAAAAACGCTACGCGCACGGCGCGAAGGTGGAAGGCCGGCAGCTTATTGGCGTGGCCGCTCCCTATGGCACTGAAACCCGCATCAATGATTTTCGCGAAGTGATTGCAGTCGGTGCGTTCACTCGCACGCTGTCCGAACAGCGCGACATTCTGGCACTGGCCGACCATGACCCGACGCGCGTCCTTGGACGCACCAAGTCCGGCACGCTGGCGCTGCGTGAGACGGCGCAGGGGCTGGAATACACGTTGACGCTGCCGGATACCAGCGTCGGCAACGACATCCGCGAACTGGCACAGCGTGGCGACATCGGCGGCGTGTCGATGGGCTTCCGTGCGGTGCGCGATTCATGGTCCGGCGACTTGCGCACGTTGCACGAAGTTGAGTTGCACGAAATCAGCATCGTGAGCGCCCATCCGGCCTATGCCGACACGACCGTAACCCTTCGCAGCTTGCGCCCCGACGCGCAACGCTCCCTGTTGCACTACTGGCTGGAAACGGTGAGGTAATCATGAAAATTCTCGACATGCTGCGTGGCCGCACCGAACAGCGCGCCGCCGATCCGTCCTGGGCTGCACTGTCCGGCGGCGTTGGCGGCAACAGTGCTGCCGGAACCTACGTTGACGCCAAGTCTGCCGAATCGCTTGCCGCCGTTTTCGCGTGCGTGTCGGCGTTGAGCGAATCCGTGTCCTGCCTGCCGCTGCACGTCTACCGCCGTGCCGATGGGGGCGACCGTGAACGTGCGGATGGTCACTGGCTGTCAAAGCTGCTGGACGCGCCGAACAGCTATCAGACCGGGCAAGAGTTCATCGAATCGCAGACCGCCGCCGTGTTGCTCCACGGCAACGCCTACGCACAGAAGATCAGCAACGGCGCTGGCGAAGTCGTGGAGTTGCTTCCCATGCACCCGGCCCGCGTGTCCGTTGTGCGGCTGGACAGTGGACGCCACCGCTATGACTGGACCGATGATTCCGGCAAGGTCGTGCGGTTGCTGGCCGATGAAGTCCTGCACCTGAAGGACAGGGCCGAGTCCGGTTCCATTGTCGGCAAGAGCCGTATTGCCGTTGCCCGTGAAAACCTGGGCTTGGCGTTGGCGCTGCGTCGGCATGGTTCCAACACCTTCAGCCGTGGCCGTCCCTCTGCTGTGCTGGTCAATGAAGGCAAACGCGACTTCACTACCGAAGAACTGAAGACCATCAGCGACCGGCTTGAATACTTTTCCAGCACTGGCGCGGGCAAGGTGATGAACCTTCCGCGTGGCCTGAAGTGGGAGAACATCGGAATCAGCAATGAGGACATGGAGTTCATCGCGGCGCAGCAGTTTGCCGTTGCGGACATTGCGCGCATCTTCCGTGTGTCGCCCGTGATGATTCAGGACTTGACGCACGCGACTTTCAGCAACGTGACCGAACTCGGGTTGCAGTTCGTGCGCTATAGCCTGCAACGTTGGCTGTCCATGTGGGAATGGAACATCAGTCGTTCGCTGCTGGGGCCGATTGCACGCCAGCGGTATCAGGCGGAGTTCGCTGTGGAAGGCTTGCTGCGTGGTGATTCCACCAAACGTGCGGAGTTCTACAAGACGATGATTGACGCTGGTGTGATGGATGCCAGCGAGTGCAGGCGCTTGGAGAACTTGCCGCAGCGCCCCGTTGACGCCACCAACGACGGCTGACGCTACAGATCGCTACGAACTGTTGACGCCTAGACCGCCCGTCCCCTCATGCACAGATAAAAAAGTCCCTGAAAGGTTAGCCAACATGACCAAACTCACCGACAAGCAACAGGCGTTCGTCGCCAACAAGGCCGCAGGCGTGGCTAACCGTGAGGCCGCAATTGCAGCCGGCTATGCGGAAGGCTCGGCAGACGTGTCCGCGCATCGCCTCATGCAGAAACCCGCGATCAAGGCGGCTATCAATGCCGCGCGGAAGGCCACGCCTGGCGGTGACGCACCGACGATGCCGAAGACCAGCTATAGCGATCCGCTGGACTTTCTGAAGGACGTGATGAATCACCCGCAGTTGCCGATTGCCATGCGTGCAGACGCGGCGTTCAAGATTCTTCCGTATCAGCACGCTCGCATCGGCGAAGTCGGCAAGAAACAAACCAAGAAAGACAACGCGGCTGTCATCGCGCGTGGTCGTCACAAGTTCGCGACCAAAGCGCCGCCGCAGTTGACGGTGGTGCGCAACGGCGAATAGCGCACGGTGAAAAGGGGGATTGGCCGGCGAGTGCCCCCGTGAATAAAACCCCGGCAGCAGAAGCGACGTAGGAAATCGCGAAACTGCGTCTAGCCCAAATTGGTCACGGCCAAGATGGACAAAGGCCCCGCAGCGTTGCCAAGGCGCTGTCGGGGCCTTCTTTATTGCAGTTGCTTAGGCTGGAAGGTATCCCCAGCGCACGTGAGTTTCCCGGTTGTAGTAGCCGTACCCGTTTGTAGGGTAAGACGTGTTAAAGACGCTGTATTGTTCGATTGCATCCAAGACGGCGGTTTGCCTAAACGGGATATGCATGACTCGTGCAGTTCCGTTGACGATCCGGCTATTCAACCCCGCCGGCCAGTAGTCGGACAGTAGTGCTGGGGCGAGTATCGAGTCGTAACCGGGGTACGTGGCGATAATGGGAATCTTGCAGTTGTCGATGGCATGGGCAATTTCGAACGGCACCCAATCCGTGTCGTTCTTCGTGGTCCTAGTTAAGATGAGGACCATGTGCTTGGAATTGTTGAGTCTCGCAACAAGTGCCCTCCGCAGCGTTCCGCGAGATGAAGTGTCGCGAACTGCACCAGTCTTTTCATGACTGTTTATCAGGGAGAAATCAATTCGCTTGTTCTCACTCCACCCCTTGATGATGTTGTAGTACTTGATATCTGACGCAGTGGGGTCGGTAGTTCCGCCTGCGTGGAACGCCACATAAGTTCCATTTCTGTAAGCCATCGCCTATCTCCACGCCGCTTGTATTGCACCAAGATCAATGTCGTCGTATTTGTCTGGATGAACTACGACCTCAATTTCTAGTGCAAACTGGCTTTTCTTCGTTTCATTCGCTAGGACTAGCAAAATTAGCTGAAGTAGTTTGTCCGGCGGCAGGCCTAGACCGGAAAGTCCGGCACCAGTCAGCGGGACAATTAGCTTGGTGCCGCCAAGTACGTTTCGCGCCTTGGCGCATAGACATTCAAGTGCCTGCACCAAATGTGGAATCGTTGACGACGCCTTGAATGTGGCAATGTCTGTTTTGCAGAGTGCGAAAAGAATGAACTTGTGCGAGTTCGTTCGCACGGTTGCCGAGGTTCCAATGGGGTACTGATTTGTTTTGCCGCGCACCCTTTCTACAAGTGTGCTGGGAACTCCAGCGAGTTCCGTGGCAATCAGTTGATCGAAAGCAGCCGGATGCCCGCCGAAATGTCGATCTATCACAATCCCGTGAAGTGAGTGAGGTGAGACCGGATCGCCTAGCTCGCTGTCAAAAAACTCATTGACAGGAATGGCAACGAAGCCATCGCGCGTGAAAACATCGCCGAATGAAACATTGATACGAGTCACGGACCCTGGGACTTTCAATTGCACCGTACTTGGCGGGTACGCACGAACAAGGGCAAAGATTAGGCTCGCTAGCACGATGAGGGAGTAGCACAGCGCGCCCGTGACTTTAATGGATGGAATAACACTGGCCGCAGAGTCTAGAAGCGTCCAAATGACACTGTAGGCAGCGAACCAGTAGACAAGAAACTTGACCGGATGGCGGCTTATCCCCAGCCGAAGTGCGTGAAACCATTTCATTTGAGCGGCTCCCCAGCCATTTCGAACGACGCACTCACAGCGCCCCGCTAGCAGTTTGAGTCATCGACGGCTTTGGTCAAGGCTTGACACCAATTGCTGTATCCACGGGATGACGGCCGCCGCTTTGGCGTCCCCTTGCGCGGCTGCGCGGCCGAGGGCGGCTAGCAACTGTTGGGGACTCATGTGGCACATCCTTGGCCGGGGTAGGCGAAGGATGGCCGTGCGGCAGGGCGCGTGTATCAGACACAGCGTGCGGTGGGCCTAAGAGTCTTTCCAGCGCGCTTGCTGTAACGATGCTGTTACCGTCAAGTCCGTTGACACGATTTCCGGTGCTGCGAGCAACAAAAAAGCCCTGAAGAATCAGGGCTTTATGTGTGGTGGGCGGTGCAGGGTTCGAACCTGCGACCCTTGCCGTGTGAAGGCAATGCTCTACCGCTGAGCTAACCGCCCGGGAATCGCGGCTCCGGGGGCTTGGCCCGGCCTCGCGCCGCTCCAGCGGTGGCTGAAACGGGACGCGAATTCTACGTGGCCGCCGCCCCGGCGGCAAGCCTGTGCGCCGGGCGCCTTCAGTCCAGCTGCTCCCGGGCGTAGGTGGCGTCGAGCGCCTCCATCGCGTCGGCGGGCTTGAGCTTGGCGGCCTTTTCATAGGCGCCGGCGGCCTCGTCCTCCTTCTTGTCGCCGTGCAGCAGCATCAGCACGTTACCGTGTTCGATGTGGGCGATGGGCGAGGCGGGGGTCAGCTTGAGCGCGGTCTTGATGTGCGATTCGGCCTCGGCGGCCTTGGCGCCGTAGGTCAGGCCACCGATCATCGCGCCGATCTTGCCGATGATCTCGGCGTGGTACAGGGCCAGGGCGGTATGCGCCTCGGCGTGCCCGGGGGCGAGTTCGAGCGCGGTGTCCAGGGCGTCGCGGACCCTGCCGGCGATGCCCTGCTTGAGCGCCTTGGCGATGCTGATGCCCTGGCTGTAGCGGCCGAGGGCGAAGGCGAGGCGGTAGTGACTGTTGGCCTCGCCGGGCAGGGCATTGACCGCGGCCTCGGCCAGCTTCGCGGCCTGTTCGAAGCGCTTGAGCTTCTCTGCCTCGCCGTCGACGAGGTAGGTGGCATGGATGCCGATGGCCTTGACCGCGACCGAGGCGCCGACCGCGCCGAGCGCTTCGCCGGCGTCGAACGCGGCCTTGAAATCGCCGCGATGGAAGGCGCGCCAGGCGTCCTGCAGCTGCGATGCCAGCGCATCGGCATCGACGCCCTTGGGCGCGGCCTTGCCGGCGGCCTTGAGCAGGGCGGCGGCGCGCTTGGCGTCGGGGAACGGCTCGGCGTCGCCGGCGTGCAGCCGCGGCCAGGCCTTCTTCAGGGCCTCGCCGGCGTAGGCGTAGGGCTTGGCGTCGAGGGGAAAGGGGCTCCAGGCGGTCTTGGCCATGTCGTTTCCGGGGGGTCAGTCGGTGTAGGCGCGGGTCAGCTGGTTGAGGTGGACGCGCTCCGCGTCGCGCAGGAACGGCGAGAGCAGCATCATCACCTGCACGATGCCGTCGCGGATGGCCCGGTGCTCGTCGCGGTCGCCGCGGACCGCGGCATAGTTGAGCCAGAAGGTGGCCAGCACCAGCAGGTTGGTCGCCGCGGCGTCGATCTCGGCCGGCGCGGCGCGGATCACGTCGGCCTGCGACAGGCCGCGCATCACCGCGTGGACGCGATCGTCGGCGCGCTTGAGGATGCGCGCGAAGCGGATGCGCAGGCGGCGGTTGCGGCTGAGGATCTCGAGCAGGTCGCGATAGAGGAAGCGGTAGTCCTGGATGCACTCGAACACCAGGTGCAGCTGCAGCCAGATGTCCTCGAGGCCGGGCAGGCGGCCGTCGGGCGGGGTGAGCGCCTCGTCCATGCGCGCCTCGTAGCGCGCGAACAGCTGCTCGATGATGTCGTCCTTGTTGCGGAAGTGGTAGTACAGGTTGCCGGGGCTGATCTCCATCTCGTCGGCGATGTGGTTGGTGGTCACCGTGGGCTCGCCCTGCGTGTTGAACATCGCAAGCGAGCAGTCGAGGATGCGCTGGCGCGTGTCCCGGGCCATGGCGGCGACGCGCGGGTCAGCCCTTCAGCTTGGCGACCAGGGCGATGTACTGCTGCTGTGCAGCATCCTGCGCGGTCCCCTTGAGCTTGCTCCAGGCCTCGTACTTGGCGGTGCCGACGAAATCGAAGAAGCCGGGCTTCTCGCCCGAGACGTCGCCTTCCGAACCCTGCTTGTACAGGGCGTAGAGGCGCAGCAGGGTGTCGTTGTCGGGGCGTTCGGCCAGCGACTGCACATCCTTGGCGGCCTGCTCGAACGTCAGCTTGGATTTGGCCATGTCGCCCCTCCCGGTGATCGGGCGCCATGACACCACGCGACCCGGGGGCGGTCAATACGGGCGCGGATTGTCGTCGCGCGCGGGCTCTGGCAACGTAGCGCACGGGAGGGCGCCCGGTTGCGCCGCGATGTCCAATTCGGAGCGAGAGCATGAGCTATTTCGTCACCGGCGCCACCGGTTTCATCGGCCGCTATCTGGTCGGCAACCTGCTCAAGCGCAAGGGCACGGTGCACGTGCTGGTGCGCGAGGGTTCGCTGAAGAAGTTCGAGGCGGTCGCGAAGCAGATGGGATGGGACCGCAAGCGCGTGATCCCCGTGACCGGCGACATGACCGCCAGGAAATGTGGCCTTTCGCCGGCGCAAGCGCGCGCGCTCAAGGGCAAGGTCAGGCACTTCTTCCACCTAGCGGCGATCTACGACATGACCGCCAGTGCCGAGGCGCAGCAGGCGGCGAACATCGACGGTACGCAGCATGCGCTGGACCTCGCCGCAGCGCTCGAAGTGGGCTGCTTCCATCACGCCAGCTCGATCGCGGTGGCGGGGCTGTACCCGGGCATCTTCCGCGAGGACATGTTCGACGAAGCCGAAGGCCTGGACGATCCCTACCTGCGCACCAAGCACGAGTCCGAGCGCCTGGTCCGGCAGGAGAAGCGCGTCAAGTGGCGCATCTACCGCCCGGGCATGGTGGTGGGGCATTCGCAGACCGGCGAGATCGACAAGATCGACGGCCCCTACTACTTCTTCACCCTGATCAAGAAGCTGCGCGAAATGCTGCCGCCGTGGATGCCGATGCTGGGCCTGGAGGGCGGGCGCATCAACATCGTGCCGGTGGACTTCGTGGCCGACGCGATGGACCACATCGCGCACAAGCCGCGCCTCGACGGCCACACTTTCCACCTGACCGACCCCGAACCGCTGCGCGTCGGCGAGGTGTTGAACATCTTCGCCCGCGCCGGCCACGCGCCGGAGATGAGCATGCGCATCGACGCGCGCATGTTCGCCTTCGTGCCCTCGGCGATCCGCGGCGCGGTCGGCAACCTGCCGCCGATCAAGCGCTTCACCGGCATGCTGCTGCGTGATTTCCGCATCCCCAGGCAGGTGCTGAAGTTCGTCACCTACCCCACGCGATTCGACAGCCGCGAGACCGAGCGCGCGCTCAAGGGCAGCGGCATCTCCGTGCCGCGCCTGGACAGCTACGCCTGGCGCCTGTGGGACTACTGGGAACGCCATCTCGATCCGGACCTGTTCATCGACCGCACCCTGCGCGGCAAGGTCCGCAACAAGGTCGTGGTGATCACCGGCGGTTCGTCCGGCATCGGGCTGTCCACCGCCAAGCGCGTGGCCGAGGCCGGCGCGATCACCGTGATCGTGGCGCGCGGCGAGGAGGAGCTGTTCAAGGCCCGCGACGAGATGAAGGCCGCCGGCGGCAAGGTGTTCGCGTATACCGCGGACCTGGCCGACATGGCCGACTGCGACCGGCTGGTGGAGACCGTGCTCCGGGAACACGGCCAGGTCGACATCCTGATCAACAACGCCGGTCGCTCGATCCGGCGCTCGATCGAGCTCAGCTACGACCGCTTCCACGACTTCGAGCGCACCATGCAGCTCAACTACTTCGGCAGCCTGCGCCTGATCATGGGCTTCATGCCGACGATGACCAAGCGCCGCCGCGGCCACATCATCAACATCAGCTCGATCGGCGTGCTGGCGAACTCGCCGCGGTTCTCGGCCTACGTCGCCTCGAAGGCGGCGCTGGATGCGTTCAGCCGCTGCGCGCAGGGCGAGCTGTCGGGCAAGGGCATCAGCTTCACCACGGTCAACATGCCGCTGGTGAAGACGCCGATGATCGCGCCGACCAGGATGTACGACAGCGTGCCGACGCTGACCCCGGAGGAGGCGGCGGACCTGCTGGTGAAGGGCATCATCGAGAAGCCCAGCCGCATCGCCACTCGCCTCGGCATCTTCTCGGCGCTGGTCAACGCGGTGGCGCCGAAGGCTTACGAGGTGATCATGAGCACCGCGTTCGAACTGTTCCCGGATTCGGCCGCGGCCAAGGGCGACCGCGCCGCGCTGAAGGACGAGACGCCGAGCCAGGAGCAGATCGCCTTCGCCGCGATGATGCGGGGGGTCCACTGGTGAGGCCGACTTGCGATCAAGGGCATGGAATGGCGTAGGAGCGCCCCATGGGCGCGACCGGGTCGCGATGATGCCCTATTCGCCGCGCCTCGCGGGCATGGCCCGCTCCTGCATGTAGCGCGTGGGTTTCAGTACGACCGGCACTGCCGGAAGCGCACGGTGGCGGTGCTGTCCGGTGGTGGCGTGAGCTGGATACGTGATGAGGCGAGGTCGTCGTAGCGTTCCATCAGTGGGCAGATGCGGGTGAAGGCGTCGCCGTCGATGGACGAGAGGAAGACCTGCAGGGTCGATTCGCTGGACCAGGCCGCGCGGTCGACGTCGGGCAGGGTGGAGACGACGGCGGCGATGTCCGTGCGCTGCTGTTCGATGCCGACGGGGACTTTGGCGGGAGCAGGCGCCTCCTGCGCGACTTCGGCCACCGGCGCCTCTGCCGTCGGTGCCGCGTCGGCGGACGACGTCGACGGCGTGGCCGCAACGGCAGCGATGGCGGGAGCGGCCGCGGCGGACGGCGTGCGTTCGGGCAGCGCCAGGAACACCGCCACGCCGGCCAGCAGTGCGATCAGCCAGGACGAGAGTACGCGCTGGCGGGCCAGCTGCGAGGCCTTGGCGCGGATGCCGGCCAGCTGCTCCGGCGGCAGGAAATCGCGCAGCTGCGGCCACAGCGTCGGCCCGTCGAGCAGTTCGATGCGCTGCAGGGCGGCGACCGGGCGTGCGTCCTCGGTGATCCGGCCCTGGGTGAGCAGGAAGCCGCCGGCGGCGCCCTTCAGGTCGATGGCCCGGGCCAGTTCGTTGACGGTGAGGCGACCGAGCACGAAGGCGCTGCCGTGCTTGCACGCCAGCAGCCAGCGTTCGCCGCCGCGCTCGAGCACGTAGTTGCTGTCGTCTGCGGCATTCTCGTCGTCGACCAGGCGGCCGAAGCCGCGGCGCCCGAGGGCATCCAGCACCATGTGGATGAAGGTCCGCCACGACACGCCGGACAGGGCGGCGATGCCCGCCTGCGTCTCGTCGCGGCGCATCTGGAGGGTGCGGAAATAGAACGTCGCGGTGCCGCCGATCAGCAGTGCCACGCCGACGGCAATCAGCCAGTTCGACATCATGGAGCCAAGGGTCAAGAAACCGGGAAGGATAGCGGAATGTCCGCCCCGCATCCGTGCATGCGCGCACGCGACGACGACGACCGCCGCGTGTGATCGCTCCGGTTCAGGAAGGCCGGGGCGCCCCGCGGGGCACGCCGGCCAGCTTCAGTCTCAGGCCTGCGATTTGCGGGCGGCCTTGCGCGGCACCTTCGCCGCCTTGGCGGCAGCCGGCTTGCGCGCAGGCGCCTTCTTTGTCGCGGCCTTCTTTGCCGTTGCCTTCTTCGCGGGGGCCTTCTTCGCAGGGGCTTTCTTCGCGGTCTTGCGCGGCGCGGCACCACCGCGCTGGCGGCGCAGTTCGGCGGTCAATCCGTCGACGCGCTGCGACAGGTCGTGCAGGTCGTCGCGGCCCGGCACGCCGAGCTTGACCAGCGCCTTCTGCACGCGGTCCTCGAACACGGTCTCAAGCCGGTCCCAGGTGTCGGCCGCGCGTTCGCGCGCCTGGCCCACGCGGTTCTCGACCGCATCGCGGACGTCGTCGGCGCGCTGGCCGGCGAAGCGACGGGCGGTGTTCTCGAGCTTCAGGCCTTCCTTCACCAGGCCTTCGAACAGCTTGGTGCCCTCGGCCTGCGCGCGTCCGAACGCGCCCACGCCGGCGAGCCAGATCTGCTGCGCCGAGTCGCTGAGCGACTTCGACAGGCCCTCGGCGTGGGCCTGGGCATCGGCATCGGACTTGGCCTTGCCGGCGGACGAGGATTTCTTCGCGGTCTTCTTGAACTTGGCCATGTGCGCTCCCGGTGGGCGATGGATACGGATGATGGATCGCAGATTGACGGCGTGCGCTAGAGCAATCACACCATGCCGCGCGTGGGGCGCGTGCGATGGCGCCCGCTTGCGGTAGTGCCGGCGACGCGATCGGCGTCGTCGAGCGCGCGACGCAGGCGTGCGGTGGTCTCGGTGCTGCGCGGTGGCGCCGGCCGCAGCGAATCCAGGATGCCGCGCCGTGCGTCGGACACGATCTCTTCGCGCAGCCGCAGCCCGTGCGCGGCCAGCACCGGACCGAGTTCGCCCGCGCGCGCGCGCAGGTCGGCCAGGGTGTTGCGGTAGGCCAGCTCGCACACGCGCTGGCGTGCGGAAAAGCTGAACAGGTTGGTGAAGAACAGTTCGCTGTCGCCGGCGTTGGGCTCGAACACCAGCTGGTCGATGTCCGGATACTGATGCGGGTACTTCTCCATGCCGATCTGCATGCGCGACTGCAGCAGGGTGCGCAGGGTCTGCGACAGCACCGCCGGCAGGCCGCCATCGGCCAGGCCGATCCGTTCGGCCTCGCCCGACTGCCGCGGCGCGCGCGAGGCGTCGAACGGCACCAGCGGGTTGATCCCGATCATCAGGTCGATGCCGCGGTCGAGTACGGTCGAGGCGTGCATGGTCCGGCGCAGGGCGCCGTCGAGGAAATGGCGGCCGTTGATCTCCACCGGCGGGTACAGACCGGGCAGGGCGGCGCTGGCCTGGACCGCGCGCGAGATCGGCACGGTGTCCCAGCCCGGCTCGCCGAAGCGCACCGCCTCGCCGGTGTCGAGGTCGACCGCGACCACGAACAGGTCGGTGTCGAGCTCGCGGAAATCGTTGCTGCGTCCGCGCCGGGTCAGCACGTCGCGCAGGAAGCGCTCCAGCGCGCGGTTGTCGAACAGGCCGGTCGGCACCAGGCCGCCGAAGCGCGACATCAGCTCGGTCCAGCGCAGCGCGCGGGCCGGGTGGGCCATCAGCCGCCGGCTCCAGCCCAGCCACAGTCCGGGCAACTGCGCCATCCGCTGCAGGTACTCGTCCACGTTCGGGCGCAGGAAGGTTTCGGGGCGGAAGCTGATGTCGTCGCTGGTGCCGGTGATGAAGCCGCGGCACATCTCCTCGGTGGAGATGCGGTTGGCCAGGCCGGCGGCGAGGAAGGCGCCGCTGCTGACGCCGACGTAGCAGTCCAGGCGGGTCAGGTCGAGGCCTTCGAGCGCCTCGTCGATCGCGCGCAGCGCGCCGAGTTCGTACATGGCGCCGATCGGACCGCCACCGGCGATCGCCAGGCCGACCTTGAGCGGCCGGCGGGCGGTGTGTTTCCTGCGTTTGCGAGCCTGGTGGAGGGAGAGCATGCGGATGCGGGCGTGGCGTTCGGGCGAGTGTAGCGGACGCGGAACCGAGGGCTTGCTCGAATTGCCGGCGGCGACCAAGATGCCGCGCATGACGTCCGACGACACGGACCGCATCGGTCGCCAGCTCGCGCGCCACCAGGCCCTGCACGACCCGGTGCGCGAGCCGCGCAACGGCCTGCGCTGGCTGCCCGAGCTGCGGCGCTGGCAGGCCGAACGCCTGCAGCGCAGCTTCCGCCACTTCCTGCACGACCCGCAGCGGGCGCCGGCGGCGGAGTTCTTCCTCAGCGACGTCTACGGCGAGCGCGACTTCACCCGCCGCGACGCCGACATCGCGCGGGTGATCCCGATGATGCGCCGGCTGCTGCCGGACAAGCTGCTGGCCACGGTCGCGGACGCGATCGAACTCGGCGCGCTGACCCACGAACTGGACCTGGCCATGGCCGAGGCGCTGGGGTGGAACGCGCCGGGCCGGCGCCGGCTCGACGCGGCGCTGTACGGCGAGGCCTACCGCGCCGTGGGCCAGGCGCAGGTGCGGCAGCGGCAGATCGCGCTGATCGGTCGGGTCGGCCGCGGCTTCGGCCGGGCGCTGCAGATGCGTGGCGTGGCGGCCCTGCTGGCGTTCTCGCGCGGGCCGGCGAAGCTGGCCGGGCTCAGCGAGCTGCAGGGCTTCCTGGAGCGCGGCTACGCCGCCTTCGAGTCGCTGGAGGATCCGGAAGCCTTCGTCGCCGAGATCGAGCGCGACGAAGGGCTGGCGTCGCAGCGGCTGTTCGACGGGGATCCGGATCCGTTCCGGTTCGAGGATTGAGGCCGTTCGCGATCAAGACGATGGATGTAGGAGCGGGCCATGCCCGCGACCCGCTGCGGCCGGGCATCATCGCGTCGCGGGCATGGCCCGCTCCTGCGTTTCCATCGTTGGCAGTAGACGGGGCGGAATCCGCGGCTAGAACTTCTCCGACAGCACCCGCCGGATCTCCGCCTCGATCGGGCCCTTCATCGCCGAGAGCAGGAAGCCCAGGCTGGCGGTGACGTGCAGCTGCTCCGGCAGCAGCGCGATCCTGCCGTCGACGCCGCTGGTGTTGAAGTTGAGGATGTCGCCGTCCCAGCCGTAGCGGATGCCGAAGCGTTCGGACAGCTTCTCCGCCACCTGTTCGACCGCCTTGCGGGCCTTGTCCTTCGGCAGGGAGTGCGGGTGCTGGATGTCGATGCCGGCCATGGGGTGGGTATCCGAACGGGTGCCTGGCGCCATTCTGCGACGCCCGCGCGCCGTTCACCAGTTGCGATGGCGTTCGGCCGCGGCGTGCTAGATTTCCGCACCCATGGACGTCGTCAGACTTCGATTCGCCGACCAGGACCGGCCCGACCGGCCGCTGTCGATCGGCATGCACGGCATCGCGCGACGCGCCGACGGCAGCATCGACCTGGTCGATGACGACGGCCACTGTCCGGTCCGGCTATGCGTGGACCGCCGCGGCGTCTGGCTGACGGTGGACGAGGGCGCGGCCGGCGTCCACGTCAATGGCCGCGAGGTGCGGCGGATGGCGATGCTGCGCCTGGGCGACGCGATCTACGTCGATGGCCGCGAGCTGCGGCTGGTCCCGACGCGACCGGTGCGGGTGCCGGGCGACCTCGATCCGGTGCCGACCGGAGACGAGGCGCCGGACCTGCGCGTGGTGCTGCGCGGGGTCGGCGGCCGCTTCCATGGCCGCTGCTTCACGCTTGAGCGGCCGCGGCTCATCGGCCGCCACGCCGAGGCCGACATCCGCATCGACGATCCGGCCTTCGCCGACCGGCACGCGCGACTGGAGCTGGTCGGCGAGCAGGTCGTGCTGCGCGACCTCGGTTCGGCCGAGGGCAGCGTGGTCAACGGCGAGCCGGTGCGCGACGCGCTGCTCGACCCGGGCGACCAGGTCGTGTTCGACGGCCAGCATCGTTTCGTGGTCGAGGCGCCGAGGCGCGGGCCGCGTGCAGCGTCGGCGGAGGCGTCCGCGCCTGGCGAGCAGCCGGTCGAGAAGGTCGCGCCGCGCGACGTGTCGCGCCTGCCGTGGCTGCTGCTGGCTGCGGTGGGCATCGCGGCGCTGCTGGCGGGGCTGCTGTTGTTCGGTTCGGGTTGAGACTGCGCGCGGGCCGGTTGAATGGCGGGTCGAGACCCGCCCTACGTGGAACGGTGGGTCGAGACCCGCCCTACGCGCGCGGACCGCGGTCGCGACAGGCGCTTCCAACCGCGCCAGCCGAGCAGCAGGGCGAGGATCACGGCATACAGCAGCGGCTCGCGGTAGTCGGACTTCACGATCCACCAGAAGTGCAGCACCGCAAGGACCGCGACCGCATACACCAGCTTGTGCAGCTGGCCCCAGCTGCGGCCGAGCCGGCGCATCCAGCCGCGGGTGGAGGTCAGCGCCAGCGGCACCAGCAGCAGCCAGGCGGTGAAGCCGACGGTGATGTAGGGCCGCTTGACGATCTCCTCGAACAGCTGCGTCCAGTAGCCGCGCAGGTCCAGCCCCAGCCAGGCCGCGAAGTGCAGGCTGGCGTAGGCGAAGGCGTACAGGCCGAGCATGCGCCGGAAGCGCAGCAGCTGCGGCTGCCCGGTCAGCTGCCGCAGCGGCGTGATCGCCAGCGTGAGCAGCAGCAGGCGTAGCGCCCAGAGGCCGAGCTCGTGCTCGATCGCCGCGACCGGATCGGCGCCGAGCGCGTCGATGTCGGCTTCGCTGTAGACCTGCCAGAACTTCCAGCCCAGCAGCGCCAGCGGCGTCAGCGCGAGCGCGTGGACGGCGGTTTTGGCGAGGAGGAGGGAGGTGTGAGGGCGGGGTGGTTGGGGCATGGGGCGCGTGGGTTGCGTGGAGTGTTGGTGGTTGGTAGTTGGTGGTTCGTAGTGCGTAGTGGTTTCTCCGTCATCCCGGCGAACGCCGGGATCCATTTTCCGCCGCTGCTTCCGTTGAATGGTCATATGGAGAGGCAAGATCAAAATGGATCCCGGCTTTCGCCGGGATGACGGAGGGGGCGCACAACCAACTACCAACCACCAACCACCAACCTCAATACCATCGCTTCAAATCCATCCCCGCATACAACGACGCCACCTGCTCCCCATACCCGTTGAACATCCGCGTCGGAACGCGGTCGGCGAACAGACGGTTGCCGGTGCCGGCGATGCGGCGTTCGGTCTTCTGGCTCCAGCGCGGATGGTCGACGTCGGGATTGACGTTGCTGTAGAAGCCGTACTCCTGGGGCTGCAGCCGGTTCCAGGCGGTCTTGGGCTGCTTTTCGCTGAAGCGGATCTCGACGATCGACTTGATGCTCTTGAAGCCGTACTTCCACGGCACCACCAGGCGCAGCGGCGCGCCGTTCTGCTGCGGCAGCGGTTTGCCGTAGAGGCCGGTGGCGAGGAAGGCGAGCGGATGCATGGCTTCGTCGATGCGCAGGCCTTCGCGATAGGGCCAGTCGATCGAGCGGAAGCGCAGGCCGGGCATCTGCTGCCTGTCGGCGAGGGTGGTGAAGGCGACGTACTTCGCCTTCGAAGTGGGTTCGAACTTCTTCAGCACCTCCGCCAGCGGCACGCCCAGCCACGGGATCACCATCGACCAGCCTTCGACGCAGCGCAGGCGATAGATGCGTTCCTCCGGCGCGATGCCCTTGAGCAGGTCCTCGAACGACATCGTGCCCGGCTTCGCGCACTCGCCGGCGACGGCGACGTTCCAGGGCGAGGTCACGAGCGTCTTCTTCGCGCTCGACGGATCGGACTTGCCGGTGCCGAACTCGTAGAAGTTGTTGTAGCTGGTGACGTCCTCCCAGCGCGTCAGCGGCTCGTCGGTGCGGAAGCCGGACTTCGCCTGCGCCGGCGTGACCACGGTGCGCGAGGGCGGAGCCTCGGCTTCGGCGCAGCCCGACAGCGGCAGCAGGGTCGAAGTCGCGAGCGCGCCGAGCAGGCGACGGCGCGAACGAAAGACCGTTTCATCGGTAACTTCGGAGGCGGGAATGGCGGGCAGCTTGCGCAGGGACATGGATCGTTTCCTCCGTGACCATGCATTGGAGCATTGTCGGGCCGAAAAGTTGCGCGGCCACGGCCACCGCGTGGTGCGCTGCGGCATACTAGAGCGCTACCTCCCTTCGCTTCCATGAGTCCGGCAATGGCGCGCGCATACAACTTCAGCCCAGGTCCCGCCACGCTGCCCGAATCGGTGCTGCGCCAGGCGCAGGCGGACATGCTCGAGTGGGGCGATGCCGGTGCATCCGTGGTCGAAATCAGCCATCGCGGCCCCGAGTTCCTGCAGGTCGCGCGCCAGTCCGAGGCCGACCTGCGCACCCTGCTGGAGATTCCCGACGATTACGCCGTGCTGTTCCCGGCCGGTGGCGCGACCACGCAGCAGGCGCTGATCGCGCTCAACTTCGCCAACGTCGGCCAGCGCGTCGACTACGTGATCAGCGGCCACTGGGGGCATACCGCGCTCAGCCAGCTGGCGACGGTCGATGTCAACATCGCCGCCAGCAGCGAAGCCGACGGCTATCGCACGATTCCCGCGCGCGAGGACTGGCGACTGTCGAAGGACGCCGCCTACGTCCACATCACCGCCAACGAGACCATCCACGGCGTCGAGTTCCGTCCCGCCTGGGGCCAGGTGCCGCCGGACACCGGCGACGTGCCGCTGTTCGCCGACTTCAGCTCCAGCATCGCGTCGGAGCCGATCGACGTGTCGAAGTACGGCCTGATCTACGCCGGCGCGCAGAAGAACCTCGGCCCGGTCGGCATCAGCGTGGTGATCGTGCACCGCGACCTGCTCGAACGCGCCGGCCAGCCGCGCGCGGCGATCTTCGACTACCGCGCGCAGCTGGCGGGCGAGTCGATGCTCAACACGCCGCCGACCTGGAACTGGTACCTGCTCGGCCTGACCGTGCGCTGGATGATCGAGCAGGGCGGCACCGCCGAGTTCGACCGCCGCAGCGATGCCAAAGCGAAGCTGCTGTACGACGCGATCGACGGCTCCGGCGGCTTCTACCGCAACCAGGTGCAGGCCTCGGTGCGTTCGCGCATGAACGTGCCGTTCTTCCTCGTCGACGATGCGCTCGACGCCGCCTTCCTGGCCGGCGCGCGCGAAGCCGGCCTGATCGGCCTCAAGGGGCATCGCGTGGTCGGCGGCATGCGCGCCTCGCTCTACAACCCGATGCCGGTCGAAGGCGTGCAGGCGCTGGCCGACTACATGCAGGAGTTCCAGAAGCGCCATGGCTAAGCGCACTCCCAGGCCGGCGGCGAAGGGCGCCAAGGCGCCGGTCAAGAAGCAGGCTGCTGCGACGAAGCGCGCCACGACGAAGGCCGAAGCATCGACGCGCGTACGCAATGAACTCGGCGGCCAGGCCAAGCCCGACCTGGCCTCCGTGCGCGAGCAGATCGACGGCATCGACCGCGAGATCCAGTCGCTGATCGCCGAGCGCGCGCTGTGGGCGCACCAGGTCGGCAAGGCCAAGGGCAAGCTCGCCGCGGCGATCGATTACTACCGCCCCGAGCGCGAGGCGCAGGTGCTGCGCCGCGTGGTCGACCGCAACGACGGCCCGCTCTCGGACGAGGTGCTGGTGCGCCTGTTCCGCGAGATCATGTCGGCCTGCCTCGCCCAGCAGGAGCCGCTGAAGGTCGGCTACCTCGGCCCCGAGGGCACCTTCTCGCAGCAGGCGGTGCAGAAGCACTTCGGGCATTCGGCCAAGGGCCTGCCGCTGGTCAGCATCGAGGAGGTGTTCGACGAGGTCGCCGCGGGCAACGCCGACTTCGGCGTGGTGCCGGTGGAGAACTCGGGGCAGGGCACGATCCAGTCGACGCTCGACATGTTCCTGACCTCGCCGCTGAAGATCTGCGGCGAAGTCGAGCTGCGCGTGCACCAGTACCTGCTTTCGCGCACCGGCCACATCGAGGACATCGAGCGCATCTATTCGCACGGCATGTCGCTGGCACAGTGCAAGAACTGGCTGCGCCAGAACCTGCCGGACGTGCACAAGGAAGCGGTGTCCAGCAACGCCGAAGCGGTGCGCCGCGCCAAGCAGGCGGACGATGCCGCGGCCATCGCCGGCGAGAACGCCGCGCACGTCTACGGCATGAAGGTCATCGCCGGCCCGATCGAGGACCGCAGCGACAACACCACGCGCTTCCTGGTGATCGGCCGGGCGTCGTTCCCGCCCTCGGGCCACGACCGCAGCTCGTTGATGGTGTTCATCCGCGACCAGCCCGGCGCGCTGTACCGCATCCTCGAACCGCTGGCGCGGCGCCGGATCAGCATGAACCGGATCGAATCGCGGCCTGCGCACGGCGCGCTGTGGCAGTACGCGTTCTTCATCGACGTCGAGGGTCACGTCGACGAGTCGCCGTTGAAGGACGCGCTGGCGGAGATCGACGATTTCGCCGGGGACGTGCGCGTGCTGGGCTCGTATCCGGTCGCCGTGCCCTGACAAGGATGGCGTAGGAGCGCCCCATGGGCGCGACCGGCTAACGATGACGCCCCGGCCGCGGCGGGTCGCGGGCATGGCCCGCTCCTACATCCGAATGGCGCGAGCGCTGTGGCGGCAACATGAGACAGAGGTGGCGGTGATGGGCAGCGGCACGGGCAGGGACTGGATCGCATCGAAGGGCACGCCGCTGCGCGGCGAGCTGGCGGTGCCCGGCGACAAGTCGGTCTCGCACCGCGCGATCATGCTCGCTTCGCTGGCCGACGGCGTCTCGCGCGTCGACGGCTTCCTCGAAGGCGAGGACGCGCGTGCGACCGAGGCGATCTTCCGCAGCATGGGCGTGCGCATCGACGCACCGGGCACGGGCAGCCGCGTCATCCACGGCGTCGGCATCGACGGCCTGCGCCCGCCCGACGGTCCGCTGGATTGCGGCAACGCCGGCACCGGCATGCGCCTGCTGGCCGGGCTGCTGGCGGGACAGTCGTTCGACACCGTCCTGGTCGGCGACGCCTCGCTGTCGAAGCGGCCGATGCGCCGCGTCACCGGGCCGCTGGCGCAGATGGGCGCGCGCATCGACACCGGCGAGGGCGGCGTGCCGCCGCTGCGCATCCACGGCGGCAGCGCGCTGCAGGGCATCGACATCACCACCGAGATGGCCAGCGCCCAGGTCAAGTCGGCGCTGCTGCTGGCCGGCCTGTACGCGCGCGGCACGACCACCGTGCGCGAGCCGCACCCGACCCGCGACTACACCGAGCGCATGCTGCAGGCGCTGGGCTGGCCGATCGAGTTCTCGCCGGGGTTCGCGCGGCTCGACGGTGGCCACCGCCTGACCGCGCGCGACATCGTGGTGCCGGCGGATTTCTCGTCGGCCGCGTTCTTCCTCGTCGCCGCGACCCTGGTGCCGGGTTCGGAGCTGGTGCTGCGCCGCGTCGGCGTGAACCCGCGCCGCACCGGCCTGCTGCACGTGCTGCGCCTGATGGGCGCCGATATCGTCGAGACCCCCGCGGGCGAGCAGGGCGGCGAGCCGGTCAGCGACCTCGTCGTGCGTCATGCGCCCCTGCGCGGCATCGAGGTGCCGGAGGAGCACGTGGCCGACATGATCGACGAGTTCCCGGCACTGTTCATCGCCGCCACCTGCGCCGAAGGCAACACCGTGGTGCGCGGCGCGGCCGAGCTGCGGGTGAAGGAGTCCGACCGCATCGCAGCCATGGCCGCTGGCCTGCGCACGCTTGGCGCGCAGGTCGACGAAACCCCCGACGGCGCCACGATCCACGGCGGCGCCCACCTGGGCGGCGGCAGCGTCGAGAGCCACGGCGACCACCGCATCGCGATGTCGTTCGCGGTCGCGGCGCAATTGGCGGATGGCGAAGTCCGCATCGGCGACATCGACAACGTCGTGACCTCGTTCCCCGGATTCGATGCGCTCGCGCGCCAGGCAGGATTCGGGCTGCGCGACGCCTGATCCCGTTCGCGATCAGAAAGATGGACGTAGGAGCGGGCCATGCCCGCGACCCATGGTGACCAGCGCGTTGTCGCCATCCGGTCGCGCCCATGGGGCGCTCCTACGCCATTCCATGTTCTCGATCGCAAGTTGGTACGGGTCGGCACACTGCGCCAAGGCGGGGTGAGGCCCTTCAGCGCGGTGCGTCGAAACTGATGGTCTGATTGACGGACGCGGGCACGGCGACGCCATCGCGCATCGCCGGCTGGAAGCGCCAGCGACGCACGGCGCGGACGGCCTCGCGATCCAGTGCGCGGTTGCGGCTGCTGGTCACGACCTCGACCTTGCCGGGCGTGCCGTCGGCGCGCACCTCGATGCGCAGTACCACGTCGCCCGAGGCGCCGGCGCGCAGGGCGGCTTGCGGATAGGAAGGCGGCGGCGACGAAACCGGTCGCGGCACGCTGGCGTCGGCGGCGACGCTGCGCCCCGTCGGTGGTTCGGCTCCGGGCTGCCCGGCGGTCGCGGGTGCCGGAGCAGCGGGTGAGGGCGCGTGCTGGTCGATCCTCGGCGCATCGTCGGCGGGCAGACGCTGGTCCATGCCGCTGGCGGCCTGCTCCCCGGCGGGCAGCGGCGCCGGCAAGGGATCGAACACCTGGCCCTCGACGCGTGCCGATCCCCCGTCGTTGGCGCGATAGAACTCGAACTCGTCGCGCTTGCCCGACAGCACCAGCGCGAACAGCACCAGGCCCGCCACGAAGGCACCCACGATCAGCCACCAGGCGCGGCCGGACGGCAGGAAGCGGGCGAAGCGATGGCGCGGCGTGCTGGTCGCGGGAGGCGTGGACATGCGGCGATCCGGCGGGGGAGAGTCCCGGATTCTGGCACACGCCGCCGGATGCGCCGGTCAAACCGACAGCGCACGCGCGTCTCGGCGATAATCCGCGTTTCCCCGACGCTTTCCTCCGCCATGCTCGATCCGATCCTGCTCCGCCAGCACCTCGCCGATACTGCCGCGCGCCTGCGCGACACGCGCGGATTCGAACTGCCCGTGGACCGGCTGCAGGCACTGGAGGCCGAGCGCAAGCAGATCCAGGTGCGTACCCAGGAGCTGCAGAACCTGCGCAACACCCGCAGCAAGGCGATCGGCCAGGCCAAGGCCAGGGGCGAGGACGTGGCGCCGCTGCTGGCCGAGGTCGCCGGCTTCGGCGACGAACTGAAGGCCAGCGAAGCGCGGCTGGAAGCGATCCGCGGCGAACTCGACGCGATCGCGATGGGCGTGCCGAACCTGCCCGATCCTTCGGTGCCGGCCGGCGCCGACGAGGCGCAGAACGTCGAACAGCATCGCTGGGGTACGCCGCGCAGCTTCGACTTCGAGGTCAAGGACCATGTCGAACTCGGCGCCCGCCACGGCTGGCTCGACGGCGACACCGCCGCGAAACTCTCCGGCGCGCGCTTCACCGTGCTGCGCGGACAGCTGGCGCGCCTGCATCGCGCGCTCGCCCAGTTCATGCTCGACATGCACGCCGGCGAGCACGGCTACGAGGAAACCAACGTCCCGGTCATCGTCAACGCCGAGAGCCTGTACGGCACCGGCCAGCTGCCGAAGTTCGAGGAGGAAATGTTCGCCACCGAGCTGGGCGGGCACCGGCGCTACCTGATCTCGACCTCGGAGATCGCGCTGACCAATATCGTCCGCGACGAGATCGTCGAGGCCGAACGCCTGCCGCTGCGCATGACCGCGCATTCGCTGTGCTTCCGCTCCGAGGCCGGCAGCGGCGGCCGCGACGTGCGCGGCATGATCCGCCAGCACCAGTTCGAGAAGGTGGAGCTGGTGTCGATCTGCGCGCCGGCCGACAGCGACGCCGAGCACGAGCGCATGACCCGCTGCGCGGAAACGGTGCTGGAGAAACTCGGCCTGCCATACCGGCGCATGCTGCTGTGCTCGGGCGACATGGGCTTTTCCGCGAGCAAGACCTGTGACCTCGAGGTCTGGCTGCCGTCGCAGCAGACGTACCGCGAGATTTCCTCGTGCTCCAACTGCGGCGACTTCCAGGCCCGGCGCATGCAGGCGCGCTGGCGCAACCCGGCGACGGGCAAGCCCGAGCCCGTGCACACGCTCAACGGCTCCGGCACCGCCGTCGGCCGCGCCCTGATCGCGGTGATGGAGAACTACCAGGACGCCGATGGATCGATCGTGGTGCCGGAAGTGCTGCGGGCGTACATGGGCGGGCTGGAGCGGATCTCCTGAGTCCAACTTGCGATCAGGAACACGGAGTGGGGTAGGAGCGCCCCATGGGCGCGACCGTGTCGCGACGATGCCCCGGTTGGCCCGGTTGGCCCGGTTGGCCCGGTTGCCTCGGGTCGCGGGCATGGCCCGCTCCTACTTGATCGCGTGGGGTATCAGGCCGCCACGGGCACCGGCTCCGCCACCCGCTCCAGCGCCTGCGCGATCGACGCGGCGCGATGCTCCGGCGACAGCCCGATGCCGTCGGCGCGCACCACCCGGATGTCGCTGATGCCGATGAAGCCGAGCACCTGGCGTAGGTAGGGTTCGACGAAATCGGTCGACTGGCCGCCGTGCAGGCCGCCGGCGGCGAGCGCGAGGATCACCTGCTTGCCGCCCGCCAGGCCCACCGGGCCGGACTCGGTATAGCGGAAGGTCTTGCCGTTCACCGCGATGCGGTCGATCCAGGCCTTGAGCGACGAGGGGATGCCGAAGTTGTACATCGGTGCGCCGATCACGACCACGTCGGCGTCGAGGAACTGGCGCAGCACGGCCTCGCCACGCGCGGCCTCCAGCTCGTTCGCGCCCGAGAGCGTCCCGCCGTCGAGGTGGGGCAGGGGCTCCCGGTCGAGATCGCGGGCCTGGACCTCGAGGCCACGCACGTCGGCCTTCCAGCGTGCGACGATGGCGCTTCCCAGCTGGCGGGTGACCGAATGTTCGCCCAGGACGCTGGACTCGATATGCAGCAGTTTCATGGCTTGGCTCCGTTTCTTGCGGCGATGCGCCGGACGGAAGACAAGATAATTTGTTGCGTTTATGGAATAAACGTGGTTGAATATCACGCATTGTTCCATTTAGGAGGTTAATGTGCAGGACCTCAACGATCTCTACTACTTCGCCATGGTGGTCGAGCACGGCGGTTTCGCCGCGGCCGAACGCGCGCTCGGGATCCCGAAGTCGCGCTTGAGCCGTCGCATCAGCCAGCTCGAGAGCGACCTCGGCGTGCGCCTCCTGCAGCGCTCCACGCGCCGCTTCGCGGTGACCGACGTCGGCCAGAGCGTGCACCGCCACGCCCAGTCGATGCTGGCCGAGGCCACCGCCGCGCGCGAAGTCGTCGACCGGCTCAGCGCCGAGCCGCGCGGCCTGGTCAAGGCCAGCGTGCCAGTCAGCCTGGCGCAGCAGCTGATGCCCAAACTGCTGCCGGAGTTCCTCGCGCGCTATCCGGAGGTGCGGGTGCAGCTGCATGTGAACAACCGCCGCGTCGACGTGATCAACGAAGGCTTCGACGTCGCGATCCGCGTGCGTTCGAAGTTCGACGATGACGGCAGCCTGGTGATGCGCAGCTTCGGCCAGATCCAGGAGCTGCTGGTGGCGAGCCCGAAGTACCTCGACCGAGCCGGGCGCCCGAAGACGCCGGAAGACCTCGAAGGCCACACCACCATGAGCATGGGCGAGGACGAAGTGCGCCAACGCTGGGAGCTGCAGGGTCGTGACGGCGAAATGCGCAGGGTCGACCTGAAGCCGCGCGTGTCGGGGTTTGATTTCCCCATGCTGATGGAGCTGGCGAAGCAGGGCCTGGGCATCACCATGCTTCCCGAAACGCTGTGCGCCGACGCGGTGCGCAAGGGCGAACTGGAAGTGGTGCTGCCCGAATGGCGTCTGCCGCAGGGCATCGCCCACGCCGTGTTCGCCTCGCGCCGCGGCCTGCTGCCGGCGGTGCGCGTGTTCATCGACTTCCTGGCCGAACGGATGCCGCCGCTGATCGAGGAATCGAGCCTCAACTGCCGGCACTGCGGCAAGGAAGGCGCGAAGTCGAACGCGGGTTCGACGCCCGCCACGCGCGGCAAGGGCGAAGACGCAGGGGCGCATGCGACAATGCGCTAGCGGCCCACTGGGCAAGTCGGCATTGTCATCTCGAGCGCAGCGAGAGATCTGCTTCCAGGGCAGGATCGACCAGCTTCGCTGTTGCAAAGTACTTCCCACTACGTTCGGAATGACAACAGCACGCCGCGCGGGAACATGAAGCACAACCGGAGAGATGGCCGAGTGGTTCAAGGCAGCAGTCTTGACTGCGGAGGCCGAAGGCCGGAGCGAACAGCGGCGACAGCCGCTGGTCACGAAGTGGCAGGATCGCCACTTCGCGCAGCCAAAGGCTGCCCGCAGGGCGAGGGCCATGGATGGTCCGAGTGCAACTGGCGAAGACGGCGCGCAAGCGCCGTGGCGGTGACAATTCGACATTCGGAGAGATGGCCGAGCGGTTTAAGGCACCGGTCTTGAAAACCGGCGAAGGGTCAAACCTTCCGTGGGTTCGAATCCCACTCTCTCCGCCATCCCACGGCGCGGTCGGTGGCGGCCAGGCGCCTGGTCTGGCTCGTTGTCCGTCATCTGCGGGTCCCGTCGGGGCGGATGGACGCGTCGCAGGCCGCCGGGCGCTGTGAAGCCGGCGCGTTCGCTTGCGCGCAACGGCCGCATGGCGCTAGCCTCGCTGACGGGGTAGATCCGTGGCAAGGGGGGAACAGGGATGACGATCCGGGTGTTCATGGTCGACGACCATGCGCTGGTGCGCGCCGGGATGCGCATGATTCTCGCGGGTGAAACCGATATCGAGGTGGTGGGCGAGGCCGAGAGCGGTGAGGCGGCGCTGCCGCTGATCCGCAAGCTGCAGCCGGACGTGGTGCTGTGCGACCTGCACCTGCCCGGCGTGAGCGGGCTGGAGGTGACCGAGCGCGTGGTCAAGGGCGGGCATGCGAAGGTGATCGTGGTGTCCGTGCTCGAGGACGGGCCGATGCCGCGCAAGCTGATCGAGGCGGGTGCCTCTGGCTACGTCGGCAAGGGTGGCGATTCCTCCGAACTGCTGCGCGCGGTGCGCGATGTCGCACTCGGCAAGCGCTACCTCGCCAGCAGCATCGCGCAGAAGCTGGCGCTGTCGGGCATTGGTGGCGAGGGCACGCCGTTCGACGAACTGTCGCCGCGCGAGCTGGAGATCGCGATGCTGCTGGTGCAGGGACGGCGCCAGGAGGAGATCGCCAAGCGCCTGAACCTGAGCGCGAAAACGGTGAACACGCACAAGTCCCGGCTGTTCGCGAAGCTGCAGATCGACGATGCCATCGCCCTGGCGCGGCTGGCGAGCCAGTACGGCCTGATCGATCCCTCGCAGGTGCTGTAGACCCTGCGAGGGTCGGGTTTTCCGCGCCGTCAGGCGCTGCGCGTGGCTGCGGCGTCGTCTTCGGGTTCGCCTTGCCCGCCGTTGCTGTCGTCCACGGCCTGCGCCGCCTCGTCGGCAGGCGAAGCCTCCGGCACGGCCGCGATCGCGGCCAGGTCGGGCTGGTCGAACAGGCCGGGTGCTGCCTCTAAACGCGGCGGCTCCGCTTCGCCGGCAACGCTGGTCGCGTCGTCGGCGGGCAGGGCGTCGGCCGGCTTGGCGGCTTCGTGGCTCTCCGGCTCGGCAGCGACGCTGGCGAGGATGGAGGGGGCGTCCGGTTCGGGCGTCGCGACCGCCACATCGGCGATGGATTCCTCGCTCGAAGCTGGCACGAAGGCCGCTTCCGGCGCGGCGTCCTGCAGCACGACGGCCGGAATGACCGCTTCCGTCGTGGCGATGGCGGCCTCGACGGGCGCCGAGGTCGCTTCGACCGGTTCGGGCGTTGCGATCGCAACTGCGGGGATGGACGCTTCATCGGCCTCGGCGACGCTCACTACCGATGCGCGGGCGTCGACGGCCTGCGGCACGTCGCGCGCGGGCTCTTCGAAATCGAACTCGGGCTGGGTCCGCTGCGCATGGCTGCTGGTCGTCGCCTCGGCGTCGACGGCGTCCTGTGCATCGTCGGCGTCGTCCGCATCGTCGGCCGCATCGCCGTCGAAACCTTCCATGGCGATGCCCGCGGCTTCGCCGGCGCCACGACGGCGGCGGCGACCACCGCGACGTCCGCGGCGACGGCGGGCGGCGCCGTTGCCGTCTTCGCCGGTGCCGGCATCGGTGGCCGGGACGTCGCCGGCGTTGCCGGTGGCATCGGCGACCGTCGCCTGCGTGGCGACCAGTGCCTCGACGGCTGCTGCATCCTGCACGGGCGCGATTGCTGCCGGACGCGTCGTCTCGATGGCCGTCACCGGCTGCTGCGTGGCCTCGACCTCCGCGGCAGGCGCGGCGGGCTTGACCTGGGCCTGGACCGGCTCGGCGGCCTTCGGCTGCTGCTGCGGCTTCTGCTTCTTCGGCTGCTGCGGCTGGCCGGCCTGCTGCGAGGACGGCTTGCCGGCCTGGTCGCGCGGCTGCTTGCCCTGGCGGGGTTCCTTCTGCGCCGCCTGCGCCGGTGAGGCACCGCCGTCGCGACGCTGCCTGCCGCCGTTGCGCTGGTCGCGGCGCGAACCGCCGCTGCGCTCATTGCCTCCGCGTGCGCCGCGCTCGCTGCGCTGTGGTTCTTCGACCTTGCGTGCCGGCGCCGGGGCCGGCGCGGGCTCGCTGCCGAGGATGCGCTTGACCCAGCCGAACAGGCCGCCGCTCGCAACGGGGGCCGCGACCGGCGCGAAAACCGGTGTTGGCGCGGGCGCCGGCTCGGGCTGCGGTTCGCGCACAGGCGCGGGCTGCGACGGATGTACGTTGGTCACCGCCGGGGCGGGGATGTTGAGGTTGTTCTTGTTGAGCGCGATGGTCGCGACCTTGCGCGGGGTGCCGCGCTGGTAGCTCGGGCGGCTGCTTTCCTCGCCCAGCTCGTTCTCGCGGATGCGCGTGACCTCGTAGTGCGGCGTGTGCAGCTGTTCGTCGCCGACGATCACGATCGGCGCACTGTGGCGCTTCTCGATCTCGGCCAGCGCGCCACGCTTCTCGTTGAGCAGGAAGTTGGCGATCTCCACTGGCGCCTGCACCAGCACCTGGCCGGTGTTGTCCTTCATCGCGTGCTCCTCGGCGACGCGGATGATCGACAGCGACAGCGATTCGACGCTGCGCATGCGGCCATGGCCCTCGCAGCGCGGGCACACGATCTGGCTGGATTCGCCCAGCGACGCACGCAGGCGCTGGCGGCTCATCTCCATCAGGCCGAACTTGGAGATGCGGCCCAGCTGCACGCGTGCGCGGTCGTACCTGAGCGCGTTCTGCAGCTTGTTCTCGACCTCGCGCTGGTGCTTGCCCGAGTCCATGTCGATGAAGTCGATCACCACCAGGCCGCCGAGGTCGCGCAGGCGCATCTGTCGCGCGACTTCCTCGGCCGCCTCGAGGTTGGTGTTGAACGCGGTCGTCTCGATGTCGCTGCCCTTGGTGGCGCGCGCCGAGTTGACGTCGATCGAGGTCAGGGCCTCGGTCTGGTCGATCACCAGGGCACCGCCGGAGGGCAGGCGCACGGTGCGCTCGTAGGCCGATTCGATCTGCGATTCGATCTGGTAGCGGTTGAACAGCGGGACGTCGTCGGTGTAGTGCTTGAGCTTGCGCAGGTTGTGCGGCATCACCTGCGCGACGAACTCGCTCGCCTCCTGGTACATCTCCGGGGTGTCGACCAGGATCTCGCCGATGTCGGCGCGCATGTAGTCGCGCAGGGCGCGGGTGATCAGGCGCGATTCCTGGTAGATCAGGAATGGCGAGGGCTTGCTCAGCGCGGCCTCGGCGATCGCCTTCCAGATCGACAGCAGGTAGTCGAGGTCCCACTGCAGTTCTTCGGCGTCGCGGCCGACGCCGGCGGTGCGGATGATCACGCCCATGTCGTCGGGGATCTGCAGCGCGTCCATCGCCTTCTTCAACTCGGCGCGGTCGTCGCCCTCGATCCGGCGCGAGACGCCGCCGGCGGTGGGCGAGTTCGGCATCAGCACCATGTAGCGGCCGGCCAGCGAGATGAACGTGGTCAGGGCCGCGCCCTTGTTGCCGCGCTCTTCCTTGTCGACCTGGACCACGACTTCCTGGCCTTCGCGCAGGAGTTCCTTGATGTTGCCGGAGCGGTGGTCGGCGCCGGCCTGGAAGTAGTCGCGGGAGACTTCCTTCAGCGGCAGGAAGCCGTGGCGCTCGGCGCCGTATTCGACGAAGGCCGCCTCGAGGGACGGTTCGAGCCGGGTGATGCGGCCCTTGTAGATGTTGGACTTCTTCTGTTCACGGGACGCCTGTTCGATGTCGATGTCGTACAGGGACTGGCCGTCGACGATCGCCACGCGCAGTTCTTCGGCCTGCGTGGCGTTGATGAGCATTCGCTTCATGTTTGCATTCCTCGCGCTACTCGCTGCCCCGGCCTTGCGGGCGGGACAGGCGCGCGGAACGCCGGGGCGTTTCGCCTGGAGCTTCGGTTGGCCGCCAGCCGCGCAAGCGCAGCGGCGATCCCGGGTTTCCAGCGCTACGACACCACGGCGGACCGCGGGAGCGCTTCAAATCAAGAGTGTTACGGGGACCGGCGGCAGCTTCGCGGTGGCCTTTCGGGCCGGCACTCGCGCCGCGCGGGGCATGTTCAGCACCGGTGCCGTGGCATCGGGCGATGTCCGGAACTGCCGTCCAGCCGCTAACATGGCCGCCCCGAGGGCGGTGGCCGCGCACTGGCCGGATCTCGCGGAAGGTGGGCTTTCGACCCGTGATCTTCCAGCGAAATCAGCACCTTATCTCGCCCGCCGAGTGTAACAGATAACGCATGGCAATGAATGACACCCGGCCCCAGGCGCCGTCCGCCGGCGGCGTCCGCATCGTCCAGGTGGACGGCGAGCGCGCCGGCCAGCGGCTGGACAACTTCCTGCTCGGCCAGCTCAAGGGCGCGCCGAAGTCGCTGGTCTACAAGATCGTGCGCAGCGGCCAGGTGCGTGTGAACGGTGGCCGCGCGAAGCCGGAGACACGGCTGGAGGCGGGCGACCAGGTGCGGATTCCGCCGGTCCGTCTCGCGGAAGCCGGAGACAAGGGTACGCCGGCGAAGGGGCTGCTGGAGGCGATGGCGGCCAGCATCGTGTTCGAGGACGCGCGCCTGCTCGCGATCAGCAAGCCCTCCGGCGTGGCCAGCCACGGTGGCAGCGGCGTGAGCTTCGGCGTGATCGAGACCCTGCGCGCCCTGCGCCCGGGGCAGGAACTGGAGCTGGTGCATCGGCTAGACCGCGACACCTCCGGTCTGATGGTCATCGCCAAGAAGCGTTCGGCGCTGCGCGAACTGCAGGCCCTGCTGCGCGAGGACCCGGCCGTCCAGGCCAGGGGCATCGCCAAGCGTTACCTCGCACTGCTGGTGGGACGCATGCCCGACGGGGTGATGAGCGTCGACGCGCCGCTGCACGTCGGCCTGCGCCAGGGCGGCGAGCGGCATGTGCAGGTGAACGCCTCGGGCAAGCCGTCGCTGAGCCATTTCCGCGTGCTGGAGCGGCGCGGCGGGCATTCGTACTGCGAGGTGCGGATCGAGACCGGCCGCACCCACCAGATCCGCGTGCACGCGCAGCACATCGGCCATCCGGTGGCCGGCGACGACAAGTACGGCGATGCGGCGGTGAACAGGCGCCTGCGCGAACAGATCGGGCTGAAGCGGCTGTTCCTGCACGCAGCATCGCTGGAATTCGCGCTCGACGACGGCAAGACGCCCTACGTGCTCAATGCGCCGCTGGCGCCGGAGCTGGTGGAGGTGCTGGATCGATTGGCTTGAACGCGCCGCGGCACTGTAGGAGCGCGCTATGCGCGCGACCAATGGATCCGGTGCGACGGCGTCCGGTCGCGGCCATGGGCCGCTCCTACGGCGCCAGCGCGTCGGCCTTGGCGGCGCAGATGAAGTCGTTCTCGCTCAGTCCGCCGACGTCGTGGGTCGAATAGCGCACCACGCAGCGGTTGTAGTGGACGCCGAGGTCGGGGTGGTGGTCCTCGCGGTGGGCCATGAAGGCGAGCGCGTTCACGAAGGCCATCGTCCGGTAGTAGTCATCGAAGCCGAAGGTCTTGCGCAGCGCCTTGCCGTCCTCGGCCAGCTCCCAGCCGGGCACCTGCGGCAACAGCTCGCGGACGCGGGCCTCGCCGAGCAGGTGTTCGCCGCCCTGGCGCGGGAAGCAGTGGGCCTGTGCGAGGGGAATGAGGTCCGACATGGCGGGATCTCCGGCGACGGGTTGCGTGGCGCATGAATGCAGGCTATGCAGCGCCCTGCGGGCCCGCGCGCGCAACGGATGGTGAACGGGACAGGGCCTAGAATACGTCGCAAACACGGATGGGACCATGATCCAGATTTCAGACAGCGCCCAGGCGCATTTCCGCAAGCTGATCGAACGCGAGGACTCGCCGGGACTGGGCGTGCGCCTGGCCGCGATGCATCCGGGGACGGCGAAGGCCGACGTGCGGCTGGAGTTCGCCGAGCCGGGTGACCTGCGCGGCGACGAGTGGGCGATCGACTGCGACGGCTTCACGCTCTGGCTCGACGCCGACAGCACGCCCTTTCTCGACGGCGCGCAGATCGACTACGAATCGCGCGCCACCGGCGGCCAGCTGCAGATCCGCGCGCCGCGGATCAAGGGCGAGGCGCCGCCGGAATCGGCCTCGATGGTCGAACGTGTGCGCTGGCTGGTCGAGCACGAGATCAATCCGCAGCTGGCGCAGCATCGCGGCAACGTCGCGCTGCAGGAAGTCACTGCCGATGGCGTGGTCGTGCTGCGCTTCGGCGGCGGCTGCCACGGCTGCGGCATGGTCGATGTCACCCTGAAGCAGGGCATCGAGCGCACGCTGATGGACAAGGTGCCGGGCGTGACCGCGGTGCGCGACGCGACCGACCACGACACCGGCACCGCTCCCTACATGCCGCGCGCGGCGGGCTGACGGAAACCGCGGCGAGTGTATTCGTCCGGCGAACTGATCGAGGCGCTCCAGCGCAGGCTGCGTCTGGGCCGTTCGATCCGCCCGCAGCGTCCGGCTGGCGAGTTCCCGCCGGGCTGGGCCGAATGGTTCGCTGAAGATCCACCGGAGGCGCATCGCCGCGTCGTCGGCGACATCCAGGAAATGCTGGCGGTGTTCCTCGCCCGCGAGCCGGTGTTCCCGACCGGCTACCGGCAGCTCAGCGACTGGCAGGCGTTCACCCGGCTGTGGCGGTACGACTGGCGCGAGGCGCCGGCGCCGTACCGGGGCCGGCGCATCGCGTCGATGACGGCCTCGGTGCTGCTGCACCTGCTGTGGCTGCAGCTGATGATCCTGTTCATGGTCGCGCACTATCCGGGCGAGGAAGAGGCCGAGCGCCTCGGCGAGAACATCACCCAGGTCGAATTCATCGGCGAGGGGACACCGCAGGACGAAGGCGGCGGTTCGCAGCAGGCCGAGCAGCCGCTGCCCGAAGTCGCGGCCGCGCCGGCGCCCGCCGCCGCCGCGCGCGCGGCGAGCACGCCGGAAGCGGCGCCGCCACCACCGCCACCGTCGATCGCCGAAGTCGAGGTGACGCCGGAGGCGGTCCCGCCGCCGGTCGCCGAGCAGCCGCTGGTGGTGACCGAGACGCCGGTGCCGGACAGCGATTTCGTCCTCGTGCCGCCGCGCATCGACGTGCCGCGGACGCGGACGCCGGCAACGCCGGAGCTGCAGGTGCCGACGCGCGAAGTGCGCGTGGTGGACGTGCCGGCGGTGCCGACACCGCCCGAGCTGCAGCCACTGCCGCGGCGGGACATCAGCGTGCCCGACCTGCGCCAGCCGGAGATCGAGATCGTCGAGCGTGAAGTGCTGGCACCTGCGCCGGAAATCGCGCTGCGCTCGCCTTCGGCCATGCCCGCGCCCGAGCTGCGGCGCGACGGCCCCGCGATCGCGCAGCGCGAGGTCGAGCTGCGTGCGCCGCGCCCGGGTACCGGCGCGTCGGAGCAGGCCTCCGACAGCCGCGCTGCGGGTGTGCCTTCGGCGACCGGCCAGTCACCGTCGACCGCCACGGCATCCGGCGGCCCGCGCGAAAGCGGGCAGGGCGCCACGCCATCCGCCACCACCGCCGGCGCGGGGCCGGCGTCGACGCCCGCACCAGGCGCGCTGCCGTCACCGCGCACCGGCAGCGACTGGGGCGATTCGAACCGCAACGTGCCGGGCGGGCAGGCGGGCAGCCCCTCGGGCCTGTTCAACGCCGACGGCAGCCCGCGCCTGGCCGGCAACACCGGCAAGGTCGGCGGCGGCCTGCCGCCGGGCACGATCACCGAGGACTACGAGAAGATCGACCGCATGGGCACCTGGCTCAAGCGCCCGCCGGTCGGCTACGAGCCGACCGCGTTCGACCGTTTCTGGATCCCGCACGAGAACCTGCTGGAGGAGTGGGTCCGGCGCAGCATCAAGGAAGTGCTGATTCCGATTCCCGGCACCAACAAGCGGATCAAATGCACGGTGGCGATGCTGATGCTCGGCGGCGCCTGCGGCCTCAGCGACCCGAACCTGCAGGACGTCGAGGCCGATGCGCGCAAGCCGCCGGAAGTCCCGTTCAAGCGCGATCTGCAGGAAAACCAGGACAGCCTGTAGCGATATTGCGAACGTGGTCGCGGGCATGCCCCGCGCCGACGGAGCGTCGGTGTTGTAGGAGTGGGCCATGCCCGCGACCAATGCCGCCCGGACGAAAAAGAGGCACTTCACCGAACCGCGGGACATCGCGGTGCTGATGCGGTGTCGTCGGCGCCGGGAGTCCGTGCCCTTGATCGCGAATGTCCCCCGGCGATGGCCTGCGGCCATCGCCTCCTCCTTTATTTCGCGC
>DAOMPM010000002.1:0-98876 GCA_035444805.1 Luteimonas sp. | reverse complement strand
ACGCGGTAGGCGAGGCGCTGGCAGATGGAGACGCCCGGCCACCAGCGTTCGGCGGCTTCGCGCTGCGGGCGCGAGCCGGCGAGGGCGTCGTCCATGCGCTGTTCGAGCTGGAAGCTGCGCTGCTGCAGGTCGCGGCGCGTGCTGCGCGCGGCCGGCGTGGTGACGTTGCCGGAGGCGAGCGAGACGCAGGTGTCGCGGATCGCGAGCAGGCATTGCGCCACGCCCTCGGCAATGGTGCGGGCATCGGCCTTCGGCGGCAGCAGGCGGAAAGCGAGCAGGGCGCAGGCGCAGCCGATCAGGGTGTCGAAGCCGCGCGCCAGCAGCAGGCCGGGGATGTCGTCGACCGGATGGCCGCCGGCGGCGATGGTCAGCGCGATGCCGGTGATGAACACCACGGCGATGGCGTAGTTGCGCACCACCGCGATTTCGATCACGAACTGCAGCGCCATCACCACCAGCGCCAGCCACACGCCCTGCGGGTGCCACCACAGGATCGCGCCGGCCAGCAGCAGGCCGATCCAGGTGCCGAGCGTGCGCTCGACGCTGCGCAACACGGTGCGCGGCCAGTCGAAGCCCTGGTGCAGCATCAGCAGCGCCGCGGCCATCGCCCAGTAGGCGCGCTGGATGTCCAGTGCGCCGGCCAGGGTGCCGGCGAGCAGCGTCGCCAGGCCGACCCGCAGCACCACGCGCAGCGCGTTCGAGCCCGGTGCGATGCCTTCGCGCAGCAGTGTCCACGAGCGCGGGTAGCCGTGCGGCACCGCCTCGGGCGGCAGCGAAGGCGGGCGCCGGATCGCCGGGCGCGTCGCCTCGTCAACCAGCGCGTGGGTGCGGGCCAGCAGGTCGTCGCGGTCGGAGGCTCCATCGATGGCGCTGGCGAACAGCAGGTGCAGTTCGCGGTTCAGCGTGCGCAGTCGCTGCAGTTCGCCGCCGCTGCGCGCGGGGATGGGCTGGAAGCCGACCAGCATCTGCCAGCTCTCGTGCAGTGCGAGTGCGGCCGCGTGGCGTGCGCCGGCGTGCGCCGGACCGGCTTCGATGCAGGCGGCGACCGCGCGCCCGGCGGCGGCGACCGCCCTGCGTTCGGGGCCGCGCGGCTGGATCAGCGCGCCGGCGGTGTGCAGCAGCCACGCCACGCCGCCGCCGGCCAGCACCAGCAGGCCCGCTTGCCAGGGCGTGAGGTGGTCGATCGGCAGCGCGGTGCCGGCGGCGCAGGCCAGCAGGAACATGTAGGCCCCCGGCGGCCCCACCCGGGTGGCGTTGCACAGCCAGGTGGCCAGCATCGCCACCAGCGACAGCACCGGCACCACCAGCCACGGCCACTGCTCCAGCCAGAGCCCGAACATCACCGCCAGCGCGAAGGCGCAGGCGATCAGCGCCAGCGTGATCGCGCGTGAGGCGTAGGGACGTCCGCCGCAGTACAGCGCTGTGAACGCGCCGAGGGTGGCCATCAGCCCGGCGGACAGGTCGCCGACCCAGATGCCGACGAGGATCGGGATGCCCATCGCCAGCGCAGCGCGCAGCGCGAAGGCCCAGCGCTGCGGCGGTGCCGGACGGACCTGGCGCAGGTCCTGCAGCAGCCGGCGCAGGGTCGGCGCGGGCGGGGGCGAGGGAGCAGGCGGGAGCGATGCGCTCATGGCGACATCGTAGCCGCGGCGATGCCGCGCCCGGGATGGCAGGTAGCGCCGTCCCGGGGCGCGGGTTGAAAGACCCGGTCGCGCCGGTGCTTGTCCGCGCGACGCGGGCCAGCGTCGTCAGTGCGGGGCCGGCGCCGCGCTGCTGTCCGGATCGTCGAACAGCTGCTCGTAGTTGTCGACCGCCGCGGCCATGTCGGCCACCGGCGAGGTGTCGGCCGGATTTCCGTTCAACGCCTGGGTGCCGGCCATCAGCCGCGCCAGGATGGCGTGCAGGGCGATGTCGGGCTCGGTATCCAGGCTGCAGTTGGCGAACATGTATTCGATCGCGGCATCGACGTCCGCGGTGCGTGCGGTCACGGTGGCCGCGTCCGGATGCTGCGCCGGGCCTGCATGCTGCAGTCCGGCGATCGCGGTGCGGACGCGCGACATGCCTTCGATGAGCGGTGCGTCGGGTTGCCACCGCACGTGGTTCGCGGGAATCGCGAAATCCACGCCAAGGGTTTCCGTGGCCGCGTGCGCATGATCGACGTCATGTTCGTCGGCGTGCGCATCGGTGTCCGCGTGCTGTGCGGTGGCGTCGGCTTCCGCGGCCGGGGCGGCGGGGGCGGACGGCGCGTCCTGCGCGCAGCCGGTCGCCACCGCGCCGATGGCAAGCGCGAGCGCCAGCGCCAGGGGGAGTTGCGTGGGCTTCATGGGACATCTCCTGAAGGTATTCAATGGACGTGAGGTGACCAGGGCATGTTGGGCGATACAGCCTGGTGTCTCCATGATCCGGATCAAGCGCACATCAACCGACCCGCACCATCCTGTCCATCAGGTGTTCGACTACGGCGTCCATGTCGCCGCAGCGGCCCATGTGCACCTGGGAGGTCTGGATCATGGCGCTGCGCTGCGCGGTCAGCCAGTGGAAGCGGGCGCGCGGCGGCAGCAGGCCGATCGGGCCGGCATCCGGGCCGCCTTCGCAGATGCGCCGGATGGCGTCGAGGTGGCGCTGCAGGGTCGGCAGGTCGATCCGCGGATCCAGTGCGCGCAGGCGGGCTTCGTCGGGTTCGATGACCGCCTTGAGGTATCCCGCCTTCTCGCAGGAGACGATCACGCCGACGTTGATGAACTCGCCGCGCTCCACGCGCGGGACCACTCGGATGACGGCGTAGTCGTAGCTGTCATGCGCGCGCATGGATAGCCTCCTGCACGAAGGCATGCGGCAGCGCCAGGCGCCGCTGCAGGTAGCTGGTGTAGGCATCGCGCTGCTGCTGCGCGCTGCCGAAGGCGTCGCCGCCCTGGAGCCAGGCATCCGGGACCAGCGCCACGATTTGCGCCAGCCGCTCCGGCGGCAGCAGCGCGCTGAGGCGCTCGTCCGCCTGCTCCAGTTCGCTGGCCCAGGGCAGCAGCACATGGTCGCGGATCAGCGGGAAGGGCTGTCCGGCGCCTGAGGTGTCGCCGTCCCAGCCGTGGTGGAAGTACAGCGACGCACCGTGGTCGATGAGCGTCAGCTGCCCGTGCCAGACCAGCAGGTTGGGGTTGCGCGCGCTGCGGTCGACGTTGCTGGTGTAGGCGTCGAACCAGACGATCCGGGAAGCGAGTTCGGCCGACGGTTGTTCCGCCACGGGGTCGAAGTTGACTGCGCCGGGAAGATAGTCGAGCGCGAGGTTGAGGCCCGCGCTGGCCTGGATCAGCTGCTGGATCTCGGAATCGGCCTCGGTGCGTGCCAACTCGGCGTCGAGTTCGATGAACACGATCTCCGGCACCGGCAGCCCGAGCGCGCGGGCGATCTCCCCGGAGACCAGTTCGGCCACCAGCACCCGCGGACCCTGGCCGGCGCCGCGGAACTTGAGTACGTACATGCCGTCGTCGTCGGCTTCCACGACGGCCGGCATCGAGCCGCCTTCGCGCAGGGGTGTGACGTAGCGGGTGGCAGTGACGGTCCGGAGCATCGGGCAAGGATAGCGTCCGCGCTGCCGTAGTGGCCCTTTCGGCATTGTCCGATTTCCGCCATCGGGCGTAGTCTGGCGGATCGTTTCACCCGGCCGGCCCCGCCGACGCGCGCAACGCCCCCGCCATCCTCCGAGCCGCATCCGAATGAGCCAAGCACCCAGCCCCCAGGCCAGCCCGTCGCGCAGCCTGTTCCGCACCAAGTCCATCGAACAGACCCTCGCCGACAGCCATGAGCCCGGGCGCGAACTCAAGCGCTCGCTCACCGCCTGGGACCTGATGATCCTGGGCGTGGCGGTCGCCGTCGGTGCAGGCATCTTCTCGGTCGGCGCGCGCGCGGCGGGCAGCTTCGCGGGGCCCGCGGTCACGGTGTCCTTCATGCTTGCCGCGCTGGCCTGCGCGCTGGCGATCATGTGCTACGCGGAGTTCGCCTCCAGTATCCCGGTGGCGGGCAGCGCCTATACCTATACCTACGCCACGCTCGGCGAGTTCCTGGCCTGGATCATCGGCTGGGACCTGATCCTCGAACTGCTCACCGCCGGCGCGGTGATCGCCAAGTACTGGGGCATCTACCTGGCGATGGTGTTCGAACTGCTCGACATCCACATACCCACCACCATCGACGTGCTCGGCATCGGCGTGGACTGGGGGCCGCTGTTCATCGTCGGCGTGTTCACGGCGCTGCTGATCATGGGCACCAAGATTTCGGCGCGGGTCAACAACGTGTTCACGATCCTCAAGGTCGGCATCGTGGTGTTCGTGATCGTGGTCGGGCTGACGTACTTCAACGCGGACAACCTGACGCCCTTCGTGCCGCCCTCCGTGCCCACCGAGGGCGGCAGCGCGGACGTGTGGTCGCAGTCGCTGTTCTCGTGGATGACCGGCGCGGAGCCGGCGCGCTACGGCATCGCCGGCGTGCTCTCGGGAGCGGCGCTGGTGTTCTTCGCCTTCATCGGCTTCGACGTGGTGGCGACGTCCGCGGAGGAAGTGAAGAACCCGCAGCGCACCCTGCCGCTGGGCATCTTCGGCGGCCTGGCCCTGGTCACGCTGCTCTACATCGGCGTGGCCTTCGCGCTCACCGGCATGGTGCCGTACACGCTGCTGGCCGAAGCCGAGAATCCTTCGCTGGCCACCGCCTTCGTGGCCGTCGGCGCCGGCTGGGCGGCGCAGGTGATTTCGCTCGGCATCCTGGTGGGCCTGACCACGGTGATCATGGTGCTGCTGATGGGCCTGTCGCGCGTGCTGCTGGCGATGAGCCGCGACGGCCTGCTGCCGCGCTGGCTCAGCGTCACGTCCGAAACGCGCAAGACGCCGGTGCGGCTGCAGCTGATCACCGGCGCCGCGGTGGCGCTGCTGGCCGGCTTCACCCAGGTCGAGATCCTGGAGGAGATGATCAACATCGGCACGCTGTCGGCCTTCGTGCTGGTGAGTATCGCGGTGGTGGTGCTGCGGCGGAAGCGCCCGGACCTGCCGCGTGCCTACCGCGTGCCGTTCTCGCCAGTGCTGCCGATCGTCTCGGCGCTGCTGTGCTTCTACCTGATGCTCAACCTGACCACGCTGACCTGGGTGCGCTTCGCGGTCTGGCTGCTGATCGGCGCGGCGATCTATTTCGCCTACGGGCGACGGCATGCGCGAGTGGGGCAGCCGCGCGAAACCGGGCAGGCGGAAACGCCCTGAAGGAACCGACCGGCGCGCCGTTCCTGCGATTCATTGGTGCGGACGCCGGGGCGACCGTGCGCGTGCGTGTTCAGCAGTTCTGGTATTTCCAGTTGCGCGCCTTGCCCTCGCTGATCCACTCCACCGCCTGCGCGATGCGGCGCTCGCGGGTGGTCGCCTGCCTGGCCTCCGCGATCCATTCCACGTACTCGCGCTGCTTGCCTGGCGTGAAGGCGGCGAAGTGCATCTTCGCCGAAGCTGTCTTCGCCAGCGCCCTTGCGAAGTCGTCGGGCATCGCCGGGGCGGGTTTCGGCGCTTCGCGCTTCGGACGGGCGAGGGTGGCGCCGGCGTCGATCGCCTTCGCCGCCTGTTTCAGCTGTGCCACCAGCGTGCGCTTTGCCGGCAGGTCGGACAGCGTGGTGATGCGGCCGTAGTGGCCCATGGCCGCGTCGCGCTTCTCCGCGTCGCCGGATTCGAGCATCGGCACCACGAACGCCGCGTGTTGCTTGAACGCGGCCATGCCGGCGAGGTTCTTGCCGCGGTGCGTGAAGTACGGCGCGCTCCACTTCAGGGTTTCCTCGACGCCGGGGCAGGCCTCGTGCACGGCGCTGCGCAGGTGCTCGAGGATGGGCCGGGCGAAAGGCGCGGCCTTGGCAATGTAGGCGTCGATCCTGGGGTCGTGTCCGGCCACGGCGTGCGCTCCGCTGGTGGTGTCGTGGCCGATTCTAGCGACGTTGGACGCCGGCGTGGATGCGTTCAGGCCGGGGCGACAGGTGTTCCCGGGGCCGGGACCATCGCCACGCCGGTCGTGGTGGCGCGATGTCGATCCGCGCGTCGTTGATTCGTCATCCGGGCACATGCCGTGGCAGGCGCCGCTGCTACCATCCCGCCGCTTCGCAGAAGGACACCCGATGAACATGGATCCGCCCGCCGGCGAGGCCGTCGCGGACGCCGCGCCGCCCGTCGACTCCACCTGGAAGGCGCTGCACGAGGCGATCCGCGGCACCAGTGCCGACTACACCCGCATCCCGCTGCGCCGCGCGGTGTTCCTGCTGTCGGTGCCGATGGTGCTGGAGCTGGTACTCGAGTCGACGTTCGCGGTGGTCGACATCTTCTTCGTCGCCAAGCTCGGCGCCTCGGCCGTGGCGACGGTGGGCCTGACCGAGACCTACCTGTTCCTGCTGTACTCGATCGCAATCGGACTGGCGATGGCGGTGACCGCCGTGGTCGCGCGACGCGTGGGCGAGGGCAGGCACGAGGAGGCCGGCGTCACCGCGATGCAGGCGGTCTGAATCGCGGTACTGGCCTCGGTGCCGTTCGCGGTCGTGGGCATCGTCTGGGCGCAGGACCTGCTGCGGCTGATGGGCGCCGACGCGTGGACGCTGGAACACGGCTATCGCTACACGCAGTGGATGCTCGGCGGCAACGTCGTGATCATGCTGCTGTTCGTGATCAACGCGATCTTCCGTGGCGCCGGCGACGCGGCGATCGCGATGCGCGTGCTGTGGGTCGCCAACGGCATCAACATCGTGCTCGACCCGATCCTGATCTTCGGCTTCGGTCCGATCCCGGCGATGGGCGTGGAGGGTGCGGCGATCGCAACCAACATCGGCCGCGGCGCCGGCGTGCTGATGCAGCTGTGGATCCTGCTGCGCGGTGGCAAGCACATCCGGGTATCGACCAAGCAGCTGGCGCTGCGCGGCGCGGTGCTGTGGAACATCGTGCGCACCTCGCTCGGCGGCATCGGCCAGATGATCGTGGCCATGACCTCGTGGATCTTCCTGGTGCGCATCCTCGCCGGGATCGGCAGCGAGGCGGTCGCGGGGGCGACGATCGCGCTGCGAATCCTGATGTTCGTGCTGATGCCGGCGTGGGGCATGTCCAACGCCGCGGCGACCCTGGTCGGGCAGAACCTCGGCGCCGGCCAGCCCGGCCGCGCCGAGGCGGCGGTGTGGCGCACCGGCTGGTACAACATGGCCTACACGGTCGTGGTGTCGGTGGTGTTCTTCCTGTTCCACGACCAGTTGATCGGGATCTTCACTTCGGACGCGCGCGTGATCGAGGTCGGCGGAGAGTGGCTGCGGATCCTGTCGTACTCGTGCTTCGTCTACGGCTGGTGGATGGTGGCCGTACAGGCGTTCAACGGCGCCGGCGACACCGTCACGCCGACGAAGATCAACGTCGTGTTCTTCTGGCTGGTCCAGATTCCGCTGTGCTGGTGGCTGGCGGTGTCGCTGGGCTGGCAGCACACCGGCGTGTTCTGGGGCGTGTTCGTGTCGGAAACATCGGTCGGCCTGTTCACGCTGTGGCTGTTCTCGCGCGGGCGCTGGAAGACGACCACGGTGTGACCCGGATTCAGCGCTTCAGGCACTGCTGGTAGCGGCCGTCGACGCGTTCGGCGAACCAGCGCGTGGTGAGCTCGCGGGTGATCTTCGGGCTTTCGAGGCGGATGTCGGGAACGATCGCGCGCGGCAGGGGCCGGCCTTCGGCGGCTTCGGCCATCTTGAACACGCGCATGAACAGCTCGCTGTCGTTGAAGTCGAGCCGGTCGCCGCGTTCGAGCGCGCGGCGGATCGCGCGATCATCCATGCCAAATCGTGTCGACAGCGTGCGCACCGCGCGCTCGGTCTTGCCGGGCTTGTCGAGCGGCGCGCCGGGCAGCAGCAGGTCGCCGTCGAGCGCCAGCGGGATGCCGGTGGCGACGCCCAGCGCGTTCTGGAACGCGGCATTGCGGCTGGCATACCAGCCGGCGTTGTAGTCGGCGAAGCGGTGCAGCTTGCGCGTGTACGGCGTCTCGTAGCCGAGCAGGTGCATGATCCCGAAATAGAGCCCGCCGCGTCGCGTGAACACTTCGCGGCGGATGGAGCCGTCGATCGGGTAGGGGTATGCGTCGGCATTGGCTTCGGCAAACGGAATCGAGACCTGCATGGTGCCGCCGGTCTGCACCGGGTTCTTCCCGGCGAACAGGCGCCCGCCCATCGGCACGCGGCCGATCATGTCCTCGTACAGTTCGCTCAGTTCGCGCTCGGTGCGCACGCGCGCAAGGCGATCGCCGTAGCTGCGGCCGTCCCCCGAGGTGATCTTCAGCGCACCGTCGACCAGCAGCTTCGGAATGTGCAGCGCCGCGGCGCGGCGGTCGATTTCCGCGCGGGCCACCTTCGGCAGGTTGGCGACCGCCGGGTCGGCGCGGTAGCCGGACTCCTGCTCGATCACCGCGAGCACCGCGCAGATGTTCTCGACGTTCGGCGTGATGCGCTGTGCGCTGAAGGCGACCTGGATGTCGGCCGCCCAGCCCTGCCGGTCGGCGGTGGCCGCGGGAATGCGGCGCGCGATCTCCGCGCGGGCGTCCGCCGGGGCTGGCGCTGGCGCGGGCTGCGTCGCACAGCCGGCCAGGGCGAGCAGGGCGGCGACCGCGAACCCGCCACGGCGGCGGGTCACGTCGATTGCGGACTGCCGTCTTCCCGGCTTCACGCGGTCTCCTTCCCGTGGCTTCCGGCCATGATCGCCGCGCTCAGGCGTGGCAACAAGCGCCACCGGCGACGGACGAATCACGCACGCGCGTCGCCGTTGCGGGCCATGCCCGCGAAGATCTCCCGGTGACCGGTCCGGTCAGGCGAAGCTAGGTCCTCAAGGCGATGTTGCGGTGCCGCGAGGCTTCGCCAACGGACGCACCTGCTCGCCCAAGGCCACCAGGAGCCGGCCTGGCTCCGCGGTCGTGGGCGAGTGCGCCGAATGCGCGAACCAGGCCAGGTGCTTGCCCGGCGCTTCCACGCCGTCGATGGTGAGCGTGGGCATGACGGCATCGGCGCGGCTGGCCGGTGGCACCGGCGGGGCCGCATCCGTCGCGAAGGCCTTCGATGCGGCGAACAGCGACAGTCCCGCCAGCGCGGTGACGAGGCACGCGCGCGACGCGCGACGCAGGCGGGCGCGCGTGGACGCGGGACGGGGGGACGGGGCGACGCGGCTGGACATCAGGCACCTCCTGTCGAAACGGTGCAGCGCCCGGTACGGGGCGCGCCGGTACGCTGCATGTCTTGAGACGCCGCCGCTGGCCCGGATGTGACGGCGCGCGCTGCCGGCGCCTAGCTGCCGAGTTCGAACACGCTCTCGAAGCCGCCGAAGATCATCCGCTTGCCGTCGAACGGCATGGGATTGGCGGCGGGATCCATGCGCGGATCCTCCATCATCTGCTTCATGCCGGCATCGCGCGTGGCCTTGTCCGGCCACTCGACCCAGGAGAACACGATCGTCTCGTCGGCGGTGGCCTGAACGGCGCGGCGGAAGTCGGTGAGCTTGCCGTCGGGCACGTCGTCGCCCCAGCCCTCGAGAACGCGGGTCGCGCCGAGCTCGATGAAGGCCGGGTTGCCCTGGCGCGCATGGTCAATGAATTTCTGCTTGTTGGCCGTCGGTACGGCGATCACGAAACCGTCGATGTAGGGCATGTTGCCTCCGGTGTGGTGGTGACGCGGGGCGCGCCACGCGAGGGTGGAACGGGCACTGACTCCGGATGCGACGAACGGGTGGGACCGGTTTCGACATGCCCGGTCCCCGGGCGCGGTCCGCGCGTCTGCTTGCGCCCGAGACTGGCCGATGCCGGGTTACGCGCCGATGCACGCCGCGTGCAGCCGGCAGGGGCGGCCCGGTTCATCGCGCGTTCGGTTCGATGCCGGTCTCCGTCCTAAACTGACGGTCCCTCCCACGCCATCGCTGCGGCCGCCCGACCACCGGCCGCCAGCCTGCAGACTCTCCCATGTCCAAGCCGTTCCTCGCCGCGAGCCTCGCATGCCTGTTGCTGCTGGGCTGCCGCGCGCAGGAGGCCGCCTCCGAGGCGACGACGGTGCCCGTGGCCAGCCCCGAGGAGGGCGGCGCGGTCAGCACGGCGCCGGTGCAGGTGGAGGCGCCCGCGTCCGAGCCGGTGCCTGATCCGGTGGCGGACAGGCCGGACGAGGTCGACTGGTCGCCGCTGGCGCTGACGATCGGCGAGGCCCGGGTGAGCTGCGAGCTGGACTATGCGCATCAGGGCGATGGTGAGCCGCTGGTCGATTTCTCCCATGAAGCAGTCACTTCAGCCCTGGAGGGCTGTGCGGAGCGCGGCGTGATGCGCTTGCGCTACGTCGGCAAGATCAACGGTGGCTTTGCCGCGATGATGCAGCGCGTGACCCAGGTCGCGGACGAGCTGGGCATCGGCAAGCGCGTGCTCGACATCGATTCCAGCGGCGGCATGGTCGAGGACGCGATCCGCGCCGGCGACCGCATCGCCGAGTCGCGCTGGACGATCTGGGTGCGCGAGGGTGCGGTCTGCCACAGCGCCTGCGTGTTCGTGCTCGCCGCCGGCGACATGCGCATGATCAGCGGCCGCGTTGGCATCCACCGCATCATCCGCATGAGCTCCACCGCGACCTCGCGCGTCGAACTCAACCGCGAACTGCGAGTGGTCTACGACCGGGTCCGCGACTATCTCGAGCGCAACGGTGCCGCGACCGCGGTGGCCGACATGATGATGGCGGTGCCGAACCGCAACCTGCGGCTGCTCGACGCCGACGAGCTGGGCCTGTACGGCCTGGACGGGGTCAACCCGGCGCAGGACGACCTCGACCGCCTGCGCCTGATGCGCAAGTGCGGCGAGGACTTCGTCGCGCGCCGCGACGCCTTCGTGCGCGCCTTCGATGCGCGCTGCAAGGTGGCCAACGCCGACCTGGAGGCGCTCAACCACTGCGGCCTCGACCTGCGCACGCGCTACGGATTTCCCGACACCACCTGTCCTTCGGAAAGCCCGCTGTCCGAGTTCGACGCGCTGCTGGCGGCGGAGAAGCCCGAGCACATCGGCGCACGCCGGCCGGCGCCGGAGGCGGAAGGCCCGGAAGCGACCCAGGGCCACGCGCAAAGCGGCGAGGCGCCGACGGCCGGCGCGCGGCACGGAGACGCCGGCGGCCGCTGATACCTGCGTGCGATCAAGAGTATGGAGTGGCGCAGGAGCGCCCCATGGGCGCGACCGGGTAGCGACGATGCCCGGCCACCACGGGTCGCGAGCATGGCCCGCTCCTGCGTTCAATCCGCCGCGCCGGCGGCCTCCAGGGCATCCTCTTCGCCGCCGCTGTCGATGAAGCCGCCCGACTGCCGCCGCCACAGCTGCGCGTAGATGCCGCCGGATGCGACCAGGGCCTCGTGCGTGCCCTGTTCGACGATCGCGCCGCGGTCCATCACGATCAGTCGGTCCATCGCCGCGATGGTCGAGAGCCGGTGGGCGATGGCGATCACGGTCTTGCCTTCCATCAGCCGGTACAGGTTTTCCTGGATCACCGCCTCGACTTCCGAGTCGAGCGCCGAGGTGGCTTCGTCCAGCACCAGGATCGGCGCATTCTTCAGCAGCACGCGCGCGATCGCGATGCGCTGGCGCTGGCCGCCGGACAGCTTCACGCCGCGCTCGCCGACGTGGGCGTCGTAGCCGCGGCGGCCTGCACTGTCGCTCAGCTCGAGGATGAACTCGTGCGCACGCGCCTGTCGCGCCGCCTCGACCATCTCCGCCTCGCTGGCGTCCGGACGACCGTAGAGGATGTTGTCGCGCACCGAGCGGTGCAGCAGCGATGTGTCCTGGGTGACCACGCCGATCTGCGCGCGCAGAGAGTCCTGCTGCACCGACGCGATGTCGATGCCATCGACCAGGATGCGGCCGCTCTCGCGGTCGTGGAAGCGCAGCAGCAGGTTGACCAGGGTCGACTTGCCCGCGCCGGAGCGACCGACCACGCCGATCTTCTCGCCGGGCCTGATGTGCAGGTCTAGATGGTCGATCACGCCGCCGGCCTTGCCGTAGTGGAAGCCCACGCCCTCGAAGCGGATGTCGCCGCGCACGCGCGCCAGCACCGGCGCGCCGGGCGCGTCGTCCACGGTCGGCGGCAGCGAGATCGAGTTGATGCCGTCGTGCACGGTGCCGATGTTCTCGAACAGCGACGACAGCTCCCACATGATCCACTGCGACATGCCGAGGATGCGCAGCACCAGCGCCACCGCCACCGCGATCGCGCCGGCGGTCACCGCGCCCTGGTGCCACAGCCACAGCCCGAGCACGACCGTGCCGAACAGCAGCGCCATGTTCATCGCGTACAGCAGGCTGTAGACGCCGGTGGCCAGCCGCATCTGCGGGTAGACGGTGTTGAGGAACCCGTCCATCGCCTCGCGCGCATAGGCCTGTTCGCGCTTCGAGTGCGAGAACAGCTTGACCGTGGCGATGTTGGTGTAGCTGTCGACGATGCGTCCGGTCATCACCGAGCGCGCATCGGCTTGCGCGCGCGAGATCCGCTCCATGCGCGGGACGAAGTGCTTCATCAGCAGCGCATAGCCGGCGATCCACGCCGCGAACGGCAGCATCATCCGCCAGTCCGAGGCGCCGGCCACCAGCAGCGTGCCGACGAAGAACACCAGCACGTAGTTGCCGATGTCGAGCAGCTTGATCACGGTCTCGCGCACCGCCAGCGAGGTCTGCATCAGCTTGGTGGCGATGCGCCCGGCGAACTCGTCCTGGAAGTAGCCCATCGACTGCCGCAGCAGGTAGCGGTGCACGTTCCAGCGGATCCGCATCGGGAAGTTGCCGAGCAGGGCCTGGTGCTGGACCAGCGCGTTGAGCAGCACCGTCACCGGCAGCGCCAGCAGCACCAGCGCGCCCATCCACAGCAGGCGCCGGCCTTCGTCGGCGAGTAAGCTCTCGGGCGTGCTCGCGCCGAGGCGGTCGACCAGCGAGCCGACGTAGGCATACAGGGCCAGTTCGGCCGCGGCGATGCCGGCGGTGGTCAGCGCCATCAGCAGCAGCCACTTCTCCGCGCCGCGGGTGTAGTGGCGGCAGAACGCGTACAGCGAGCGCGGCGGCTGCGTGGGGGCGTCCTGCGGGAACGGGTCGAGCCGCGATTCGAACCAGCGGTACATGGCGAGAGGGACGAGCGGGGGAGGCCGGCATTGTCGCCGATCGCCGCTGGCGGCGCCGTCGACGTCCGCGGAATGGTTCATGCGGTCAATGCCGCGATGCGCTCGAGGTGACGACGGGTGATCGCCTCCAGGACGGCTTCCGGCAATGTCGTGACCGCAAGCATGCTGCGGGGAGATGGCTGTCAGCGACCGCCACCACCGCCGCCGCCACCGCCGCCGCCGGAGGATCCACCCCCGCCGCCGCCGGAGGAACTCCCCGGCGGCGTCGACGACGATGCGATCTGCGAGGTCAGGCTGCTGCCGATCGCCTTGCTGAAGCCGCCCAGGTCGCCGATTCCGCCTGCCCCGCTGCTGCCGTGGTACCAGCCAATCGTCGACGCGGCGGCGGCCGCGGCGGCGGCGCCGACCGCGAGCGTGAACTTCCGGGTCCATGCTTCCTCGACGTCGAGCGCAACCGCATACGGCAGCAGGAACTCGTAGCGCTTCGCATCCAGCGCCGGTTCCGCCGCGCCGGGTCCCTGCAGTTGCTGCAGGTCCTGCTTCTCGGCCACGCCCAGGTAGCGGCGCAGTCCTTCGATCCTGTCCAGCATCCTGCGGCCTTCGCCGGTCGGCGCACGCACCAGGAAGGCGAACACGATCGCGGTCACCAGCATCAGCACGACCGGCACCAGCGCGAACAGCAGGCCGGCACCCGTGCCCACGCCCAGGGCGATGGCCACCACCGAGAACAGCACCGCGAGCAGGACCGCGATCGCCGCGCTGCCGGCGTTGTAATTGAACATCCTGCCCTTGAAGCGGGTGGACAGCGCCTTGGCGTGTGCGGCGATGGCCTGCTGCATGACGGTCGCGTTGCTGTTGCTCAGTTCGATGCTGTCGGCCTTTGCGAACAGGCCGTCAAGCAACGCTTCCTGTTCGGGACCGTGCGTCCGCCGCTGTGCGGCGGCGCTGGTCCGGTGCAGTCGCCAGCGATCCTTCAGCAGGCTCTTGTCGCGGCTGATCTCGAGATAGCCCGCGACCGCCAGCGACAGCACGTCGGCGGAGAAGCCCTTGTTGTCGTGGCCCATGCGCCGGATGTAGCGCAGCGCCGACGGCGACAGGTCGTCCGGCGGGTCGTACTGGACCACGACGGGGCCGGCCCTCGGGTCGCGGCCGACACGGCGCCAGCGCCCGACGCAGTACACCAGCAGCACGACCAGACCGGCGAGGGCGACCAGCACGGCGCGGTTGTCCTTGAGCAGCCACCGCCAGCGCTGCGCGCGCGTCGGCTCGGCCACCAGCCCCTTGGGGAACGACAGCACGAGGGTGAAGCCTTCGCCGGGCTGCAGCGGTGCGGTCAGCCGCCAGCGCGCAATCCCCGGTTCCGGCAATTCGGCGACGAAGGCCTGTCCGCGCGCGCCCTGCGGCCCGGTGTAGCCTTCTGCGGTCATGTCCGACAGGGGCACCGGTTGCGGCAGCCGCACTTCGGCGCGGCCGGCTTCGATCGGGAACGCCCAGCCGGTGCCGATCGCGTTCCAGTAGAGCTCGTCGTGGTCGGCGAAGAAACCGAGCTGGCGGGTGGTGCGGTAGCGGATGATGTAGGTGAAGCTGCCCGGCGTCGGCAGGAAGTCGTCGTTGCCGGTGTTGACGCGCACGCCGTTGTCGAGGGTTTCGGTGAACCAGGGTTCGCTGCGGCCGTCGCGTAGCACGTCGACCACCTCGAAGTCCACGACCACGCGGTTGCCGTGGCGGTCGCGGTAGCGGGTGGGGAAGTCGCGGTAGATGCCGCGGCGGATCTGCCCGCCATCGGCGCGCACGCGGATGCGCTCGGTCACGTCGAGGCTGCCGTCGGCATTGAGCACGATCGCGCTGTCGTAGGACTCGATGCGCTCCTGCGCGGCCAGCGGCGCGGCGGCGGCCAGCAGCAGGGCGAACAGGAGCGCGGCCAGGCGCGCGCTCACGGCAGCTCCACCCGCACCGGCCCGCGCTGCGCCTCGCCGGCCTCGAAGAACTCCTCGCTGCCGAAGCCGGTCGCGCGCGCGATGATCAGGTCGGGGAAGCGCTGGGTCGCGTCGTTGTGGTCGCGCACCGCGCCGTTGTAGAAGCGGCGCGCGTACTGCAGCTGTTCCTCGACCTCGACCAGGTCGCGCTGCAGCTGCGCGAAGTTCTCGCTGGCCTTGAGGTCCGGGTACGCTTCCTTCAGCGCGAACAGCCGGCCGATCGCCTGCTCCAGCGCGTCCTCGACCCGGGCCAGCTGCGGGCGGCTGGATTGCGCCAGCGCCTGCGCACGCAGTTCGGTCACGGCTTCGAGCACGGCGCGCTCGTGGCCGGCATAGGCGGCCACCGCCGACACCAGCGACGGGACCAGGTCGTGGCGGCGGATCAGCTGCACGTCGATGTCGGCCCAGGCGGTGCGCACCTGGTTGCGCAGCCGGACCAGGCGGTTGAACACCAGCACCGCCCAGGCGAGCAGGGCGAGCAGCAGGCACGACAGCAGCAGGACGGGCAGGCTCATCGTTCAGTGTTCTCCCGACGGACCGATGCGAAGACGGGCCGTGGCGGCCGATTGTGACGGCCGCCGGTGGCGCCATCAATCGCGCGGCGCGCTGCGCCCCGGCGGAGGAGCCACACCCGCGCCCGCGGCGGAGGGGCAGGCACCGGTAGCGGCACCGCCCACTGGACGCCGGATGGCGCTGTCGTACACTCGGCATCCGTTTACCAGGGAGCGTTCGCTTGACCATGAACAGACTGCGCCTGCTTTCGACCCTCGCCGGCCTGGCCTTCTGCGCCGGCGCCCTTGCCCAGCAACCCGCGACGCAGCCGGCCCCGGCCGCCCAGCCAGCCGCGGCGCAGCCCGCCATGGACGAGCTCACGCCCGAGCAGCGCGCGGCGCTGGCGAAGCAGGACGCCGACATGAGCCAGGCGGCGCTGCAGGTCATGCAGCTGGTGGACGGCAACCGCATCGGCGAAGTGTGGGACGGTGCGTCGGCGGCGATGAAGAACGTCGTCCCGCGCGACGAGTTCATCCAGCAGATCACGATCGACCGCAACCGCCTCGGTGCGCCGGCCTCGCGCGCGGCGCCGGCGGTTTCCCGCTCGCTGTTCACGGCCGGCCAGCAGGTGCCCGAAGGCCTCTACATCAACGTGCGCTCGGCGACGAAGTTCGCCAACCACGCCGAGCCGGTGCGCGAACTGGTGTCGTTCCGCCTCGACGAGGACAAGGTCTGGCGCGTGTCCGGGTACAGCCTGCGCTGAGGTCCACGACCGGCGGGCGGCGGTCGGTAGCGGTATCGTGCGATGGGCGTCCTACGGCGCCCCCAGCACGCTCGCCGAAACCAGCGCGAAGCGGCCGTCCGCCTCGATTCGATAGCTCGCCCGGTATCCCGGGCCCGCTTCGCGCGCGTTGCCGGTTTCCTCGCGGATTGCGAACGCGTCCGTCGCGGCGATGTCGTAGTCGCGTCGGTACAGCAGTCCCATGACGCCGACCAGCAGCTGGTCGACGAGCGCGCCATCGGCCCTGGCGGTGCTGAGCAGCACGTCGTAATGGGCGTCTTCCAGCTCGGAGCCGGTGTCGATGCGCAGCAGCCAGACGTTCGCGCCGTCGGTGTCGCCGAGGCGGAACAGCTGCAGCTCGCTGTGGGGAAGCGTCGCGGGCGCGAGGCTGCCGTCTTCCTCGTGGTAGGCGAAGACCCGGCCGTAGGCGCGGTCGAAGGCCGCGGGCGACTTCAGCGCGCGCTTGCCGAACAGCGACAGCACGCATTCGGCCACCGCCGGCGTGGTGCCGGCGTCCGCGTGCACGACCGCGAAGCCTTCGGCCAGCGGCAGCGGCAGCGAGACCAGCGCCGTGGGCAGGCACTGCAGCCTGGTTTCAACCGGCTCCGCCGCCGCCGGGCGGGGCACGTCGGGATCCGCGGCGGTCGGCGCCTTGCATCCGGGCAGCAGCGCCAGCGACAGCGTGAACAAGGCGATGGCGTACCGGTGTGGACCGGCTGGGAGGACGGTGGACATGCGGCGTGCGCGTGGATGGAGGGCGGAACCGCCTCCGATGATACCCGCCGTCGCAGTCGTGTCGATGTCGCTCAGTCGCGCTCGAAGCGCGCGATCTCCTCGATCAGCTGGCGTCCGCGGCGGATGCCGTCGGCGCCGTCAGCCACGCTGAAGCCGGACTCTTTCGTGCGCGCGCCACGCTTGCCGCGCCACGCCGACCAGGCCCAGGTTCCCAGCAGTCCGGCGACGCCGATGCCGAGGCTGATTGCGATCCAGGGCGGCGTTCCCGCGGCCGGGTCGACTTCGCCGAGTCCGGAGAACGCGACCACCACCAGCACCCACATCACCCACCACGGCAGCCCGCAAAGGTTGGAGTTGAGGGTCTGGAAGCGCAGCAGCAGCGCCATGCGTTTCTGGATGCGCAGCACCGGCGCCGAGTAGTCGATGCTGCCGGCGAGCGCGATGGTGAGTCCGGCCATCGCCGCGGTGACCACGCCGAAGGCATGGACGATGATGCCGGTCGCGAGCAGGCCGGGCACGTCGGTGTTGCGCGTCCAGCAGGCCACGCCGAGCACGATCAGGCCAATGCCGAGCGCGAGCTGCAGCAACTGGCCCCAGATCAGCGGCCGCAGGTGGCGGCGGGCCTTGTCGAGCTTGCGTTCGCGCAGCAGTTCCCACTGCAGCGCCTGCGTGGTTTCCAGCTGCAGCCCCAGGGTCTGCCAGGCGCGCTTGAGGTCGTCGAGTTCCATGGTCGTGTCCATCTGCATGTTCAGGGCGCCGCGGCAGGCGCGGCGTGGTCGCGGATGCGCTGCTTGAGGCGGCTGATCCGGGTGGTGACGTTGCTTTCGCCGAGACCGAGGATCTCGGCCATCTCGCGCGTGCTGTGTTCTTCCAGGTACAGCACCAGCAGCGCACGGTTCAGCGGTTCCAGGGTGTCGATGAAGCGCTGCAGCATCTGCAGGCGCTCGTGGGTCTCGTGGTCGTGGCCGCGCTCGTCGGCGACGTCGTGCAGCGCCTCGTCCAGCGGCACCGTATGCTGCTGGCGTGGGCCCTCGCGACGCAGGCAGGAGATGCCGGTGTTGAGTGCGATCCGGTACATCCAGGTCGTGGCGCTGCGCGACGGATCGTAGCCGGGCCAGGCGCGCCAGAGCTGGATCGCGATCTCCTGGGCAAGGTCGGCACGATCCTCTGCGCCGCGCGCGTAGGTGTTGGCGACCTTGAGCACGATGCCGCGGTGTCGCTGCAGCAGGGCATCGAACTCGGCGCGGGCGTCATGATCCATGGCGGTGCGGCCCACCGAGGGCCGTCGGTCGTGTGGGCGGTCGTGGGTGATTGTGCCTGTCATGCCCGGTGGTTCGCGCCGGAGGCGACCTTGTCACACCACGGCGGCAGCCATGCCGGACGCTCGGGGTTCCGCCTATTCGACGATGCCCTTGGCCTCGGACGTGGCCAGCACCTCGGGATGGTCGATCCGGCGCTGCCGGTGCAGCAGGGGCTGCGCGAACACCGCGGCGAGCAGGATCGCGACGCCGAGGTAGAACATCGGGGTCAGCTCGCGCTGCTCGCCGAACAGCAGCATCGCCAGCACGATCGCGTAGACCGGTTCGAGGTTGACCGCCAGCTGCGCCGAGAAGGCGCTGATGTGGCGCAGCGCCACCAGCGACAGCGCGAACGGCAGCAGGGTGCAGGCGAAGGCCAGCAGCAGCAGCCAGACCGCGTCCTGCGCGGAGGGCAGGGCCAGCAGGTCGCCGGCGAAGGCGGGGAACACGAACGGCATCAGCGGCGCCAGCAGGGTCAGCGCGACCATGCCCGCGCCGAGTTCGACCGTGGTCACGGTCAGCGGGTCGGCGTGTTCGACCAGGCGCTTGTTCAGGGAGCTGAAGATCGCGACGAACAGCGCCGACAGCGCGCCGACCGCGATGCCGATCCGCATGTCGGCGGAGACGCCGCCGACCACCAGTGCGACGCCCGGGAGCACGGCGATGCCCAGCAGCAGTTCGTGGCGGGAGAACTTCCGGCGCGTCAGCTTCGGTTCGATCAAGGCGGTGAACACCGTCGCCAGCGCCATGCAGGTGGCGCCGATCGAGGCGTTCGACAGCTTGATCGCGCCATAGAAGGTCAGCCAGTGCAGGGCGACCAGCACGCCGACGCCGGCATAGGCCAGCAGCAACCTGGGCGGCAGCGCGCGCAGGCCGCGCCAGACCCGCGGCACCAGCAGCAGCGCCGCGACCACCAGCAGCATCCGCCACCAGGTCAGCGGCAGCGCCGGCAGCGTGATCAGCTTGCCGAGGATCGCGGTGAATCCCCACAGCAGCACGCACAGGTGGATCTGCCAGTAGGCTTTGGTCGTCGGCGTCATCGGAACCGGGCGGGGCAGGGCGGATGGCGGGCAGGATGCGCGTTCCCCGCCGATACGTCACCCGCCGATCTTGCGTGCCCCATCCGTCGAGGTGTGCGCAATGGCTTGCATCCGGTCGGCCCCGACCGGAGACTTGTCCGGGACCTTGGGTGGGGAGCACCCGTGGCAGACGGGAAGCAGCCGACAGCGGTGGCGCGAGCGGTGGCGGGGGCGGTCGCGATCATCGTGGTGGTTTCGTTGGCGCTGCAATACGTGCTGTTGTTGCAGCAGGCACCGGACGGGGCCGCGCTGGCGACGCTGCGCTTCCTGAGCTATTTCACGGTCCTGAGCAACCTGCTCGTTGCGGCGGCATCCCTCGCGGTCGCTTCGGGCCGAGGCGGTTTCTTCGCAAGTCCGCGTACGACGGGCGCTGCCGCGCTGTACATCGCGATCACCGGCCTCGTGTACGCGCTGGTGCTGCGGCAGCTGTGGGCACCGCAGGGCCTGCAGTGGTGGGCGGATATCGGATTGCACTACGCGGTCCCGTTGGCGTACCTCGCGTGGTGGGCGCTGCTGGCGCCGCATGGCGCCCTGGGGTGGCGGGACGTGGCGGGCTGGCTCCTGTTTCCGCTGGCCTTCTTCGGCTGGACGCTGGCGCGCGGTGCGTGGCTGTCCGAGTATCCGTATCCGTTCATCGACGTCGGTGCGCTGGGCCTTGCGCAGGTATTGGTCAACGCCGGCGCCATCTGCATCGGGTTCGTCGTGGTCGGCCTGGGGCTGGTGGCCGTCGACCGCCTGATCGCGGCCGGCCGGGCACGGAAACAGGCATAATTTCCGGTTCCCCCGTCGTGAGATTGCGGTCATGTCCAGCCAGAGCGGTGCCGCGTTGCCGGCACCGGGCGAACAAGCGCGCGGCTGGCTGACGCCGCTGGAGCTGTGCCTGCTGGGCGCGATCTGGGGTGCCTCGTTCCTGTTCATGCGCGTGGCCGCCAACGACTTCGGGCCGGCACCGCTGGTCGAGGTGCGGCTGGGGCTGGGCGCACTGGTGCTGCTGCCGTTCCTGTGGGTCGCGCGGGCGCAGTTCCCGCTGCCGCTGTGGCCGAAGCTGGCGTTGATCGGCTTGATCAACTCGGCGCTGCCGTTCCTGCTGTTCGCGTGGGCGGCACAGCGCGCGCCCGCCGGCATCGGCGCGATCGCCAACGCGATGACCGTGCTGTTCACCGCGCTGGTCGGTTTCCTGTTCTTCGGCGAGCGCATCGGCACGCGGCAAGCGGTGGCGCTGCTGGCGGGCTTCGCCGGCGTGGTGGTGCTGGCCAGCGGCAAGGTCGCCGGGATGAGCGTGGGCTGGGCCGCGGCGGCGGGCGCGATGGCCTCGCTGCTGTATGGCTTCGGCATCAATCTCGTGCGCCGGCACCTGACCGGCCTGCCGCCGGCCGCGGTCGCCTGCGCCACGCTCGGCAGCGCCGCGCTGCTCATCCTGCCGCTGGCGATCGCGACTTGGCCGACGCAGCCGATTCCCGCGGCATCGTGGTGGTCGGCGGCGATGCTCGGGGTGCTGTGCACCGGGATTGCGTTCGTCATGTACTACCGGCTGATTGCGCGCATCGGCGCCAACCGCGCCTCGACCGTGACCTACCTGGTGCCGCTGTTCGGCGTCGCCTGGGCCTGGTGGCTGCTGGGCGAGCCGGTGACCTGGACGATGGCGCTGGCCGGCCTGCTGATCCTGGGCAGCGTCGCCTTCAGCCAGCGCAGGACGAAATAAGCCGGCTTGATTCGCCGTAATCCTGTGTGGGAGCGCCCTCGGGCGCGACGCTTTTCATGTCCGCTGATGTTGGAACGAAAAGCATCGCGCCCGAGGGCGCTCCTACAAACTGCGGCGCTGCTGTTCGCGCCCCAGCCAGATGCCGAGCATCGCCCAGAACAGCGCCAGCGGCACCACCACCGTCGCCAGGCCGCCCAGCGCCAGTCCAATGCGCCCGAGCACGCCTTCCACCTGCGCACCGACCACGTCGCCGGTGCGATAGACGAAGGTGTCGATGAAGGCCTTGGCCTTGTACTTGTCCTCGCGCGGAATGACGGTGAACAGGGCTTCGCGCGCCGGTCGCACCAGCCCGCGCTGCAGCGCGCGATTGGTTGCTTCGAGCAGGATCAGCACCGCGAACGAACCGTAGATGGCCAGCCCGATGAAGCCGAGCGCGGAGGCGATCGGCAACGCGGCCAGTGCGACGCCGAGGCCGAAGCGCCGGATCACGTGGCCGGTCAGGGTGAGCTGCAGCAGCAACACGGCGATCTGCGTCCACATGTCGATGTTGCCGAAGATGGCGGTCTGCGCGTCGAGGTCATCGGTGGCCGCCGCGACCATCTGCAGGCGGGTGAAGTAGATGAAGGTGGCGACGACAGTCATCGTCAGCACATAGCCGGCGATGCCCAGCAGGTAGGGCGAGGAAAACACCGCGCGCAAGCCCGCCCAGGCGCTGCCGCCGATGCGCTGCGCTTCCTCTGCGGCGGGTTCGGCTGCACCGGCCGCGGTTGCATCCCGGTCCGGCCGCGTCCACACCAGCGCCCACGCCAGCGCGATCGCCAGCCCGAGGAAGCCGGCCGCGACCAGCAACAGGCTCGCCGTGCCCAGCGGTTCGGCCAGGCGCGAGGCCAGCCATGGTCCGAAGATCGCGCCGAGCGTGCCGCCGACCGCGATCAGCGCGAACAGGCGCTTGCCCTGGTCGCTGGAGAAGCGGTCGGCGAGCAGCGCCCAGAACACCATGGTCACGAACAGGTTGAACACGCTGAACCAGACGTAGAACAGCTGCCCGCTGCGCTCGCCGATCGCGCCCGGGGCGAACACCAGCAGCGACCAGAAACCGACCAGGCACAGCGCGAAGAAGGCGTAGGTCGCGGAGATGAAATGCAGCCGGCGGAAGCGGCTGACCAGCCAGCCGAACACCGGGTTGACCAGCAGGGTCACCACGGCGGTGCCGATGAACAGCCAACGGATGCTGTCGATGCCGCGCTGCATGCCCAGCGCATCGCGCGCCGGGCGCAGCATCATCAGCGCGGTGAGGATGCAGAAGAAGAACAGGCCGGCGATGAGCACCGGCGCGAGCTCGCCGCGGCGGAGGTTGAACAGGTTGGAGATCCGCTCGCGCATGGCCGGCCGCGGCTCAGGCGAACATCGCGACCAGTTCCGCCTGCTGCGCCTCGTCCAGCAGCGGTCCGGTCCCGCCCTGGAGGTTGTCGGCCTGGCGTTCGGGCTTGCCGGTGGCCGGGATCACCACCGTCACCGCGGGATGGCTGAGCGTGAACTTCAGGAACATCTGCGCCCACGAGGTCACGCCGGCGTCCGCGGCCCAGTCCGGAAGCGCCTTGCCGCGGCTCGCGGCAAACAGCTTGCCGTCGTCGAAGGCGCGGTTGACGATCACCGCGATGCCCAGTTCCTGCGCGGCGGGGAACACCGTCTGCGCGGCCTGCGGCGCGTTGACCGAATAGTTGATCTGGACGAAGTCCGGCTTCTCCGCGCGCATCAGGCGGACGGTGTCGGCGTGGCCGCTTTCGAGGTAGTGGGTGATGCCGATGTACTTGGTCTTGCCCTGTGCCTTCAGCTCGCGCGCGTAAGGCATGGCGTCGGCCATGTTGCGCAGGTTGTGGACCTGCAGCAGCTCGACCTTGTCCGTGCGCAGGCGGCGCAGCGAATCGGCCCACTGCGTCTCGAGCGCGGCGCGGCTGTCGGCGGCGAGCTTGGTGGCGAGGAAGCACCTGTCGCGCCAGCCGCCGTCGGCGAGCAGGGCACCGACTACGTCCTCGGCGTTGGAATAGTTGGGCGAGGTGTCGATCACCGTGCCGCCGCCTTCGAAGAACACCTTGACCACGTCCTTCAGCGTGGCGAACTCGTCCGAATCCAGCGGGACTTCGTAGCTGCCGGAAGTGCCGACGCCGATGGTGGGGATCGACTCGCCACTTGATGGAATCGTGCGCATGAGCAGGGCGCCGCCCAGCGGCACGATGGCGGCGATCGCGCCGGTGGGCTTTTCGCGCGGCGTGGTCTCGTCCGGCCGGCCCTGGCCGCATGCGGCGAGCGGTGCGAAGGCGAGTCCGGTGGCGGCGAGGCTGGCGGTGGCGATGAAGTCGCGGCGGCTGGTCATGGCGGATCTCCTGCGTCGGATCGTTGGCGAAACGAGGAATGCTGCCGCAGGGTGACGTAAACCTTCGTGAGGTTCCAGTGTCGATCCGACGCGGGTGGTGGCATCGCCGTGATAGCGGGCTTCCCTGATGCGTCAATCCGGCGTCCAGCAAACTGGACGTTGTCATCCCGAGCATCGCGAGGGATCTGCTTCTGTGCGCACAGTCCGGGCAAGAAGCAGATCCCTCGCTGCGCTCGGGATGACAATCTGTCAGGCAGTCTTCGAGTAGAGGACTTCGCACCACGGTGCGTGCGTCCGGCTGCCGATGCCGACGCCGATGCCTTCGATCGCCGGGACACCGTCACCCCACATGCCGGGCCATCCCTGCGGAAAGCGACGGCAACAGCCGCTTCGGCGCCTTGCGCGCCCACGCATGCACCAGCAGGCGGGTCGCCAGCGTTGCATCCGCCGCGTGCAGGTCGAGGCGCAGGCCGAGCACGCGCTGGCCCCAGTGCAGCGCCTCGACGCAGTCCGGATGCAGGGCCAGCGTCCGCTGCCGGTCCTCCTCGTCGACGAAGACATGCAGGTGTCGCCCATCCGGCGGCATCGTGGCGAAGATCCTGCCGCCGACACGGAACGAGGCGTAGTCGAAGTGGGGCGCCTCCACCGCATCGGGCAGCGACAGTGCGATCGCGCGGGCGTCCGCGGCCTGCATCCCGGTCAGGCCTCCACCTTCCACGGATCGTAGCTGCCGAACCACCACAGGTGGCCTTCGGGGTCGCGGCAGGCGTAGCCACGACCGCCGTAGTCCTGGTCGGTGATGTCGATCACGATCGTCGCGCCGGCCGCTTTCGCGCGGGCGTAGTGCGCGTCGGCGTCGCGCACGATCACGCACGGGCTTTGCGTCTCCCGGTTGTCGATCTCGTCCGGCTGCACGATCCGCCCGCTCCATTCGGATTCGGTCTGTGCCGATCCGAGCATGATCATGCCGCTGCCGAAGGTCAGCTGGGCGTGGTGCACGATGTCGCCGTCGGCGTAGACCGCGTGCTTCTCGAATCCGAACGCGCTGCACAGCCAGTCGATCGCCGCGTGGGCGTCGCGGTAGCGCAGGCAGGGGATGATGGTGCTGCCGGTATCCGTGGCGTGGTTCATGTCGTTGTCCTCGTGGAGGCCGCACATCGGCGGCGTAGCGCAAGCCTGCGCGCGTCCATGGTCGGCGTCTTGTAGATTCCGGCGCTCATGCCAATTGCGACCAAGGTACGGGTAGGAGCGCCCCATGGGCGCGACCGGATAGCGACGATGCGCCAGCTGCCGTGGGTCGCGGGCATGGCCCGCTCCTACGTCCATCCATGGGCTCAGGCCTGCGGTACGTGGGTCGACCACTCGCCCTGTCGCGCGAGGTAGGCGGTCGGCGTCATGCCGGAGAACGCGCGGAACTCGTGCACGAGGTGGGCCTGGTCGTGGAAGCCGCCGTCGACGGCGATGCCGGCCCAGTCGACGCGGGCGTGCCGGTGCACCTGCGCGACCACGCCGTGGAAGCGCTGCAGGCGCGCGTAGCGCTTGGGCGACATGCCGACCTGTTCGCGGAACAGTTCGCCGAAGCGGCGCGGCGACATGCGGCAGTGCGCGGCGATGGCGTCGATGCGCTGCACGCCCGGTGCGGCATCGATCAGCTGCAGCGCGTGCGCGATCGCCGGGTGCCGGAGCGCGCCGGTCGCGTCGGCATGCCCGCGCAGCCAGCGCTCGACGATGCGCAATCGCGCGTGCGCGTCGCCGGTCTCCAGCAGCCGCTGCCGCAGCGTCCGCGCATCGCCTGTGGCCAGTGCATCAAGGTCGACGTGGGCGTTGGCGATGACGTCCATACGCTCGCGGAAGAACGCCGCGGCGCCGCCGGCGCGGAACACAATGCCGAGCACCCGGGTCTGCTCGGCGGTATCGATCAGCACGCTGCGGTGCGAGGGGCCGTCAAGGGCGGCGCCGGCATTGCGCGTGCAGCGCAGCTGGTCGTCGTAGACGCGGGTCTCGTCCTGCGCGAGGTTGATGACCAGCTGTGGCCGCGCCGAGGGCAGCAGGCGATCGAACGCATGCGCCTGGCATGGCAGGTCGCAGTCCCAGATCGCTTCGACCAGCGACGACAGCGGTTCGGGCGGCGTGACGAAGACCAGTCCCATGGCGCTTGCTCCGGGAATTCCGCCCGCAGGGTAGCGCAGGTGCTGGCGGCCCGTGGTCCGGCGCGGGTGTTCAGCCGACGAGCAGTCCGGCGCCTTCGTCCACGCGGCCGACCACACAGGCAGCGTCGAAACCGTGGCGACGGAAGACCATCAGTACCTCGTCCACCGCATCGGCCGCGCAGGCCACCAGCAGGCCGCCGCTGGTCTGCGGGTCGCACAGCAGCGCCTGTTCGACGGGGTCGAAGCCTTCGGCCAGGCGCACGCGCTCACCGTAGCTGTTCCAGTTGCGGCCGGATGCGCCGGTGACGAAGCCGGCCTGCGCCAGTGCGCGTGCCTGCTCCAGCAGCGGCACCGTGGCCCAGTCGATGTGTAGCGCGCAGCCGGAGCCGCGCGCCATCTCCAGCGCGTGCCCGGCCAGGCCGAAGCCGGTGACGTCGGTCATCGCGTGCACGCCTTCGAGCCGGGCGAGGTCGGGGCCGGGCGTGTTGAGCCGGGTGGTGGTGTCCAGCAGCCGTGCGTAGCCGTCCACGTCCAGCGCCTGCTTCTTCAATGCCGCCGAGAACACGCCCACGCCCAGCGGCTTGCCCAGCACCAGCACGTCGCCCGGCCGTGCGCCGCTGTTGCGCTTGAGGTGCGCCGGATCGACCAGGCCGATCGCCACCAGGCCGTAGATCGGCTCGACCGAGTCGATGCTGTGGCCGCCCGCGACCGGGATTCCCGCATCGCGGCAGGCCGCTGCGCCGCCGGCGAGGATGCGGCCGATGGTCGCCGAGGACAGCACGTTCACCGGCATCCCGACCAGCGCCAGTGCGAACAGCGGCGTGGCGCCCATGGCGTAGACGTCGCTGATCGCGTTGGTGGCGGCGATGCGGCCGAAGTCGTCCGGATCGTCCACGATCGGCATGAAGAAGTCGGTGGTGGCGACAATCGCCTGGTGGGCGCTGACCTGGTACACGGCGGCGTCGTCGGAGGTTTCGATCCCGACCAGCAGCTCCGGCGGCACCGGCATCGCGGTCTTCGCCTCGCACAGGATGCCTTCCAGCACGCCCGGTGCGATCTTGCAGCCGCAGCCGCCACCGTGGGCGAGCGAAGTCAGGCGCGGTTCGGTCGTGGCATCGGTCATCGGGTTCCTTCGTCCATGCTTGCTCGGCGTCCGGCGCACTCTAGCCGCTGTAGTGCGCGGGGTCGACGCACGTTGCGGCGCAGCATCCGAAAGTCGTAGCCCGCGCCTCCTTGACTCTCCGCGCGCAGCGGCCGACCATCGGCCCGACGGACCCATCCGCCGACAGGCCCGCACAAGGAGACACGATGAACGTCGACCTTTCCCGCCGCAGCTTCCTGAAGCTGACCGGCGCGGGGGCGGCGGCGACGACGCTGGGCGCCATGGGCTTCGGAGCGGCGGAAGCCGCCACCGCCGCCCAGGTGCGTGACTTCAAGCTCGCCACCACCACCGAAACCCGCAACATCTGCACCTACTGCTCGGTAGCGTGCGGGGTCATCATGTACTCCCGCGGCGACCTCGCCGCCGGCGAGAAGGCCGAGCTGATCCACATCGAAGGCGACGCCGACCACCCGACCAACCGCGGAACGCTCTGTCCCAAGGGTGCGGCGCTCAAGGACTACGTCAAGGCCGAGACCCGCCTGACCCGGCCGCGCATCCGCCGCCCGGGCAGCGACCGCTTCGAGGACATCTCCTGGGACGAGGCGCTGGACAAGATCGCGCGCACGCTCAAGGACGACCGCGACGCCAACATCATCGAAGCCAACGCCGCCGGCACCACGGTCAACCGCTGGAAGACCACCGGCTTCCTCGCGGCCTCGGCCACCACCAACGAGACCTCGTGGATGACCTACAAGGTCGTCCGCTCGATGGGGATCGTCGGATTCGACAACCAGGCGAGGGTTTGACACGGCCCCACGGTGTCCAGTTTGGGCCCGACGTTCGGCCGTGGTGCGATGACCAATTCGTGGACGGACATCGCCAACACAGACCTTGTCATCATCATGGGCGGCAACGCGGCCGAGGCGCACCCGTGCGGCTTCAAGTGGGTGACCGAAGCCAAGCACCACCGCGGCGCCAAGCTCATCGTGGTCGATCCGCGCTTCAACCGCTCCGCCTCGGTGGCCGACTACTACGCCCCGATCCGCCCCGGTTCGGACATCGCCTTCCTGATGGGCGTGATCCGCTGGTGCATCGCCAACGACAAGGTGCAGTGGGACTACCTCCGCAACTACACCAACGCCTCGTTCCTGGTGCGCGACGACTTCGGCTGGCAGGACGGCCTGTTCACCGGCTATGACGAGGACAAGCGCGCCTACGACCAGTCCAGCTGGGAGTACCAGTTCGGCGACGACGGCTACGTCCTGAGCGACCCGACCCTGCAGCATCCGCGCTGCGTGTGGAACCTGCTCAGGCAGCACGTCGAGGTGTACACGCCGGAGTTCGTCGAGAACGTGTGCGGCACGCCCAGGGACCGCTACCTCAAGATCTGCGAAATGATCGGCGAGACGGCGTCGCCGACGAAGACCATGACCTCGATGTACGCGCTCGGCTGGACCCAGCACTCCAAGGGCGCGCAGAACATCCGCGGCATGGCCATGCTGCAGCTGATACTGGGCAACATCGGCGTGCCCGGCGGCGGCATGAACGCGCTGCGCGGCCACTCCAACATCCAGGGGCTCACCGACGTCGGCCTGATGTCGAACCTGATCCCCGGCTACCTGGCGATTCCCAAGGAGAGCGAGCCCGACTTCGAGACCTACATGTCGACCCGGGGCAACAAGCCGCTGCGCCCCAACCAGATGAGCTACTGGCAGAACTACCGCAAGTTCATGGTCAGTTTCATGAAGTCGATGTGGGGCGATGCCGCCACCGCAGGCAACGGCTGGGGTTACGACTGGTTGCCCAAGCTCGACGTGCCCGAATACGACGCGATGCGCATGTTCGACATGGCGACCCGGGGCGAGGTGAACATCTACTTCTTCCAGGGCTTCAACCCGCTGATGGCGTTCCCGAACCGCGCCAAGCTCACCGAAGCTTTCTCCAAGGTGAAGCTGATCGTGGTCATGGACCCGTTGGAAACCGAGACCGCCTCGTTCTGGGAGAACCACGGCATCTACAACGACGTCGACACCGCGTCGATCCAGACCGAGGTGCTGGAGCTGCCCACGACCTGCTTCGCCGAGGACGAGGGCGCGACGGTGAGTTCGGGCCGGGCGCTGCAGTGGCACTGGGCCGGGGCGACCCCGCCGGGCGATGCCAGGACCGACGTCTGGATCATGGCCAACCTGTTCCTGCGCGTGCGCAAGCTGTACGAGGAAGAAGGCGGCAAGGTGCCCGAGCCGATCCTCAACCTGACCTGGAACTACGCCGACCCGCTGCATCCCACGGCGGCCGAGCTTGCCAAGGAGCTCAACGGCGCCGCGCTGGAGGACCTGCGCGATCCGGCCGATCCGTCGAAGGTACTGGTGGGCAAGGGCCAGCAGCTGTCCAGCTTCGGCCAGATGCGCGACGACGGCTCGACCAATGGCGCCTGCTGGATCTACACCGGTGCCTTCACCGAAGCCGGCAACATGATGGCGCGCCGCGACAACAGCGATCCCAGCGGCATGGGCGTGCACCCGAACTGGGCGTTCACGTGGCCGGCCAACCGGCGCGTGCTGTACAACCGCGCCTCGTGCGACCTCGACGGCAAGCCCTGGGACCCGAGCCGGGTGCTGATCGAATGGAACGGCGAACGCTGGGTCGGGCCGGACGTGCCCGACATCGCGGTCACCGCCAAGCCGCGCGAAGTCGGCCCGTTCATCATGAACCCCGAGGGCGCCAGCCGCCTGTTCTCGCGCAAGCTGATGCGCGACGGACCGTTCCCGACGCACATGGAGCCGTTCGAAAGCCCGGTGGAGAATCCGCTCAACCGCAAGCTGCGCGGCAATCCGGTCGCACGCATCTTCCCGGACGACCTGGCCGGGCTGGGCAACAGCGACGAGTTCCCCTGCGTCGCCACGTCCTACCGGCTGACCGAACACTTCCACTACTGGACCAAGCACAACCGCGTCAACGCCACCACCCAGCCGGAGTTCTTCGTCGAGATCAGCGAGGAACTGGCGGCCGATCGCGGCATCGCCAGGGGCGACCGGGTGCGGGTGTGGTCCTCGCGCAACCAGATCTGGGCCAAGGCGGTGGTGACCAAGCGCATCCGCCCGCTGACCTGCGACGGCAAGACCGTGCACGTGGTCGGCATCCCGATCCACTGGGGCTTCAAGGGCGCCGCGCGCAAGGGCTTCGGCTCGAACTCGCTGGGGCCGTTCGTCGGTGACGCCAACATCGAGACGCCCGAGTTCAAGGCCTACCTGGTCAACATCGAACGGGCCGCGGAACAGGAGGTGCCGGCATGAGCAGCGAACGCGCACCGCAGCCGCTGACCGCGGCGGCGAACCCGCCGGTGCAGCCACTGGCTTCGAACCTGCTGCCCGGCGACGTGGTCAAGGTTTCTGCCACGGCCAACGTGCCGGCGCCGGAGCGGCAGTTGACCAAGGTCGCCAAGCTGATCGATGTCTCCAAGTGCATCGGCTGCAAGGCCTGCCAGACCGCCTGCGTGGAGTGGAACGACACCCATCCGGAGGTCGAGTCGAACGTCGGCGTCTACGAGAATCCGCACGACCTGACGCCGGACATGTACACGCTGATGCGCTTCAGCGAGTACGAGAACCCGGACAGCGGCGACCTCGAATGGCTGATCCGCAAGGACGGCTGCATGCACTGCGAGGACCCGGGCTGCCTCAAGGCCTGCCCGGCGCCGGGCGCGATCGTGCAGTACTCCAACGGCATCGTCGACTTCATCTCCGAGAACTGCATCGGCTGCGGCTACTGCGTCGCCGGCTGCCCGTTCGACATCCCGCGCATCTCCAAGACCGCGCACGTGGCGAAGAAGTGCACGCTGTGCTCGGACCGCGTCGCGGTGGGGCAGGGGCCGGCCTGCGCCAAGGCCTGCCCGACCCAGGCGATCGTGTTCGGCACCAAGGAGGACATGATCACCCACGCCGAGGGGCGCATCGCCGACCTCAAGTCGCGTGGCTTCGACAACGCCGGCCTGTACGACCCGCAGGGCGTCGGCGGCACCCACGTGATGTACGTGCTGCACCACGCCGACCAGCCCGGGCTGTACGCGGACCTGCCGGCGGATCCGAAGATCTCGTCGACGGTCGAGGCCTGGAAGGGCCCGGCCAAGACCGTGGGCCTGGTCGCGGCCGGCGTCGCCATTGCCGGCGCGGCGCTGCACGGGCTGTTCGCGCGCGCCAACAAGGTCAGCGAGGAAGAAGAGCGCGAGGCGCAGGCACTGGTCGATGGGAGTGACCGGGAGGGTTCGCCATGAGCACCACGAGCACCGATCGCGGCATCGTCGCCCCGGGCGACGCCATCGTGCAGCGGCAGCCGGTCGAGGTGAGCCGCTACCGCGGCTTCACCCGCGCCAACCACTGGCTCACCGCGATCTGCGCGGTGGTGCTGCTGCTGACCGGCTTCGCCTTCTTCCACCCCTCGCTGTACGGACTCACCGCGCTGTTCGGCGGCGGCCAGACCGCGCGCTGGCTGCACCCGATCGTCGGCGTGGTGATGGCGCTGAGCTTCTTCGGCCTGTTCGTGCAGATGTGGCGGCTGAACCTGCCGCGCAAGGAAGATGGCGAGTGGACCCGGAAGCTCGGCGACGTGATGAAGGGCAATGAGGAGAACCTGCCCGAGCTGGGCAAGTACAACGCCGGCCAGAAGCTGATGTTCTGGGGCATGGCCGGCCTGCTCGCGCTGCTGCTGCTCAGCGGCGTGGCGGTCTGGGAAGAGTATTTCCCGAACCTCGTGTCGATCCCCGTGCGCCGTGCCGCACTGGCCGTGCACGCGGTGTCGGCGCTGCTGATGCTGCTGCTGTTCGTGCTGCACGTCTACGCCGCGATCTGGACCCGCGGCACCCTGCGCGCGATGACACGCGGCACCGTGACCGGCGGCTGGGCCTGGCGGCACCATCGCAAGTGGCTGCGGGCGCTGGTGGCGCGGCAGGACGATCGCGGTTAGGGCAACGATGAAACAGGGCTGTCATCCCCGCGAAGGCGGGGATCCAGTGACTTCAAGTCATTGAAGCTTAATTACCTCCGTCCCCTTTCGCCCTTTCGCATTAATTACGTCCGTCCCTTTCGGCCTCAGGCCGGATCACTGGGCGGGCCGATTGTGAGCCGCTTTTCGTGACGGATGCGATGAACCAAGATGCACGTGAAGTAAAGTTCCAGACGCTTATCGGGCTGGCAAACGAGCATCACGAACAAATCCGATCTGTTCGTAACGATGCAGAGAATGGATTGCTCGAGAAGTTGCAGTTGGCGGAAAAGTTGATTGACACGGTGCAGCAATGTGATGATCTGCTTCAAGAAGCCTCGATGGATGAAGGCTATCAGCGGCTTTCATACAACGAAAGCATCGCGCGCTTACGTAATGTGCTTCGTCCCATGGCATCCGACTGGAAGCAAAAGATAGACCGGCTCCTTGAGAAGGCTGGCTCTGATCCCTTTTATTCACAACACCGTGATCGTGAGCGTAATCCAGTTTTGGAGATATTCTGGGTTGGGATAGAAAATCACCGAACGCTGGATACTGGCGAGTACAGTGAAGATGAGTTGGATTTAGCTGACAAGCTTGTGAGTGCAAGCTGGTTCAAGCCAGACAGCTGGTTGAATAGTTTCCGTGAAACAGAGCCTGTCATTGGACAGAATATCCACCGGCTTCCCCAGCACATCAAGATTCGACTTGAGGAGACATACAGGAGTTTTGCGTTTGGCCATTTCTTCTCTGTTCTGGCTATGACGCGCTCGATCATGGAGATTGCAATAAAAGATCGTGCTGCTGAGTTCGGGATTGAACTCACCAAGCCAAACCCGAGAGGGCTTGGGCTTTGGGGTAAGGGGTTGAAAGATCTCGTCGAAGACTTGTCGGATACTCTTTCGGAACTGCGCTTCCCTATGGAAAGAATCAGGGACAATGGAGATGAGGCTATGCACAACATTGATAGAAAGAGCAAGGTCTACGATGAGTTGAGTCGTCGCCAGCGTGCATTGGAATCGATAGTCGACTTGAGAGTGGTGCTTGAACGCTTGTATCGCTAGCGGCATGACGCTGCCGCACTCTTCGCTTGTGGTCTGCCTTACGCTAGAGAATTGACCGATATGGGAGTGCGGTCGCGATTCCAACCGTTCGGGCGGACTGTCGGATAAATGCCCAACTCAGACAGGATTGATTTCCTCCGCCCCCTTTGGCCTATGCTGCCCCATGGCCGACGAACCCCAGTTTGACCCACAGCCCGACCCCTCGCTGATCGGCGGCGTACCGAAGCCGCCGCTGGCGCTGCTGCCGGATCCGGTGGCGCTGTTCCAGGCGCGTGCGCGGCGCTTCGCCTTCCTCGCCGACAGCAACGAGCTGGCGGACTACCTGCGTTTCCTCGCCGAACTTTCGCGCCTGCAGGCGCGGCTGGCGGTGACCCTGCCGGCGGTCGCGGCGCTTTCGCCCGAGGTTGCCACGCGCGCGTCGCAGGCCGGCATGCCGCCGATCGACCGCCAGGCGCTGGTCGACGACCCCGCGCTCGCCGACACGCTGCAGGCCCTGCTCGACGGCGCGACCGCGCTGGAGATGCCGGACGCGGCGCGCAGCGCGCTCGAAGCGGTCCTCGCCGCCGACGTGCGCGACCGACAGTGGCTGATGGGTAACGTGCTGGGCGACGAGATCCCGGCCGACAGCGCCGCGCCGCACCTGTTCGCCGCGGCCGCGGTGCAGGTGCATCTCGGGCGGCTCGCGGCGCGCCTGGACGCTGGCGCACTGGTGCCGGTGGCGGTCGGCGTCTGCCCGGCCTGCGGTGGACGGCCGGTCACCTCGTCGGTACTGGGTGCGCAGGGCATCGAGAACGTGCGCTACGCCAGCTGCGCCGGTTGCGCCACGCAGTGGAACGAAGTGCGGGTGAAGTGCCTGTGCTGCGGCTCGAACAAGGGCCTGACGTATCGTTCGGTCGGCACCGACGAGGCCACGGTCAAGGCCGAGACCTGCCGTGAATGCGGGTCGTGGGTGAAGATCTTCTACCAGGTGAAGAATCCCAGCCTCGACCCGGTGGCCGACGATGTCGGCAGCCTCGGCCTCGACATCCTGATGCGCGATGCCGGCGTGCGTCGCGGCGGCTTCAATCCCTTCCTCGTGGGCTACTGATGGAGGCGCTGCGCGCGCTGCCGTCGGTCGATGCCTTCCTGCAGTCGGACGCGGGCGGGGTGCTGGTCGACGTGCATGGCCGTGCGCTGGTGGTCGCGGCGCTGCGCGTGGAGCTGGTGCGGATGCGTGGAGAAATCCGCGCGGGCGGCGAGGGCGCAGCGATTGTCGCCGCGCTGCCGGGGCGCGTCGCTGCCGCGCTCGACGCGGGTGCGCTGTCCGGCTTGCGCCCGGTGCTGAATCTCAGCGGCACCGTGCTGCACACCAACCTCGGACGCGCGCTGCTGCCCGACGAGGCGATCGCCGCCGCCTGCGCGGCGATGGCGCATCCGGTGGCGCTGGAGTTCGACCTCGGCGAAGGTGGCCGCGGCCGCCGCGACGACCACCTGCGCGACCTGCTGCGCGAGCTGACCGGCGCCGAGGACGCGCTGGTGGTCAACAACAATGCCGGCGCGGTGCTGCTCGCGCTCAACAGTTTCGGCGAGGGCCGCGAGGCGATCGTCTCGCGCGGCGAGCTGATCGAGATCGGCGGCGCCTTCCGCATGCCCGACATCATGGCCCGCGCCGGCACGCGCCTGGTCGAGGTCGGCACCACCAACCGCACCCATGCGCGCGACTACGAGGACGCACTCGGTCCGGACACCGGCCTGCTGCTGAAGGTGCATACCTCCAACTACCGCATCGAAGGCTTCACCGCCGAAGTGGCGGCGCCGGAGCTGGCCGCGATCGCGCGGCGCGCTGACGTGCCCCTGCTCAACGATCTTGGCTCCGGCTCGCTGCTCGACCTGTCGCGTTTCGGACTGCGCCGCGAACCGACCGTGGCCGAAGCCGTCGCCGAAGGCGCCGACCTCGTGACTTTCTCCGGCGACAAGCTGCTCGGCGGCGCGCAGGCCGGCTTCATCGTCGGGCGTCGCGAGCTGATCGAACGGATCGACCGCAATCCGCTGCGCCGCGCGCTGCGCCTGGACAAGATCCGACTCGCCGCGCTGGAGGCGACGCTGCGCCTGTACCGTGATCCGGATCGCCTCGTCCAGCGGCTGCCGACGCTGCGGATGCTGGCGCGCTCGCAGGCCGACATCGCCGCGCAGGCCGCGCGCCTCGCGCCGCAGGTCGAGGCGCTGCTGCGCCCGCACGGCTTCGCAGCCGAAACCTGCGATTGCCAAAGCCAGGTCGGCTCCGGCGCGCTGCCGGTCGACACCATCGCCAGCGCGGGCCTGCGCCTGACCGGCAATGGCGGCGACGCGCCCGAACGCCTCGCCGCGCGCCTGCGCGCGCTGCCGGTGCCCGTCGTCGGCCGCATCCGCGACGGCGCGCTGGTGCTCGACCTGCGCTGCCTGGACGAGGACCAAGCACTGCTGTCCAGCCTTGCGGAGCTGTCGGCGTCGTGATCGTCGGCACAGCGGGCCACATCGACCACGGCAAGACCGCGCTGGTGAAGGCGCTGACCGGCGTCGACGCCGACCGCCTCGCCGAGGAGAAGGCGCGCGGCATCACCCTCGACCTCGGCTTCGCCTACACCGACCTCGGCGGCGGTGCGATCACCGGCTTCGTCGACGTGCCCGGGCACGAGAAGCTGGTGCGCACCATGCTCGCCGGCGCCGGCGGCATCGATTTTGCGCTGCTGGTCGTGGCTGCCGACGATGGCGTGATGCCGCAGACGCGCGAGCACATCGCCATCCTCGACCTGCTCGGCGTGTCCACCGGCGCGGTGGCGATGACCAAGGCCGACCTCGCCGACCCCGCGCGACGCGAGGACGTGGAGATGCAGGTCCGCGCCGCGCTGTCGGGCACCGGCCTGGCCGACGCACCCGTGCTGCCGGTATCGAGCCTGGACGGAGAGGGCATCGATGCCCTGCGCGCGCTGCTGGCGCAGGCCGAGGCGGCGACGCCCGCGCGCGGATCCGGTGGCGCGTTCCGCCTCGCCGTCGACCGCAGTTTCACCCTGTCCGGCGCCGGCACCGTGGTCACCGGCATGGTGCTCTCCGGGCGCGTGGCGGTGGGCGACACGGTGACGGTCAGTCCGCTCGGCCTGCCGGCGCGCGTGCGCGGCATCCATGCCCAGGACCACAAGGCCGAGTTCGGCGTTGCCGGCCAGCGCTGCGCGCTGAACCTTGCCGGCGAGGGCGTGACGAAGGACGCGATCGAACGCGGCGACGTGATCCTCGCGCCGGCATTGCACGCGCCCGGTGACCGCATCGATGCGGTGCTGCGCGTGCTGCCGTCGGAGACGAAGCCGGTGACCACGTGGTTCCCGGCGCGACTGCACAGCCACGCGGTGGAGGTCGGCGCGCGCATCGTGCCGCTGGCCGGCGACCTGGCGCCGGGCGAGGCGGGCTTGGTGCAGATCGTGCTGGAGCGGCCGATCGCCGCTGCCGTCGGCGACTGCTTCGTGCTGCGCGACACCAGCGCCAGCCGCAGTCTCGGCGGCGGCCATTTCGTCGACCTGCGCGCGCCGTCGCGCAAGCGCGGCACGCCGCAGCGGCTGGCGTGGCTGCAGGCCGCGCATGACACCGATCCGGGCGTTGCCCTGAAGCAGCTGCTGGCCGTCGCCCCGGTGGGGCTGCCGGCGTTCCTGCGTGACCGTGCGCTGGATGCGGCTGCCGGCCCGGGCCTGTGTGCAGCGGCGGATGCGCAGGTCATCGGCACGTACGCACTCTCGGCGGCGCACCTGGCGGCGCTGCGCGACGGGTTGGTGTCGACGCTCGACGCTTTCCACGAAACCAGTCCCGACCTCGCCGGCCTCGGCCGCGAGAAACTGCGGCTGTCGCTCGAACCGCGCCTGCCGAAGGAGGTGTTCCTCGCCTTTCTGCACCGCGAGGCCGACGCGGGCCGAATCGCGCTCGACGGCGCCTTCGTGCGCCTGCCCGGGCACGAGGTGCGGATGTCTGCGGAGGACGAGGCGCTGTGGCAGCGCATCCGCCCGCAGCTGCTGGGCGAGGCCCGCTTCCGTCCGCCGCGGGTGCGTGATTTCGCCAACGAATTCGCCATCGACGAGCGCGAAGTGCGGCGCGTGCTGCGCCTGACCCAGCGCCTGGGCCGCAGCGACCGCATCGCCCTCGACCATTTCTTCGACCGCAGCGTGGTGAGCGAGATGGCGGCGATCGTGCGAGACGTTGCCGCGTCCAGCACCGACGGCTGGTTTCCCGCAGCCGCCTTCCGTGACCGCGTGCACAACGGCCGCAAGGTCGCGATCGAGATCCTCGACTTCTTCGATGGCCTCGGCCTGACCCTGCGCAAGGGCGATCTGCGCCGGATCAACCCGCACCGCGCCGATCTGTTTGACGACGGTCCGATGGCGTGAACCGGGGGTGGTGATCGCGCCGACACTTGTCATCCCGAACGCAGTGAGGGATCTGCTGTCCCGGGGAACTGTGGCCAGCGGAGAAGCAGATCCCTCCCCCGGATCAAGTCCGGGGTCGGGATGACAGGCGGGCTGTGTACGCCGGGGGCGACCGCCCCCGGATCAAGCCGGGGCCGGGATGGCATTTCGTGTGAAACTCTGCCGTCGGCGCCACCATCGCGCTGCAACGGAAGGAAATCGTCCCCGGTGGGGCGGCCGGACTTCAAATCCGGTTGGGGCAGCGAGCCTGTCCCGGGTGGGTTCGACTCCCACTTCCTTCCGCCAATCCCGCCGCTGCTTCAGCCTCACGAGCATTTTTTACTCAAGTGTCCACATTCTCGTCATTCCCGCGAAAGCGGGAAGCGCTCTTCAACAGACGAATGTCTGGTCATCCATGGACATCGAGGTACAAATGCTGGATTCCCGCTTTCGCGGGAATGACGATGTTGTAAGTGTTTGACACGAATTTGCTCCCACGGGAGTGCTACGGGGAGAGGGAAGCCGCTTGCGCCCGCCCCGCCTCCGTCAGCACCGCCAGCGTGCGCGCGCCGTCCTCGACCGTGCGCACCCAGCCGGCGCCGCGCACGCCGCCGACGTCGTCTTCGCCGATCCACGCCAGGGTGCGCATCAGCACGCTCATGCGCACGCCCAGGCGCTTGCACAGGCGCGGCAGCGATACGCCGTCGGGCGCACCCGCCAGTTCGGCCAGCAGTGCGGCGGCAAGGGCGGGGTCAGCGGACAACGGCGGCGGGGATGTCGCGCTGGCGCATGCCCTGCGAACCGGCGACATGCGCAGTCACGATGACCGGGATCGACTTCGAGGTCGGCGTGCGCGAGCCGTCGGCGTAGCTCGACAGCGGCACCAGCGGATTGGTTTCCGGGTAGTACGCGGCGAGGCAGCCGCGCGGGATGTCGTACTCCACCAGCAGGAAGCGCCTGGCCTGCCGGCGCACGCCGTCGTCGTGCAGGCTTTCCAGGTCGACCCAGTCGCCGGCGTGCAGGCCCAGTGCGGCGATGTCGTCGCGATGGATGAACAGCACCCGGCGCTCGCCGAAGACGCCGCGGTAGCGGTCGTCGAGGCCGTAGACGGTGGTGTTGTACTGGTCGTGCGAACGCATCGTGGCCAGCGTGAACACAGGTTGCGCGGACGCGCTGCGTGCGCGATGGATCGGGTTGTCCACCGGCACAGCGGCCGCGACGAAGGCCGCCTTGCCCGAAGTCGTGTCCCAGCGTCGCTCGCGCGCGCCGTTGGACAGGCGGAAGCCGCCGGGCACGCGCACGCGGGCGTTGAAGTCGTGGAAGTCGTCGAACAGCTGCGCGATCAGGTCGCGGATGCGGTCGTAGTCCTCGACCAGCCAGGCCCAGTCGAGCTTCGAGCGCGCGCCCAGCGTCGCCTGCGCCAGCCGCGCCACGATCGCCGGCTCCGACAGCAGCGTGTCCGAGGCCGGCGGCCGGATGCCCGCGGACATGTGCACCATGCTCATCGAATCCTCGACGGTCACGCCCTGCGGCCCGGCGGCCTGCACGTCGATCTCGGTGCGCCCAAGGCAGGGCAGGATCAGCGCCTCGCGGCCGTGCACCAGGTGGCTGCGGTTGAGCTTGGTGGTGACGTGGACGGTCAGTGCGCAGTTGCGCAGGCCGCGCGCGGTGGCATCGCTGTCGGGCGTGGCCACGGCGAAGTTGCCGCCCATGGCGAAGAACACCTTCGCTCGGCCGTCGATCATCGCCTCGATCGCGCCGATGGTGTCGTAACCGTCGGTTCGCGGCGGATCGAAGCCGAACACGTCCTGCAACCGGTCGAGGAAGTCCGCGGGCGGCCGCTCCCAGATCATCATCGTGCGGTCACCCTGCACGTTGCTGTGGCCGCGCACCGGGCACAGGCCGGCGCCGGGGCGGCCGATGTTCCCGCGCAGCAGCATCAGGTTGGCGATCATCTGGATCGTCGCCACCGAGTGCCGGTGCTGGGTGATGCCCATGCCCCAACAGGCGATCACGCGTTCGGACTGCAGGTAGAGATCGCCGGCCTGGCGCAGCTGGGTTTCGTCCAGCCCCGACTCCGCCACGATCGTGTCCCAGCGTTCCGCTTGCACATCGTCGGCGAAGGCCTCGAAACCGGTGGTGTGTTCCGCGATGAAAGCGCGGTCGAGCAGTGAGGCATCACCGCGCGCCAGCGCCTGCGCGTCGCGCTCCAGCACGTGCTTGATGATGCCCTTGACCGCAGCCAGGTCGCCGCCGATCTTCAGCTGGAAGTAATCCGACGTGATCTTCGTCGAGCCGCCGCGCATCATCTCCAGCTTGTCCTGCGGATCGGCGAAGCGCTCCAGCCCGCGCTCGCGCAGCGGGTTGAAGGCCGCGATCCTGCAGCCACGCTTCGCCGCGTCGCGCAGTTCGCCGAGCATGCGCGGATGGTTGGTGCCCGGGTTCTGCCCGAACACCAGGATGCAGTCGGCCTGTTCGAAGTCCTGCAGCGACACCGTGCCCTTGCCGACGCCGACCTGCGGCTTCAGCGCGGTGCCCGACGACTCGTGGCACATGTTCGAGCAGTCGGGGAAGTTGTTGGTGCCGTACTCGCGCACGAACAGCTGGTAGAGGAAGGCGGCTTCGTTGGAGGTGCGGCCCGAGGTGTAGAAGATCGCCTCGTCGGGCGAGGGCAGGGCGTTGAGGTGCGCAGCGACCAGGGCGAAGGCCTCGTCCCAGGTCACCGGCAGATAGTGATCCGTCGCTGCGTCGTAGCGCATCGGCGTGGTCAGGCGGCCCTGCTGCTCCAGCCAGTGGTCGCTGTATTCCGCCAGCTGCGCCACGCTGTAGCGGCCGAACAGCTCAGGCCCGGCGCGATGGCGCGTGGCCTCGGCGGCGACGGCCTTGGCGCCGTTCTCGCAGAACTCGAAGGTGGAGGTGTGGTCGCGATCCGGCCAAGCGCAGCCGGGGCAGTCGAAGCCGTCGGGCTGGTTGGTGCCGAGCAGCGCCTTCGCGCCGCCGAGACCGACGTCCTCCTTCAGCAGCTGCCGGGCGACGCTCTTGAGCGCGTCCCAGCCGCCGGCGGGGCGATCGTAATCGCGGATCACCGGACCCTTGCTCATGTCGCCACCAGCCGCTGCCCGTGCGTGTACACCGCCTGGCCGTCGTCGCGCGCGAAGCCGACCAGCGTGAGGTTCGCCCGTTCGGCCAGCGAGATCGCCAGCGCCGTCGGCGCCGAGATCGCGGCCATGAAGGCGATGCCGACGCTGGCGGCCTTCATCGCCATCTCGTAGCTGGCGCGGCTGGTGACGACCAGGAAGCCGTTCGCCGGATCATGCCCGGCCGCGTGCATTGCGCCGATCAGCTTGTCGAGCGCGTTGTGCCGTCCCACGTCCTCGCGCGCCAGCAGCAGCTCGCCGTCCAGCGAGGCCCAGCCCGCCGCGTGTGCGGCGCCGGTGGCCGCGGTGATCTGCTGTGCCTCGCGCAGCCCGCCCAGCGCCTGCCGCAGCGCCGCGGTGGTCACGCGCACGTCGCTGGACACCGGCGGCGGATAGCGCAGCGCCGCCTCCAGCAGTTCGCTGCCGCAGACGCCGCAGCCGCTGCGCCCGCTCATGCTGCGCCGGCGCAGGGCCAGCGCCTCCGCGCGTGCGGCGGGAATGCGCAGGCGGATCTCGACCCCCTCGATGAACTCCTCGACGCGCTCGATGGCCACGTCTTCGGCCCGCTCCACGATGCCTTCGCTGAGCGCGAAGCCGGTGGCGAAATCATGCAGGTCGGTCGGCGTCGCCATCATCACCGCGAAGGGTTCGTCGTTGTAGACGAAGGCGACCGGCACTTCCTCGGCCACATGGTCGTCGAGCAGCCGGTGGCTGCCGCCGCGCCAGCGTTCGACGGGGCGGACGACGCTGCCGGGCACGGCGGATCGAGGGTCCTTGGCGGTGTCGGGAGGCATGGTCGCAGCATGCCACGGGCGCGATTGCAGGGCGACCGCTGCCCGGCATCGCCCGCGGACCCGCATGCGGGCGTTCCAGTCGCCGGTTTCGATGGCCGATGTCCAAGTGCGGCCTTCGGACCATGCCGAAAGTCATTTGCGCCGGTGCGGGCCAGCGTCGAGAATCGCTGGATCATCGCGAGCGGAGAATGGCCTTGCAACGACGAGACTTCCTGGCCCTGAGCGGCCTTGGCGCGGGCAGCCTGGTGCTGCCGTCCTGGCTCGGCAAGGCGATCGCCGCCGAACAACTGGTGACGTCGCTGGACGTCGCGGTGAAGAAACAGCTCGCCGACGCGGCGCTGCAGGCCGCGCGCGATGCCGGCGGCAGCTACTGCGACGTGCGCATCGGCCGCTACCTGCGCCAGTTCGTGATGACCCGCGAGGACAAGGTGCAGAACGTGGTCAACACCGAGTCCACCGGCGTCGGCGTGCGCGTGATCGCCGACGGCGCCTGGGGCTTCGCCGCGACCAACGGCCTGACCGCCGACTCGGTGGCCCAGGCCGCGCGCCGGGCCGTCGCGATCGCCAAGGCCAACGCCAGGGTCCAGACCGAGCCGGTGCGGTTCGCCAGCGCCCCCGCGTTCGGTGAGGTGTCGTGGAAGACGCCGATCCGCCGCAATGCGATGGAAGTGCCGATCAAGGACAAGGTCGACCTGCTGCTGTCGGTCAACGCCGCGGCGATGAATGCCGGCGCCAGTTTCGTCAACTCCACCCTGTTCCAGGTCAACGAGCAGAAGTACTTCGCCTCGACCGACGGCTCGTACATCGACCAGGACGTGCACCGGATCTGGGCACCGATGACGGTGACCGCGATCGACAAGGCCAGCGGCAAGTTCCGCACCCGCGAGGGGCTGTCGGCGCCGGTGGGCCTGGGCTACGAATACCTCGACGGTGACCGCTCGCAGAAGTTCGTCTCGCCCAACGGCGTGGTCAACTACGGCCTGTCCTACGACATGGTCGAGGACGCGGTCGCCGCCGCCAAGCAGGCGCAGGAGAAGCTGAAGGCGCCCTCGGTCAAGCCGGGCAAGTACGACCTGGTGCTCGACCCCTCGCACACCTGGCTGACCATCCACGAGTCGGTCGGGCATCCGCTGGAGCTCGATCGCGTGCTCGGTTACGAGGCCAACTACGCCGGCACCAGCTTCGCCACGCTCGACAAGCGCGAGTCGAAGTTCCAGTACGGCAGCGACCAGGTGACGATCTTCGCCGACAAGACCCAGCCCGGCAGCCTCGGTGCGGTGGGCTACGACGACGAGGGCGTGAAGTGCAAGCGCTGGGACCTGATCAGCGACGGCATCCTGGTCGACTACCAGACCATCCGCGACCAGGCCCACATCCTCGGCAAGACAGAGTCCGACGGCTGCTGCTACGCCGACTCCTGGTCGAGCGTGCAGTTCCAGCGCATGGCCAACGTCTCGCTGGCGGCGGGCAAGTCGAAGCTGTCCGTGGCCGACCTGGTCAAGGACGTCGAGAACGGCATCTACATCATCGGCGACGGCTCCTTCTCGATCGACCAGCAGCGCTACAACGCCCAGTTCGGCGGCCAGCTGTTCTACGAGATCAAGGATGGCGCGATCACGCAGATGATCGAGGACGTGGCCTACCAGATCCGCACGCCGGAGTTCTGGAACGCCTGCTCCGCGGTCTGCGACGAGTCCGACTACCGCATGGGTGGCTCGTTCTTCGACGGCAAGGGCCAGCCCGGGCAGGTGTCGGCGGTCTCGCATGGCTCGAGCACCGCGCGCTTCAACGGCATCAACGTCATCAACACCGCGCGCTCGCTCGGCTGACCGGCACAGGAGACCCCATCACATGAGCATCTTCACCGAAGCCGAAGCCAAGGCCATCCTCGACAAGGTCATCGCGCTGTCGACCGCGGACGAATGCACCGCGACCCTCGGCGGCGGCACCAGCGGCAACATCCGCTTCGCGCTGAACAACGTGTCGACCAGCGGCATCGTCGACAACGTCGAGCTGGCGGTCAGCGTCGCGTTCGGCAAGCGCGTGGGCACTGCGACCATCAACGAGTTCGACGACGCCTCGCTAGAGCGCGTGGTGCGCCGAGCCGAGGACCTCGCGCGGCTGGCGCCGGAGAACCCCGAGTTCATGCCGGCGATCGGCAGGCAGGACTATGCGTCGACCAGCACCTTCAGCGCAGCGACCGCGGCGATCACGCCGGAGTTCCGGGCGAAGGTCGCGGCGGATTCGATCGCGCCGTGCAAGTCGGCCGGCCTGGTTGCCGCCGGCTTCCTCGAGGACGGCCAGTCGTTCACCGCGATCGCCAACAGCAATGGAAATTTCGGCTACCAGACCCAGACCAGCGCCGACTACACCTGCACCGTGCGCACCGAGGACGGGCGCGGCTCCGGCTGGGTGGGGCGCAACGTCACCGACATCTCGCAGTTCGACGCCGGGCGCGACGTCGCCATCGCCATCCGCAAGGGGCAGGAGTCGGCCGACGCCAAGGCGCTGGAGCCGGGCAAGTACACCGTGATCCTCGAGCCGCACGCGGCCGCCGGGCTGGTCTCGTTCATGATGTACTTCTTCGACGCGCGCCAGGCCGACGAAGGCCGCAGCTTCCTGTCGAAGAAGGGCGGCGGCAACAAGCTCGGCGAGCAGGTCTACGACCCGCAGGTCAACATCTGGACCGACCCAGCCGACCCCGACGTGCCGGTGCTGCCCTGGGATGGCGAAGGACAGCCGCGCAGGCGCATGCCGGTGATCGAGAACGGCAAGATCGCCAACATGCTGTACTCGCGCTACTGGGCGCAGCAGCAGGGCAGGGAGGCGGTGGCGATGCCGGGCAACCTGATCATGTCCGGCGGCAGCAAGTCGACCGCCGACCTGGTGCGCGAGACCGAGCGCGGCATCCTCGTCACCCGCACCTGGTACATCCGCATGGTCGATCCGCAGACCGTCCTGCTCACCGGCCTGACCCGCGACGGCACGTTCTACATCGAGAACGGACAGATCCGGCACCCGGTCAAGAACTTCCGCTTCAACGAGTCGCCGGTGATCATGCTCAACAACATCGACGAGCTGGGCAAGCCGGTGCGGGTGAGCGGGGACGAGTCGCGCTTCGCGATGATGATTCCGCCGATGCGGCTGCGGGATTTCACGTTCACGTCGCTGTCGGATGCGGTGTGATGGCTCTGGCAAGCTTTTGATTCCACATCAAGCCGCTGGATCCCACCGGACCCGGAGGGCGCGGCCTGCCGCCCTCCGGGTCTGCGATTTCCAGCGGCACGTGTGGTGAATGAGCCGGCAACCGGGGTGTTGTGCGGGCTGGGTCGATGTGTGGCAATGTCCTGAATCGATGAACCGACGAGAGTCCCTGCAGGCGATGGTCGGTGCAGCCGCCGCATTGGCGCTGCCGACGCTGCGTGCGCAGTCCGCCGCCTGGGACTTCTGGTTCACCCGGCTGCGCTACGACTCCGGCGACTGGGACGTCGACGAGCGCATGCCGTCGAACGTCATCACCTCGCTGATCGACTACACCAGCCTGCGCGTGGATCCGGAGGAGCACGTGCTGGACCTGGCGGATCCGAAGATGCTGTCGGCGCCGTTCTGCTACCTCGCCGGGCGCAGGCTGGTCGAGTTCAATCCTGCCGAGCGGCGCAACTTCGAGCGCTACGTGCGCAACGGCGGGTTCGTGTTCGTCGACGACTGCAACCACGACATCGACGGCCTGTTCGCGAAGTCGTTCGAGGCGCAGATGGCGTCGATCTTCGGGCCGAGGGCGCTGGCGAAGCTGCCGAACAACCACCCGCTCTACAGCAGCTTCTTCCGCTTCCCGGACGGCCCGCCGGCGACCGGCTTCGAGCTCAACGGCTGGGGCGACGATCTCGTGCACGACTACCTGAAGGGCATCCAGATCGACGGGCGGCTGGGCCTGCTGTACAGCAACAAGGACTACGGCTGCGAATGGGACTACGACTGGCGCAACAAGCGCTTCCTTGCCGAGGACAACACGAAGTTTGCGGTGAACATCGTGGTGTATGCGCTGACGGCATGACCAGTCCCCACCGATCCGCCTGCCGTAGGAGTGGGCCATGCCCGCGACCGTCCGGGCATGCTCGCCACGGTTCACCTTTCATCCTGACAGAGGTCGCGCCCATGGGGCGCTCCTACAAAGAGCAAAGCGCATGAGCACAGCCCTTACCGAATCCGAAGTGCAGTCGCGCATCGTCCGCCTGGCCGACCTGCGCGCCGCGATCGCGACCACGATCGTCGGCCAGCACGCCGTCGTCGAGCAGCTGCTCGTCGGCCTGCTTGCCGGCGGCCACTGCCTGCTCGAGGGCGTGCCGGGCCTCGGCAAGACCCTGCTGGTGCGCACGCTGGGGCAGGCGTTGGACCTGCAGTTCCGGCGGGTGCAGTTCACGCCGGACCTGATGCCCAGCGACCTGCTCGGCACCGAGCTGCTGGAGGAGGACCACGGCACCGGGCATCGCCATTTCCGCTTCCAGCGCGGCCCCGTGTTCACCAACCTGCTGCTGGCCGACGAGCTCAACCGCACGCCGCCCAAGACCCAGGCCGCGCTGCTGGAGGCGATGCAGGAGCACACCGTGAGCTTCGCCGGCGTGACCCACGCGCTGCCGGCGCCGTTCTTCGTGCTGGCCACGCAGAACCCGATCGAGCAGGCCGGCACCTACCCGCTGCCGGAAGCACAGCTCGACCGTTTCCTGCTGCACATCGCGCTGGACTATCCCGATGAGGACGAGGAGCGCGCGATCATCGCGAGGACCACGTCCAGCCATGCCGCCGAGGTGCCGCAGGTGATGGACGGCGCCGAGGTGCTGGCGCTGCAGCAGCTGGTGCGTGAGGTGCACGTGGGCGACGAACTGTTGGCCTGGGTCACGCGCCTGGTGCGCGCGACCCGTCCCGGCGAGGCGGCGCCGCAGGCGGTGCGCGACTACGTGAAGTGGGGCGCGGGGCCGCGAGCGGGACAGTCGCTGGTGCTGGCCTCGAAGGCCCGTGCGCTGCTGCACGGACGCCTTGCCGCCACCCGCGAGGACGTCGCGGCGCTGGCGGCGCCGGTGCTGCGCCACCGCCTGCTGCTGTCGTTCGCGGCGGAAGCCGAAGGCAAGCGTCCGGACGACGTGATCGCCGCGCTGCTGCGCGACGTGCCGCATCCCGGCGGCTGAGCGTCGGCACGTCGTGGCCCTGGATCCGGTAGGCGCCGAACTGCGCGCGCAGTTGCGCGGGCTGCGCATCGCCTCGCGCCGCGCCAGCCCGCTGCGTGGCGGCGGCCAGCATCGCAGCCGCGACAAGGGCACCGGCCTGGAGTTCTCGCAGTACCGCGGCTACGAACCGGGCGACGAGCCGCGCCGGATCGACTGGAAGCTGTACGCGCGCAGCGATCGCTACTTCGTGCGCGAGGCCGAGCGCGACAGCCCGCTGGCGGTGTGGATCGTGCTCGACGGCAGCGCCTCGATGGCGCAGGCCGACGAAACGCGGCCGGACTGGTCACGCCTCGACGCGGCCAGGGTGCTCGCGGCCAGCATCGCCGAGGTTGCGCTGCGCCAGGGCGACCGCGCCGGTCTGGTGGTGCTGCATGACGACGCGCTGGCCTTCGTGCCGGCGGCGACCGGATCGCGGCAGCGCGAGCGGCTGCTGTTCGAACTGCGGCGGATCGAGGCGCACGGCGCGGTGCCGGACGAGGCGCGGCTGCGACCGGCGTGGGAGCGGATCGGCGCCGACGACCTGGTGGTGGTGCTGGGCGATTTCCTCGACGACGCGGTGGTGGACCTGGCCGTGCGCCTGTCCGCCGCGCGTCGCGAAGTGCTGGCGATCCAGCTGCTGACCGTCGCCGAGCGGGACTTCCCGTTCGACGACGGTCGTCGCTTCCGCGATCCGGAGACCGGCGAGGAACTGCCCGGCGACGGCCGCGCGCTGCGTGCGGAATTCCTGTCGCGCTTCGGCGAGGCGCAGCGGGCCCTGCGCGCGCGCTTCGACGGTGCCGGCATCCGCCACGCCCGCCACGTGCTCGATGAACCGCTGGTCCAGCCTCTGCGCACCCTGTTAGCCGACACGCCGGGATCATCGGCGGCATGAACCTGGTCCTGCTGCTGCCTGCCGCGCTCGTCGCGCTCGCCGCGCTCGCGCTGCCGCTGCTGTTGCACCTGGCGCGTCGCCAGCAGCAGCTGCCAACGATGTTCGCGGCGCTGCGCTGGCTGCGCGCGAAGCCGAAGCCGCGGCGGCGGATCCGTTTCGACGAGTGGCCGCTGCTGGCGGTACGCCTGCTGCTGGTCGCGCTGCTGGCGCTGTGGCTGGCGCGACCGGCGCTGGACGGCGTCGAGGATGCGAGACCGCGGCTGCTGGTGGCGCCGGACGCGGGCGCGGAGGCGATTGCGGCGGCGAGGGCCGAGGGCGAAGTCGACGCGCGCTGGCTGGCGCCGGGCTTCCCGGCGCTGGAGCAGCCTGCGCCGCAGGACGTCCCGGTGACGGCGAGCCTGCTGCGCGATTTCGACGACACGCTTGCGCCGGAAGCGCCGCTGGCGGTCCTGGTGCCGACGCGATTGCACGGTGCCGATGGCGGCCGCCTGCGGCTTTCGCGCGAAGTCGACTGGCGCATCGTATCCGGCGCGCAAGACGTGCCGGACGCGGCGACGATTCGGGCACCGGTCCTCGCCATCCGCCACGACGAGGCGCATCGCGATGGCGTGCGCTACCTGCGCGCGGCGGCACAGTCCTGGCGGGCCGACGAGGCATCGGTGGACATCCAGGTGACGGACGAGGCGGACGCGCCGCTGGCGGACGAGGCGACGGTGCTCGCCTGGCTGCGCGCCGATCCGCTGCCGCAGGCGCTGCTGCATTGGGTGGAGCGCGGCGGGCAGGCGCTGCTGGCCGTCGACGCGGAACCGCCCACGTCTTTCGACGGCACGGTCCTCTGGCGCGACGACGCGGGCGCACCGCTGCTTGCTGCGTCCGCGCTGGGGCAGGGGCGGGTGCTGCGTTTCGAACAGGCGCTGGAGCCGCACGCGATGCCGCAGCTGCTCGATGGCAGCTTCGCGCACCGACTGCGCGACGTGCTGCAGCCGCCGCCCGCGCCGACACTGGTGGCGGCGGAGGACTACGCGCCGACGACGGGTGCCGTGGCGTCGCCGCAGCCGGCGCGCGACCTGCGCCCGTGGCTGGCGCTGGCGATCGCGCTGCTGGCGCTGCTGGAACGCTGGCTGGCCACCTCGCGCCGGCGCGGAGCGGCGACATGAGCGCGGTCGCTTCGATCGCAGCCGCACTGGCGCGTGTGCGGCGCCGGATCGCCCTCGATGCGGCGCTGGTCGCGATCCCGGTCGTGGCCGCACTTGCGGTGCTGGCGTGGCGACTGGCGGGCAGCGCCGCCGCCGCGGGTGTTGCGCTCGTGGCCGTGGTGGTGGCCGCGGTTGTCATGGTGAGGCGCGCACGCCGCTTCGATCGCGGGCGCCTGCTCTCGCGCCTTGATGCTGAGCGGCGCGACCTCGACGACAGCAGCAGCCTGCTGTTCGCCGACGACGCAAGTCTCGCTCCGCTGCAGCGCCTGCAGCGGGCGCGGATCGAGCAGCGGATCGCGGCGACGCCGCTGCCGGACCTGCGCCCGGCGTGGTCGACGCGTGCGATCGCCGCGGCGTGGATTGTCTCGACCGTCGTGGTGCTGTTCGCGCTGTACTGGCCGACGATGCGGATTGCCGCGCCGATGCCGGACGCAGGCAGCGTGCCCGCGGCCGCCGTTGCGGCGGAGCCGCGCCTTGTCGCCGGGTCGCTGCAGCTGCAGCCGCCGGGCTACACCGGCCTGGAGGCCAGCCGTTCGCAGTCGCTGGACGCGAAGGTGCCGGCCGGCAGCCGCCTGCGCTGGACCCTGCGTTACGATCCGCAGCCGGCCTCGGTCGAGATCGTCTTCCACGACGGCGCGCGGCTGCCGCTGCAGCGCGAAGGCGACGACTGGACGGCGTCGCACCTGCTGCAGGTCTCCGCGCTCTATCGCGTGGTGCTCGCCGGCGTCACCGGTGCGGAATCGTCGAAGCTGCATCGCCTCGACGCGATCCCCGACCAGCCGCCGCGCGTGCGCGTGCTCGTGCCCGAGCGCGGACTGACGCTGATGGCGCCCGGGCAGCGCGACTGGCGGCTGCGGTTCGAAGTGAGCGATGACCACGGCGTCGCAGCGCGCGCGCGGCTGCAGATCACGCGCACCGAGGGCAGCGGCGAGAATGCCCGCTTCCACGATCACGTGCTGGTGCTGGAAGGTCGCGGCGACCGCCGCACGAAGCACTTCGAGGCCCGACTGGCGCCGTCGAGCTATGGCCTGCAGCGCGGTGAGGACCTGATCGCGCGGCTGGAGGTGCTCGACAACCGCACGCCGCAGCCGCAGCAGTCGCGCAGCGCCAGCGTGATCCTGCGCTGGCCGGCCGAACCGGTGCTCGGCGCCGAGGGCCTTGATGGCCTCGCCCGGCAGGTGCTGCCGGCCTACTTCCGCAGCCAGCGCCAGATCATCATCGACGCCGAAGCGCTGCTGAAGGAGCAGCCGCGGCTGGCGGCGGAGGAGTTCGAACGTCGCTCCGACACGATCGGCGTCGACCAGCGCTTGCTGCGGCTGCGCTATGGCCAGTTCCTCGGCGAGGAGAGCGAGGGCGGACGCGCGCTGCCGACCAGCGACCTGCCCACGAGCGACGCGCAGGCGGACGACGCGCACGAGGATGACGCGCACGGGCACGACGAGCACGAGCACGAGCACGACGCGCACGACGCCGCGGACGCGCACGGCCATGACCACGGCCATGACCACGGCGCGGATGCCGGCGCGCCCGCGACGGCCGGCTTTGGCGACGCCGGCGGCGTGGTCGAAACCTTCGGCCACATCCACGATATTCCCGAGGCGGCGACCCTGCTCGATCCGGAGACGCGCGAGACCCTGCGTGCGGCGCTGCGCGAGATGTGGCAGTCGGAGCTGCACCTGCGCCAGGCCGCGCCGACGCAGGCGCTGCCCTATGCCCATCGCGCGCTGGAGCTGATCAAGCAGGTGCAGCAGGCCGACCGCATCTACCTGCAGCGCGTCGGCAGCCAGCTGCCGCCGATCGACGAGACGCGCCGCCTCACCGGCAAGCGCGACGGGCTGGGCGACCGCCCGCTGCCGCCGCTGTCGGCGGTGCAGGACGATGCGGTGCTGTCCGACGCCTGGCGTTCGCTCGAGGCGACGGATCCGGACGCCGTGGCCGCCCGCCTCGATGCGCTGCAGGCATGGGTTGACGCAAACCGCAGCAGGGTCGCCGATCCGCTGGCGTGGATCGCCGCCATCGACGCGCTGCGCCGGGATCCGCAGTGCGCAAGCTGTCGCGAGGAGCTGCGCGCGCTGCTGTGGAGCGGCATGTCGCGTCCTGCTGGCGGCATCTCCCGGCGCGCTGGCGACGATCCCGCCGCGCGACGCTATCTCGACGCGCTGCGCGAAGAAGGAGCGAAGCGATGACGCCGGAGCGGATCGTCGCGGTGCTGCTCGCGGCCGCGGTGGTGGCGGCCTGCCTGCGCCTGCTGCTGGCGCATCGTCGCGACCGGAGCGGCGCGCGCCGCTGGCGCCCGTGGCGCCAGGTCCTGCTGCTGGCGCTGCAGCCGCTGCTGGCCGCTGCGCTGTACCTGACGCTGTATCCGCCGGCGCATCCGGTCGCCGCAGGTGCGCTGACCGTGCTGACGGCAGGTGCGGCGCCCGCCGATGCACCGCCGGCGGGCGAGGGCGGCCTCGTGCTGGCGCTGCCGGAAGCGGAAGCGGGCGATGGCGTCGCGCGTGCGCCCGATCTCGCCACCGCCCTGCACCGGCACCCGGGCACCACGCGCGTACGCGTGCTCGGTGCCGGCCTGGTGTCGCGCGATCGCGACGCGGCGCGCGCGGTGGCGATCGAGTTCGAAGCGCCGCCGATGCCGCGTGGCCTGGTGCGCCTGTCGCCGTCGCGCGAGATTGCGCGTGGCGCTACCTTCGCGGTCGCGGGACGGGTCGAGGGCGTGCCCGGCGGCCGTGTCGAACTGCTCGATCCGGCGGGACGCAGGATCGACGCGATGCCATTGAAAGAGGACGGCGATTTCCTGCTGCACGGTGTCGCCATCGAGGCCGGCGCGGCGATGTTCGTCGTGCGCGTGCTCGATGCCGACGACGAGCGCGTCGAACAGGCGCCGCTGCCGCTGTGGATCGACGCCGCGGTGCCGCCGCGCGTGCTGCTGCTCGCAGGTGCGCCGAACCCGGAGACGCGCGCGCTGCGCCGCTGGCTGGAGGACGCCGGCGCGCAGGTGCAGGCGCGCATCGCCCTCGGTGGCGGCCTGCAGTTGGGCAACGCGCCACTGTCGGAATCGGCGCTGGCCGGTGCCGACCTGCTGCTGGTCGATGCGCGGGCCTGGTCGGGTCTCGGCGATGGCGGCCGCGCGCGCGTAATCGACGCGGTGCGCGGCGGGCTCGGCCTGCTGCTGCGCGCGGACACGCCGCTGACGGCATCGAGTCTGCGCGAGCTGCGCGCGCCGGAGTTCACGATCGACGGCGGCACCGGCACGCAGGCCTGGCAGCTGCCGCCCGCGCGCCTCGACGACGAGGATGCGCTGCGCGCGCGCCTGGGGCCCGGCAGCCGCGATGCGCCGTTCGACCTGGAGCAGGCCGGCGAGGCAGCGCCCGCGCTTGCACGCCGCGACTGGCGCGTCACCGGCGCGGCGGCGCTGCCGTTCGTGCGCGACGCAGTCGCCCCCGCCGGCTGGTGGCGCGCCGAAGGCCGCGGCCGCATCGGCCTGTGGGCCGTGCCGGAGACCTGGATCCTGCCCCTGCACGGCCGCGCCGACCTGCATGGCGAACTGTGGAGCGAGGCAGTGGCCACGCTCGCGCGCGTACACGCGAACCCGCTGCCGAGGGTCGACGCCGGCGCGCGCGTCGGCGAGCGCTTCACGATCTGCGGGCTGCCCGATGCGGTGGTGATCGAATCGCCGGATGGTGGTCGCGTGCAGCCGATCGTGGATCCGGCGACGGGCGAGCGACGCTGTGCAGGATTCTGGCCGCAGGCGGCCGGCTGGCACGTGCTGCGCGTCGGCGAAGCGATGCGGCCCTTCCACATCGCCGCGGACGAGGAGGATTCCGCGCGGCGACTGGCGGAACTGCGCGAGGCGACGCTGCAGCTGGCCTCCGCGCCGCCGCCGTCGACCGCGACTACCGCTGTACCGCCGACCGCGTCTGGCCGCAGCTGGCCCTGGTTCCTTGCGTGGCTGCTGCTGGCCGCGCTCGCCTGGTGGTTCGAGCGCTCGCGCCTGGGCCTGCGGGTCGTCGGGCGCACATGACTCCCACGACAACTGCGCCAAGGCAGGTTCGTGTCGGAAGCTTGCAGTCCCGTCATCCCCGCGAAAGCGGGGATCCAGCGTCTTTGTCGTTGATGTACAAGCTTAACGCCACTGGATCCCCGCTTTCGCGGGGATGACCAAGTTGTAGATGGCTGAGTCAAAACTGCTCTAGGCTGTCGGCCCTGATTCCAAGGAGCCAGACCATGGCCACGTACGAAGGCGGCTGCCACTGCGGGAACATCGCGTTCGAACTCGACGCCGAGATCAGCGAGGGCTACGACTGCAACTGCTCGATGTGCCACAAGCGCGGCGGCCTGCTGGCGTTCTTCCCGCGCGACGCGCTGACCCTGAAGACGCCGGAGGCGCGCCTGGGCAGCTACCGCTTCAACAAGCGGAACATCGACCATCACTTCTGCCCGGAGTGCGGCATCGCGCCGTTCAGCGAAGGCGTCGATCCGAAGAGTGGCGCGAAGACGGTGGCGGTCAACCTGCGTGCGCTGCCCGGGCTCGACCTGGCCACGCTGAAGATCATCCAGGTCGACGGCGCCAGCTTCTGATACCAATTCGCGATCAAAAGTGCAGGATGCTGTAGGAGCGCCCCATGGGCGCGACCGGCGAGAGACGGTGCCCGGGTTGCGCGTGTCGCGGGCATGGCCCGCTCCTACGTTCATCGCTTTGATCGAGAATAGGTATGAGCGCCGGCCAACCCCGCGGGGCCTTGCCGGCCGTTGCTGCATGATGCGCGGCTAGCGCATGACCCGGAGCCTGTCGATGACCTTCCCCTCCAGAATCCTGCTGGCCTGCGGCGTGGCGCTGCTGGCGGTCGCCTGCAGCGACCAGTCCTCGCATGACGAGTTCGCCTACGGCGGCGCAGCGCAGGCGCCGATGCCGGTCGCCGAAGCCGCGGCGGATGCGGCGGGGGAAAACCTGGCCTCCTTCCTTGCCTACGAACACGACGCGACGGTGACCCTCCCGGCGGCGCAGATCCAGCCGCGCCTGCAGGAGGCGCAGGCGGCCTGCAGCGAGGGCAGGTTCGGCGACTGCGTGGTGCTGACCGTGCGCCAGCAGGGCGGCGACCGGCCTTCGGCCACGCTCGGCGTGAGGATCGTGCCCACCGGCGTCGAGCCGATGATCGCGCTGGCCAGCGCCGACGCCGAGCTCGGCAGCCGCAGCACGCGCGCCGAGGATCTCGCGGTGGTGGTGCGCGACAACACGCTGGCGCAGGAGCGCCTGCGCAAGGAGCGCGAACGGCTGCAGGAGTTCCAGTCGCGGCGCGACCTCGCCGTCGCCGACATGATCGCCCTGTCCCGCCAGCTTGCCGAAACCGAAGCACAGCTGGAGGCGGCGGAACGGGCTGGCGCGCAGCATCGGCGGCGCATCGACACCCAGCTGCTGACGCTTCAGTTCCGCCCGACCTCGTCGCAGGAAAGCCGCAGCGAGATCTGGCTGGCGATCCGCGACTCCGGCCGGACCCTGTCGATGGGCGTGGCCTGGACGATCCGCGCGGTGGCGTTCCTGCTGCCGGTGCTGGTGGTGGTCGCGGTGCTGGTTGCCATGGTCCGACGCTGGCGCCGGCGCAGGAAGTGATACCAACGCGTTCGGTCAGGCTGCCACCATGCCGTCGAAAGACGGCGCTTCCGCCCGCTGCAGCGCATGTGCGACCGCCATCTCCAGCATGGTCGGCGCGACGTAGCGGCGGTGCATGCCGTCGATGAGCGCCATGTAGGCGCGTCCGAACGGGTTGCGGCAGCGCACGCGCGTGCCGAGCGTGATGCGGATGCCGTCCGGCACGAGCTCGACGCCGACGCAGGAGCGGAACGCGAGATGACGGTCGTCCGCGCCGAGCAGGACTTCGGCGCGACGCCCGTCGACCGACACCTCGTGCGCCAGGACCGGATGGCGGTTCGCGAACTGGCAGCTGCGGTCGCTCGACAGCAGCGACGATACCGGGCAGCCCAGCGGCGAGGTGCGCAACCGCAGCGGACGCACCAGCGCGTTGCGCAGCTGCATCAGGCAGGACACGCCCTGCGGGCGGTTGGCGAGGAAGCCATCGAGGACGTCGGCGAGCAGGTCGCCCGCGCCGCGGCCGTCGCCACCGGGCGGCAGCGTCAGCGCGATCATGTCCTCGTGGTGGAAGCCGTCTTCGAACTGGCGCGACAGCAGCGAAGCCACCGGCACTGCATCCAGCGGCGCCGCCGCATGGTGGAAGCTGCGTCCGACGAAGCCGGCGGGGCGGCGGGCTTCGGCCAGCCTGCGCTTGACCCGGCCGACCCGCTCGCGGATGCGCGCGCAGGCGCGCAGCGCGAAGGTGTCCGGCGCGGCGTGCAGGGAGAGCATCGTGGTCGCGGCGCGCCAGGCGTGGAACGGCTTCGATGCGAGCAGGCGCTGCACCGGATCGGGCAGCAGTTCGGTCAGGGCCGGGATGCTGGCAGCGTCGTTGCGGATGGTGTCGGCCAGCGTGGGATCGTCGATGCCGCCCAGTTCGTCGGTATGGCACGACAGCGCGAAGAACACCGGATGCGGGCTGCCGGGCCGGCGCGACGCGAACTGGTGCCAGGTGCCGCCGCCGAAGCGCACCGCGAACAGGCTGTCCGGGGGTACGTCGACCACGTGCAGCGAATCGATGAAGGCGTCCGGATCCGACTGCAGCGCCGCGTCATCGATGGTCGAGAAGCGCAGCTGCGCGCCGCCGCTGCCGGCGACCGCGGTGAACACGCGGTGCCCGGCGTGGCGGTGGAACGGATGTCCGCCCGCATCCACGGCGAACGAATAGAGCGAAGTGCGGTCCGACTTCGACAGGTCGACACCGAACAGCTTGGCCGACGGCTCGTCCAGTGCATCGACGAACGATGCGTGCCCGCGCTGGTGTCCGCCGGCGCTTGCGTACAGCTGGTTGCCGCCGCCCGGCCCCAGCTGCGCGACCAGGCAGACCTCGACCGGCAGGCCGCCGCTGCGCGACGGGATGCGGACCATCGGGAAGCCGCGTGTCGTCTGCAGCACGGTGGGCATGGCGGATTCTCAGCGCCCGGTCGTGGATTTCGCCAGCCGTCGCGATTCGCGCTTGAGCGGGCCGGCGGTGGGACAGATCTCGAAGGCGAAGCCGGTCAGCGAGTTGACCAGGTTGTCGGCCTTGAGCCGGTAGTGGACGAACTGCCCGCGGCGTTCACCAACCACAAGTCCGGCCGTTTCGAGTACCGACAGGTGGCGCGAGATCGCAGGCGCGCTCATCGTGAAGCGGCTGGCGATTTCGCCTGCCGTGAGTTCCTGCGCAGAGAGATAGGCGAGGATTTCACGCCGGGGGCGGGAGGCGAGGGCTTCGAAGATCTTGTCGACGGACATGTTGAATTAATCAATTAACGTATTAGTTAAGTTATTGCGACGACGCGGGGTTGTCAAGGGGCGGTTTGGTGATTCCACGGCTCGATGTCACTGCCTTCCTGGCGCAGCGAGCAAGCATCCAGCAGGCGCCGGGCATTCCATGGGCTGGGGTCCACTTCGTTCACCCTAGCCGATGCCAATGGCGTCAACAGGCCCTATGCCGTGCCGCGATTTGAACCCGGGCGCCGGATTGGCCAGACTGCGGTGGTCGGCCCGCGCCGAGGCCGATCCCGTCCCGTAAAGAAGGAGGCCGCGCATGACCACGCGCCGCGATTGCCTGAAACTCTCCCTTGCCGCCGCGATGGCGTCCATCCTGCCGCCAGGCCGCGTGTTCGCCGCCGACGCGGCGCCGCTGCTGACCCGCGCGATTCCCTCCACCGGCGAGTCGCTGCCGCTGGTCGGCCTGGGCAGTTCGGCCACTTTTTCGCAGGTGGCGCGCAGCGAGGACGTTTCGGCGCTGGGCGAGGTGCTCAGGGCGCTGGTCGACGGCGGCGGCACGGTGTTCGACACCGCGCCCAGCTACGGCGCGTCCGAGGAAGTGGCTGGCAAGATCGCCCGCGAACTCGGGATCACCGACCGGCTGTTCTGGGCGACCAAGGTCAACGTGGTCCCGCGCGGGGAGGAGAAGGCCGATCCGGTGAAGGCGCGCGAGCAGATCGAGACCTCGTTCAGGCGCATCGGCAAGGACAAGGTCGACCTGATCCAGGTGCACAATCTGGCCGACATCCCGACCCAGCTCGCGATCCTCGACGAGTACAAGGCGGCCGGGCGCGTGCGCTACGTCGGCGTCACTTCGACCAGCAAGCCGGCCTATCCGCGATTGATCGAGGCGATGGAGAACCACGCGCTTGACTTCATCGGCATCGACTACGCCGTCGACAACCGCGATGTCGAGGAGACCATCCTGCCGCTGGCGCTGGAGCGCAAGATCGGCGTGCTGGTCTACGCGCCGTTCGGGCGCACGCGGCTGTGGAGCCGCATCGGCGAGCGACCGCTACCGGATTGGGCGGCGGAGTTCGACGTCCACTCCTGGGCGCAGTTCATGCTCAAGTTCGTCGCCGCGCATCCGGCGGTGACCTGCATCACCCCGGCGACCAGCCGCGCGCGCAACATGGTCGACAACCTTGGTGCGGCCCGCGGCAGGTTGCCGGATGCGGACCAGCGCCGGCGCATGGCGGCGTTCATCGACGCGCTGCCGTAGGGGAAAAAACAGGGGTCAGAGTCCACTTTCCCTCGATAGCTGTCCGATCGCGACAGATCCGGCGGGAAAGTGGACTCTGACCCCTGTTTTTGTTCACCCGTCGCCGGACGTGCGCACCGGGATCGTGATGTTGCACAGGTCGATGTGCCCGGCCGGGCGCTTGTAGAAGGCGTCGCGGCGGTTGCGGCGCGATTCGACCATCGCATCGAACGTGGCCGTGTCGGTACGCAGCACCTCGATCGGCATGCGTTCGGCCTCCGGCACCTCCGAGGCGAGGTGCATGGCGGTGATCGGCGTGCGCAGCGCGGCATCGTCGTAGACGCCCATGGGCGCGGGGCCGCGGGGGACAGCGCTGAGCAGTTCCATGCCCTGCACGACCCGGCCGACCACGGTGATGTTGCGGTCGAGCTGGCGCGGCGACTGGCCGGTGACGACGTAGAGTTCGGCGCCGATGCTGCTGTCGGCCTCCATGTTGCGCCCGGCGCCAAGTGCGCCATAGCAATGCGCCATCCACGCCTGGCCGTCGGCGCCTTCGCGCGCGGCGGGAAAACCCTCGCTGAAGCCGGACTGCGGCGCCCAGCCGTCGCGGTCGGGCAGGGCGTGGAACGGCAGGCCCTTCGCGCTGCGTTCGAACTCGGCTGGCAGCTTCGTCTTCGCGCTGCCGGTCGACTTTGCCTTGGCGGGATCGTCGGCATCGGCGTCGCCGAACTGGACCACGAAGTTGTCGTGCGAGCGGTAGATGCTGGTGCCGTCCCAGAACCCTTCCTTCGCCATCGTGCGGATGTTGGCCACGTGCTCCGGCGCGAACGCTGGCGCCAGCTCGATCACCACCCGTCCGGCTTCCAGGTCCATGTACAGCGTGTTGGCCGGATCCAGGTTGCGCCAGTCTGACGGCTGCGAGGCGTCGAGGATCTCCTGGGTGGTGCGCGGCTTCGGTGTGGCGTCCGGCGCGGCGGCCGCCAGCGACGAGGACACGGCGAGTGCGGCGAGGACGGCGGGCAGGCGCAGAGGGGTCATTGGCATACGGTCGGTCGGGAGAACCCCGATTCTGCGGGGAAGGTGCCTGCCTTGGCAAAAGCGCGCTGGCGTGTGCGCGATGCGTCGGTTCAGACCCTGCGGTCAGCAAGATCGCGGACGATGCGCGCGCCGTCGCCGTGGAGGTTGCCGACCATCGCGTGGTTGTAGCCGGCCGCGGACCAGTAGTGCGTCAGCAGGCCGGGGTCGTGGCGCTCCCCGTCCGCCAGCGGCGCCCGCGACGGGCCGACGGGCCGCACGTAGAAGCTGATCGCGTCGCCCTGCGCGTTGCGATAGACCACCAGCGCGGCCGGCCCCTGTTCGGTGGCGAGCAGGCGACCGCCGGAAGGCGTGTAGCCTGCAGCCGACAGGTCCGGCATGCGGATCGCCGGATCGATGCTGGTGGCCAGCCACGACTGCAGCGAGGCGCCCGGCGCTGCGTCGATGTCGGCACGCAGGCCTGCATGCAGCGCGAACATCCGGTGCGCCTGCACGGCATCGGCCATCGGTTCGCGTGCGAGCGCGTCGGTCGCGGCGCGATCGTGCAGCGACCAGCCGGTGAACATGCCCAGACCTAGCGCGACCACCACGCTGGCGGCCAGTCCCAGCCAGCGGCGTTGTCGCCTGGCGAGTTCGCGACGCAGGCGCGCCGGGTCCAGCCAAGGCGCATCGGGCGGCGGCGTGGCACCGGCGAAAGTTGCTCGCAGCGCCTGTGCGTCGCGGCGCCAGGCTTCGATCTCGCCAGCCCGCTGCGGATTGCGCGCCAGCCAGGCTTCGACGGTGGCCAGGGCTTCGCCTTCGAGGCGGCCGTCGACGTAGGCGTGCAGGTCATGTTCGTCCGGGATTGTCGTCATTTCAGGACTCGCAGCATGGGCGCGGGCATTTCGCCGTCGGTGATCCGGCGCAGGGCGTCGCGCGCGCGCGACAGGCGCGACATCACCGTGCCGATCGGCACCTGCAGGATGTCGGCGACCTCGCGGTAACTCAGGCCTTCCACCGACACCCACAGCAGCAGGCTGCGCTGTTCGACCGTCAGGTGACGCAGCGCATCCAGGCTCGAGCGCGCGATGGTCTCGCGCTCGGCGGATGGGGCCGGCTCCGGTTCGGGCGCGAGCCGCGACAGCAGGCTGGCCATGCGCCCGCTGCGACGTTTGCCGTCGAGGAACTGCCGGTACAGGATCGAGAACAACCACGGCCGCAGCGCATCGCCGTCGCGCCTCTGGCGCCAGTGGACCAGTGCGCGCTCGAGCGTGGCCTGCACGAGATCGTCCGCGGCGTCGCCGTCGCGCGAAAGCCAGCGCGCGAAGCGGCGCAGCGAGGGCAGCAGCGCGCGCAATGCCTCGTCGAGTTCGCGTGTGGATCGGGGATCGGGCATGGACGTGGTCATGAACGTGGGACGCCTGTGGCTGGGGATTATTCCGCTTGCGGGGAATAAGCGCAGGTGGCGGGCGTCCAGCACTGGATCCCGATCACCGGAAACCGCCATGCAAGCTGAACCTGACCATCCACCACCGCGCGTCCGCGCTTCGACCATCCTGCGCCGGGGCGTCGTGGGCATTGTTCCGCTGCTCGTCGCGGCGGCGTTCGGATACGCAGGCGGCTGGCTGGATCCGGCGCGGCTGACGCCTGCCGTCATCGTCGACGACCTGCAGCGCAACGCCGGCCTGCAACCGGGCTATCGCCGCAACCACGCCAAGGGCGTCTGCGTCGTCGGGCACTTCGACAGTACCGGTGCGGCGGCGCGCCATTCGCGCGCGGCGCTGTTCGCGCCGGGACGCACGCCGCTGGTCGGGCGCTTCGCGATCGGCGGCGGGAATCCCGCCGCGGCGGACGGTGCTGGTCCCGTGCGCAGCCTGGCGCTGCGCCTGACCCAGGCCGACGGCCAGCAATGGCGTACCGGGATGAACAACATGCCGGTGTTCCCGGTGTCGACGCCGACGGCATTCCGCGCACAGCTGCTGGCCAACCGTCCCGATCCGGCGACCGGCAAGCCCGACCCCGCGAAGCAGGCCGCATTCTTCGCCGCGCACCCTGAAGCTGCGGTATTCCGTGCCTGGGCGAAATCCACCGCACCCTCGCGCAGCTATGCCGACCAGGACTACTACGGCCTCAACGCGTTCGTCTTCGTCGATGCCAACGGCAGGCGGCAGCCGGTGCGATGGCGGGTGGTGGCCGAGGCTTCCCCGGTCGACGAGCCACCGGAGGAGACGCTCGAACAGGATCTCGTCGCGCGGCTGCGACAGGGCCCGCTGCGCTGGACGCTGCACGTGGTGTTCGCCGCACCCGGCGATCCGACCGCGGATGCGACCCGGGTCTGGCCCGCCGACCGGCCAGACATTGTCGCGGGCGAAATCGTGCTCACGCGCGTGGAGGCGCAGGACCACGGTGCCTGTCGCGACCTCAACTTCGATCCGCTGGTGCTGCCGGACGGCATCCAGGCATCCGACGATCCGCTGTTGCCCGCGCGCTCGGCGGTGTACGCCGTCTCGCACCTGCGGCGGACCAGTGAAGGCACCGGGGCGGCGCAGGCGGACAGGAGTCACGGCCATGACTGATCGATCCACGCACACGCACTTCTCCGCGCCCGCGCGCGTCCTGCACTGGCTAGTGGCGGCGCTGGTGATCGCGATGCTGTTCATTGGCATGGCGATGGTGTCGACGGTCTCGGCGGCGCGGCCGTGGCTGCTGGCGTCGCACAAGGCCATCGGCGTGGTGATCCTGGGGCTGGTGCTGGTCCGGTTGGTGGTGCGCTGGCGACGCCCGCCGCCGCCGTTGCCGGCAGATCTGCCGCGCTGGATCCGGATGGCCGCGGCCGCTTCGCACATCGCGCTGTACGCACTGATGCTCACCCTGCCGCTGGCGGGCTGGGCGATGCTGTCGGCCGCCGGTGATCCGCTGTGGATCGCCGGCGGCATGCACCTGCCGCCGCTGTGGCCGGTTGATGCTGGCGACTACGCGGCGCTGCGGCACCTGCATCGCTGGCTGGCCTGGCTGCTGGCGCTGGCGTTCCTGGCGCATCTGGGGGCTGCGCTGTGGCACGCCTTGATCCGCCGCGACGGGGTATTTGCGGGCATGGTCCGTCGCGGTCCACGGTCCGGTGCCGTGATCAAGGCACCGCCCGGCCCGGCTCCCGGCCCGTCCCAGGGTGACTAACAGCACATTCGCTATAGCGAAGTCAGTAATAGTATTCCTCCTGTGGCAACAGGAGGAACGGGCGTGGCCGAAGGCGACGACCATGGCGATCCACAGCTGCGCAAGTTCCAGAAGGAGCTGAGCGCGGGCACGGTCTCGCTGGCGCTGCTGGCGGTGCTGGCCGCGTCGGGCGAGCCGATGTACGGCTACCAGATCGCCAAGACGCTGGAGCGCTTCGGCGAGGGCGTGCTCAGCGGCAAGCAGAGTGCGCTGTACCCGGTGCTGCGCAACCTGCAGGCGGCGGGCCTGCTGGACAGCTTCGTCGAACCGTCCGACGCCGGCCCGCCGCGGCGCTACTACCGCATCACCGCCGCGGGGCACGCCGCCCTGCGCGACTGGGCCGCGGCCTGGCGCGCGACCCGCGATTCCGTCGATGCCGTCCTGGAGGGGACACGCGAATGAACACCGCAAAGCTGCCGACCACCATCCCCGAGTACCTCGAACAGCTGCGCCGCTCGCTCGCGGGCGCCGACCCGGCGATGATCCAGGACGCGTTGTACGACGCCGAGGAATACCTGCGCTCGGAACTCGCCGAGAACCCCGGCAGGAGCGAGGCCGAGGTCATTGCCGCGGTCGCCTCGAGCTACGGCGCGCCGGACGAGGTCGCCGACATCTACCGCGACACCGAGGTGACGGTGCAGACCGCATTGCGCGCGCCACCGCCGCGGCCGCGCGAATCGGCACTGGGCCGCTTCTTCGGCGTGTTCGCCGACCCGCGCGCCTACGCCTCGCTGTTCTACATGCTGCTGGCGCTGGCGACCGGCATCTTCTACTTCACCTGGGTGGTCGCCGGCTTCTCGGTGTCGCTCGGCCTGTCGGTCACCATCGTCGGCATCCCGCTGCTGATCCTGTTCTTCGGCTCGGTGCGGGTGCTGTCGCTGGTCGAGGGCCGGATCATCGAGGTGATGCTGGGCGAACGCATGCCGCGGCGCCCGCTGTACACTGCGCGCGGCCGCGGCATCTGGCAGCGGATCGGCGACATGTTCACCGACCCGCGCACCTGGAGCACGCTGCTGTACATGGTGCTGATGCTGCCGCTGGGGATCGCCTACTTCAGCATCGCGGTGACGCTGCTGGCGGTGTCGCTGTCGTTCCTGCTCAGCCCGCTGGCGCTGCTGCCGGGCGTGCATCTCAATGTCTGGATGTTCGGAATCGACGTTCCTGCGGAGGCGCCGTGGCTGCTGCCGCTGCTGAGCGTGCTCGGGGCGGTGCTGCTGTTCGTCACCCTGCACATCGCACGCGGCGTCGGCCGGATGCACGGCCTGCTGGCCAAGCACCTGCTGGTGAAGACGGCGCAGTATTCGTAGGAGCGGCCCATGGCCGCGACCTGCTTGTACAGGGAGGCCGGGTCGCGCGCACGGCGCGCTCCTGCACGGGGCGCCCGAACGGGTCGGCGGGTCAGCGACGCGTCGGACGTTTCGCGGGAGCCTTCGTCGCCTTCCCGTTCTTCGCGACGCGCTTGCTGGCCGGCTTGGAGGCGCCCTTCGTCGCGATGTTGGCGGCAATGAAGTCGCGCACCTTCGGGTAGACCTGCTCGCGCCAGCGGCGGCCGCTGAAGATGCCGTAATGGCCGGCGCCCTCCACGGTGATGTGGCCGCGCCGCGCCGCGGCGATGCCGGTGCACAGGTCGTGTGCGGCGCGGGTCTGGCCGAGGCCGGAGATGTCGTCGAGTTCGCCCTCGATGGTCAGCAGGGCGGTGCCGCGGATCGCGGCGGGATTCACCCGCTCGCCGGCCACGTCCCACAGGCCGCGCGGCAGCAGATGCTGCTGGAACACGACGCGGATCGTGTCGAGGTAGTACTCGGCCGGCATGTCGAGCACGGCGTTGTACTCGTCGTAGAAGCGGCGGTGCGACTCGGCGTCTTCCATGTCGCCCTTCACCAGGTCCTGGTAGAAGTCCCAGTGCGACGTGAAGTGCCGCTCGGGGTTCATCGCGACGAAGCCGGTGTGCTGCAGGAAGCCGGGATAGACGCGGCGACCGGCGCCGGGGTAGTTGCGCGGCACCGGATGGATGACGTTGTGCTCGAACCACCAGTACGGCTTCTGGGTGGCGAGGTTGTTGACCGAGGTCGGCGACTGGCGGGTGTCGATCGGGCCGCCCATCATCACCAGCGAGCGCGGTGTGTCCTCGCCGCGCGCCGCCATCAGCGATACCGCGGCCAGCACAGGCACGGTCGGCTGGCACACGCTCATCACGTGCAGGTCCTTCGCGCCGATATGGCGGATGAAGTCCTCGATGGTGCGCACGTAGTCGTCGAGCGTGAACGCGCCAGCTTCCTTCGGCACCATGCGCGCATCGATCCAGTCGGTGATGTAGACCTTGTGGTCGCGCAGCAGGGTGCGCACGGTGTCGCGCAGCAGGGTGGCGTGATGGCCCGACAGCGGCGCCACGACCAGCACCGACGGCTGCCCGCGCATCTCGCTGATGGTGCCGGCGTCGTCGGTGTAGCGCTTGAAGCGCAGCAGGTTGCAGAACGGCGTCGAGCGCACGGTCTTCTCGACCACCGGATAGACCTCGCCCTCCCACTCGAGCGAGTGGATGTCGAAGGCGGGCTTCTCGTAGTCCTTGCCGACGCGGTAGAGCAGCTCGTTGCCCGCGGCGATGCGCTCGGCCCCCGGCATCGACGACAGCCAGCTGCCGGCAGTCGAGAAGACCTTGGCGTTGGCTTCCGCCCAGTAGGTGAGCGGTGTCATCCAGGAGCGGACGAGTTCGTGGGACTGATACAGGAGCATCGACGTCACGGGTGATGGTTGTTGCGGTGCAGCATAACCGATCCGGCCGGACCGCATGTCAAATCGCCGTGATTTCCGGACGAACGGGACCCGGGATTGCCGTTCAGGATGCCAGCTCGAGTGCGGCCGCGCTCCCGGCCAGCGCCGGCGACAGCCAGCAGTGCGAGCCGACCTGGCGCAGGCCCAGCGCGTCGAACCGCTGCCGGTAGAACGCTGCATGCCGGGCATGGAATCCGACATCGTCGCCCTCGGTCTCGTCCTCGCGGGCGAAGGTTTCGAGGAAGGCCACGCCGCCACACAGCTCGGCCAGGCCGGGCAGGCCGCGGTCGAGTTCGCTCAGCGGCAGGTAGTGCAGCACGTCGCTGCACACCAGCAGGTCGACCGGCGGGCAGGGGCGCAGGCTGGCGAAATCGGAGAAGCGGGCGAAGTGCAGGTTGCGGCGCGCGCCGAAGCGGGCGACCGCATATTCGCTGGCATCGAAGCCGAGGTAGTGCGCCTTGGGCCTCAGCTTCAGCAGCGGTGCGCGCCAGGCGCCTTCGCCGCAGCCGATGTCGAGCACGCTGCGCAGCGGTCGTTCGAGGTGGTACTCGGCGGTGGCGACCGCGAGCGCGACCTTGCGCGCCAGCCGCTGCGCACCGCCGATGCCCTGGCGGCGGTACCACTTGTCGAAGTAGGCCTGGTCGTAGCGTTTTGCCATGGGCACATCGTCCGGGAAAGTCCCGGCATTGTAGGAGCGCGCCATGCGCGTGACAGCTTTTCCCGTGCATCCGGGGCTGTCGCGCGCGTGGCGCGCTCCTACAATGGGACGGTTGCGCGAAGCCTTCGCGCGGAGAGGGAAGCCAAACGATGCAGTCCTACGAATGGGTCAAGACCTTCCACCTGCTGTTCGTCATGGCCTGGGTGGCGGCCGCGTTCTACCTGCCGCGCATCCTCATCAACCTGGCCGAAGCCGGCGACGAGGCGGCGGTGCGTGCGCGCCTGGTGCTGATGGGGCGGCGGCTGTACCGCTTCGGGCACGTGATGTTCGGGCTGGCGTTCGTGCTCGGCCTGGTGCTGTGGCTGGGCTACCGCTTCATCCCGGATTTCCGGACCATGGTCGGGATCGGCACCGGCTGGATGCACGCCAAGCTGGCGCTGGTGGCGCTGATGTTCGCGATGTACATCGTCACCGGGCGCTGGCTCAAGGGCGTGGACAAGGGCCGCGCGCTGCCCTCGTCGAAGGCGCTGCGGGTGTTCAACGAGATCCCCGTGCTGCTGCTGCTGGGCGTGATCTTCCTGGTGATCGCGAAGCCGTTCTGAGGCGACTCCAGGACACCCGGAAGATTGTCATCCCGAGCGCAGCGAGGGATCTGCCTTTTGCACGAACCGAAGAGTGAAGCAGATCCCTCGCTACGCTCGGGATGACAGGATCCATTGCGCGGGATGCGCCCTTGGTGCGCTCAGCCCGTGGAGTGGGACTGACGATGGACGTCATGGGTGGCGACGCCGATGTCGCGGTCCGGCAGGTCGAAGTACTCCGGCCGCTGCAGGGTCAGCGACATGTCGTGCAGGCCGGTGTCCCAGTGTTCGCGCAGCGGGATCCGGCCGAAGGCGTAGTCCTTGTGCTGCTGCTCGTGCGACTTGGTCTGGTAGATCAGGTGGATGATGTTGAACACCCGGTCGTCGAGATAGGGCGCCAGCGAGGCCTCCAGGTGCGCCGGCAGCTTGCGCCCGGGCAGGTGCCCGATCAGTTCCTTCAGCGAGCTGCGCAGCGCCTGCGCCATTTCCACCATCCGCGTGCCGTGGCGGGTGCGGCTGGAGAAGCGGATGTCCTTCATCCGCTCGAACACGTCGAGCATCGTCCGCGGCGGCTCGCCGCGCGCGCTCCACAGGTCGACCTGGAACGCCAGCGTGTCCTCGTGCGGGTGGCAGTCGAGGATGTACTCCAGCGGCGTGTTGGAGACGATGCCGCCGTCCCAGTACCACTCGCCATCGATCTCCACCGCGGGGAATGACGGCGGCAGCGCGGCCGAAGCGAGGATGTGCTCGGGACGAAGTTCCTCCGTATTGCTGTCGAAATAGCGGAAATTGCCGCTGGTGACGGCCGCCGCGCCGACGGTCAGGCGGACGCTGCGGTCGCGGTTGATGCGCTCGAAGTCGACGAAGCGTTCCAGCGTGCGCAGCAGCGGCGTGGTGTCGTAGAAGCTGGTCGCCTGTGCGCTGCCGTCCGAGAACAGGAAGGGCGAGAGCAGGCGCGGTTCGAAGAAGCCGCGCTGGCCCTGCATCATCGCGCCGAGCGCGCTCATGCCGCGGGCCCAGGCCAGCAGTTCGGTGTCCTGGGGGAACGCCGCGACTGCGCTGCGGATTGCCACCGCCGGCAACGACAAGGTGCCGCCGGGTTCGGAGATCAGCTCCCAGAAGCCGCGCAGGCGATCGATCCGTTCCTCGGGCGCGTTGCCGGCGAGGATCGCTGCGTTGATCGCGCCGATCGAGATGCCGGCGAACCAGTTCGGACGGATGCCGGCCTCGTGCAGGCCTTCGTAGACACCACACTGGTAGCCGCCGAGCGCGCCACCGCCCTGCAGCACCAGGGCAATGGTGGGATAGCGCTTGACACGTTTGCAGATGTCGTCGAGACGGGGCGGCATGGCGGGTTCGGCCCAATGGTTGCGATGCAGGATAACGCGTCGCACCGGGCCGCACCGACCCCAGTTGCTCGTCATCCCCGCAAAGGCGGGGATGACGAGCAAAAGCGACTTGATCAGCGTTGCCCTATTCGCGCACGGGGCGGAAATCCGTGGCCCTGGGAAGATCCACCGGCACGCCGTCGGCATTGCAGGTGCCGATCGCGCACAGGCGTTCACGCAGCTTCGGCATCGCCTGCACGATGACGTGATGGATCACGTGCTGTTCGAGCGTGCCGCGAAATGCTTCGCTGCCGGGGCCGCGTGCCCAGATGCCGACGTCGTCGCCACCGTGGGTCTCCGACGCGAGCGGGACCAGCGCTTCCTGCATGAAGTCCGGGTCGGTGGTGTCGACATGGGTGAGGTCGGGGCGGCCGGTCGCGGGTTCGAAGCGACGGGGAACGTGCATGTGGCGCTTCGTTCCCGCCGGTTGGCGATCGCTGGCGCCGGTGTAGCCGGGACCGTTGGCGTAGACCAGGGTGGTCACCGGCAGGCCGAACGCGTCGCGGGCGTAGTCGTTCGGATCGGCATCTTCGCCGAGACCGCCGATCACCTTGCCGAGGATCGGGTTGCCGCGCCTGGGATAGCCGACGAAGCCCAGGGTGTGCGAGTGGTCGGCGGTGACGATGATCAGGGTGTCGTCGGCGGAGGTCATCTCCGCAGCGGCGCGGACCGCGCGCGACATCGCCGTCGTCTCATCGAGCGCGCGGTAGGCGTTGCCCTCGTGGTGGGCGTGGTCGATGCGGCCGCTCTCGACCAGCAGCACGTAGCCATCGCGGTTGCGCGAGAGCCTGTCGATCGCGAACCGGGTCATTTCCTCCAGGTCGGGCTCGCCGTCCGTGCCCTGGTCGCGGTCGTGCTCGTACTGCATGTGGTCATGCTCGAACAGGCCGAGAACGGCGGTCGCGTCCTTGGCATCGCGCAGCTGCCGCGTGTTCCAGACGTAGGCACCGCCGGGATTGCGCTGCAGCCATTCCGCGGGCAGGTCGCGGCCGTCCTGGCGCAGGCCGGCCTTGTCGCCGCGCTCGGGATCGCGCCGGGTCGCCGGCAGGAAGTGGGCGCGACCGCCGCCGAGGGCGACGCCGAGGCCGCGACCCTGCGGGAAGTCCAGCAGTTGCTGCGCGATGTCGCGGCAGCCGGCGGCATGCCCGTGCGCGGGCAGCACGCCGTCGCTCTCCCAGTTGCGGTCGGGCGAATGCGCGTACAGCGCCGCCGGCGTGGCGTGGGTGAGCCGCGTGGTGGTGACGATGCCTGAGGCCAGTCCGGCGTCGTCGGCCAGGCGCAGCCACGACAGCAGGTGCTTGTCGAGGCTGTCGGCGCAGTCGCGGCGGTTGCCGGCAGAAACGCCGATCGCGCCCATGTGCGACTTCACGCCGGTGGCGATCGCGGTCATGGTGCCGGCCGAATCCGGCGTCTGCGAATCGGTGTTGTAGGTCTTGGCGAAGGCAGTGTGCGGGAAGTGTTCCCAGCTCAACAGGTGCTCCTCGCCGGGCTTGCCCTCGCGCTGGCCGTCGAGGATGCGCGCCGCCGTGACCGTGGTCATGCTCATGCCGTCGCCGACGAAGACGATGACGTTCTTCGCCCGTCCGTCCATCGCGCCGTTGACGGCCGCGCGCGAAGCGCCGCTACGGTACCACCACGTCGTGGTTTCACCCGCAGGATGCGTGACGGCGGGCACGTCGACGGTCCAGGTCACAGGCATCGCGGCGGCGGGGCGGTCGGGCGTCGCGACGCAGCCCGCGAGCAGGGTGGCGGACAAGGCGGTAGCGAAGGCGGGGAGGCTGGGCATCTAGGGTCCGGTGTCGGGCGCTGGAGCGGGGAGGCGGTCATTGCCGCCTGCGCGGGGCAACGGTGGTCCAGGTGGCGCAGCCCCCAAACGCGGCATGATGCCGGGCCACCATGTCCGCTCCGTGACATCGCGTTCCAGCCGTCGCGTCGCCATCGCTGCGTCCGTCCGTTAATGTGGCCGCTTCCGCCTCCGGGATTCCGCATGACCCTCGTCCACGCCTGGTTGAAGATCCCGTTCTGGCAGCGCGTCGCCGCCGGCTTCGTGCTCGGCATGGTCGCCGGCTGGCTGATGGGACCGGCGGCGCAGACCTGGTTCGGGCCGCTGGGCACGGTCTACGTCAACCTGATCAAGATGATCGCGATCCCGCTGGTGTTCTTCGCGGTGGTGAGCGCGGTGGGTTCGCTCGCGGGCCAGCGTTCGATCGCGGCGCTGGCGGGGCGCACCTTCCTGTGGTTCGCGATTACCGCGGTGCTGGCGGTGGCGGTCGGGCTGGCGTTCGGGCTGGTACTCAAGCCCGGCGTGGGCGTCGACGTGGCCAGCCTGCAGGTGGCCGAGAACTACCGCCAGCGCGACGTGCCCGGCCCGCTCGACGTGCTGATGAACATCGTGCCGGAGAATCCGTTCCGCGCGCTGGCCGCGCTCGGCGCCGGCAAGACCGACGATGGCCAGAACATCATCATTCCCAGCAACTTCACCATCCTGCAGGTGATCTTCTTCGCCGGCCTGCTCGGCTTCGCGCTGGTGAAGCTGGGCGAGAAGACCGCGGGCCTGCGCTCGCTGTTCGACCAGGCGCGCGAGTTGATGATCCAGGTCACCAAGTTCGTGCTCGAAGCCACGCCGATCGGCACCTTCGGCCTGATCGCGGCGCTGGTGGGCAGCTACGGCTTCGAACAACTGGTGCCGCTGGGCAAGTTCGTCATCGCGCTGTACGCGGCCTGCGCCTTCCACATCCTCGTGGTCTACACCGGCCTGCTGCTGGCACACGGGCTGAGCCCGCTGAAGTTCTTCCGCGGCGCGGCGCCGGCGATGCAGATCGGCTTCGTGGCGTCGAGCAGCTTCGCCGCGCTGCCGCTCTCGCTCAGTTCGGCCACCCACAACCTCGGCGTCGACAAGGACTACGCCAGCTTCGCCGTGCCGCTGGGCGCGAGCATCAAGATGGACGGCTGCGGCGCGATCTATCCGGCGCTGGCGGCGGTGTTCATCGCCCAGTTCATGGGCATCGAACTGTCGACGGGGCAGTACTTCATCATTGCGCTGGCCTCGGTGCTGGGCAGCTTCGGCACCGCCGGCGTGCCGGGCACGGCGGTGATCATGGCCACCGTGGTGATCAGCGCCGCCGGGCTGCCGCTGGAGGCGATCGGCATCCTCTACGCCATCGACCGCATCCTCGACATGATGCGCACCATGACCAACGTCACCGGCCAGGTGCTGGTGCCGGTGCTGGTGGCGAAGCAGACCGGGCTGCTCGACCGCGAGGTGTTCGAGCGTGCGTCGAGCAATGTCGGCGTCGAAGACGCGCCGGAGCGCGATCCAGGCTGAACGCAGGGGCACGGCCGGCCCCAATACTGGGAGTTGCCCTAGCTGCGTCGCGGGACTGTCCCGCCTTATCGTGCCTTGGTCCGAGCAGGGAGCAGCGCACATGTCCATCGATGTCGAAGCCAAGGCCGCCGAAATCCTCGATGTCGGGGACCGCCGTTTCCGGCGAGACGACTATGAGGCGCGGATGGACTTCTTCGCCCAGGAACTGGAGAAGCTCGATCCCAACGCGCGCGCCGCGCTGTTCGACGAGATCCTCGAGCAGGATTCCGGCGCGCCGCAGTCGTGGCTGACTGTGAAACGGCTCAACAACCTCGTGGGCGAGGGTCGGATCACGTCGCAGGAGCGGGATGCGATCTTCGATGCGTTCGGGGCGGCCTACGTCAACGGCGACATCGAACTAAGCGACGCGCTGCAGTTCACGGGCATGTTCCAGTCCGGCGTCGCCAACGACATGGGACTGCAGCCGCAATCGGTCGACCGGCTCAACGTGCTGCTGGACACGCTGACCGGCAGCAACAGTCCGAATTCGTCGGCGTTCCTCGAGAAGTTCGCGGCCGACGTGCTGTCGCAGCGGGTCTTCTCCGACGGCCAGCAGATATACAACTCTTGGGAGCAGTCGGCGTACGCCGGCGTGCTGCTGAACGCGCTGGAGCAGTCCGGCGGCACGGCTGCGGTCGACAGCGTGATGTCGCAGTTGTCTGACGGGCAGCGTTCGGAGCTGCGCGACGCGGTGGCTGCGGGGGGCGGCATCTTCCACGTGAGCCCCTATTTCAAGGACAGCGGTCTCCGCGACCCGATGGTGATACTGATCGATGCCACGTCGCAGCATGGCTCGGAAGCCGAGGTGCTCGAGCTGGTGCAGTACGTCAACGCGAACTCGAGCGGAAACATCCTCGAGAACCACTTCTTTGACAGTGACAACAAGCCGATCCCCCAGCGTGCGGAGGCCCTGAGTGAGCTGTTCCTGACCCATTCCGACACCATCCTTGATTCGCTGACGATCGCCGATCCGGCGCAGACGCCCGGTTCGACCAACGACCGCAGCACCGTGGTCGGGTCCAACCTCGCAGCGCTCTCCAACCTGGTCCGGCTGACCGGGCTCAACCCCGACAATCCGCAAGCGGCCGAGGTCATGGCCCGGATCGGTGACTTCACCAGCGACAACATCCGCCTTGGCAACATGCCCGAGGGCACCGATGTCAACGGTGATGGCCTGGTCGACGGCAAGGACATCGCGGCGATCGACGCGGGCAACGGACGCGCGGCCATGATCGGCGCGGTAATGCAGGACGCGGTCAGCTCCGGCTACGCAGATCTGCGCGAGGATCAAGCGGCGCGCGAGGCCTTCCTCGGTTTCATCATCGACGTTGCGTTTTCGGCGATCCCGGCGGGCGGCAAGCTGGCCGGAGACGCGATCTCCGAACGCGTTTCGGACGCGTTGGGCGGCCTGAGCGAAGGGACCCGGAAGCAGATCGCAGAATCGCTGTCGTCGATCCCGGAGGAACTGCTCACCAACGCCCAAGGCGGACTGACCGATACTGCCAAGCAGGCGATCATCGACGCGCTGCCCGACGACTACGCGTACCTGGAGGACATCAAGCTCGAGTCCAACACCTTCATCGAGGACAGCATCCTCTCGGCCTCCGACCGCGACTACCAGATCACCGAGTCGATGTCCGACTACCGCGACTACATCGATCGTTCGCGTTGATGCCGGAAAGAAATGTAGGAGCGGGCCATGCCCGCGACCCGCGCAGCCGAGGCGCCGTCGCACACCGGTCGCGCCCATGTGGGGCGCTCCTGCGCGATCGTTATCAGCCCTGCGGCTTGCGTGCCGCCCACCACGCGAATCCCGCCGCGGTGAAGAACATCAGCAGGCTGTAGACCGCCGCCGGCACCGACATCGCGGCGTTGCCCAGCACGTTGAGTGCGATGAAGATCGCCAGCGTGCCGTTGTGAATGCCGATTTCCATCGCGATCGCGATGGCCTGCCTGCGCGGCAGCTTCAGCGCCAGCGGCGCGGCGTAGCCCACGCCCATGCTGATCAGGTTGAACAGCAGGCAGGCCAGGCCGACCACGGCGAACCACGCCAGCAGCGTGCTCCAGGCCTGGACCACGGCCGCCACGATCAGCAGCGCCAGCACCAGCACCGACAGCAGCCGGATCGGCTTCTCCATGCGGCTGGCGAAGCCGGGCGCGAAGCGGCGCACCAGCATGCCGATGGCCACCGGCAGGATGATGATCGCCGCGACCTCGACGATCTTCTGCACCGGCGGCGGCACGTACTGGCCGGCGCCGAGGAAGTACTCCAGCGACAGGTTGAGGATGACCGGCAGCGTCACCAGGCACAGCACGCTGTTGATCGCGGTGAGGGTGATGTTGAGCGCGACGTCGCCGTGGGCGAGGTGGCTGTAGATGTTGGCCGTCGCGCCGCCGGGCGAGGCCGCCAGCAGCATCAGCCCCACCGCCAGCTCCGGCGGCAGCCGGAACAGCAGCGCCAGCGCGAACGCCACCCAAGGCAGCACCCCGGTCTGCAGGAACAGCCCGAGCAGCACCGCACGCGGATAGCGGGCGACACGTTTGAAATCGTCGATGGTCAGGCCCAGCCCGAGGCCGAGCATGATCACGCCCAGCGAGAGCGGCAGCAGCAGGGTGGTCAGCAGGGAAGACTGCATCGATGTCGCTCCGTCGCGGCGTGGATCAGGCGGGGGGGAACTGCGGGCGCGGCGCCGCCAGCCGAGCCGCGAACCACGCGACCGGCAGCGGCAGCAGCACGCCGGCGATCGTCATCCACGCCGGATGCGGCAGCAGGGCTGCGTTGAGCACGACGCCGGCCACGATCAGCGCACCGACCCACAGCGCGGCACCGGTGCGGTGGCGGCGGCTGATCTTCGCCGCGACCCAGCCGCCGACGAACGCGGCGACCGTCCAGCCCATCAGCACCCAGAGCATCTTGCCGGTCGACGCGGAGGCAACCAGACGGGCGAGGTCTTCTTCATTGTCGAGGTTGATGCCCGGCGGCAGCGGGAACAGCGACATGCCGACGTACTCGAGCAGGAGCATCGTCGCCAGCGCGGCGAGCAGGCCCAGCAGCACCGCGAGCGTCGAGCGGATCATGCTTTTCCCCTGTAATCGTCGCCACGCGGCGGGTTGCCGCGACCGCCGGCGATACTAGCATCGGGGCCGGGGTGACCCGCACGTCAAACATCGTTGCCATCCGGTCGCGCCCATGGGGCGCTCCTACAGTAGGAGCGGGCCATGCCCGCGACCTTCGCGGCGGCCAGTCAGCAAAAAGGCCGCCTCGCGGCGGCCTTCCGATCCGGTCGCTGTCGCGGCGCTCAGCTCTCGCTGCCCAGCCCAGCCACGCGACGCGCCTGCAGGAACTTGCCGTTCCAGTAGCCGGTGTTCAGTTCGGACACGGTCACGTCGCGGCCGGTGCGCGGGGCGTGCAGGAAGCGGCCTTCGCCGATGTAGATGCCGACATGGTCGACGCGCTTGCCGCGGCGGGCGAAGAACACCAGGTCGCCGGGGACCAGGGCGGTGCGCTCGACCTTCTCGCCGTCGCGCGCCATGTCGCGCGAGACGCGCGGCAGTTCGATGCCCAGGGCGGTGCGGAACACGTAGCCGACCAGGCCGCTGCAGTCGAAGCCGCCCTCGGGCGTGGTGCCGCCCCAGCGATAGGGGGTGCCGAGCAGGGCGAGGCCGCGCTTGAGCAGGCTCTGCGCGCGTCCTTCCTCTTTCTTCTCGGACGCCTGCGCGGCCTCCAGCGCGGCGGCTGCGGCGATGATCTGCTGGTTGACGTCGCTGGCGAACTGGACGTCGCCCTCGGTCGTGCGTATCGGGCCGGCAACGAGGTTGCTGGTCACCGAGCCGGGTGCGGCGACGGCGTCGGCGGAGTCGCCGGCGAGCCCCGGTCCGGCGAAGGCCGGAAGGGCGGCGACCGCCAGCAGGCAGCCGCAGAGGGCGGCAAACGTGCCCAGTCGGGCCGGAAGGAGAGAGCGAGCGTTCCGGCCGAACCGGGCATTGAAAATTGTCACGCAGGTGCCATCGGTGGCGGACTCAGCGGCGGAGTGTGCCCGAGTGAAGGCGCCGTGATGTTAAATCCAGGTTATACAAACCTGTCCAAGTGCGTGATTTTGTTCACAAATTGCATTCAGGCTTCAGCGCAATACGCGCTTGGCGCCGCTGTAGTGCTTGCGCCAGTAGCTGCCGTCGAGGTGGTCCAGGCGGACCGTGCCGCCGGTGCTGGGGGCGTGGACGAAGCGGCCTTCGCCGACGTAGATGCCGACGTGGGTGACCTGGGCGCCGCTGCCGAAGAACACCAGGTCGGCGGCGGCCAGGCGCTGCGGGGCGACCTTCGGGCCCTGGAAGGCGGCGAGGTCGCGCGAGGTGCGCGGCAGCTTCAGGTCGAGCATGTCGCGGAACACGTAGTTGACCAGTCCGCTGCAGTCGAAGCCGCCCTCGGGCGTGTTGCCGCCGTAGCGGTAGGGCGTGCCGACCAGGCTGATGGCCCGCATCAGCACGGCGTTGGCGGCGGCGGGGTCGTCCGGGGCGACGACGGGCCAGTCGCGGTCGGGGACGGTCGCCGCCGCGCGCGGGGTGGGGCGCACGTCGTCGCGGCCGCAGCCGGCGAGCAGCAGGGCGGTCAGGGCGACGCAGGCCAGCGGCAGGTGCGTCTGCCGGCGGCGGGTTGGCGCGGCCGGCGCCAAGGCCGGATAATGCGCGGCTCCGTCGTCCGGGGCGGGGTTGCATGCGCAAAGCGGTTCCATGCGAGGCATCCTGCCCGGGCACTCTCCTCCAGACAAGCCGCGGCCCGCGCCGCGCCAGCGAGCCGTCCATGAAGATCGAGAAAGACCGCGTCGTCCGTTTCCACTACACCGTCTCCGAGGCCGGCCAGGAGCCGGTGGAGTCGTCGAAGGAGCGCGGCGAGCCGCTCGCGATCCTGGTTGGCCACGGCAACATCATCCCCGGCCTGGAGAAGGCGCTGGACGGGCACGAGGCCGGCGACAGCTTCGGCGTCGACGTGCCGGCGGCCGAAGCCTACGGCGAGCGTCGCGAGGGCCTGGGCCAGCGCGTGCCGAAGAAGCATTTCGGCGCGCAGAAGCTGGCGCCGGGCCAGCAGGTGGTGCTCAACACCAACTTCGGCCCGCGCGCGGTGACGATTGAAAAGGTCGGCATGAGCGTGGTCGACGTCGACCTCAACCATCCGATGGCCGGCAAGGACCTGCACTTCGACATCGAGATCGTCGACGTGCGCGAGGCGCAGCAGGTCGAGATCGAGCACGGCCACGTGCACGGTGATGGCGGCCACGAGCACTGATACCAACGTGCAATGGAAAGTACGGCGTAGGAGCGCCCCATGGGCGCGACAGCGTAGCGATGATGCCCCGGCTGCGCGGGTCGCGGGCATGGCCCGCTCCTACATCGATCTTCTCGATCGCGATGGGGTATGAGCCGCCCGGCCGGCCGGACCACCGCTGCGCGCGTCCGGTTGTGATGTAATTCCCCGGATCATTCCGGGGGGAGTTCCATGTCGCGCATCCTGAGGGCCGCGTTCGCGGCCGTCCTGCTGCTGTCCGCATCCGTCGTCGCGTCGCAGGAAGTCGCGCCTGCGACCGCCGCGACACAGGAACCGCCGGCAGCGTCCGGCGTCGCGCTGGCGGTGGCTGTCGATCAACCACTGGTAGCGGATGCCGCGGCCGACGGCACGGCATTGCCGCCCCCACGCGCCATCGACGCGGACGACCTGTCGGCCTACGTCGACGGCCTGGTCGACGCCGCGATGAAGCGCGACGGCATCGCCGGCGTGACCGTGGCGGTGGTCGACCGCGAAGGTCCGCTGCTGCTGCGCGGCTACGGCATCTCGGCGCTGTCGCCGCGACGTGGCGTCGATCCGGACGGCACCCTGTTCCGGATCGCATCGATCTCCAAGACCTTCACCTACCTGCTCGCCCTGCAGCTGGTCGACGAAGGCCGGCTCGATCTCGACAAACCGGCCAACGACTACCTGCCCGACGCACTGAAGCTACCCGACGACGGCTGGCCGCCGGTGCTGGTGCGGCACCTGTTCACGCACACCGCCGGCTTCGAGGACTCGGCGATGGGCCATCTGTTCGTCGATCGCGTCGAACGGGTGACGACCACCGCCGAGTACCTGCGCCAGCATCGGCCCAAGCGCGTGCGCGCGCCGGGCAGCCTTGCCGTGTACTCGAACTATTCGGTCGCGCTGCTCGGCGCGCTGGTCGAACAGGTGGCGGGCACGCCGTTCGACGCGCTGGCCGAGCGCCGGCTGTTCGAACCCATGGGCATGCGCCTGACCACCTTCCGCGAGCCGCTGCGCGAGGGCGATCCACGCAACGCAGGGCCGGCGTTCGCGGGGCGCTGGTCGGAGGGCTTCCGCCGCAGCGGCGGCGCGTTCAAGCCGCAGGCGTTCGAACACATCGCCCACGCCGGCCCGGCTGGCGGCGCGTCGAGCACGGCCGCCGACATGGGCCGCTACATGCGCATGCTGCTGCGCGGCGGCGAGCTCGACGGCGTGCAGGTGCTCACGCCATCGGTGCATGCACGGCTGATGGGGGAGGCGCTGTTCCGCAATGCACCCGAGGTCGGCGGCTTCTCCTACGGCTTCTTCGATTCGCGCCTGGGCACGCTTCGCGTGCTCGGCCACGGCGGCGCGACCAGCTGGTTCCATTCGATGATGTCGGTGGCGCCGGAGGCCGGCGTCGGCATCTTCGTGTCCACCAATACCGACAGCGGCCGGCGCCTGGCCGCGCAGCTGCCGACCCAGGTGCTGGAGCGCTATTTCGAGCAGGCGCGCACGCCGTCCGCGGCGGCGCCACCGGAAGGCTTCGACGCCGCGCGCTTCGCCGGGCGCTACAACAGCAAGCGCAGCAACTACAGCAGCGCCGAGAAGCCGTTCCTCTCGCTCACCGTGCAGGTGAGCGCGGCCGACGACGGCAGCCTGGTGCTCAGCGCCGGCGGTGACAGCAGCCGCTGGATCCCCGAGGGCGGGCTGGTGTTCCGCGAGGCGGAAGGACCCGGGCGCATCGTCTTCTTCGAGGACGACGATGGCGACATCGCCGGTTACGACAACGCCGCCGGCCACAACGTGTTCGAGCGCGTCGGGCCGCTGGCGCAGGGCGAGTCGCTGCAGGCGGTGATCGTGTTGGCAGGCGTGGTCTCGCTGCTGGTGCTGGTCGGCGCCTGGTTGCGCCGCGGTCGCCGCGACCAGGCGGCGCCGGCGTCGCGGCGGTCGGCGTTCTGGCTGTACCTGGGCGCGATCGCCTGGCTGCTGTTCGTCTCCCTGTTCCTGGTCTACCTGCAGTCGGCGATGGCGGACGAGACCGCGGTGTTCTACGGCTATCCCGGCGCACTGCTGACCGCGCTGCTGTGGTCGACCCCGGTCCTGTTCGTGCTGACCCTGGTCGACGTCGTCCACCTGCGTGCGGCCTGGCGCGCGCGCGGCTGGGGCCTGTGGCGCAAGCTGCGGCACACGCTCGCGGTGGCGGTCTACGTGTTCGCGGTCTACATGCTGTGGTCGTGGAACATGGTGGGCTGGAAGCTGTGAGCGATCGGCCCGGCAGCGTGCCGCCGCCGCTGCCGTCAGCTGCACCGATCGACGCCGCGCAGCGCGTCCAGGCGCTGGACGTGGTGCGCGGCTTCGCCCTGCTCGGCATCTTCCTGATGAACATCGAGTGGTTCACGCGGCCGGTGCAGGAGATGGGCTGGGGCATCGATCCGGCCGCCACCGGCATCGACCGCATCGCGGCGTGGCTGGTCTACGTGTTCGTGCAGGGCAAGTTCTGGGTGCTGTTCTCGCTGCTGTTCGGCATGGGCTTCGCGGTGATGTCGGCGCGCGGCGGGCACGGGCCGCAGTTCCGTCGCCGCTACGTGCGGCGCTGCCTGGTGCTGCTGGGCATCGGCCTGCTGCACGGGGTCGCGCTGTGGTCCGGCGACATCCTGCACGCCTATGCGATCGCCGGCCTGCTGCTGCTCGCCTTCGGCGGGATCAGCAACCGCGCACTGCTCTGGATCGGCCTCGTCGTCTACGCGGCACTCGCCGCCATGGTCGCGTTCGGCGGCCTGGCGCTGTCGGCGCTGCCGGACGAGGCCGGCAGCGATTTCATGGAGATGGCCGCCGACATGGAGGCTGCCGCCGCAGTCGCCGCCCAGGTGTTCAGCGAAGGCAGCTGGTGGCAGGCGACGGTGCAGCGTGCGCGTGATTTCGGCATGGCCGCCGCGGAGGGCGCGCTGATGGTGGTGCCGATGGCGCTGGCGGTGTTCATGCTCGGCGCCTGGCTGGTGCGCAGCGGGCGCATGCACGACGTCGCCGCGCAGCGCGGCTGGTTCGCGCGGCTGGCGCTGTGGACGATGCCGCTCGGCCTGGCCCTGGTGGCGTCGAGCGCGGCGGTCGGCACCAGCTTCGACGGCATGCGCCAGATCGGGCCGATGATGCTGGCGATCGGGCTGATGATGCTCGGCAGCCTGCCGCTGGCGCTGGCCTACCTCTCGCTGCTGGTGCTGGGGCTCGGCGTGCCCGGACTGTCGCGGCTGCTGGCGTGGCTGGCGCCGGCCGGCCGCATGGCGCTGACCCACTACCTGCTGCAGTCGCTGATCGCGTCGACGCTGTTCTACGGTTACGGCTTCGGACTGTGGGGGCAGGTCGGGCGCGCCGGGCAGGTGGTGCTGGTGTTCGCGGTGTTCGCGCTGCAGGTGCTGGCCAGCCACTGGTGGCTGGCGCGCTTCCGCTTCGGGCCGATGGAATGGCTGTGGCGCTGGGCGACCTACGGCCAGCGTCCGCGGATGCGGTTGGCATGACCTCGCACATGCGCGGCGCCAGCGCCTGCGCCGCTACACTTCGCGCATGCACGAACCCAGCGACACCCTTGTCATCGGCGCCGGCGTATCCGGCCTCGCCAGCGCGCTGTGCCTGCTTGAACGCGGGCGCTCGGTGCGGGTGGTCGATGCGGGGCGGGTCGGCGGCGGCAGCTCGCACGGCAACTGCGGCACGCTGACGCCGAGCCACGCCGGCCCGCTGCACGCGCCGGGCATGATCGCCAGGGCGCTGCGCTGGATGCTGACGCCGGATGCGCCGTTCTACGTGCGGCCGCGCGTCGACCCCGCGCTGTGGCGGTGGATGCTGCACTTCGCCGGGCGCTGCAACCTGCGCGACTGGAACGCCTCGGCGCGTCCGCGTGCGGCCATCCTCAACGCCTCGCGCGAAGCGTTCCCGCGCTGGATCGCGGACCACGGCCTCGACTGCGAATTCGCCGAGCCCGGCACCGACTGCGTGTTCCGCAACGCGGCGGAACTGGAGGCTTGCGTGCGCCAGCTGCCGGCACTGGCCGAACTCGGCATCGCCTCCGAAGTCATCGACGGTGCCGCCTACCTGGCGCAGGAACCGGCGCTGCGCGAGGGCGTCGCCGGCGCGGTGCGCTATCCGGGCGACGCGCAGCTGCGGCCGGACAAGTACGTGGCCGGGCTCGCGCGCGCGGTGGTCGCGGCCGGCGGCGTGATCGAAGAGCACTGCGAAGTGCGGCAGGTCGAGGCGGGCGCCGGCGGCATGCGCGTCGCCACCTCGGGCGGCGAACGCCGCGCGCGCGACGTGGTGCTGGCGACCGGCGCCTGGTCGCCGCTGCTGGCACAGTCGCTGCGCCTGCGCTGGCTGCGCGGCGCGATGCAGCCGGGCAAGGGCTATTCGATCACCTGGTCGCGACCGGCGCTGGTGCCGAAGCGGCCGATGACGCTGCACGAGCGCAAGGTCTGCGTCACGACGTGGGAGGACGGTTTCCGCCTCGGCAGCACGATGGAGTTCTCCGGCCACGACGCCAGCCTCAACCGCCGCCGGCTGGACGCGCTCGAGCGCGGCGCCGCGGAGTACCTGCGCGATCCGGTGGGTTCGGTGAAGCGCGAGGAGTGGTACGGCTGGCGACCGCTGACCTGGGACGACCTGCCGATCATCGGTCGCGCGCCTGGCCACGACCACCTGTGGCTGGCGACCGGACATGGCATGCTCGGCGTCAGCATGAGCCCGGCCACCGGCCGCCTGCTGGCGGAACTGATGACCGACGACACGCCGCACATCGACCCCACGCCCTACGCCCCGGAGCGCTTCACATGAACATGTCGCCGCCGCTGGATTTCGACCTCGTCGTGCTCGGCGGCGGCAGCGGCGGCCTGGCCGGTGCGTTTCGCGCCGCGCAGCACGGCGCGCGCGTGGCGCTGCTGGAGCCGGGCGAACTCGGCGGCACCTGCGTCAACGTCGGCTGCGTGCCGAAGAAGGCGATGTGGCTGGCCTCGGAACTTGCCGAGCACATCGCGCTGGCGTCGCGACTGGGCTTCGACGTGGCGCAGTCGCCGCGGCTGGACTGGCCGACGTTCATCGCCAGCCGCCAGCGCTACATCCACGGCATCCACGCCAGCTACCGGCGCAGGCTCGACGAGGCCGGCATCGTGCTGGTGCCCGCGCACGGACGACTGCACGATGCGCACACGATCGAATGCAGCGACGGCACCGCGCTGCGCGCGAAGTACATCCTGCTCGCCACCGGCTCCAGCCCGCGCCGGCCGGACGTGCCGGGCGCGCACCTGGCCGGCGTCTCCGACGACTTCTTCCACCTGCGCGACGCGCCTGATCGCGTGGCCCTGCTCGGCGGCGGCTACATCTCGGTGGAGCTGGCCGGCGTGCTGCAGGCGCTCGGCAGCCGCGTCGACGTCTACGCGCGCAGCGGGCGCCTGCTCAGCCACGCCGATGCGGAACTGACCGAACGCCTGCAGGAGAACTACCACCAGCAGGGCATCGGCCTGCATTTCGGCTACCGGCTGGCGGCGATCGAGGGCGAAGCCGGACGGCTGGAGTTGCGCGACGCCGACGGCAAGGCCAGCACGGCCTACGAACACGTCATCCTCGCGACCGGACGCCGCGCCAACAGCGACGGCATCGGACTGGACGCGGCCGGCGTGGCCGTGGACGACGACGGCAACATCCTCGTCGACGACTTCCAGCGCAGCAGCGTGCCGCACATCGTCGCGGTCGGCGACGTCACCGGCAGGGCGACGCTGACCCCGGTCGCGATCGCCGCCGCCCGCCGCGCGATGGACCGCGTGTTCGACGGACAGGCGGACGCGAAGCTCGACTACGACGACATCCCGACCGTCGTGTTCTCGCACCCGCCGCTGGCCGCGGTCGGCCTGACCGAGGCGCAGGCGCGCGAGCGCCACGGCGACGACGAGGTACACGTCTACCACAGCACCTTCCGCCCGATGCTGCAGGCCCTGGCCGACCGCCCGCAGCACAGCCTGTTCAAGCTGGTCTGCGTCGGCGACGACCGCCGCGTGGCCGGCATCCACCTGCTCGGCGAAGGCGCCGACGAGATCCTGCAGGGCTTCGCGGTGGCGCTGAAGAAGGGCATCACCCTGGCCGACCTGCGTAACACCGTGGCGATCCACCCGACCAGCGCCGAGGAAGTCGTGCTGATGCGGTAGGGCGGGTCTTGACCCGCCGCATTCCGGACGGTCGCGACGGCGGGTCAAGACCCGCCCTACAATGTCTGGATGGACACTTTCACCCTGCACCGCGGCAGCGCGCCGCTGCTGGTCAGCGTGCCGCACGATGGTACCCGCGTGCCCGATGACATCGCTGCGCGGCTGACGCCGGAAGCGCGGCGCGTGCCCGATACCGACTGGCACATCGCGTGGCTGTACGCCTTCGCGAAGGACCTCGGTGCATCGATGATCGTGCCGAAGTTCTCACGCTACGTGATCGACCTCAACCGCGGCGAGGACGACGTCTCGCTGTATCCGGGGCAGAACACCACCGGCCTGTGCCCGGTGCTGCGTTTCAGCGGCGATCCGGTGTACCTGGACGGCCAGGAACCTTCGGAGGACGAGGTGCGTGCGCGGGTCGAGGCGTACTGGCGTCCCTATCACGACGCGTTGCGCGAGGAACTCGGGCGCCTGCATGCCGCGCATGGCCGCGTCGTGCTGTGGGAAGGCCATTCGATCAAGGGCGACCTGCCGTTCCTGTTCGACGGCCGGCTGCCGGACTTCAACCTCGGCACGGCGAACGGCAGCAGTTGTTCACCGCAGCTGCAGGAGAAGCTGGAACGCGCATTGGCGGCGCAGTCACGCTACGGCTGGGTCCACAACGGTCGATTCAAGGGCGGCCACATCACCCGCCACTACGGCGACCCGGCCAGCGGCATCGACGCGGTGCAGCTGGAGATCAGCCAGCGCGTCTACATGGACGAAGACAGCTTCGCCTACGACGAGGCGAAAGCCGCGGATGCGCAGCAGGTGGTCCGGGCGCTGCTGGAAGCCGCACTGGCCTGATCGGGTTCAATCGCATGACCGTAGGAGCGGGCCATGCCCGCGACCCGCTGCGGTCGGGACATCATCGCGACCAGGTCGCGCCCATGGGGCGCTCCTACACCTTGATCGCAGATGGAACTCAGACCTCCAGCGTCGCCAGGTCGCCCTTCTGTTCCAGCCACGCCTTGCGGTCGCTCGCCCGCTTCTTCGCCAGCAGCATGTCCATCAGCCCGCGCGTCTCGTTGTCGTCGTCGATGGTCAGCTGCACCAGACGACGGGTGTCGGGATGGATCGCCGATTCGCGCAGCTGCGAGGGATTCATCTCGCCCAGGCCCTTGAAGCGGGTGACGTTGACCTGGCCCTTGATCTTCTCGCGCTGGATCTTCTCCAGCAGCAGGCGCTTTTCTTCCTCGTCGAGCGCATAGAACACCTGCTTGCCCACGTCGACGCGGAACAGTGGCGGCATCGCCACGAAGATGTGACCGGCGCGCACCAGTGCCGGGAAATGCTTCAGGAACAGCGCCGAGAGCAGGGTGGCGATGTGCAGCCCGTCGGAGTCGGCGTCGGCGAGGATCACGACCTTGCCGTAGCGCAGGCCGGAGATGTCGTCCTTGCCCGGGTCGCAGCCGATGGCGATGGCGAGGTTGTGCACCTCTTCCGAGCCGAGCACGGTGCCCGAGGCCACTTCCCAGGTGTTGAGGATCTTGCCGCGCAGCGGCAGGATCGCCTGGAAGTCCTTGTCGCGTGCCTGCTTGGCCGAGCCGCCTGCCGAGTCGCCCTCCACCAGGAACAGTTCCGTGCGCGAGAGGTCCTGCGAGATGCAGTCGGCCAGCTTGCCGGGCAGGGCCGGGCCTTGCGTCACCTTCTTGCGGACGATCTGCTTCTCGGTCTTGAGCCGCGCGCTGGCGCGCTCGATCGCGAGCTGGGCGATCTTCTCGCCGAGCTCGACGTGCTGGTTGAGCCACAGGCTGAAGGCGTCGTGCGCGGCGCCCTCGACGAAGCCCGCCGCCTGCCGCGAACTCAGCCGCTCCTTGGTCTGGCCGCTGAACTGCGGGTCGGTCATCTTGACCGAGAGCACGAAGGACACCCGGTCCCACACGTCCTCCGGCGCCAGCTTGACCCCGCGCGGCAGCAGGTTGCGGAAGTCGCAGAACTCGCGCAGCGCGTCGGTGAAGCCGGTGCGCAGGCCGTTGACGTGGGTGCCGTGCTGTGCGGTCGGGATCAGGTTGACGTAGCTTTCCTGCACCAGGTCGCCGCCGCCTTGATCCGAGATGGGCACCCAGGCCACCGCCCAGTCGGCGATCTCGGTGTCCTTCTTCTGCTGGCCGACGAACAGCTCCGGCGGCAGCAGTTCGCGTTCGCCCAGTTCACCCTTGAGGTAGTCACGCAGGCCGTCCTCGTAGTGCCAGGTGTCGCGCTCGCCGCTGGCCTCGTCGAACAGGGTCACGACCAGGCCCGGGCACAGCACCGCCTTGGCGCGCAGCAGGTGGCGCAGCGCGCGCAGGGCGAACTTCGGCGAATCGAAGTACTTCGGGTCCGGCCAGAAGCGCACGCGGGTGCCGGTGTTCTTCTTCCCGACGCTGCCGACCACTTCCAGCGGCGTGGCGCGGTCGCCGTCGCGGAAGGTGATGCGGTGCTCGCTGCCGTCGCGCTTGATGTGCACCTCGACCAGGGTCGACAGCGCGTTGACCACGCTCACGCCGACGCCGTGCAGGCCGCCGGAGAAGGTGTAGTTCTTGTTGCTGAACTTGCCGCCGGCGTGCAGGCGGGTGAGGATCAACTCGACGCCCGGGATCTTCTCCTCCGGATGGATGTCCACCGGCATGCCGCGGCCGTCGTCGGAGACCTCGCAGCTGCCGTCCTTGAACAGGATCACCGCGATTTCCCTCGCGTGTCCGGCCAGCGCCTCGTCGACCGCGTTGTCCACCACCTCCTGCGCCAGGTGGTTCGGGCGCGTGGTGTCTGTGTACATGCCGGGGCGGCGCTTGACCGGGTCCAGCCCGGAGAGGACTTCGATGTCGGCGGCGTTGTAGCGGGAATTCATCGGGAAGGCGTGGGGGTTGGGGACTGCGAGGCGCGCAGGATGCGGGCCGGGGTCGGGGTGGTCAAGGATGCGCCGCCAGCGTCGCAGATCCCGGGACGCGGGCGGCGTCATGGCGCCGGATCAATGCCGCGGCGGTGGGCGGCATCGATCCTGCGTGCAAGCCGAGGCCGGGCCCGCCCGCCGGCTCGCTGTCGGCAGGCGTTGGAAGTGGTCAGGGCACGTTCACCCGGCAACCCCAGGCGGCTTGGGCGCCGGGTCGGGCCCGGGAGGGGCCGATCCCGGCCCGTCAAGGGGGCGGCCCCGGGCACGAGCCTGTAGAATGGGGCTTTCCAGCGGGTGCCTGCCCCATGACCTCCCCAAGTCCCGTCACTCCGCTCGTTTTCGTCACCGGCGGCGTGGTGTCCTCGCTCGGCAAGGGCATCGCGGCGGCCTCGCTGGCCGCGATCCTCGAGGCCCGCGGCCTGCGGGTGACGATGATGAAGCTGGACCCCTACATCAACGTCGACCCGGGCACGATGAGCCCGTTCCAGCACGGCGAGGTCTATGTCACCGACGACGGCGCCGAGACCGACCTCGACCTCGGCCACTACGAGCGCTTCGTCAACGTCCGCCTGTCCGGGAAGAATTCGATCACCACCGGCAAGATCTACGAGTCGGTGATCCGCAAGGAGCGCCGCGGCGACTACCTCGGCGCGACCGTGCAGGTGATCCCGCACATCACCGACGAAATCAAGCGCTGCATCGACGCCGCCACCCAGGGCTTCGACGTGGCGCTGGTGGAGATCGGCGGCACCGTCGGCGACATCGAGTCGCTGCCGTTCCTGGAGGCGATCCGCCAGATCCGCACCGAGCGCGGCGCCGACAAGGCGTTTTTCATGCACCTGACCCTGGTGCCGTACATCGCCGCCGCCGGCGAGCTCAAGACCAAGCCCACCCAGCATTCGGTGAAGGAACTGCGCTCGATCGGCATCCAGCCCGACGTGCTGGTCTGCCGCAGCGAGCAGCCGCTGCCCGACGGCGAGCGGCGCAAGATCGCCTCGTTCACCAACGTGCCCGAAAAGGCGGTGATCTCGGCGATGGACCTGGACAACATCCACAAGCTGCCGATGTGGCTGCACGCGCAGGGACTGGACCAGATCGTCGTCGAACGCCTACAGCTGGCGGACAAGGCTGCGCCCTCGGCCGACCTGTCCGAATGGCTGGCCGTGGTCGATGCCGCCGAGCATCCGATCGACGAGGTCAGCATCGCCGTGGTCGGCAAGTACGTCGACCACAAGGATGCGTACAAGTCGGTGGGCGAGGCGCTCAAGCACGGCGGCATCCGCCAGCGCACGCGCGTGAACCTGAAGTGGATCGAGTCACAGGACGTCGAGCGCGACGGTGCACAGAAGGCGCTGGGCCAGGTCGACGGCATCCTCGTGCCCGGCGGCTTCGGCGACCGCGGCTTCGAGGGCAAGGTGCTGGTGGCGCAGTATGCGCGAGAGAGCGGCATTCCGTACTTCGGCATCTGCTACGGCATGCAGGCGGCGGTGGTCGACGTCGCCCGCAACCTGGCCGGGCTCGAGGGTGCCAACAGCACCGAGAACGACAAGCAGAGCCCGCATCCGGTGATCGGCCTGATCACCGAGTGGCGCACCAGCAGCGGCGATGTCGAGAAGCGCGACGAGAAGTCCGACCTCGGCGGCAGCATGCGCCTGGGCCTGCAGGAGCAGCGCCTCAAGCCCGGCACCAAGGCGCGCGAGCTGTACGGCAAGGACGTGGTCGGCGAACGCCACCGCCACCGCTACGAGTTCAACAACCGTTATCGCACCCAGCTGGAGGACGCCGGCCTGGTGATCTCGGCCAAGTCGATGGACGACCTGCTGGTGGAGATGATCGAGCTGCCGCAGCATCCATGGTTCATCGCCTGCCAGGCGCACCCGGAATTCCTGTCGACGCCGCGCGGCGGCCACCCGTTGTTCATCGGCTTCGTCCGCGCCGCGCGCGAGCACAAGGCCGGCGGCAAGCTGCTGAAGGAGGCGTCGGCGTGACTGGATCCCGTAGGAGCGCCCCATGGGCGCGACCGCTTCTCCGCAATTGTCTGTCGCGCCCATGGGGCGCTCCTACGAGAGGCGTGCGATGAAACTCTGTGGCTTCGACGTTGGCCTCGACCAGCCGTTCTTCCTCATCGCCGGCCCCTGCGTGGTCGAGAGCGAGCAGTTGCAGCTCGACGTCGCCGGCAAGCTGAAGGAAATCACCGGCAGGCTCGGCATCCACTTCATCTTCAAGTCCAGCTTCGACAAGGCCAACCGCACCTCGGGCACCAGCTTCCGCGGCCCGGGCATGGAGGAAGGGCTGCGCGTGCTGGGCGAGGTCAAGCGCCAGATCGGCGTGCCGGTGCTCACCGACGTGCACGAATACACGCCGATGGACGAGGTCGCCTCCGTGGTCGACGTGCTGCAGACGCCGGCCTTCCTCGTGCGCCAGACCGACTTTATCAGGAAGGTCTGCAGCGCCGGCAAGCCGGTGAACATCAAGAAGGGCCAGTTCCTCTCGCCCTGGGACATGGCGCCGGTGGTCGAGAAGGCGAAGTCCACCGGCAACCACGACATCATGGTCTGCGAGCGCGGCGCCAGCTTCGGCTACAACAACCTCGTGTCCGACATGCGCAGCTTGAGCGTGATGCGCGAGACCGGGTGTCCCGTGGTGTTCGACGCCACCCACTCGGTGCAGTTGCCGGGCGGGCAGGGCAGCTCCAGCGGTGGACAGCGCGAGTTCGTGCCGGTGCTGGCGCGCGCGGCGATCGCCGTGGGCGTGTCCGGCGTGTTCATGGAGACGCATCCGGACCCCGCGAAGGCGCTGAGCGACGGCCCGAACGCGTGGCCGCTAGACAAAATGGAAGCGCTGCTCGGCACGATGCTGGAACTGGATCGCGTCACCAAGAACAACGGCTTCCTCGAATCCACTCTGTAAGGAACTTCTGAACAAGGCCGTCATCCCCGCGAAAGCGGGGATCCATGTACGCCAAACCGTTGAAAGCCAAAGCCCATGGATTCCCGCTTTCGCGGGAATGACGGCATATTCAGACCTTCCCCAACCCCGACAAGGCCCCCGAGACACGATGACCAAGATCGCCAGGATCCACGCCCGCGAAATCCTCGACTCCCGCGGCAATCCCACCCTTGAAGCCGAAGTCACGCTGGCGGATGGATCGTTCGGCCGCGCCGCGGTGCCGTCCGGTGCGTCCACCGGCGCCAAGGAGGCGGTGGAGCTGCGCGACGGCGACAAGACGCGCTACCTCGGCAAGGGCGTGCTCAAGGCGGTCGGCAACGTCAACGGCTCGATCGCGGAAGCGCTGTCGGGCTTCGACGCGCAAGACCAGGCCGGCCTCGACCGGCGCATGATCGATCTCGACGGCACCGAGAACAAGGGACGCCTGGGCGCCAACGCGCTGCTCGCGGTGTCGCTGGCCAACGCGCACGCGGTCGCCGCGTCGAGGAAGCTGCCGCTGTGGCAGCACCTCGCCAATGACCGCGCGCCGGTGCTGCCGGTGCCGATGATGAACATCATCAACGGCGGCGCCCACGCCGACAACAACGTCGACTTCCAGGAGTTCATGGTGCTGCCGGTCGGCGCGTCTTCGTTCTCCGAAGCGCTGCGCTGCGGCACCGAGATCTTCCACGCGCTCAAGTCGGTACTCAAGGGCCACGGCCTGAGCACGGCGGTGGGCGACGAAGGCGGCTTCGCCCCGGATTTCCGCAGCAATGTCGAGGCGCTCGACACCATCCTCGAAGCGGTCGGCAAGGCCGGCTACGCTGCGGGCGAGGACGTGCTGCTGGGCCTGGACGTGGCCTCGAGCGAGTTCCACGAGAACGGCAAGTACAACCTGGTCGGCGAGAACAAGCGCCTGGGCAGCGAGCAGTTCGTCGACTTCCTCGCCGACTGGGCCGCGCAGTACCCGATCATCACCATCGAGGACGGCATGGCCGAGGACGACTGGGCCGGCTGGAAGGCGCTCACCGATCGCATCGGCGACAAGGTGCAGCTGGTCGGCGACGACCTGTTCGTGACCAACCCGAAAATCTTCCGCGAGGGCATCGACAGCGGCACCGCCAACGCCATCCTGATCAAGGTCAACCAGATCGGCACCCTGACCGAGACCCTGGAGGCCATCGCCATGGCCGATGCGGCGAAGTACGCGGCGATCGTCTCGCACCGCTCCGGCGAGACCGAGGACACCACCATCTCCGACATCGCCGTGGCCACCACCGCGACCCAGATCAAGACCGGCTCGCTGTGCCGCAGCGACCGCGTGGCCAAGTACAACCAGCTGCTGCGCATCGAGGAACAACTCGGCCCCGCGGCGAAGTACGCCGGCCGCGACGCCTTCGTCTCGCTCCGGCGCTGACGGACGCGGCGCATGCGCTGGTTGCGACTCCTGCTGCTGGCGCTGGTCGTGTTGCTGGGGATCCTGCAGTACCGGCTCTGGTTCGGCGACGGCGGCCGCCGCGCGGTCGAGGAGCTCGACGCGCGGGTCGAGCAGCAGCGTCGGCAGAACGAGGGCCTGGAGCAGCGCAACGCCGCGCTGGCGGCGGAGGTGGCTGACCTGAAGTCGGGCGAGGCCGCGATCGAGGAGCGTGCGCGCAACGAGCTGGGCATGATCAAGCCCGGCGAAACGTTCTATCGCGTGGTCGACGACGAGCGGGCGCCGTCGGCGCCGACGCGGGAACGTGAAGAAGGGGACGGCCCGCCATGATCGGTGTCGATGCCGCACCCACGGCCCCGCGCGCCGGCCATGCCTGGGTGATCGTGCCGGCGGCCGGGCGCGGCACCCGCTTTGGCGGTGAACGGCCCAAGCAGTACGTCGAGGTCGCTGGCGTGCCGCTGATCGCGCACACGCTGCAGGCGCTGCTCTCGCATCCGGGCGTGTGCGGCGCGGTGGTGGTGCTGTCCGCCGATGATCCCCACTGGCCGGGCTGGCGCGAGATCGCCGGCAAGCCGGTGCTGGCCTGCGACGGCGGCGAGTCGCGCGCGGACTCGGTGCTGGCCGGATTGCAGGCGTTGCCGGACAGCGTGCGCGCCGACGAGTTCGTGCTCGTCCACGACGCCGCGCGCCCGAACCTGGACCACGCCGACCTCGGCGCCCTGTTCGAACGCGGCCGCAACGACCCGGTCGGCGCGATCCTTGCCGCGCCGGTGCGCGACACCCTCAAGCGCGCCGGCGACGACGGCGGCATCGACCGCACCGAACCGCGCGAACGCCTCTGGCGCGCGCTGACCCCGCAGCTGTTCCGGCGCCTGCAGCTGACCCGCGCGCTGGAGTCCGCGCGCGAGGCCGGCGTCGCCGTCACCGACGAGGCGATGGCGATGGAGCGCCAGGGCATGCGGCCGCTGCTGGTCGAGGGCAGTGAGGAGAATTTCAAGATCACCACCGCCAGCGACCTCGCCCGCTTCGAGTTCCTGTTGTCGCGGCGGTCGTAGGAGCGCGCCATGCGCGCGACCTCGCCGGCCAACCTGTGTCGCGCGCATGGCGCGCTCCTACAATGGGTGGCTGCAACCATCCGCGGAATCGACCATGACGACTGACATCCGCATCGGCCAGGGCTACGACGTCCACGCCTTCACCGACGGAGACCACCTGATGATCGGCGGCGTTCGCGTGCCGCACGAGCGCGGCGTGCTCGCGCACAGCGACGGCGACGTGGTCCTGCACGCGCTGTGCGACGCGATGCTCGGCGCGCTGGCGCTGGGCGACATCGGCACGCATTTTCCGCCGTCCGACGACCGTTGGAAGGACGCCGACAGCCGCGCCTTCGTCCGCCACTGCGACGCCCTGCTGCGCGAGCGCGGCTGGCGCGTGGGCAATGCCGACGTGACCGTGGTCTGCGAGCGTCCGAAGATCGGCCCGCACGCGCAGGCGATGCGCGAACTGATCGCGGGCGACCTCGGCATCGGCGTCGACGATGTCGGCGTGAAGGCCACCACCAGCGAGCGGCTGGGCTTCACCGGCCGCGGCGAAGGCATCGCCGCGCTGGCGGTGTGCCTGCTCGTGCGCGCGTGAGCGCCGCCGCGGTGCTGCCCGCGGCGCACGGCGCGCCGGTGCTGCAGGCGCGCATCCGCCAGGCGCCGGAGGACTTCATCGTCGAGGAAGTCGATGCTTTCGAGGCCAGCGGCGCCGGCGAACACCTGCTGCTGACCATCGAGAAGCGCAGCCTGAATACCGCGTTCGCCGCGCGCCGGATCGCGCAGTGGGCCGGCGTGCCCGAGTCCGCGGTCGGCCATGCCGGACTCAAGGACCGCCACGCGCTGACCCGGCAGCGGTTTTCGGTGCAGCTGCCGGGGCGCGAGGCGCCGCCGCTGGAGGCGCTGGCGTTCGAGGATGGCGAACGCGGCGAAGCGCTGCGCGTGTTGGACGCGCGCCGTCATTCGCGCAAGCTGCCGCGCGGCGCGCTGGCGGGCAACCGCTTCGTGCTGACGCTGCGCGAGGTGCACGGCGGGCGCGACGCGATCGAGGCGCGGCTGCAGGCGATCCGCGGGCGCGGCGTCCCCAACTACTTCGGCGAACAGCGCTTCGGTCGCGAAGGCGGCAACGTCACCAAGGCGCTGGCGATGTTCGCCGGCCGCCGCGTGCGCCGCGAGGAGCGTGCGCTGCTGCTGTCGGCCGCGCGATCGGAGCTGTTCAACCGCGTGCTCGCGCAGCGCGTGGCGGACGGCAGCTGGGAGCGCAGGCTCGATGGCGAGGTCTGGCTGCTCGACGGCAGCCGCAGCGTGTTCGGCCCCGAGCCGTTCGACGACGCGCTGGCCGCACGCCTGGCGGCCTTCGACATCCATCCCACCGCGCCGCTGTGGGGAAAGGGCGAGCTGCGCAGCACCGGTCAGGCACGCGCGCTGGAGCTGGCCGCGCTTGAGGGCGACACGGCGCGGCGGCTGCGTGACGGGCTCGAGGCCGCGGGGCTGAAGCAGGAACGGCGCGCGACCCGCCTGCGACCATCCGACCTGGCCTGGGACTGGCCGGAGGCGGGCGCGCTGCGCCTGTTTTTCGGCCTGCCGCCGGGGGCCTATGCGACCAGCGTGCTGGCCGAGCTTGGCGAGGCCGCGACAGCGACCGATGCCAGGTAGGAGCGCCCCATGGGCGCGACCATACCAGGCAAGAACTCGCGCTCAGCGCGGCTTGATCAGCACCAGCACCGCACCCGTGCCGCCCTGCGCGGCTGGTGCGGAGTGGAAGGCCAGCACGTCGCCGCGCTGGCGCAGGAGGCGGTCGACCAGGTTCTTCAGCACCGGCACGCCGCTGGAGTTCAGCCCCTTGCCGTGCACGATGCGCACGCAGCCGGCGCCCGCGTGGCGCGCTTCGGACAGGAAGTCGCGCAGCATGGCTTCGGCCTGGGCGGCGCTGGCGTGGTGCAGGTCGAGCTCGTCCTGCGCGGCGTACTGGCCCTGCGCGAGGCGCTTGAGCACGCGTGCCGGCACCTCGTCGCGGCGATGGCGCAGGCTGTCGCCGGCCTCCAGCGGCCCGGCGTCGAGCAGACGCTGGAACTCGCCGATCGCCTCGGCCTCGTCCAGCTCGGCCATGCGCGTGCCGGGCCTCGGTTTCGGCGGCGACGGCGGCGCCTCGGTGCGCGGAAGCTCGCGCACCGGGCCGATCGCGCTGCGGAACAGGGCCGCGTCGTCGTCTTCGGGCAGCTTGCGGTCTTTCGCCATGTGTCCGGAGTATGACCCGATCCGCATTGCGGATGCGGGAACCGGTCGCGCGCATCCGCTATCATGGCGCGACGATATCCGCGGCGAGGTTGGATCCGGAGTTTCATGCGCGTACTGGTCAGCAACGATGACGGCGTCGATGCCCCGGGCATCCGCATCCTGGCGCAGGGGCTGCGCGATGCCGGCCACGAGGTGCTGATCGTCGCCCCGGACCGCGACCGCTCCGGCGCCAGCAACTCGCTCACGCTGGACATGCCGCTGCGCGTGCAGCAGCTCGAGAAGGAGGTCTGGCGCGTCTACGGCACGCCGACCGACTGCGTGCACGTGGCGATCACCGGCATGTTCGAGCACGAGCCGGACATCGTCGTCTCCGGCATCAACAACACTGCCAACCTCGGCGACGACGTGATCTATTCGGGCACCGTCGCCGCGGCGATGGAAGGGCGCTTCCTCGGGCTGCCGGCGATCGCGATGTCGCTGGCCACGGTCAACCACGATGGGCGCCACTACGAGACCGCGGCGCGCGCGGCGGTGGAGATCGTCGAACGGCTCAAGGCCGATCCGCTGCCCGCCGACACCATCCTCAACGTCAACGTGCCCGACCGCGCCTGGAGCGAGATCGCCGGCTTCGAGGTCACGCGCCTGGGCAACCGCCACCGCGCTGAACCGTGCACCAGGCAGGAGGATCCGCGCGGGCGCACCTGGTGGTGGATCGGCGCCGCCGGTCCGGAGATGGACGCCGGCCCCGGCACCGATTTCCACGCGGTGCGCTTCGGCCACATCTCGATCACCCCGATCCACGTCGACCTGACCCGCTACCAGGCGCTGGAGCAGGTCGCGAGCTGGGTCGGCAGCCTCGCCGAGGAACTGAAGGAGCCACGCCCGTGAACCCGCGACTGCGCCTGCAGCCAGAGGCGATTGGCGTCGGCATGACCTCGCAGCGCGTGCGCGACCGCCTGATCGAACGCCTCCGTGAGACCGGTATCCGCGACGAGCGCGTGCTCAACGCGATCCGCACCGTGCCGCGCCACCTGTTCGTCGACGAGGCGCTGGCCACGCGCGCCTACGAGGACACCGCGCTGCCGATCGGCCATGGCCAGACCATCTCGCAGCCGTGGGTGGTCGCGCGCATGACCGAGGCGCTGTTCGAGGACGGGCACGAGCCGAAGCGGGTGCTGGAAATCGGCACCGGCTCTGGCTACCAGGCCAGCGTGCTCGCCGCGCTGGGGCTGGAGGTGCACACCGTCGAGCGCATCGGCGACCTGCTGCGCGTCGCGCGCAAGCGCTTCCGCTCACTGGGGCTCAACGTGCGCAGCAAGCACGACGATGGCCGCATCGGCTGGCCGGAGAACGGGCCCTACGACGGCATCGTCGTCACCGCCGGCGCGCCGGCGCTGGTCGACGCCTTGACCGAACAACTCGCGCCTGGCGGCGTCCTGGTCGCGCCGGTCGGCGCCGCCAACGCCCAGCAGCTGCTGATGCTGCGCAAGGAGGCCGACGGCACGATCAGCCGGCGCGACCTCGGCGCGGTGGTGTTCGTGCCGCTGCTGTCGGGCACGATCGGCTGATGGCCGCGCACTCGACTCCCCCCGAGGGCGCCGACGAGGGCAGCCTCGGCGACCAGATCGCCGGCATGATCGAGCGCCTGCCGCCCGACTACGTGACGCTGGGCGAATTGCTCGACCTGTTCGGCGACGAAGGCCTGCTGCTGCTCACCATCCTGCTGACCCTGGTGTTCCTGATCCCGGTCTCGATCCCCGGCGTGAGCACGGTGTTCGGCGCGGCGATCCTGCTGGTCGGCATCAGCCGGCTGTCCGGTCGCCAGCTGTGGCTGCCGGCGCGGGTGCGCGACCGTCGCCTGCCGTCAGACCGTTTGCGCCCCGGCCTCGTCGGCGGCCTGCGCTGGGTGCAGCGGATGGAGAAGCTGAGCCGGCCGCACCGCCTGCCTGCCCTCGTCGACGGGCGCGCGCAGGACATCTTCAACAACCTCGCCTTCATCGCCGCGGCGCTGCTGCTGATGGCGCCGTTCGGTTTCGTGCCCTTCAGCAATACCATCCCCGCGCTGGCGCTGCTCGCCTACGCCATCGGCTTCATCCAGCGCGACGGCGGCGCGGTGCTGCTCGGCCACCTCGCCAACATCGGCACGGTGGTGTACTTCAGCGCACTGATCGGCGGCGGCGGACTCGTCGCGCAGGAACTGTTCAAGCGGTTTGTCGGATGATGTGCCGCCGCGGCCGACCGCAACGGATTCGAGGACGACACGGACGATGAGCACACGATTGCGCCTGCCCGCGACCGTCCTGCTGGCGATGCTGGCGCTGGTCGCGCTCGTGGCCTGCAGCAGCACGGTGGTGCGCTCGCCCGCCGCGACCGCACCGAAGACCTCGACGCCCAGGCCCGGCGCCAGCGTCGTGGTCAAGCGCGGCGACAACCTGTACCGGCTCGCGGTCAACAACGGCATCAGCCCGATGGACCTGGCGCTGTGGAACGGCATCGCCGCGCCGTACACGATCTACCCGGGGCAGCGGCTGCGGCTGTATCCCTCGTCCGGCAGCGCGCCGACGCGGACTGCCGGCACGGCCCCGGCCAGCACCGGCACGCAGCGCCCGCCGGTGCGCCCGACCCAGGCACCGCCACAGCCGACCACGCCGGCACCGGCGAACAGCGCCGTCGCCTGGCGCTGGCCGACCGATGGCCAGATCCTCAACCGCTTCATCACCGGCGACCCGACCCGGCAGGGCATCGACATCACCGGAAAGAGTGGCCAGCCGGTGCGCGCGGCCGGCGACGGCGTAGTGGTGTACTCGGGCTCGGGCCTCGTCGGCTACGGCGAACTGGTCATCGTCAAGCACGACGAACAGTGGCTGTCGGCCTACGGCCACAACCGCACCCGCCTGGTGAACGAAGGCGCACGGGTGAAGGCCGGCCAGCAGATCGCCGAAATGGGCAGCACCGGCGCAGCGCGCGAGATGCTGCATTTCGAGATCCGCTACAACGGCAAGCCGGTCGATCCGCTGCAGTATTTGCCTAGGCGCTGAAGCGACCGGGAAGACGGAACCGGGAATCCAGGATTTGCGCGCAGGCGCTTGCTGCTTTTGCCAATCCCCAATCCCGAATCCCTAATCCCTGCTGTCAATCACAAACCCCGCCACCACGCGCCGCCCTTCGCCGGCCAGCACGTTGTAGGTCCGCGCAGCCGCGGCGTTGGTCATGCTTTCCAGGCCGATGCCGCGGGTGAGGCAGGCGGCGAGGACGTCCTGCGGCGGGAAGGCCTGGGTGGCGCCGCAGCCAAGCACGATCAGCTCCGGTTCCAGCGCCAGCAGCGGCTCGATGTCGGCGGCGCGCAGCGCGCGCACCTCGTCCACCGCCCAGCCTTCGATCAGCCGGTCGGGGGCGACGATGAAGCTGGCCTGCAGCCGCCGGTCGTTGACCAGGGCGCTGTGCCCGTCGGCGCCGCGCAGGAAGAACTCGAAATCCGGCTGCTCGTGGACCAGCTGCATCGCCGTCGGCCTCAGGCCCTCGGCAGCACGATCTGGCGCTTGTCCTTCGACGGCCGGTACAGCACCGCCACGTGGCCGATCCGCTGCACCAGCGCCGCACCAGCGCGTTCGGCGATCTGGCCGATCAGCTGGTCGCGTTCGTCGCGGTCGGCGGCGGCGACCTTGATCTTGATGAGCTCGTGGTGCTCCAGGGCGCCGTCGATCTCGGCCACCAGGGCGTCGGTGACGCCCTTGCCGCCCACCTGCAGCATCGCCTTGAGGTCGTGCGCCTGCCCGCGCAGGAAGCGGTTCTGGGCGGCGGTCAGGGCGATGGACATCGGGACATTCGGCGGTGGACGGAGACGGGCAGGGTATCATGCCGGCTCGCAACCCTTCCCGAGGGCTTCGTGCGGCGACAACCGCGCTGGCGGCCCCACCCTGGCCCTCCACCCTTGAAGGGCGCAATGTCCCGCGAACGGGGGAGGGGGAACTGCAGAACATGGCCACCCGCAGCAAAAGCAGCCAGCGCTGGCTGAAGGAACATTTCTCCGACCCCTTCGTGAAGAAGGCCCAGGCCGAGGGCCTGCGTTCGCGCGCGGCCTACAAGCTGGAGGAGCTGGTCGAGCGTGACCGGCTGCTGAAGCCGGGCATGGTCGTGGTCGACCTCGGCGCCGCCCCCGGCGGCTGGTCGCAATGGGTCCGCCAGGAGCTGGACCGGCTCGACCCGGCCCGCCCCGGCCGGGTCCTCGCGCTGGACATCCTCGACATGCCGCCGCTGGCCGGGGTCGAGTTCCTTCATGGCGATTTCAGGGAGGATGCGGTCTTATCCGCCTTTGAGACGATGCTGGGCGGCCAGCCCGTGGACCTTGTGTTGTCGGACATGGCCCCCAACAAGAGCGGTATGGATGCGGTCGACCAGCCGCGCGCGATGTACCTGTCCGAACTGGCGATGGAGTTCGCCGACCGCCACCTCAAACCCGGCGGTGCGTTCCTGATCAAGCTGTTCCAGGGCGCCGGATTCGACGACTTCGTGCGCGACCTGCGCAAGCGCTACGCCAAGGTCGTGATCCGCAAGCCCGCGGCCTCGCGCAAGCGTTCGCCGGAAGTCTATGCGCTGGCGCAGGGCAAGCTGCCGGCAATCAAGTAGCATGATCTTATTGGAGTCCCGGAAAACCCCATGAACGACCTGGTCAAGAATCTCATGCTGTGGGCGCTGGTCGCCGTGGTGCTGATGCTGGTGTTCAACAGCTTCAACCCCGGTCCCGGTGCCACCAGCGAAGTGCGCTACTCGCAGTTCATGGAGCAGGTGCGCCGCGACCAGATCCGCTCGGTCAAGATTGCCGAGGACGAGAAGACGGTCGATTTCGTCACCAAGGGCGGCGAGAAGGGCGTGGTGATCGCGCCGCGCCGCGACGAAGGCATGATGGATGACCTGATCAACCACAAGGTAGAGATCCAGGCCGCGCCGCCGTCGAGCGGCCCCTCGCTGGTCTACATCCTGATCAACCTGCTGCCGGTGGCACTGATCATCGGCTTCTGGTTCTTCATGATGCGGCAGATGCAGCAGGGCGGCGGCAAGGGTGCGATGTCGTTCGGCAAGTCGCGCGCCAAGCTGCTCAACGAGGACCAGACCAAGGTCACCTTCGCCGACGTCGCCGGCTGCGACGAGGCCAAGGAGGAAGTGTCGGAGCTGGTCGAGTTCCTGCGCGATCCTTCGCGCTTCCAGAAGCTCGGCGGCAAGATCCCGCGCGGCGTGCTGATGGTCGGCCCGCCCGGCACCGGCAAGACCCTGCTCGCCAAGGCCATCGCCGGCGAGGCCAAGGTACCGTTCTTCTCGATCTCCGGCTCGGACTTCGTCGAGATGTTCGTCGGCGTCGGCGCGTCCCGCGTGCGCGACATGTTCGAGCAGGCCAAGAAGCATTCGCCGTGCATCATCTTCATCGACGAGATCGACGCGGTCGGCCGCCATCGCGGCGCCGGCCTCGGCGGTGGTCACGACGAGCGCGAGCAGACCCTCAACCAGCTGCTGGTCGAGATGGACGGCTTCGAGGGCGGCGAGGGCGTCATCGTGATCGCCGCGACCAACCGCCCCGACGTGCTCGACCCGGCGCTGCTGCGCCCGGGCCGTTTCGACCGCCAGGTCGTGGTCGGCCTGCCCGACGTCAGGGGTCGCGAGCAGATCCTGCGCGTGCACATGCGCAAGGTGCCGCTGGCCGACGACGTCGAGCCGATGACGATCGCCCGCGGCACGCCGGGCTTCTCCGGCGCGGACCTGGCCAACCTGGTGAACGAGGCGGCGCTGTTCGCCGCGCGCGAGAACGCGAAGGACGTCCGCATGGACCACTTCGACCGCGCTCGCGACAAGATCCTGATGGGCACCGAGCGCCGCTCGATGGCCATGAGCGAGGAAGAGAAGACCAATACCGCCTACCACGAGGCCGGCCACGCCATCGTCGGTCGCCTGGTGCCCGACCACGACCCGGTCTACAAGGTCACGATCATCCCGCGCGGCCGCGCCCTGGGCGTGACCCAGTTCCTGCCCGAAGGCGACCGCTACAGCTCGACCCGCGAGAGCCTGCACAGTCGCCTGGCGACGCTGTACGGCGGCCGCGTCGCCGAGGAACTGATCTTCGGCAACGACAAGGTCACCACCGGCGCCTCCAACGACATCGAGCGCGCCACCAAGATGGCCCGCGCCATGGTCACCAAGTGGGGCCTGTCCGAAGAGCTCGGCCCGATCGCCTACGGCGAGGAGGAGGACGAGGTCTTCCTCGGCCGCTCCGTCACCCAGCACAAGAGCGTGTCCGACGAAACCGCGCGCAGGATCGACGAAGAAGTTCGCGACATCCTCGACAGGGCCTACAACCGCACCAGGCAGATTCTCACCGAGAACCTTGACAAGCTGCACGCGATGGCGAAGGCGCTGCTGGAGTACGAGACCATCGACGTGCCGCAGATCGACGCGATCATGGAAGGCCGCGAGCCGCCGCCGCCGATGGGCTGGAACGAGTCCGGCAAGGGCGATGGCAAGGGCGACGATGGCGATTCGCGCCCGCTGCCGCCGATCGGTGGGCCGGCGGAGCAGACCTGAGAGGCATGGTTGGTAGTTGGTGGTTGGTGGTTTGTTGAAGAGCAGCGGCGCCGGTGTCCCCGGCGCCGTCGCTTTTTGCGCGTCGTTTCCCGGAACGTCCAGCAGGTTGTCATCCCGAGCGTAGCGCGGGATGACAACCGGTCGGAGGCCACCCAATGCCCCCCGTCTTTTCCGGCATCACTGAAGGAAGCGATAGACTCCCACCAACCACCAACCACCAACCACCAACCACCAACCACCAACCACCAACCACC
>DAOMPM010000001.1:0-184731 GCA_035444805.1 Luteimonas sp. | reverse complement strand
AATTTTGGATCGGCATCAGCCTCGAAAGTGGGTCAATTTTGGATCGGCGGCAACATGACTCGACCGTAGTCCGTACGTTCTCAGCCAGTTGCGCAATTCGACCCAAGACGGGATCGTTTCGATTCAGCGCGTTAACGTTCTTTGTCGAAAGTACAGCCAGCATCGTGCCGAAACCCGGCATCGGGGATGCTCGCAGACTCGGGCCACTGCCTGTGCCGCTTGCCGCGATAATTAGTGTATAGGCAATTCGGACGTGGAAGTCGACCGCTGCGATCAGCTCTCGGATGTCGCTATCTGCACCAGACAAGCGCTTTCGATACTGCAACAAAGTCTGATCGATCTGGTCGAATATCAAAGGCACGCCGCATCTTCCTTTTTCTGTTCCGCAGTGCACGGAATATATTTCGTTAGGCTATGGTACTTCGCAAGAATGCTATCGGCGCGCTCGTAGCGCTACATATTCCGCCGATACTCCCCACCCACATCATAAAGCGCATGGCTGATCTGCCCCAGGCTATGCGTCTTCACCGCCTCCACCAGCGCCTCGAACACGTTCCTGCGCTCCCGCGCCGTCTTCTGCAGATACCCCAGCCCATGCCCGTCATGCGGCTCGGTCGCGGCGGCGGCATCATCCTCCACGACATGCCCATGCTCGGTCTCCCCGACCGGCGCCAGCACGTTGCGTGAAGCCTGCCACCCGCGCACGTTCTCGATCTGCTGGTCCTTCTCTTCTTCCGTCGAGCGGATCAGCTCGATCTCGGTGGCGATCTCGCCGGCGTGCTCCTTGGGCAGGAACATGTTCACGCCCACCAGCGGCAGGCTGCCGTCGTGCTTCTTGTGTTCGTAGTACAGGCTCTCTTCCTGGATCTTGCCGCGCTGGTACATGGTGTCCATCGCGCCCAGCACGCCGCCGCGCTCGCTGATGGCTTCGAACTCCTTGTACACGGCCTCTTCCACCAGGTCGGTCAGGTAGTCCACGGCGAAGCTGCCCTGCCAGGGGTTCTCGATGAAGTTGAGGCCCATTTCCTTGTTGATGATCATCTGGATGGCCACGGCGCGGCGCACGCTCTCTTCGGTCGGCGTGGTGATGGCTTCGTCGTAGGCGTTGGTGTGCAGCGAGTTGCAGTTGTCGAACAGGGCGTACAGGGCCTGCAGGGTGGTGCGGATGTCGTTGAACTGGATTTCCTGCGCGTGCAGGGAGCGGCCGCTGGTCTGGATGTGGTACTTCATCATCTGGCTGCGCTCGTTGGCGCCGTAGCGCTCGCGCATGGCACGCGCCCAGATGCGGCGGGCGACGCGGCCGATGACGGTGTACTCGGGATCCATGCCGTTGGAGAAGAAGAACGACAGGTTGGGCGCGAAGTCGTCGATCTTCATGCCGCGCGCGAGGTAGTACTCGACGATGGTGAAGCCGTTGCTGAGGGTGAAGGCGAGCTGGCTGATCGGGTTCGCGCCGGCTTCGGCGATGTGATAGCCGGAGATCGAGACCGAGTAGAAGTTGCGGACCTTGTGGTCGACGAAGTACTGCTGGATGTCGCCCATCATGCGCAGGGCGAACTCGGTGCTGAAGATGCAGGTGTTCTGGGCCTGGTCTTCCTTGAGGATGTCGGCCTGCACGGTGCCGCGCACGGTGGCGAGCGTTTCGGCCTTGATGCGGGCGTAGGTGTCGGCGTCGACCAGCTGGTCGCCGGTCATGCCGAGGAATGCGAGGCCGAGGCCGTCGTTGGTCGGCGGCAGCTCGCCGTGGTACTGCGGGCGTTCGCGGCCTTCGAAGAACTTGTCGATCTTCTTCTGCGCGGCAACCCAGCGGCCCTCGTCGGCCTTCAGGTACTTCTCCACCTGCTGGTCGATGGCGCAGTTCATGAACTTGGCCAGGATGATCGGCGCGGGGCCGTTGATCGTCATCGAGACGCTGGTGGTCGGCGCGCACAGGTCGAAGCCGGAATACAGCTTCTTCATGTCGTCCAGCGTCGGGATGTTGACGCCGGAGTTGCCGATCTTGCCGTAGATGTCCGGGCGCGGGGCCGGGTCTTCGCCGTACAGGGTGACGCTGTCGAAGGCGGTGGACAGGCGCGCGGCGGGCTGGCCGACGCTGAGGTAATGGAAGCGGCGGTTGGTGCGCTCGGGCGTGCCTTCGCCGGCGAACATGCGGATCGGGTCTTCGCCGGTGCGGCGGTAGGGGTAGACGCCGCCGGTGTAGGGGTAGCTGCCGGGCAGGTTCTCCTTGCCGAGGAAGGTCAGCAGTTCGCCCCAGGACTTGTAGGTGGGCGCGGCGATCTTGGGGATCGGCTGGTGGCTGAGGGATTCGCGGTAGTTCTCGACGCGGATGGTCTTGTTGCGGACCTGGTACTCGGTGACTTCGTCGGTGATCGACTTGAGGCGCTGCGGCCAGTCGCGGAGGTTGCGGAGGTTCTCGCTGGTGAGGGACTGGACGGCGTCGTTGTAGCGTTGGCGCAGGACCAGCAAAGAGCGATCGATCCGTAGGGCGGGTCTCGACCCGCCATCGCCATCGTCGGACTCGGCGGCTTCGCCTGGATGGCGGGTCGAGACCCGCCCTACGAGGTCATCGCCGTCGTAGAGGTCGAGGGGGTTGGGGAGTCTGGGATCTTCCAGCTCCTGCAGCGACTGCCAGAAGGACTGGGCGCGGTCTGCAGCTTCGGCCTGCTTCCCGATGCCGGCGTTGATCGCCCTGCCCTGCTCGGCGATTTCGGCAAGGTAGCGCACGCGGCTGCCTGGGATCAGGACGGTGGCGCGGGGCTCCTTGAGGGTGGTGTCGATCTGCGGGTTGAAGTCGCAATGGGGGGAAGAAAAACAGGGGTCAGAGTACAGTTTCCCTCCGACGCCTCCAGCCTCAGATAACTCTCCACCGGAAACTGTACTCTGACCCCAGTTTTTCCTGTTTTTCTCGCGCAGCAGGCGGCAGAGGTTGGCGAACATCCAGCTGATGCCGGGGTCGTTGAACTGGCTGGCGATGGTGGGATAGACGGGGACGTCCTCGTCCTTCATCTGGAAGGCGACGCGGTTGCGCTTCCACTGCTTGCGGATGTCGCGCAGGGCGTCCTCGGCGCCGCGCTTGTCGTACTTGTTGAGCACGATCAGCTCGGCGTAGTCGATCATGTCGATCTTCTCGAGCTGGCTGGCGGCGCCGTAGTCGGACGTCATGACGTACATCGGGAAATCGACCAGGTCGACGATCTCCGAGTCCGACTGGCCGATGCCGGCGGTCTCCACGATCACCAGATCAAAGCCCAGGCCCTTGAGGAAGCCGATGCAGTCCTTGAGCACGGCGTTGGTCGCCACGTTCTGGCGGCGGGTGGCCATCGAGCGCATGTAGACGCGATGCGAGCGCAGCGAGTTCATGCGGATGCGGTCGCCCAGCAGCGCGCCGCCGGTGCGGCGGCGGGTTGGGTCGACCGAGATCACGGCGATGCGCATCTTCGGGAAGTGCGCGAGGAAGCGGTTGAGCAGTTCGTCGGTGACGCTGGACTTGCCGGCGCCGCCGGTGCCGGTGATTCCGATGACGGGGGTCTTGCCGCCAGCAAGCTGCCATTGCTTGCGCAGGTTGGCGATTTCGGAGTCCGGGTAGTCGCCATCCTCGATGGCAGACATGATGCGGCCGATGCCGATCTCGTCCCGCAGGGCAGGTCTCGACCCGCCGTCGACGTTGTCCGGTTCGTCCGGCTGGCGGGTCGAGACCCGCCCTACGCGCGCTTTCTCGACCCGCGCCACCACGTCCTCGATCATCTCCACCAGCCCCAGCTTCATGCCGTCGTTGGGGTGGTAGATGCGCTCGACGCCGTAGGCCTCGAGCTCGCGGATCTCTTCGGGCGTGATCGTGCCGCCGCCACCGCCGACCACGCGGATGTGGCCGGCGCCGCGCTCGCGCAGCATGTCGACCATGTACTTCATGTACTCGACGTGGCCGCCCTGGTAGCTGGACAGGGCGATGCCGTCGGCGTCTTCCTGCAGCGCGGCGCGCACCACGTCCTCGACCGAGCGGTTGTGGCCGAGGTGGATGACTTCCGCACCCTGCGCCTGGATCAGCCGGCGCATGATGTTGATCGCCGCGTCGTGGCCGTCGAACAGGCTGGCGGCGGTGACGAAGCGCAGGGGGGTGGCGTCGGCGCGTGCGCTGTCGATCGGATGGCTGGCAGGGACGCTCATCGGGCAGTTCCAGGGTGAAAACGGAATCTGGCCGATTGTAACCCCGGGCCCATCCGGCCCCGCCGAAGGCCGCCGCCCCTGCCAGGGAGCGGCGGGCAGGTGCTCCGGATCAGGCTGCGGCTTGGGCCTGCACGCCCTGCAGCGCCTCGCGCAGGCGCTGTTCCTGCTCGTTGCTCAGCGAGGTCTTGATCACGGTGCCATCGAGCTGGGCCAGCTCCGGATACAGCTTGTCCGGGTTGGCCTTGTTCACCAGCACGAACAGTGCCGAGGTGCCCGGCTGGACCACCTCGCCGACCGAGCGGATGAACTCGTCATCGATACCGTAGTCCGACAGCTTGCCCGAGATCGCGCCCATGCCGGCGCCAAACACCGAGCCGGTGAGCAGGCCGGCCAGCGGGTTGAGGAACAGCACGCCGACCAGCGTGCCCCACAGCGCACCCCAGGCGCCGCCACTGGCCGCACCGGTCTTGACCAGGTTCACCGCCTGCTTCAGGCGCAACTCGCCCTTGTCGTCGCGCACCACCACGCACGAATCGGCGACGTCGATCAGGTACGCCTTCTGCGCGCCCGACAGCATGTTCAGCGCCTTGTCGGCGGTGTTTTCATCTTTGAAACCAACAACGATCAGATCTGCCATGGCGTCAATCCCTCGGTTGAAAAGTGGAACTGGATTGTCGTCGTTTATCGTTACCCGAAAGTGAATTTGCGGCAGGAACCCAAGGTTCTGGAAAAGCAAGGTTCCATCCGGTCCTTTCTTCGACATCCCAGGCCGTGTTTGACCCGGAGGACCACCGGAGCCCGCCCCGCTTCGTCAATCCTTGACCACGCGCCCGTCCTTCACGATCACCACGAAGTTGCGCTCCGGGTCGGCGAGCACATCGAGATCGGCCAGCGGGTCGCCCTCGACCAGCAGCAGGTCCGCCAGCGCGCCTTCCTCCACCACGCCCAGCCGGCCCTGGTAAGGACTGCGCAGGCCCGACAGCGCGAGCAGTTCGGCGTTGTCGTGGGTCACCATCTTGAGGATCTCCGCGGGCGTGAACCACTCGCGCAGGCCGAGGATAAACGCGTTCTGCTCGACGTTGAGCGCGGGATCGAACAGGAAGTCGGTGCCCCAGGCGATGCGCACCCCCGATCGCTTCGCCGCGGCGATCGTGCGTGCCTGGCCTTCGATCACCGGCTTGCGCTTCTCGCGGCGCAGCGGATCCATGTCCTCGGTGCTTGCGCGCAGGGTCTGGGTGGACAGCCACACGCCGCGTTGCGCCATCAGCTTCAGCGTGTCCTCGTCCAGCAACTGGCCGTGCTCGATGCACTTCACCCCGGCCTCGATGGCGCGGCGCACCGCGCGCGGGGTGTAGGCGTGCACCATGACGTAGGTGCCCCAGTCCTCGGCCGCTTCCACGGCGGCGCGCATCTCGTCGAACGTGTACTGGGTGACATCCACCGGATCGTAGGCCGACGAGGTGCCGCCACCGGCCATCAGCTTGATCTGGCTGGCGCCCATGCGCAGGTTCTCGCGCACGGCGGTCAGCACTTCGTCGCGGCCGTCGGCGATGAAGGTCGCGCCCATGTCCTCGGCCATCGAGGGCTTGCCGAAGAACCGGCGCGAGCGCTCGTGCGGCTGGCGCATGTCGCCGTGTCCGGAGGTCTGGCTCACGAAGGCGCCCGAGGGCCAGATGCGCGGGCCCTGCACCTTGCCCGCATCGATGGCGGCTTTCAGTTCGAAGATCGGCCCGCCGGCGTCGCGCACGCTGGTGAAGCCGCGCAGCAGGGTGCGCTGCGATTCGGCAGCGACGGTGGCAGCGAGCGTCGAAGGCGTCGCGTCCGGCGCCAGCAGGTCGGCCTGCGACAGCGCGGTGAAGGTGCTGTGCCAGTGCACGTCAATCAGCCCCGGCATCAGCGTGCGCCCGCGTCCTTCAATCACGCGGGCCGAGGCCGAGGGCCGCGCAGCGTCACCGATGGCGGCGATGCGGTTGCCGCGGACCAGGACGTCGGTCGGTGCCCCCAAGGTGCCACGCGCGGTATCCAGCACGCGGACCTCTCGGAACAGCAGTTCGGCTTCGCCCTCCCCCGCGGGCACCTGCGCGTGGGCGAACGCCGGCAGCAGGAGCAGCAGGGCCAGCGCGCAACGTCGCATCAGCTTCTTGTTCGACATCATCTTGATCAGCATCCCCGTCTCCCTGGATGATCCCGCAGGCGCCTAGAAGCGCCAGGTCAGCCCGAACGCCGGGCCCTTCAGGCGCACGTCGTAGACGTGGCCGCCGTGGTCGTAGTCGACGTCGAGCACCTTGTAGCCGGCGGACACCGAGAAGCGGTCGCTGGTGATGTAGTTGACGGTCGCCAGCGCCGACCACGTCGAATCCGCGCCGACGCCGAACCCGCCGACGTCCAGCTGCGCCTGCAGCGACCAGTCCCCGGACAGGCGCCGGAACGCGCGAACTCCGAGCACCGGGTCCACCCAGTCGAAGTCCTCGCCGTAGCGGCGCGACATGCCCAGCGCGCTGACGGTCACGTCGTTGGAGACGCGCCACGCGCGCAGGCCTGCCAGCGCGTCCAGCGTGAAGTCGGCGGTGTCGACGAATCGATACCCCGCCTGCAGGGTCGCCGTGAGCTGCCGGCTGTCGACGCGACCTTCGACCTCGGTGCCCGGCGGCACGGGGACGGGAAGCGGCGGCAGCGGACCGGAGGCATGGCCGTCGGAGGTGCTGACATACATGAGATCGCCCGAGAGCACGAAGCGGTCGCGACGCCACCACAGGTTGACGAATCCGCCGAACTCCAGATCGTCCATGACGTCGGAGAAGGACTTCTCGACGCCGATGGTCGGCGCGCGCCGGAACGGGGAAATCCTGCCGTCGAGCCCGGCCATCCAGAGGTAGGGGGTGATCTGCAGGGCCTGGTCGGGCCGGTCCGCGGATGCGGGCGGCGGCGGCGCAGGATCGGCAGGATCGGGCGCCTGGGCCCAGGCGGGAATGCCTGCGCAGAGCAGGAGCAAGACAAGGACGCGCGCCTTCATGTCGCATGCCTTCATGTCGATCCCTCGCTGCGTAGCAGGCAAGCTGGTTGAAACTAGCACGAATCGGGGGCGGTGCTCATTCCGGGCGAACCACGGGAGCCGCCGCTGGCGTCTCCGCCGCCGACCCCGGCAGCAGCTGCGTGTAGACCGGGGTCATGATCTCCACGCCGTGCTCGTTGAACACGTCCTGGATGCTCGCATGCAGGGCGGAGTACAGCGACAGCATGCGCAGGGCGTCGTCGCAGTAGGCATTGACTTCGTAGCTGACGGCGAAATCACCGAACGACCGCTGCAGCACGAAGGGCCTGGGCTCCGCCATCAGCCCTTCGGTGCGCGCCACGGCCTCCAGCAGCATGGCTTCCACCTCGCGCCACGGGACGTCGTAGCCGATGCCGACCGTGGTGTGCAGCACCAGTCCCTGCGTGCGCGCCAGCGCCGAGTAGTTGACGACGTTGGCATTGAGGATGCTGGAGTTCGGGATGACGGCGATTTCGTTCTTGGCCGTGCGAATCCGGGTGGTCATCAACCTGACGTCATCGACCGCGCCCACGACTTCGCCGATCTTGACCAGTTCACCCGGCTTGAATGCGCCGCGGTAGGTCATGGACAGGCCGGCGATCAGGTTGGAGATCAGGGACGAGGACCCGAGCGAGAAGATCACGCCCAGGAACAGCGACACCCCCTTGAATGCCGCCGAGTCCGAACCGGGGATGTAGGGATAGGCGACCACCACCGCCAGCGCGACGATCAGCACGCGCAGGATCTTGAACGTGGGCAGCGCCCAGTCCGGGTCGAAGCTCTGCAGGCGGATGCGCCCGAGCTCGACGCCCCTGAAGAACATGCGGGCCAGGCGGATGATGTAGCGCACCACGACGAACAGGACGACCAGGAACACCAGGTCCGGGATCGAGGCGACGAAACCCTGCCACAGGCTGCGCAGCGGATCGACCACCAGGTCGAACAGCACCTGCGCCGCGGGGCGCGTCCACGGGAACAGGCCCAGCACCGTGTGCAGGTAGAAGTACGCCAGCAGCACCAAGACCAGCAGGCGGGCGGCACGCATCAGGCCCGACAGCACCGCCCAGAGCTGTTCGACGCGGATCAGCCGGTGGGACTTGTCCTCCAGGGTCTGCAGCTGTCGCTCGACCCGGCGCTGCGCGAGGCCTGTCGCCCAGCGTGACAGGCGGACGATGAGCCAGAGCACCAAGGCCATGAGCGCAGTGGCCGCGAGCGCGATCGTGGTGTTGCGGATCAGTACGGGGCGACTGCGGTCGCTGCGGTACTGGGTGATGGCCTGGCCGATTTTCCTGGTGTATGTGGTCGCCAGCACCCTCCGGTCGATCCCCTCGAACTCGCCGTCGAAATCGAACACGGGCAGCAGCAGCAGGTTGCCGGCAAGGATCTGCGTCCGGTCGGCGGACTCGACCGTGTGGATGTCGCTGACCTGGATGCTCCCGTCCCTGGCCGCGGCGATGATGTTCCTGCGCACGGAGTCGGCCCGTTCCTGCGCCGGATACGACGGCGTCCCCCGCACCGGGAACAGGTGGTTGCCATCGACGATGACCGGGGCGACGTTCGCCGGCTGGGCCGGAGCGGTGCGGTCGGGCGATGCGGACTGCGCCCAGGCCGGCTGGCCACAGGCCAGCAGCAGGGCGAACCCCGTCATCGCGAACCGGGCCATGAGCGATGCGGGCAGTACGCGCGGGGGCATCGGTAGCCTCATCGTCAGTCGTCCGGGGCGAGAGTGGCGAGCATGCCCGTTCCTGCGCCGGCAAGAAATGGGGTCAGGGTCAGTTTTTCCGTTGGACTGTTCCGGCATACGTGCAGGCTCCGGGGAAAACCGACCCTGACCCTTCTCCCTGCCTTGCCTTGTCCGCGACGACCGCCGCCCCGATACTGCCCCGCATGTCGAATGAGTCAATGCCCGAGCCATGAAGCAGCGCGCCAAACGCATCCTCGGCTGGGGATTGTTCTCGCTGCTGGCGCTGGTCGCCAGCGGCGTGCTGCTGGCCGACCACCTGATGCCGCCGGCCACCGGCGCGCCCGGCCATGCGCTGCCGATCGTGCCGGGGCAGACCGCGCTGGACCGCGAGCTGGAGCCGCTGCTGGCGCGAAATCCCGGCAAGACCGGGGCGATCCTGCTGTCCGACGGCCTGGACGCGTTCGCCGCGCGCGCGATGTCGGCGCGGCAGGCCGGCCGCAGCCTCGACCTGCAGTACTACATCTGGCACGACGACCTCACCGGCCACCTGCTGCTGTACGAGGCGTGGAAGGCGGCCGAGCGCGGCGTGCGCGTGCGCCTGCTGCTCGACGACATCAACACCACCGGCAAGGACACGGCGCTGCTGGCGCTGGACGCACACCCGAACATCGAGATCCGCGTCTACAACCCGTTCCGCAACCGCGAGGGCATCGCCCGCCTGCTGGAGATGGTGCAGCGCGTGTTCTCGATCAACCACCGGATGCACAACAAGGCGTGGATCGCCGACGGGCGGGTGGGCGTGGTCGGCGGGCGCAACGTCGGCATCGAGTACTTCGACGCCTCGGGCGACACCAACTTCCGCGACCTCGACCTGCTGATGTTCGGTCCCGAGGTGGCCTCGGCCAGCACGATCTTCGACGAGTTCTGGAACAGCGAGGCGGTGGTGCCGCTGGCGCAGCTCGCCCGCAAGCCGAAGGAGACGCTGGAGGCGGTGCTCGCGCAGATCAAGGAAGAAGTGCGCAGCGACGCCGCGCGCCGCTACCTGGACAAGGTGGACGGGTCGCCGAGCGTGCAGGCCTATTTCGCGCAGGAGCTGACCCCTTTCTGGAGCGAGCGGATGCGGATCCTGTCCGACCCGCCGCTGAAGTGGAAGTCCGAGCCGCGCGTCGACGGACTGGTGGTGAAGCTGTTCGATACGCTGCGCCTGACCCGCGAGAAGGCGTTGCTGATCTCGCCCTACTTCGTGCCCGGCGACGAGGGCGTGGCCGCGTTCGCCGCACTGGTGCGCGACCACGGCGCGCATGTCGGCGTGATCACCAACTCGCTGGCCGCCAACGACGTGGTCGCGGTGCACGGTGGCTACGCCAACTACCGCAAGGCATTGCTGGGAACCGGCGTGAAACTCTACGAGACGCGACCGCAGGCCTCGCACTCCGATTCGAGCCTGTTCGGCAGCAGCGGCGCCAGCCTGCATACCAAGGCCTTCGTGGTCGACGACCGCTACGGCTTCATCGGTTCGTTCAACCTCGACCCGCGCTCGATCGACATCAACACCGAGATGGGCGTGCTGTTCGACGACCCGCCGCTGGCCGAAGCCCTGCGCGACGAGTACCTGCGGCTGTCGGGATCGGAGATGAGCTACTGGGTCTATCTCGACGGCGACGACGACCTGCGCTGGCTGGACCGCGGCGTCGATCCGCCGGTGGTGCTCGACCACGAGCCCGAATCCACGCGCTGGCAACGCATCCAGGCGCGCGTGGTCGGCTGGCTGCCGGTGGAGTCGCAGCTTTAAAACAGGGGTCAGAGTAGAGTTTTCCCCAAGCGACCCTCGCAATCGAACGGAACACGAGGGAAAACTCTACTCTGACCCCTGTTTTCCTCTGACCCCTGTTTTCGCCCCTGGCCAACGTCACGGGCATTTCGCCAGCGAGGGGCGTAGAATGCCGCGCCTGTGACGCCACCTCGCCCGCAATCCGGGCCGACTTCCCAGCACAATCATCCACTTACCTCATTCCCCTTGGGTCCCGCACGCAGCGCGCGCGGCGCCTTCGACGGAGTTTTATCCATGATCTTCGAACAGCTCGGGACCTACGGCCACGAACAGGTCGTGTTCTGCCACAACCAGGCCGTCGGCCTGAAGGCCATCATCGCCATCCACAACACCGTGCTCGGCCCGGCGCTGGGCGGCACCCGGATGTGGCCGTACAAGACCGAGCAGGACGCGCTCGACGACGTGCTGCGCCTGTCGCGCGGCATGACCTACAAGAACGCGGTCGCCGGCCTGAACCTGGGCGGCGGCAAGGCGGTGATCATCGGCGACCCGGCGACCGACAAGTCCGAGGCGCTGTTCCGCGCCTTCGGCCAGTTCGTCGATTCGCAGGGCGGGCGCTACATCACCGCCGAGGACGTTGGCATCGACGTCAACGACATGGAGTACGTCTACCGCGAGACCCAGTTCGTCACCGGCGTGCACCAGGTGCACGGCGGCTCGGGCGATCCCTCGCCGTTCACCGCCTACGGCACCCTGCAGGGGCTGATGGCGACGCTGAACCGCAAGTTCGGCGACGAGGAAGTCGGCAAGTACAGCTACGCCGTGCAGGGCCTGGGCCACGTCGGCATGGAGTTCGCGAAGCTGCTCAAGGAGCGCGGCGCGAAGCTGTTCGTCACCGACATCAACCAGTCGCTGGTCGATCGCGCGGTGAGCGAGCTCGGCGCCGAAGCGGTGGGCCTGGACGAGATCTACGACGTCGATGCCGACGTCTATTCGCCCTGCGCCCTGGGCGGCACGGTCAACGAGGCCACCCTGCCCCGCCTGAAGGCAAAGGTGATCTGCGGCGCGGCCAACAACCAGCTGGCCAGCAACGCCGTCGGCGACGACGTGGCCAAGCGTGGCATCCTGTATGCGCCCGACTATGCGGTGAATGCCGGCGGCGTGATGAACATCTCGCTGGAGATCGACGGCTACAACCGCGAGCGCGCGATGCGGATGATGCGCACGATCTACCACAACCTCACCCGCATCTTCGAGATCGCCGAACGCGACGGCATCCCGACCTACCAGGCCGCGGACCGCCTGGCCGAGGAGCGGATCGAGACCATCGGCCGGCTGAAGCTGCCGATGGGCCGCAGCGCACCGCGGTTCCAGGGGCGGGTGCGGGGGGTCTGAGTTCCGGATTCCCTCGTAGGAGCGCCCCATGGGCGCGAAAGCTTTTCGGCGTGGCCGACTTTGCCCGGTCGCGGGCATGGCCCGCTCCTACGAAGCGCCCCATGGGCGCGACGTAGTAGCATGTGAAACCAGTTGATTCGGGGACATTGCATGCGGGCATTTCCACTGGGCGAGGAGTTCGACGCGCTGCGCGAGGCGGTCCACCGCTTCGCCGAGGCCGAGATCGCGCCGCGCGCGGCCGCGATCGACGAGGACAACGCCTTCCCGCAGGACCTGTGGCCCAAGCTCGGCGAGATGGGCCTGCTCGGCCTGACCGTGCCCGCGGAGTTCGGCGGCAGCGAAATGGGCTACCTCGCCCACCTGGTGGCGATGGAGGAAATCTCGCGCGCCTCCGGCTCGGTCGGCCTGAGCTACGGCGCGCATTCCAACCTGTGCGTGTCCAACCTCTTCACCAACGGCAACCTGGCCCAGCGCAGGAAGTACCTGCCCAGGCTGTGCAGCGGCGAGTGGAAGGGCGCGCTGGCGATGAGTGAACCCGGCGCCGGGTCCGATGTCGTCGGCTCGATGACCTGCCGCGCCGAACTGCGCGGCGACACCTGGATCGCCAACGGCAACAAGATGTGGATCACCAACGGCCCCGAGGCCGACGTGCTGGTGGTCTACATGCGCACCGCCAGCCGTGAACTCGGCAGCAAGTGCATGACCGCCTTCATCGTCGAGAAGGGTTTCAAGGGCTTCTCGACCGCGCAGAAGCTCGACAAGCTGGGCATGCGCGGCTCCAACACCTGCGAGCTGGTGTTCGAGGACTGCGAGATCCCGGCGGAAAACGTGCTCGGCGAGGTCAACAACGGCGTCAGGGTGCTGATGAGCGGGTTGAACACCGAACGTCTCGTGCTCAGCGGCGGTCCGCTGGGCCTGATGCAGGCCGCGCTCGACATCGCCCTGCCCTACGTGCGCGAACGCCGCCAGTTCGGCCAGGCGATCGGCATGTTCGGCATCATGCAGGCCAAGATCGCCGACATGTACACCGCGCTGCAGTCGTCACGCGCCTTCGCCTACCAGGTCGCGCGCGACTACGACGCCGGCCACAAGTCGCGCATCGACGCCGCCAGCTGCCTGCTGCACGCCAGCGATTCGGCGGTACAGGTCGCGCTGGAGGCGATCCAGGCGCTGGGCGGCAACGGCTATATCAATGAATTCGCCACCGGCCGCATCCTGCGCGACGCCAAGCTCTACGCCATCGGCGCCGGCACCAACGAGATCCGGCGGATGCTGATCGGGCGGGAGCTGTTCGCCGGCAACCACTGATCGCCGCAGGAGCGCCCCATGGGCGCGACCGGCGTCTTCGATGCGCCGGGAAAGTGGTCGCGGGCATGGCCCGCTCCTACGGAAAGGCTGTTGTAGGAGCGCCCCATGGGCGCGACCGGCATCTTCGATGCGCCGGGAAAGTGGTCGCGCGCATGGCCCGCTCCTACGGATCAGAAGGCGTGCAGGTAGCGCAGCGACCCCATGCGCTCATCCCCGCGCGGCCCGAAGCGCTGGTCGAAGCCGAGCAGCAGCGCCGAGCGGCGCGTCAGCGGTGCTTCGATGCCGAAGCCGACCAGTCCACCCGACTTCGCCGCGTCCGCCAGCGGCAGCGGTGACCAGCTGTCCACGCCGATGAAGCTGGCCGCCACGTCGAACCCGCTGGCATCGAGCGTCTGCTGCCATTCGCCGTGGACGTGGACGCTGGCGCCACGCCAGTCAAACGCGGCGCGCATGCCGGCGATGGCCTGCGTCCGGCGCATCTCGCCACCATCGGTACGCAGGCCGAAGCCGGTGCCGCCGACTTCCTCGAAGGCGTCGCTGCGCAGCTGCGTGCGCTCGGCGCCGAGGTAGGGCGTCAGCCGCAGGCCGGCGATCTCGTGGTGCCGTCCCGCCTCGATGGCGACCGTGGCGTAGTCGCCGCCGTAGTGGCTGAAGATGCCGGCGCGTTCCGCGTCGCCGGCGAACAGGCGACGTTCGATGGTCCGGTCGAAGCGGCCGCTGCCGACCTGCGCCAGCGCGTAGCCGTCACCGAAGCGGCGGCCGGCGTACAGCTGGGCCATCGCCTGGCGCTCGCGGCCGCGCTCGCCGTTCCATCCGATCCGGTCGTCCGCGCGCGCCTCGCCGAAGGCGAAGCCGGCGACCATCGGTCCGAACGCGTGCTCGCGTCCCAGCAGCCAGCCGTCGAGCGCATGGTCGCCGCCGGCGAATCCGGTTTCGCCGCCGCGGCCGAGCGCCTGCTTCCACACGCGGATGCCGTCGCCAGCGGCCGAATCACCCAACCGCGTGGACAGCGCGCGCCGGCCCATGTCGATGGTGTCGAAGGCGAGCGAGGTCGCGCGCGCGTGCGAGGCGCCGGACAGGCTCTCGAGCGCGGACGTCGCCACCCCGGCCTCGTCGATGTGCTGGAACTCGCCGGCGATGCGGATGAAATCGCCGGCAATCCCGCCCGCCTCGCCCGCGACCTGCCGGTCGATGCGCTCGAACGCGTGTTCGATGCGCCGCGCGGCCGACAGCCCGGCCGCGGTGATGCCCGGCAGCGACTTCGCCGCAGCGCTGACGTCGAGCCGGGCGATGTCGATGCTGACGGTCGTATCGTCGTATTGCAGCGTGCCCTGCAGGAACAGGCTCGATGCGGCCGTCAACCGGTCGAACACACCGCTGATGCCCATGTCGGCGACGAGCACGTCCTCGTTCGCCCGGTGCGTATAGCCGGGCACCAGTCCCAGCACCCGGACCTCGCCCGCCAGCGTGGCCGACCCGCTGATCCGCAACGGCGCGCCGACCACATAGCCGAAGGTTCCGGTGGCCGACTGCGTGTAGTTGCCGTTGATGGCGAGGTTGTACCGCTCGCCGATATAGGCGAACGTTCCATTGTTGACGACATTGCCGGCGATGTTGGCGCCGCCGAACTCGAACGTTCCGGCGCTCCCTACGGTGACCGGTCCCGAAAGACTTTGGCCCACCTCCAGCACGCCACCCTCGACGCGGGTCTGCCCCTTGTAGTCGGTCAACCATGTCAGGCGCAGCCGCCCGGTCCCGCGCTTGACCAGTCCGCCGTCACCGGTGATGAAGTTGGACCACGTCGAGGTGCCCGCGAAATCGACGACCACATCGCCCCAGTCGAACCGGGCCGGTCCCTGCACTGCCCGCGCAATGTCCAGTGATCCATAGCCGAACACGGGATCAACGCCCGGGGCGCCGAGGTCACGCGCGGTCCCCAGCAGCGTCTGCCGCACCAGGTCGTTGTCGAAGTACGGGAACGCCTCCCACACCAGCGCCGCGGCGCCGGAGACGATCGGCGCGGCGAACGAGGTGCCGGACCAGCGCCAGTACTCCGGTGCGTTGGGCGCATCGTTGGTGCCGGTCACGATCACCGTCCCCGGCGCGACCAGGCAGTAGTGCATCGCGATGCCGCAGGCGTTCGAATACGCGGCCAGGCGCGTCGGGTCGTCGGCGTCCAGCGCGCCCACCGCGAGCCAGCCGCGCTCCAGGTCGGCGGCCGGCAGGCTGCCACCGCTGCCGCGCTGGCTCGGCAGTGCCGCGGTGTCGGAGGGATCGGCGAAGCCGGAGTTGCCGGCGGAGAACACCACCAGGCCACCATGTTCGATGATGAAGGGGCGGTATTCGGCGGCGATCGGCGCAGTTGCCGCGAGATTGGTCCAGTACAGCCCGCCCCATGAGTTGTTCATGATGCGCACGCCGCGGTTGATCAAGTCGCGGTGGATCGGCGCCAGCCCCAGCGCGCCGTTCACTTCGTTGCCCCGTCCGCTGCCGTCGTCCGCAGGCGGCTTGTCGTTGATGATCCGCGCCGAGACGATCTGCGCGCCGGGCGCGATGCCGCCGGGCCATGCGCCGAACGGCTTGCCGGCCGCGGTCTGCGCCACCGCGGTGCCGTGGCCGACGACATCGTCGACGGCCAGGTTGTTGTTGGCGGCGCTGATGTAGGTGAGATTGGCGATCACCCGGCCGTCGCGCATTGCCGGGTGGTTGCGGTTCACGCCGCTGTCGATGATGCCGATGCGGATGCCGGCGCCGGTGAGGCCGGCCGCGTGCGCGGCATCCGCGCCGGTCCAGGCGATGTGGCGGCTGTAGGCGGGATTGGGCGGCGAGACCACCGGCGGCGTGGCCGGCGGCGAGGCGGGCGGCGGCGACACCGGCGGCGGATCGGAGCGGGTCCCGCCGCCACCTCCGCACGCCGCGAGCGCGCAGGCCAGGATGACGGCGGTGGACAGCCGCGGCGGTGTTCCGGTCAGTCGATCCTTCATCGCAGCTCCCTCCCAGGTCCCGTCCGGCACTGAAATGCCCCCGGGACCTCTATAGCGCCAATCCCGGCCCCGCGCCAGCGGCCGGTCGCCGGGTTTGCCGGCGCGCGCGAACGGGGGCGATAATCGGGCTCCCCACGTCCCCAACCGGAGTTTCGCCATGAGCGACGTCGTCATCGTCGGTGCCAAGCGCACCGCCATCGGTTCCATGCTGGGCCAGTTCACCGGCGTGCCGACCACCACGCTCGGCGCCACCGCGATCCAGGCCGCAGTCGAGCAGTCCGGGATCAAGGGCGATGACGTCTCGGAAGTGATCATGGGCTGCGTGCTGCCGGCCAACCTCGGCCAGGCACCGGCGCGGCAGGCCGCGATCGCCGCGGGCCTGCCCAAGGCCGCCGGCTGCACCACCATCAACAAGGTGTGCGGTTCTGGCATGAAGGCGATCATGCTCGGCCACGACCTGATCAAGGCCGGCTCGGCCAGCGTCGTCGTCGCCGGCGGCATGGAGTCGATGACCAACGCGCCGCACATGGTCTCCGCCCGCCCCGGCCTGCGCTACGGCGAGGCGAAGATGGTCGACCACATGGCCTGGGACGGCCTCACCAACCCCTACGACGGCCAGTCGATGGGCGTGTTCGCCGAGGCCACGGCCGACAAGTACGGCTTCACCCGCGAGGAGCAGGACGCCTTCACCATCGAGTCGGTCAAGCGCGCGCAGGCGGCGATCGCCTCGGGCGCGTTCAAGGCCGAGATCGTCCCGGTCAAGGTGTCCACCCGCAAGGGCGAGGTCGAGTTCGACACCGACGAGCAGCCCGGCAAGTCCGACATCGCCAAGATCCCGACCCTGCGCGGCGCCTTCCGCAAGGACGGCACGGTGACCGCCGCCAGTTCGTCGAGCATCTCCGACGGCGCCGCGGCGACCGTGCTCACCAGCGCCGAGAACGCGGCGAAGCTGGGGCTGAAGCCGATCGCGCGCATCGTCGCCCACTCCACCTTCTCCCAGGAACCGGAGTGGTTCACGACCGCGCCGGTCAGCGCGATCCGCGACGTGCTGGCGAAGGCTGGCTGGTCGGCCGACGACGTCGACCTGTTCGAGGTCAACGAGGCCTTCTCGGTGGTGGCGATGGCGCCGATCCGCGAGCTCGGCATCCCGCACGAGAAGATCAACGTCAACGGCGGCGCCACCGCGCTCGGCCACCCGATCGGCGCCAGCGGCGCCCGCCTGGTGGTGACCCTGCTGCACGCACTCCAGGCGCGCGGCGGCAAGCGCGGCGTCGCCTCCCTGTGCATCGGCGGCGGCGAGGCAACCGCAATCGCCGTGGAGATGGCGTGAAGAAGGCCGGATTAACGGTTCTCTGCTGTTAACCGCTCCTTGACGAAAAATCGACGCCGCACCGCTTGACAGCCGTCAAGGGCTTGTCATGATATTTGCGACGCGCAAACTTGCGCGTCCAATACTTTCAGACGAGGAAGATCGAAATGACCATCAACAAGGCTCTGCTTGCGCTGGCTCTGGGCTTCGCCCTGGCCGCCTGCAGCAACCAGCAGCAGGCCGAGAACGCCGCTGCCGACGCCGCCGACGCCGCCGCCGATGCCGCGACCTCCGCCGCCGAGGCTGCCGGCACCGCGACCGAGGCGACCGCCCAGGCTGCCGCCGACGACGCCGCCATGGCCGCTGACGCCGCTGCCGACGCCGCTGCCGACGCCGCCGCTGCCGTGACCTCCGAAGCCGCCGACGCGGCCGCCGACGTCGCCGAGCACGCGGAAGACGCCGCCAAGGCTGCTGCCGACGCCGCCGAAGAAGCCCAGCACTGATCCCGGCTTTTCGGAAGCTGTACGGAAGAACCGCCGGCCCAGCCGGCGGTTTTTCTTTTTTTGAACATTTGTTTCTGCAAAATGACGCCACGGCCCGGGGGACCACCAGGGCCGGGCAACACTACCCATTGACCTTGCCTCTGGAGATATCCCCTTGAAGACCAAGCTCCTCGTGATCGCCGCCGCCAGCGTCCTGGCGCTCGCCGCATGCCAGAAGACCGCCGAAGGCGTGCAGGAAGACGCCGCCGCCGCTGCCGCCAGCGCCGAGCAGGCTGCCGCCGACGCCGCTGCTGCCACCGAGCAGGCCGCCGCCGACGCCGCCGCTGCCACCGAGCAGGCCGCCGCCGGCGTCGCCGATGCCGCCGACGACGCCGCTGCCGCCACCAGCAGCGCGCTCGACGATGCCGCTGCCGCCGCCTCGGCCACCGCCGCCGACGCCAAGGATGCGGTGAAGGACGCCGCCGCCGACGCCGCCGGCGCCGTGAAGGACGCTGCCGCCAAGGCCGAGGAAGCCGCGAAGAACTGATCGTTCGACGCACGCTGACTCAACCGGAAGGGCCCGCCTCGCGCGGGCCCTTTCCGTTTGCGGGTGGCACTCCGCCGGGCGGCCCGCGCCACGGGCACGTATCCTGTCCGCCTTCCCGGAAGAAAGCCGAAGCCACCCATGCCGGTCCTGACCTCGACACTCGATCCGCGTTCGCAGGAGTTCCTCGACAACGCCGCTTACCACCGCGCCCTGGTCGAGGAACTCGACCGCCGCCTCGCGCGTGCCGCCGACGGCGGCGGCGAGAAGGCGCGCGCCAGGCACACCGCGCGCGGCAAGCTGCTGGCGCGCGAGCGCATCACCGCCCTGCTCGACCCCGGTTCGCCCTTCCTCGAGATCGCGCCGCTGGCGGCCGAGGACATGTACGAGGGTGCCGCGCCCGCCGCCGGCATGGTCTGCGGCATCGGCCGGGTGATGGGCCAGGAAGTGGTGGTGGTCGCCAACGACGCCACGGTCAAGGGCGGCACCTACTTCCCGATGACGGTGAAGAAACACCTGCGCGCGCAGGAAGTGGCACGCGAGAACCACCTGCCCTGCGTCTACCTCGTCGACTCCGGCGGCGCCTTCCTGCCGCTGCAGGACGAGGTCTTCCCCGACCGGGAGCACTTCGGCCGCATCTTCTACAACCAGGCGCGGCTGAGCGCCGGGAACATCCCGCAGGTCGCGGTGGTGATGGGCAGCTGCACCGCCGGCGGCGCCTACGTGCCGGCGATGTGCGACGAAAGCGTGATCGTGAAGGAACAGGGCACGATCTTCCTCGGCGGCCCGCCGCTGGTGAAGGCGGCGACCGGCGAGGTCGTCGATGCCGAGGCACTCGGCGGCGCCGACGTGCACACCAGCGTCTCCGGCGTCGCCGACCACTTCGCCGAGGACGACCGCCACGCACTGGAGATCGCCCGCGGCATCGTCGGCCACTTCAACCGCCGCAAGACACTGCCCGTCGCCGTGCGCGAGCCGTGCGAACCGCTGTTCGCCGCCGACGAGCTCTACGGCATCGTGCCGCAGGACACGCGGCGCCCGTTCGACATCCGCGAGGTCATCGCGCGCATCGTCGATGGCAGCGTGCTGGACGAGTTCAAGGCGCGCTACGGCAAGACCCTGGTCACCGGCTTCGCCCACCTGCACGGCTATCCGGTCGGCATCATCGCCAACAACGGCATCCTGTTCGGTGAGAGCGCGCTCAAGGGCGCGCACTTCATCGAGCTGTGCAACCAGCGCGGCATCCCGCTGGTGTTCCTGCAGAACATCACCGGCTTCATGGTCGGGCGCAAGTACGAGAACGCGGGCATCGCCAAGGATGGCGCGAAGATGGTCACCGCCGTCGCGTGCTCGAGCGTGCCCAAGTTCACCGTGGTCATCGGCGGCAGCTTCGGCGCCGGCAACTACGCCATGTGCGGCCGCGCCTACGGCGCCCGCTTCCTGTGGATGTGGCCGAACGCGCGCATCAGCGTGATGGGCGGCGAGCAGGCGGCGAGCGTGCTGGCGACGGTGCGCCGTGACGGCATCGAGGCCGCCGGTGACAGCTGGAGCGCGTCGGACGAGGAGGCGTTCAAGGCGCCGATCCGCGAGCAGTACGAGCACCAGGGCAGCCCGTGGTACGCCACCGCGCGGCTGTGGGACGACGGCATCATCGACCCGGCCGATACCCGGCGGGTGCTGGGACTGGGCATCTCGGCCTCGCTGAACGCGCCGATCGAGCCGGCGAAGTTCGGCGTGTTCCGCATGTGAGCGGAGGCGCGCAGCCGCGCGCGCGCGCGAAACCTTGTCAGGAACCAGCGGCAAGTCCTTGCATGGGAACGGATTCGGTGGGCGGCGTCACAATGTGAAGGCGACGTGACGTGCTAGGCTCGATCGCCACCCCGTACTGGCCGGCAGCCGCCGGCCGTTTCCCTGCCAAGCCCCCGAGGACTCCGCGACATGGCCATTTTCAACTCCCCGAACAACGCCGCCAAGAAGGACGCCCCGTCGTTCGCGTCCGAGGTTCCGCCGGCCGTGCAGCCGCGTGAGGCGCCCGCCGTGGCGGACTTCAGCCCGAACCAGGTCGCCCCGCCCCGCCCGACCGCGGCGCCCGCGCCGGAACCGGTGGCCAAGGAGTCGCTGATCGCCGCCGACCTCACCATCGAGGGCAAGATCGAAGGCAGCGGCCACGTCCGCATCGCCGGCAAGTTCAAGGGCGACGTCAACGTGCAGGGCAACCTGCGCATCGAGGACGGCGCCAAGCTCAACGGCGGCGTCAAGGCCAGGCAGGTGGTGGTGGCCGGCGAGCTCGACGGCAACATCCAGTCGGCCGAGCGGGTCGAACTGCTCAACTCGGCGGTGCTGACCGGCGACGTCAAGGCCGGCTCGCTCACCGTCGCCGCCGGCTCCAAGATCCGCGGCCACGTCGAATGCGGCTGGGACGGCGCCGAGTCCTCGTCCTCGCGCAAGGGCAACAAGGGCGAGAACGCGGAGCGCGAAACGCTCGCCTCGTGAGCGCGATCAAACCCGGACTGGCAGGTGCCACGCGCACCTGCCCGCACTGCAAGACCACGATCCTCGAGAGCTCGAGCATCTGTCCTGCGTGCAAGCATTACCTGCGTTTCGACGCGCCGCGCACCGGACCGGGCACGGCGGCGTCTTCCAGCACCACTGCCCTGCAGGTGGAGGGCATGATCCGGCATCCGTCCGAAGGCGGCGCCTGGGAATACTCGGTGCTGCTGACCGTGCGTGACGACGAGGGCAACGAACTGGCCCGCCACCTGGTCGGCGTCGGCGCGATGCTGGCCGGCGAGGAGCGCACCTTCAACCTCTCGGTCGAGGTCACCCCGACCAGCGACATGCGCAAGCCGGCCAAGAGCCCCAAGCGCGGAACGCGGCACTGATCGGCGACTTCGACGAGCCGCGATCCGCGGCTGCCGACCGATACCAACTCGCGATCAACAGGATAGTTGTAGGAGCGGGCCATGCCCGCGACCCGCGCGGAGCGGGTTCAGTCGCGTGCCGGTCGCGCCCATGGGGCGCTCCTACGCGATCCCGCACTCTTGATCGCGAATTGGTATCACTGCGTTCGAGATGACAGGAGTGGCGAAGTCGGGAGCGCAACCGTCCCCGGCAAGCCCTGCTTCAGGCCTTCGCCGCCTGGAGCCGCGCCGAGCGGTTGGACAGCGCGAACCCGGCCACCAGCACCAGCGCGACCACGACCTGCGCGGCGACGCCCTGCAGCGTCGGGTGCAGGCCCAGCAGCTCCAGCCGCGGCCAGCCGTCGAGCCAGGTGACCGGCACGTAGCCGGCCTCCTGCAGCGCCGACACCGACTTGCCGATCAACACCACCGCCAGCACCGCCATCAGCATCGAGCTGTAGCGGAAGAACTGGCCGATGGGCAGGCGCCGGCTGTAGCGCATCATCGCCCAGCCGACCGCCGCCAGCACCAGCACCGCCGCGATGCCGCCAGCGACCACGCTGCCCCGGCTGCCCTGGTTCCAGATCGCGGCGTAGAACAGGATGGTCTCGAACACCTCGCGGTACACGACCACGAACACCAGGCCCAGCAGGAAGATGCCCGAGGTCTTGCCCAGCGCGTGCCCGAGCTTGTCGCGCACGTAGCGCTGCCAGGCGTCGGCGTGGCTCTTGCCGTGCATCCAGATGCCGACCCAGATCAGGACCACCGCCGCCAGCAGCGAGCCGAAGCCTTCCGACAGCTCGCGGCTCGCGCCGCTGATCGTGATCACCCACGTCGCCAGCGCCCAGGTCAGCACGCCCACGCCCAGCGCCGACAGCCAGCCGCCGTGGGCCCAGGGCAGCATCTCGGTGCGCCCGGCCTTGCGCAGCAGGGCGATGATCGCGATGACGACCAGCAGCGCCTCCAGCCCCTCGCGCAGCAGGATGGTGAAGGCGGCGACGAAGCTGGCGGTGGCCGAGGTGCGGTCCTGCGCCAGCACCTGTCCGGCTTCGGCGAACAAACCGTCGAGTTCGTCGACCTGGGCCTGCAGCGCGTCGGCGTCAGCCCTGGCCGCGATGCCCGAACGCACCCGCCCCATCGCGCCCTCGATCCGCAGCATCAGCGGCTTGTCGCGCGCCGACAGCAGCGGCTCGACCGGCTCGAAGCCGTCGAGGTAGGCCGACAGCGCCAGGTCCCGCGCGCGTGCCGTGTCGCCGCCGCGGTAGGCGGCCATCGCCTCGGCGAGCAGGCCGCGCGCGCCGGCCAGGGCTGACCCTGAGTCCCGCGCCTGGGTGGCGTCGGGATGCCGGCGCAGGTAGGCGACGATGGCCGCGGCGTCCTCCGCCGAGCCCATCTCCCTGGCGAGGTCGGCCGGCGTCTGGCCGACGTAGCGCTGGAGATCGAGCGTCGCACGCAGCGCCGGATCCGTTTCCAGCCGCGCGCGTCCGGCCGCGGACAGGGCCTCGGGATAGGCCAGCGCCCCGGTGTAGGTCGCCAGCGCCCACAGATCCTCCGCCGGCAGGCCGCGGTAGCTGACCATCGACGTGCCTTCCAGGCCCTGGTCGATCACCTGGTAGAGCGCGAACACGCTGCGCTGGTCAGCGCGCGCGCGGTCGGTGAAGTCGATCGGCGGCGGATCCAGTCCCTCGCTCGCCGGACCATCGCCCGTGCCTGTGTCGCCGTGGCAGCTTGAGCACAACTGCGCGTACAGCACTTCGCCGCGCGCGAACTGCGGCGCGCTGGCCGGTACCAGCGGGATCGGGTGCGCCTGCACCAGCCCGGCGGCGAGCGCGCGTGCCTGGGTGGCGACGCGCTCCGGCGCAGACCTGTCGGCAATCGCCTGGTGCAGCGCCTGCGCTTCCTGCTGCAGCCGTCCGGCCTCGGGCGTCGGCGGCAGCGTCTCGATCGCGGCGGCGGCCGTCGCCGAGAACTCCAGCATCTCGCTGTACTCGGACGGGTTGACGACCTCGCCGTTCTCGACCGCGTGAACGTAGTCCACGGCGATGTAGTCGAGCAGTCGCCAGGTGGTGGCGACATCGCCTGCGGCGGCGGCGGCGTGGGCGCAGGTGCAGATCAGGGCGATGCCGAGCAGCAGCGACGCGAGCAGACGACGAGGGGACATGGGAAGGCTATGAGAATGCGTCTCATCCAGTTTAGCGCAACCGATCTTCAATGAAACGCCCCACGGGCCGACCCCGGCCCGGCCCGGCCAACCCACCCCGGACAATGGCGACGGCTATCATGCCGGTCTGCCGAAGGGTCGCGACCACGCCATGTCCGAATCGCTTTCGCTCCACCAGGCCGGGGCCGTGCTGCGCCTGACCCTCGACCGGCCCGCCCTGCACAACGCCTTCGACGCCGACCTGATCGCCCGCCTGACCACCGCGCTGGACGCCGCAGCCGGCGACGACAGCGTCCGTGCGGTGGTGCTGGCGGGCGCCGGCGCCTCGTTCTCCGCCGGCGCCGACCTGAACTGGATGCGCGGCATGGCCGCCGCAGGCGAAGCCGCGAACCGGGAGGACGCCCTCGCCCTCGCTCGCCTGATGCGCAGCCTGGACGAACTGCCCAAGCCCACCGTCGCCCGCGTGCACGGCGCCGCGTTCGGCGGCGGCGTCGGGCTGGTGTCCTGCTGCGACATCGCCATCGGCGTGCCGGCGGCGAAGTTCGGCCTCACCGAGAGCCGGCTCGGCCTGCTGCCCGCGGTGATCTCGCCCTACGTGGTCGCCGCGATCGGCCCGCGCCAGGCGCGGCGATACTTCGCCACCGCCGAGATCTTCGACGCCGCGCAGGCGCTGCGGATCGGCCTGTTGCACGAGGTGGTCGAGGCGGATGCGCTGGACGCCGCGGTCGAACGCCAACTCGCCCTGCTGCTCAAGGCCGGCCCGATAGCCTCCGCCACCGCCAAGCGCCTGGTGCACGACGTCGCCCTGCAGCCGGACCGCGACCTGCTCGACCGCGCCAACGCCGACCTGATCGCCGCCCTGCGCGTGTCGCCAGAGGGGCAGGAAGGCCTGTCCGCGTTCCTCGACAAACGCAAGCCCGCATGGACACCGGAGAGTTGAGCCAGATGTTCACGAAGATCCTCATCGCAAACCGCGGCGAAATCGCTTGCCGGGTGATCCGCACCGCGCGGCGGCTCGGCATCCGCACCGTCGCGGTGTTCTCCGAGGCAGACGCCGATGCGCAGCACGTCCGTCTCGCCGACGAGGCGTATCCGATCGGCGGGCCGCGGCCCGCCGACAGCTACCTGCGTGGCGATGCCATCCTCGACGTCGCGAAGCGCAGTGGCGCGCAGGCGATCCATCCCGGCTACGGCTTCCTCAGCGAGAACGCGGATTTCGCCGACGCGGTCGAAGCCGCCGGAATCGTCTTCATCGGGCCGAAGGCGGCGTCGATGCGCAAGATGGGCAGCAAGGCCGGCGCCAAGGAGCTGATGCAGGCAGCCGGGGTGCCGGTGGTGCCCGGCTACACCGGCGCCGACCAGTCGCCGAACACGCTCTCCCGCGAGGCCGCGCGCATCGGTTTCCCGCTGATGATCAAGGCCGCGCACGGCGGCGGCGGCAAGGGCATGCGCATCGTGCGCGCGCTCGAGGAGTTCATGCCCAACCTCGAAAGCTGCCAGCGCGAGGCCGCCAGCGCCTTCGGCCGAGACCGCGTGCTGCTGGAGCGCTACATCGAATCGCCGCGCCACATCGAGATCCAGGTGTTCGGCGATGCGCACGGCAGCGTGATCCACCTCAACGAGCGCGAATGCTCGGCGCAGCGCCGCTACCAGAAGGTGTTCGAGGAGTCGCCCTCGCCGTTCCTGACGCCGGAGTTGCGCGCGGCGATGGGCGACGCCGCGGTGCTGGCCGCGCGCGCGATCGACTACGCCAACGCCGGCACGGTCGAGTTCATCGTCGCGCCCGACGGCCATTTCTGGTTCATGGAGATCAACACCCGGCTGCAGGTCGAGCACCCGGTCACCGAGATGACCACCGGCCTCGACCTGGTCGAATGGCAGCTGCGCGTCGCTGCCGGCGAACCGCTGCCGCTGCAGCAGGAAGACGTGCCCCGGCACGGCCACGCCATCGAGGTGCGGCTGTACGCGGAAGACCCGGACGCCGGCTTCCTGCCAGGTTCCGGCAGGCTCGATCGACTGGACCTGCCCGAACCTTCACCGCATGTGCGCATCGACTCGGGCGTGGTCGAAGGCGACACGGTGACGATCTTCTACGATCCGATGATCGCCAAGCTGATCGTGCACGACCGCGACCGCGCCACCGCCCTCGCCCGCCTGCGCGAGGCGCTGGCCGCCTGCGCGATCGAGGGGCCGAAGTCGAACATCGCCTTCCTTGAAGCGCTGGCGCGGCATCCGGCCATCGTCGGCGGCACGATCGACACCGGTTACCTCGACCGCCACCTCGATGAGTTCACCGGCCGCCGCGACGCCGACCTTGGCCTGCTGCTCGCCGCCGCCACCGCCGCCCTGCTGCACGAGGAGGCGGCGACGCGCGGGGCCGCCGCGCATTCCACCGACCCGACCTCGCCCTGGGCCATCGCCGACGGCTGGCGCCTCGGCCACGCCGGCCAGCGCCGCCTCGCCTTCGCCCACGGCGACGAGCGCATCGAACTGGTCGCGCAGGGCGACGGCGGGCGCTACCGCATCGCGCACGGCAGCCGCCTGGCGGAGATCGACGGGGCGCGCCTGTCCGGGCCCGACCTGTCCCTGCGTATCGATGGTGAAGGGCGTCGCTTCCGCGCCGCCATCCGGCCCGACCGCATCGACGTGCACGACGGCGACCGCCGGCTGTCGCTGCAGCCGCGGGCGGTGTACCGCCACGAGGCCTCGGCGGCGGACGCCGGCGACGACCGCATCCGTGCGCCGATGCCCGGGCGCGTGGTGGCGCTGCGCGTCGCCGCCGGCGACAGGGTCGAACAGGGGCAGGACGTGCTGGTGATCGAGGCGATGAAGATGGAGCTGGCGCTGAAGGCACCGCGCGCAGGCACGGTCGCGGAGCTGCGCGCGCAGGCCGGCGACTTCGTCGAGGCCGACAGCGTGCTGGCCGTGCTGGAGGACTGACGTGGCCCTGCCCGCGCGCGTGCGCATCGTCGAAGTCGGGCCGCGCGACGGCCTGCAAAACGAGAAGGCACTCGTCCCCACGGCGGCCAAGATCGAGTTGGTCGACCGCCTGTCCGCGACCGGCCTGCAGGCCATCGAGGCGACCAGCTTCGTCAGTCCGAAGTGGGTGCCGCAGCTGGCCGACGCGGCCGAGGTCTTCGCCGGCATCGACCGCAAGCCCGGCATCGCCTATCCGGTGCTGGTGCCGAACCTGCAGGGCTACGAGCGCGCGCGCGCCGCCGGCGCGGCGGAAGTCGCGGTGTTCACAGCGGCTTCCGACGCCTTCAACCGCAGGAACACCAACGCCGGCGTCGATGAATCGCTGCAGCGCTTCGAACCGGTGCTTGAACGCGCGAAGGCCGACGGGGTGAAGGTGCGCGGCTACGTCTCCACCGTGCTCGGCTGCCCCTACCAGGGCGAGGTGCCCCTGGCCGAGGTGGTGCGCGTGTCGCGGGCGCTGCACGCGATGGGCTGCTACGAGATCTCGCTCGGCGACACCATCGGCGTCGGCACCCCGGGCAAGGCGCGGGCCATGCTGCGTGCAGTCGCGTCCGAAGTGCCCATGTCGGCGCTGGCGGTCCACTTCCACGACACCTGGGGCCAGGCGCTGGCGAATATCCTCGCCTGCCTCGAGGAAGGCGTGGCGGTGGTCGACGGCGCGGTCTCCGGCGCAGGCGGATGCCCCTACGCGAAGGGCGCCAGCGGTAACGTCGCCAGCGAGGACGTGGTGTATATGCTGCATGGCATGGGCATCGAAACCGGCATCGACCTGGTGAAACTCGCCGAGACCGGGCGCTGGCTGGCGGCCGTGCTGGGCCGTGAAACCGGCAGCAGGGCCGGCAGGGCCCTGGCGGCGGCGGGATGACGCGCAAGCCGCTGCCGGAAGAGGCCGCGATGCCCCCCGCCAACGACGGGACGGCGCAAATCGTGGCTTCGCTGGAAGCGGCCTGCCGCGACCTGTCCCTGCCCACCGACGCGCGCGAGCTGTTCGCGAAGGCCCGCGATGCCCTGCTCGCCACCGGTCGCGACGCCGAATCCGCGCGGCTGCGCTACCACGCACTGTTCGATGCCGTGCCCGACCCTGTGAGCATCCTCGACGAGAGCGGCATCGTCCTCGACCTCAACAAGGCCGGCATGGCCGCCTACCGCCGCCCGCGCGAGCAGATCATCGGACAGCCGATCGAGGTGCTGAACCCGGACCTGCCCAAGGACCACCTCAAGCCGGTGCTCGAGACCCTGCACCGCGGCGAGACCTACGTGATCGAAGTCGCCAACATGCGCGGCGACGGAACCCGCTTCCCGGTGGAGGTGCATTCGGCGGGATTCGTGCACGACGGCCGCCACTGTATCGTCGCGGTCGCACGCGACCTGAGCGCACGCCGCGTCGCCGAGCTGCGCTACGGGCAGTTGCTGGAGGTGATCGACAAGGGCGTGCTGGTGTTCGACGACCGCGGCGGCCTGGTGCAGGCCAATGCCGCGGCGATGCGCATCCTCGGCGCCGACGAGCACCACGATCTCAAGGACTACCTGCGCCCGCCGGACTGGGCGATGCTCGACGAGGGCGGCCGGCCGATCACGGTCGACGAGCTGCCGCCGGCGCAGACCCTGCGCACCGGCAAGGCCACCGAAAGCCGCGTCCTCGGGCTGTACCACCGGCCCGAGCGGCGCCTGCGCTGGCTGTCGGTCAGCAGCGTGCCGCTGTTCCCGCCGGGCGGCCGCCGGCCGGTGCAAGTACTGTCGTTCTTCAGCGACGTCACCCGGCTCAAGCGCGACAGCGCCCTGTTCGACCGTGCCCAGTCGCTGGCCCATATCGGCGGCTGGGAATGGGAGGTCGACCGCGACGCGCTGTACATGACCGACGAGGCGCTGCGCATCCTCGGCCACGAGCGCGAGGTGCAGTCGATCGGCGACCTGCTGGCTGCACTCTCCGGCCCCGACTGCATCCGCCTCGACGCCGCCCTGCAGCGCGCCATCACCACCAGCAAACCGGTCGACCTCGAAGTGCAGGGCCTGCACGCCGACGGCAGCCCGCTGTGGCTGCGGATCATCGGCGAGGCCGAGATCAACCGCTCCGAGGGCACCAGCATCACCGGCACCCTCCAGGACATCACCGAGCGCATGCAGGAGCAGGAGACGCTGCGCATCCGCGCCCGCACCGACCCGCTCACCGGCCAGCTCAACCGCGACGCCATGCTGTACGAACTCGACAGCCGCATGCGCGACCCGCTGCACGGCGGCATCGCGGTGCTGTACATCGACCTCGACCGCTTCAAGATGGTCAACGACGTGCTCGGCCACGCCGCCGGCGACGACCTGCTGATGGCCGCCGCGCACCGGATCGACCACGCCGTCGGCACCGAGGGCCTGACCGCGCGCTTCGGCGGCGACGAGTTCATCGTGGTGTGCAACACCGGCGACGACGAAGGCCGGCCCGAGCGCATCGCCGACGCCATCCTGGCGGCGTTCATCGACCCCTTCCGCTTCGAGAAGGAAGAGTTCGCGATCACCGCCAGCATCGGCGTCGCCCGCGCGCCGCGCGACGGCGATCGCCCGCAGACGCTGATCCACAACGCCGATGCGGCGATGTACGACAGCAAGCGGCGCCTGCGCAACGGCTGGCAGGAGTTCTCGCCCGAGCTCGAGCAGTCGCAGCAGACCCGGCTGCGGGTGGAGACCAACCTGCGCCGGGCCGCGGACAACGACGAGTTCCGCCTCGTCTACCAGCCGCAGGTCGACCTGCGCCACGGCAGCATCGTCGCCGTCGAGGCGCTGATCCGCTGGCAGAACCACCAGCTCGGCGAGATGCGCCCCGACCACTTCATCGGCCACGCCGAGAACACCGGCGACATCGTCCGCATCGGCGGCTGGGTGCTGCGCGAGGCCTGCCGCCAGGTGGCCCTGTGGCGCGACGCCGGGCTCGGCATCGTGCGCGTGGCGGTGAACGTGTCCTACCGCCAGTTCCTGGCCGAGGACCTCGCCGGCGTCGTCCGCGAGGCCCTCGCCGAACACCGCCTGCCCGGCTCGGCACTGGAGCTGGAGTTCACCGAGCGGGTGCTGATCGAGGACGCGCCGGATACGCTGCGCACCTTCGGGGCGCTGCGCGAAATGGGCGTGATGCTGACCATCGACGACTTCGGCGAAGGCTACAGCGCGCTCAACTACCTGCGCCGGCTGCCGATCCACGGGCTCAAGCTCAGCCAGCTGTTCGTCGAGGGCGTGCCGGGCAACCCCTCCGACGTGGCGGTCTGCCAGGCCGTGGCCGGCATTGCCCGCAGCCTCGGCCTGGGGCTGGTGGCCGAGGGCATCGAATCCGATGCGCAGCGGCGCTTCATGCTGGAGCTGGGCGTGCCGATCGGCCAGGGATTCCTGTTCGCGCCGGGACTGCCGCCCGAGGAGTTCGCGCGGCGGATGGCCACGCAGCACTGATTGCGGCGGTGCAGGGACCGGGTCGGGTTAAAATGCGGCGATCCCGACGCAGGAATCCCCCATGCAAGCTGCTTCCGTCCGCGCCATCGTCACCGGCGGCGTCTCCGGCCTCGGCCTGGCCGTGGCCCAGCGCATCGTCGCCGACGGCGGCCGGGTCGCGCTGTTCGACGTCAACGACGACAAGGGCGCTGCCGCGGCCGCGCAGCTCGGCGACGCCGTGCGCTACTTCCGCACCGACGTCACCAGCGAAGACGGCGTCGCGGCAAATGTCGCCGCTGCGAAGGAGGTCCTCGGCGGCCTGAACGCGCTGGTCAACTGCGCCGGCATCCTCGGCGCCGGCCGCGTGCTTGGCCGCGAGGCGCCGATGCCACTGGCGCAGTTCTCGACGACGGTGATGGTCAACCTGGTCGGCAGCTTCAACGTGGCCAAGGCCGCGGCCGCGCAGATGCAGCACAACGCGCCCGGCGAGGACGGCGAGCGCGGCGTGATCGTCAACACCGCCAGCGTTGCCGCCTACGAGGGCCAGATCGGCCAGGCCGCGTACTCCGCCTCGAAGGGCGGCGTGGTCGGCATGACCCTGCCGATGGCGCGCGAACTGGCCCGCTTCGGCATCCGCGTCAACACCATCGCCCCGGGCATCTTCTGGACGCCGATGGTCGACGGCATGCCCGACGAGGTGCAGCAGTCGCTGTCGGCCTCGATCCCGTTCCCGTCACGCCTGGGCCGGCCGGAGGAGTTCGCCGACTTGGTCGCCTACGTGCTCGGCAACCGCTACCTCAACGGCGAGACGATCCGCCTCGATGGTGCGGTGCGGCTGGCGCCGAAGTGACCGCCGCCAACGGCGGCGGTCATCCCGAACGCATGTGAGGGATCTCCCCGGGCCGCCACAAGAACCGGGGTCAGAGTCGATTTTTCGTGTAGTCGCAAGAAAAACCGGGGTCAGAGTCAATTTTTCCCGCGTGTCGCTACAGATGCCGAGGGTCCCTCCGGAAAAATTGACTCTGACCCCTGCCCTCACCCCTAGCCTCTAGCCCCTCCAATGAAAGCCTACGACGTCAAGAAAGGAAACGTGGTCGAGCACAACGGTACTGCCTACCAGGTGCGCGACATCGAACGCAGTTCGCCGCAGGGTCGCGGCGGAAACGTGCGCTACCGCTTCATCATGTACAGCGTGCCCGGCGGCAACAAGCTCGACGCTGCCTTCGACGCGGAGGACAACCTGACCGAGGTCGAGCTGCTGCGCCGCCAGGCCACGTACTCGTACAAGGACGGCGAGGACTTCGTGTTCCTCGACGACGAGGACTACGCGCCCTACACCCTGTCCGCCGAATCGATCGGCGACGACGCCGGCTACATCACCGACGGCCTCGCCGGCACCTACGTGCAGATCATCGACGAGCAGCCGGTGGCGCTGCAGCTGCCGCAGCACGTGACGCTGGAAGTGGTCGACACGCCACCGGAACTCAAGGGCGGCTCCGCCACCAAGCGCCCGAAGCCGGCGAAGCTGAGCACCGGCATCGAGATCATGGTGCCGGAGTACATCGTCAACGGCGAGCGCGTGCTGGTGAACACCACCACCGGCGAGTTCGGCGGCCGCGCGGATTGACGGCACGGAGGGTGTCCCTGGCGCCTGCCATTGGTCATCCTGCCCCCGTTTTTCATCTCGAACGAAGCGATACCAACTTGCGATCAGCAGTATGGATTCGCGTAGGAGCGCCCCATGGGCGCGACCGGGCCACGACGATACCCCGACCGTCGCAGGTCGCGGGCATGGCCCGCTCCTACGTTTCACCTTTTTTTCGCGAATGCGTATGAGGAATCCCGCTTCTGCGGATTCCTTGCAGGAGATCTATCACTGCGTTCGAGATGACAATGGGGCTTCGGTCGCGCGGAGGCGATCGCCCAGCAGTACAAGGTTGGCTTCAGCGCCTTCCAGCCGCGCCCGTTGCACCGGCGGCAGCCATGCCCTCGCCTGGCGGTACAGGTCGTCGCGCAATCCGCGCAGGCGCGCGTCATCGCGTTCCACCGCCGCCTCCAGCCTCGCGCGCTCGTCCGCCTGTGGTAGGCCGTAGCCTGTGCCCGACAGCAGCAGCGCCGGGCGTCCGGCGTACGCACCGTCGGCGAGCAGCTCCCGTGCGCGTCCAGCGGCCTCGTCCATGCCGCCGCCATCGCCACGCAGGAAGCGCCGCTTCAGCGCCTCGCGCGCCTGCGCCTGCTCGCGCCGCAGCGCGGCTTGTTCCAGCACCAGCAGTGCGGCGGTGGCACGCAGGTCGCCGCGCGCCAGCCACGTCCTGCGCTGCGTCGGATCCAGCGCGAACCACGCTCCGGCATCGTCCGCCGGCAGCGCCAGTGCGTCATTCGCGACGACGAACATCTCCGCGAAGTACGCCGCCAGCGACTCGAAGCGGTAGCCCTCGCGCAGCGCCCGTCCGGCATCGTCCAGCACCGTGGCATCGGCAATGCCCTCGCGCTCCAGCTTCCGCAGCAGCCCGGTCGGGGTGATGCTGCGCAAGTGTGCCTGCGACAGCCGCCGCACGCCGTCGTTGAGCAGCTTCCAGGTCTCGACCGCGCAGTTGTTGCCGACGAAGTAGTAGCGCCCGTCATAGCTCCAGTGCACGCGCGCGGCGCGTTCGAGCAGGGCCGCAACCTCGGCCTCGTCGAGCCGCAGCGGAATCGACTGCAGCCCGCGCAGTTCGACCTTGGTGTACTCGTCCACCACCTGCGCCAGCGGCAGCACGAACAGCCGCGCCGGGTAGGAGCCGGTCAGGCCGCGCCAGCTGGAGATCTGCACGTCGTCGACGAAGGCGCGGAACGAGAGCACGAGGTGGTGTTCGAGATCGAGCCGACAGTCCGGACCGCGCGGCCGCCCCGGCGCGCACACCACCAGCCGCAGCATACTGTGGCCCCAGCGGCTCATCGGGCGATCGTTGGCTTCGGCGAACAGGTAGTCGACCGAGGCCACGCGCGCCGGATCGAGGCCGAGCAGGCGCAGCGCCGTGTCGTCGCCACCGGTGGCGACGAAGGGCAGTTCCTCCGCGCAGGCCGCCGCCACGTCCCCGGCCATGTCGAAATGCCCGGCGAAATGGCGATACAGCGCCGGCCGTCGGCAGGCGTAGTCGGGGTCGAGCAGGAAGTGTTCGAGGTTGACCGCGACGAACTCGGCCGGCGACTCGAGTTCGTAGGCGTCGGGACTACGATCGCTCAGGTCGTTGCGCGACGCGCGCAGTCCGAAACGCAGCGGGCGTACCGGCCAGCCGGCGAGGTCGAGCAGGCGCGGATCGCGTGACAGCCCACCCTGCGGCGAACGGTCGTAGATGTGCGCAAGCTCGTGCAGCAGCGCGGTCAGTGCCGCTCGCGCGCCCGGATCGTCGAGCGTCGCTATCGCGTCACGCCGCATCCATCCGTCGAGCAGCTCGCGTCGCAGGCCGATGCGTCCGTTGCGCGCGCGACCGTGCACGTGTCCGGGCAGGTCGTCACGCCAGCGCAGCACGATGGCTTCGTCGAGCCGCTCGCGAAACACCGGCGGCAACACCGCGAGCGCCAGGTCGACCAGCTCGCCCGTGGCGGCGGCTTCCGCCGGCGACAGGTCGGCTGCGTCAACATCCACCCGCAGCTCCGCCAGCGCGGGCGCCGCGCAGGCCAGCAGGCCCGCCAGCGCGCAACCGCGGGCCAGGGCTCGCATGATGCCGCCGCTCAGCGGGCGAGGATCGCCCGCGCCAGCGCCAGATCGTCGGCCTCGCGCGCGGCCGGATCACGCTCGCGCAGGTGGCGCAGCGCAGCTTCAAGGCGCGCGCCGCGGATCGTGCCGTCGCTGGCGACGAACATCGCCGCATCGTCGCGCGCGCCCTGCACCACCTTGTCGTCACCCGAGGTGCTGCCCGACGAGGCCGAACTGCCCGCCGAAGAAGCGCCGCCGGTGGTTCCGGCGAAACTGCCGGCGTGGACGGCAAGGCTGGTGCAGGCGAGCAGCGCGAAGGCCAGGGCGATGCGGGTCATCGTGCGTTCTTCATTCGTGGGAGAACGGAAGGTTAGCCGTTCATCGCACGCAATGGCTGAACGCGGCACCTTACGCGTCGAACAGCTTTCCCGGATTCATCAGCCCGTCCGGATCGAGCACGCGCTTGATCCCGCGCATCAGCGCGATCTCGGCCTCGCTGCGTGTCGACGCCAGATACGGCTTCTTGACCAGTCCAATGCCGTGCTCGGCGGAGATGCTGCCGCCGTGGCGGTGCAGCGCCCCGGCCAGCACCTTGGTCACACGCTCGCAGTCGGTCACGAAGTCCGCCTGCGCCATGCCCTCGGGCTTGAGCACGTTGATATGCAGGTTGCCGTCGCCGATGTGGCCGAACCAGACCACGTCGAAGTGCGGATACTCCGTGCCAAGCAGCGCCTGGGTCTCGGCGAGGAAGGCCGGCATCGCCGAGATCCGCACCGAGACGTCGTTCTTGTAGGGCACGTACGGCGCCAGGCTCTCGGTGATGCCCTCGCGCAGGCGCCACAGCTGCGCCGCCTGCGCGTCGCTCTGGCTGATCACGCCGTCGAGCACCCAGCCCTCGCCCACGCAGGCCTCGAACGCCGCCAGCGCCGCGGCTTCCCCGGCCTCGCCGGCGGCGAACTCGGCGACCACGTAGTAGGGATACGCCTCATCGAACGGCTTTTGCGCACCGTGCGCGAGCACGTGGTGCAGGGCGCGGTCGGTGAAGAACTCGAAGGCCTCCAGCCGCAGCTTCTCGCGCAGGGTTGCGAAGACCAGCATCAGCGCCGCGAAATCCGGCAGCGCCAGCAGCATCACGCTGGTCGGCGGCGGCGGATCGGTCAGGCGCAACGTCGCCTCGACGATGATGCCGAGCGTGCCCTCGGACGCGACCGCGAGGTGGCGCAGGTCGTAGCCGGACGAGTTCTTGACCAGGGCGCGGCCGAGGTCGAGCAGGTCGCCGTTGCCGTCCACCAGCTTCAGCCCGGCCACCCATTCGCGGGTGTTGCCGTAGCGGATCACGCGGATGCCGCCGGCGTTGGTGGCGATGTTGCCGCCGATGCTGCACGAGCCGCGCGCGGCGAAGTCGACCGGATACGCCAGCCCATGCTCCATCGCCGCGTTGTGCACCGCTTCCAGCGCCATGCCCGCCTGCACGGTCAGGGTGCGGTCGACGGCATCGAAGCCCAGCGCCTTGTTCATGCGTTCGAGGCTGACGACCAGTTCGCCATTCGCCGCCACCGCGCCACCCGACAGCCCGGTGCGGCCGCCAGAGGGCACGATCGCCACGCCTTCGGACTTCGCCCAGCGGACGATGGCCTGCACCTCTTCCACCGTCGCCGGCAGCGCGATCGCCAGCGGCGCCGGCGTCCAGCGCCGGGTCCAGTCGCGGCCGTAGTGCTCGAGGTCGGCGGCGTCGGTGAGCAGGCGCAGGCCGGGCAACGTCTGCGACAGCGCGGCAAGGCGCGAGTCAGTCATCGGAACGTCGAAGTGCGGGGAGATCGCAAGCGTGCCAGCCACGGCCGCAGGCGTCCAGCACCGCGTGGGAGCGACCTCGGTCGCGAAGGCATTGGCCGCGAAGGCACGGCGATCGTCGCCCTTCAGGCGATCGCGACTGAAGTCGCTCCCACCTGTTCGTTTCCGCCGCAACCGAAATGCGCCGCAGCGTTCCGCTGGTCCATCACCGCTGTTCCGCACCGATCGGCAAAAAAGCGCGGCGCATGACGGAAAACGCCGCACGCATCTGGGATAATGCAGGGCTTCCCTCGCAGCCCAGGATCGCGACGCGCATGGCGCCTCCCACCTCGTTCCCGAAGCAGGACATCCGCGTGGTGCTGTTCGAAGGCATCAGCCAGAGCGCGGTCGAGGTGTTCAAGGCCGCGGGTTATGACCAGATCGAACTGCTGCCGAAGTCGCTGGCCGGCGACGAGCTCAAGCGCAAGATCGCCGGCGCGCACATCGTCGGCATCCGCTCGCGCACCCAGCTCACCGCCGAGGTGCTGGCCGAGGCGCGCAAGCTGATCACGATCGGCTGCTTCTGCATCGGCACCAACCAGGTCGACCTGGAGGCAGCGGAGCTGGCCGGCATCCCGGTGTTCAACGCGCCCTACTCCAACACCCGCAGCGTCGCCGAGCTGGTGGTCGCCGAGGCGATCATGCTCATGCGCGGCGTCCCGCAGAAGAACGCCGAGTGCCACCGCGGCGGCTGGAGCAAGTCGGCGCTGGGCAGCCACGAGGTGCGCGGCAAGACCATCGGCATCGTCGGCTACGGCCACATCGGCACCCAGGTCGGCGTGCTCGCCGAGTCGCTGGGCATGCACGTGCTGTTCCACGACATCGAGACCAAGCTCTCGCTCGGCAACGCGCGCTCGGCGGCCAGCCTCGACGACCTGCTCGAACGCTCGGACATCGTCACCCTGCACGTGCCGGAAACTCCGGCCACGCAGATGATGTTCGGCGCCGCCCAGATCGCGAAGATGCGGCCCGGCGCGCACCTGATCAACGCCTCGCGCGGCACCGTGGTCGACATCGACGCGCTCGCGGCGGCGCTGGAGTCCGGCCACGTCGGCGGCGCCGCGGTGGACGTGTTCCCGGTCGAGCCCAAGGGCAACGATGACCGCTTCGAATCGCCGCTGGCGAAGTACGACAACGTCATCCTGACCCCGCACGTCGGCGGCAGCACGCTCGAGGCGCAGGACAACATCGGCACCGAGGTCGCGGCCAAGCTGGTGCGCTACAGCGACAACGGCAGCACCCTGTCGGCGGTGAACTTCCCCGAGGTCACCCTGCCCGAGCACGCCGGCAGCCACCGCATCCTGCACATCCACCGCAACGTGCCGGGCGTGCTGTCGCAGATCAACGAACTGTTCTCGCGCGAGGGCGTCAACATCGACGGCCAGTTCCTGCGCACCGACGCGAAGGTGGGCTACGTGGTGATCGACATCGCCTCGACGCCCGCGATCACCGCGCGACTGCGCTCGGCGTTGAATGCGATCGAGGGCACGCTGCGGACGCGGGTGCTGTACTGAGGTGCGGGAATCGGGAATCGATAACGGCAACAGCGTTGGATGTCTCTGCTGTTCCTATTCCCGATTCCCCATTCCCGATTCCCAGCGTCCAAGCCACTTGCGCGCCATGCGCCGCAGCGACTCGTCCGCTTCCGGATCCGACGCGATCGCACCGATCTCGCGCCACGCCAGCGCGTGCGATTCTGCGCTGACCACGAAGTCCTCGCGCTTGCCGGCGTGGACCACGTAGCGCACGTCGTAGTGCCAGTGACCCGGCACGTCCCGGCGTTCGGGGATCCAGTGGCGGTCGAGGTCGAAGACTTCGTCGGCCTCCACGCGCAGGCCCGGCAGGCCTGACTCCTCCTCCGCCTCGCGCAGGGCGACCCGCGCCAGGTCACTGTCGCCGTCGGCATGGCCGCCAAGCTGCACCCAGATGCCGAGCTTGCGGTGGTGGGTCAGCAGCACCCGCGTCCGTGCGCGGTCGAGCAGCCAGGCCGACGCGGTGAAGTGGCCCGCCAGCCGTTCGCGCACGAAAGGGTCTTGCGCATCGTCCAGCAGCGCGATGAATTCAGCGGCCACGCCGGCCTCGTCGGGGCAGCGGCGGGCATGGCGCTCGAAGGCGCCCGCGAGCGTGCGGATGTCGTCACGATGCTGCAAGGATGCGGCCTCCCGGCCTGCCTGCCATGGGGTGGCGCATTGTCACCCGGACTTCCCGCGCTTGTGCAGCGAAGCCACGTTTGGCAAGGTAGCGGGCGCAACCATTCCCCGGCCGACCCCCACCGGCATCCTTCCACATCCAGGAAAAATCGATGTCGAAAAGTCTGTTCAGGGTCAAGCCGGTCGAGCCGGCGCCGCATGTCGATGCGGGCGAACCGGTCGAGGGCTCCCTGCAGGGCGAGGCCACCCTCAAGCGCACGCTGACCGCCCGCCACCTCATCCTGCTCGGCATCGGCGCAGTGATCGGTGCGGGCATCTTCGTGCTCACCGGCCAGGCCGCGGCCAACCACGCGGGGCCGGCGATCATGCTCAGCTTCGTGCTTGCCGGCACCGCCTGCGCACTGGCGGGCCTGTGCTACGCCGAGTTCGCTGCGATGATGCCGGTCTCGGGCAGCGCCTACTCCTATTCCTACGCCACCCTCGGCGAGTTCGTCGCCTGGTTCATCGGCTGGTGCCTGGTGCTGGAGTACCTGTTTGCATCGAGCACGGTTGCGGTGGGTTGGTCGGGCTACCTGATCAGTTTCGTCACCGGCACGCTCGGACTGCCGTTCCCGGCGCAGCTCACCACGGCCCCGATCGACTGGAACGGCACCGCCTTCGTCAGCACCGGCCACCTGTTCAACCTGCCGGCGGTGCTGATCGTCGCGGCGGTCAGCGGCCTGTGCTATGTCGGCATCACGCAGTCGGCGATCGCCAACTCGATCATCGTCGCGATCAAGGTCACGGTGATCGCGCTGTTCATCGGCTTCGGCGCGATGTACATCGATCCCGCCAACTGGACGCCGTTCATTCCCGAGGCCCAGGGTCCCGGCAAGTTCGGCTTCGACGGCGTGACCCGGGCCGCGGCCATCGTGTTCTTCGCCTACATCGGCTTCGACGCCGTCTCCACCGCCGCCGGCGAGGCCAAGAACCCGCAGCGCGATATGCCGATCGGCATCCTCGGCTCGCTGGCGATCTGCACCGTCATCTACATCGTGGTCTGCGCGGTGCTGACCGGCATGGCCCACTACTCGCTGCTCGGCACCTCCAAGCCGGTGGCCACCGCGCTCGAGCAGGCCATGATCACCAACCCCGGCGCCAACCTGGGCTGGCTCAAGACCGCGGTCGAGATCGGCGCGATCGCCGGCCTGTCCTCGGTGATCCTGGTGATGCTGATGGCGCAGCCGCGCATCTTCTACTCGATGTCGCGCGACGGCCTGCTGCCGAAGCTGTTCGGCAAGGTGCACCCGAAGTACCAGACACCGTACGTGGGCACGATCATCGTCGGCGCCGTCGCCTGCGTGCTGGCCGGCTTCATGCCGCTCAACGTGCTCGGTGAACTGGTATCGATGGGCACGCTGCTGGCCTTCGCCACGGTCTGCGCCGGCGTGCTGGTGCTGCGCAGGACGCGCCCGGAGCTGCATCGCCCGTTCCGGGTGCCGGCGGCGATCCTGATCTGCCCGCTCGGCGTGGCCGCCTGCCTGTACCTGTTCTGGCAGCCCTTCGTCGAGCACTGGAAGCTGCTGGTCGGCTGGACCGCGCTGGGCCTGGTGATCTACTTCACCTACGGCTATCGCAACAGCAAGCTCAACAAGGCCTGACGCGACGCCAACCCGACGGCGCCCTTGCGGCGCCGTCGCCGTTTCGCCACTTTCCCGCAGCGAGCACACGATGACCACGGTCGACACCGCGAAGAAGATCGGCCCCGTGCTGGCGACATTCATGGTCGCCAACAACATGATCGGTTCGGGCTTCTTCCTGCTGCCGGCGACGTTGGCCAAGTCGGGCACGGTCACGGCGCTGTCGTGGCTGATTGCCACCCTGCTGGCGGTGGCGCTGGGCGCGGCGTTCGCGCGCATCGCGCGCCAGCACCCGAACCTGACCTCGCCCGACGACTACGTGCGCCCCTCGCTGGGCCGCGACATGGGCTTCCTGGCCTCGACCCTGTACTGGCTGTCGTCCTGGATCGGCAACAACGCGATCGCGGTCGCGGCCTTCGGCTACCTGATCATCCTGCTGCCGATCGACGACAGCCAGGGCGTGCGCCTGGTCGGCCAGGTGCTGCTGATCTGGGCAATGTTCGGGCTCAACCTGCTGGGCCCGCGCAGCATCGCGCGCTTCCAGTCATTCTGCGTGGTCTTCGGCCTGCTGCCGGTGGCGGCGATCCTCATCGCCGGCTGGGCACACTTCAATCCCGACCTGTTCAGCGCCGGCTGGAACGTGACCGGCGAATCGGACGCATCGGTCGCCTTCGGTTCGCTGGCGATCGTGTTCTGGGCCTTCATCGGCCTCGAGACCGGTGCCATGGTGGCCGGCGTGGTGCGCAACCCGGACCGCAACGTGCCGATCGCCACGCTCGGCGGCATCCTGCTGGCGGGCATCGTCTACCTGACCTCGTCGGTGCTGATGATGGGCATCGTGCCGGTGGAAGAGCTGGCCGACTCGAGCGCGCCCTTCGCCCTGGTCGCGGGGAGGATGTTCGGCGAGTGGGCGATCCCGGTGATTGCCGCAGCCGCGGCGCTGAAGGCCACCGGTACCCTCGGCGGCTGGATGCTGGTCACCGGTGAATCCGGCGTCCGCGCAGCCCACCGCGGCTTCCTGCCGGCGGTGTTCGGACGCGTGCGCCGCAACGGCGCCGCCTCGACCGGCCTGCTGCTGGTGGTCGTCGCCATGACCCTGATCGCCCTGACCACGCTGTCGGACTCGGTGTCGTCGCAGTTCGAGGTCATCATCAACATGGCCGTGACCCTGGTGGTGATGGCCTACGTGGCCGCCGGACTGAGCCTGCTCATGGGCAGCGCCGCGCGACCGGCCACCCTGTCCGACCGGTTGCTGGGCATGGGCGCACTGCTGGCCTGCGGCCTGCTGGTCTGGTCGACGCCCATCGACACCCTGATCGGCGCCGTCATCATCGCCCTCCTCGCCCTGGCCGCCTACCGCGGCTTCGGCCGCCGCCGCGCTTCCGCCGCGGGCTGACTCCACGGTCGGACAGGGCTTAGACTTGCGGGCATGAACGAGGTGCTGCCCTACGACGTGCACCGGCTGCGGGAGCTGGCCGGGGAGATCATCGTCAACGTGCGCGAGCTGGCCGCGCTGGGCTGGACGCCCGCGACCAGCAGCAACTTCTCCAGCCGCCTGGACGATCGCCACGCCGCCATCACCGTTTCCGGCCGCGACAAGGGCCGCCTGGTCGATGCCGACATCATGGTCGTCGACTTCGACGGCCAGGCCGTCGGCAGCGACCATCGCCCGTCCGCGGAAACACTGCTGCACACCCAGCTCTACCGGCGCTTTCCCGAGGTCGGTTGCATCCTGCATACGCATTCGCGCAACCAGACGGTGGCCTCGCGCCTGCTTTCCGGCGCCGGGCACGTGCGGCTGGAGGGCTACGAACTGCTCAAGGCCTTCCGCGGCAACGAAACCCACGAAGCCGCGGTCGACGTCCCCGTGCTGCCCAACAGCCAGCACATGCCGACGCTCGCCGCGCAGGTCGACGCCCTGCTCGACCGCGGCCCGATGTGGGGCTACCTGATCGACGGCCACGGCCTCTACGCCTGGGGCCGCGACATGGCCGAAGCGCGCCGCCACCTGGAGGCCTTCGACTTCCTGCTCGGCTGCGAACTCGAGCTGCGCCGGTTCACCGCCGGACACTGAACCGCCGCGTTGCAGCAGCGGAACGCAGGTGTTCCGCGTCCGTCACCCCCACGCCCGGCACAGCTGCTAGCCTCACCTTTCCCCGCCGCAACCGCCCATCGCCATGAGCCGACTCCGCATCTTTTCCGACCAGAATCCCGAAGCGTCCGAACTCACCAGCCACGACGGCGACGAGATCGCGCGTGAACTGGCGAAGATCGGCGTGCACTTCGAGCGCTGGCAGGCGAGCAAACCGGTCAGCGCCGGTTCTTCGCCCGAGGACGTGCTGGCCGCGTACAGGGACGACATCGAGCGCATCTCCGCCGAGCGCGGCTTCACCACGGTCGACGTGATCAGCATCGCGCCGGACAATCCGAAGAAGGAGGAAATGCGCGGCAAGTTCCTCGACGAGCATTTCCACAAGGAGGACGAGGTGCGCTTCTTCGTCGACGGCTCGGGCTTGTTCACCCTGCACGTCGGTGACAGGGTCTACGAGATCGAATGCGTGAAGGACGACCTGATCGCCGTGCCCGACGGCACCACGCACTGGTTCGACATGGGTCCGGAGCCGCGCTTCGTCGCGATCCGCTTCTTCCAGCAGCCCGACGGCTGGATCGGCCATTTCACCGGCACCGACATCGCGCGGAAATTCCCGCGCTACGAGAATCCGGCGGCGTAGATGGCGACGCCTGCCTGCTGCTGTCATCCCGACCCCGGTTCAAGTCCGGGGTCGGGATGACAGCAGGCAAGTTTCTCCGAACCCGGACACCCATCCATGTCCCACCTCATCCTCACCGACATCGAAGGCACCACGTCCTCCATTTCCTTCGTCAAGGACGTGCTGTTTCCCTACGCCCGGCGCGAGTTGCCGCGCTTCGTGGCCGCGCACGGCCATGAGCCGGAAGTGCGGCGCTGGCTGGACCAGGTCGCGCTCGAGAACGGCGGCATGTGCCAGGACGCGATGATCGTCGAGACCCTGCAGGGCTGGATCGACGAGGACCGCAAGCACACCGCGCTCAAGGCGCTGCAGGGCATGGTCTGGGAGGCCGGATACGCCAGCGCGGATTTCAGCGCGCCGGTGTATCCGGATGCCGCTGCCGCGCTGCGCCGCTGGCACGACGCCGGGCATGCGCTCGCGGTCTACTCCTCCGGTTCGGTGCCGGCGCAGAAGCTGCTGTTCGCGCACACCGACGCCGGCGACATGACGAACCTGTTCTCCGCCTGGTTCGACACCGCGGTAGGCGGCAAGCGCGAGGCGGCAAGCTACACCCGGATCGCGGAAGCACTGGCCGTGGCGCCGGGCGACATCATGTTCCTGTCAGACGTGGTCGCCGAACTCGACGCCGCGCGCGAGGCCGGCCTGCGCACCACCCTGATCGACCGCCTCGAGGATTACGCCGAACCGCGCACCGGCGACGCCGCCAACGGCCACCCGCGCGCCACCAGCTTCTACGGCGTCGACACGCGCCCATGAAGGCGACGCGCGCCGCCACCTGGGCAGGCGTCGCGGCGATCGTCCTGTGGTCCTCGCTGGCCCTGCTGACCGTCGCGACCGGCCCCCTGCCCCCGTTCCAGGTCCTGGCCATCGGCTTCGCCTTCGCCGGCGGCGCGGGCACGCTGCTGACGGCGCTGCAGGGCCGCGCCGGCTGGCGGGGCTGGCGCGTGCCGCCCGCGGCGCTGGCGCTCACCGTCGCCGGCCTGTTCGGCTACCACGCGCTGTACTTCTTCGCCCTCAAGCGCGCACCCGCGATCGAAGCCAACCTGATCAACTACCTGTGGCCGCTGCTGATCGTGCTGTTCTCGGCCCTGCTGCCGGGCATGCGGCTGCGTGCCGGGAACATCATCGGTGCACTCCTCGGCTTCGCCGCCGCCGTGCTGCTGATCGCGGGCGGCGCGTCGGCCGCGGTGACCGGTGGCGCCCTGGCCGGCTATGCCGCCGCGTTCCTTGCCGCAGTGGTGTGGGCCGGCTATTCGGTCCTCAACCGGCGCTTCGCCGACGCGCCCGGCAGCGCCGTCGTGCCGGCCTGCCTCGTCGTCGCCCTGCTCGGCGCGCTGGCGCATCTGTGCTTCGAACGTACCCTGGCGCCATCGACCGGGCAGTGGATCGCGCTGGCGATCATGGGGCTTGGACCGGTGGGGATCGCGTTCCGACTGTGGGATCGCGGTACCCGACACGGCGACCTCGCCCTGCTCGGCAGCCTGTCCTACCTCGCGCCGCTGCTGTCGACCCTGCTGCTGGTCTGGACCGGACGTGCGGAACCGCGCTGGACGCAGGCGCTGGCGGTCGTCTTGCTCACCGCCGGCGCGTGGCTCAGCATGCGTGCATCCACCAGACCGCAAGGGGAGGTCCCGGCATGACCCGCGCCGCGCTGGGCGTCCTTGTCCTCGCCGCCTGCTGGCTGTGGGCGTGGCCGACCGCGGCGGACGATGGCGACGGCGCGCTGGCGACGCGCGACGCGACGCTGATCGACGCGCGCCTGCGGGCGATGCCGGCGCAGCGCACGGGCACGCCCGGCCTGTACGCGATCGGTTTCGCCGGCGACGGCCGCGAGGACGTGTTCCGCAACGAGGTCGCCTATTTCGAAACGCTGGCGTCCGCGCGCTTCGGCGCCGATGGACGCACGATCGCGCTGGTCAACCATCCCGACAGCCTCGGCGCCGCGCCGCGACCGCTGGCCACGCTTGACAACCTGCGCCATGCGCTCACCGGCGTCGCACGCGCGATGGATCCGGAACTGGACCTGCTGCTGCTGTTCATGACCACCCACGGCAACCGCGACCATACGCTGGCGCTGAACATGCCCGGACGTTTCGATACCACGCTCACGCCGCGGCAGTTGCGCGACATGCTCGACGAGACCGGCATCCGCAACCGGCTGGTGGTGGTCTCCGCGTGTTTCTCGGGCGGCTTCATCCCCGCACTCGCCTCGCCGCACACCGTGGTCATGACCGCCGCGCGGCGCGACCGCACGTCTTTCGGCTGCGGCGACACCGCGAGCGCGACGTATTTCGGCCGAGCATTCCTGGTCGAGGGCATGAACCGCGACGGCGGACTGCTCGACGCTTTCGACTACGCGAAACGACAGGTGTCGCGACGCGAAACCATGGAAGGCTACCAGCCGTCCGAACCGCAACTTTCGGTCGGCGAAGCCGTACTGCCCCGCCTGCACGCCTGGGAAGCGGCGCTCGTTCCCGGCCCGCGGGTGCCGTATCCGCAGGATCCCTGACGCCAGGCGCGGGCGGTTCCCGCTCCGCCATCGCAATCCGCGGAATCGAAGGCGTCCGCCTGCGTCACTTGTGGATCTTCTCGCCCCGCGCGAGCATCGCGACGAACTTCTCCACCCGCGCGCGCTTCGTTTCCGGCTTGACCGCGGTCTGTACCCTCCAGCAGAACGCGTAGCGGTTGGTCCTGTCGAGCGTCTCGAAGAACGCCTTCGCCTTGCGATCCTTCGCCAGCGCCTGCGCAAGTTCGCCGGGCACTTCCATCTTCGATGCGCCGTGGTAGGCCGCGTCCCAGCGGCCGTCCGCCTTCGCCGCCTCGATCTCGCGCAAGCCGCCGGCACGCATGCGTCCGGCCGCGACCAGCGCCTCGGCCTTGCCGACGTTGATCCTCGACCACAGGCTCTTCGCCTTGCGCGGCGTGAATCGCTGCAGGAAGAACTGTGCGTCGAACGACTTCTTCAGGCCGTCGATCCAGCCGTGGCACAGCGCCACGTCGAGCGCCTCGGCGTAGCTCACCGAAGCGATTCCCGAATCCTTCTTCGCGATCTTCAGCCACAGTCCCGGCGCGCCGGCGTTGGCCTCGAGCCACTTCGCCCATGCCGCTGCGTTGCGGAAATGGCGCATCGGCAATGCCTGCCCCGGACCCGGTCCTGGCCCGGTCGATGCGTTGCCCGTCGTCATTCCCGCCACTCGTCCAGCCGATAGCCGATGCGCGCGCGATGCTCGCCACCGGCGGCGTCGAACGTGCGCACCTCGACATCATGCAGGCCGGCGGCCAGCTTCGTGTCCAGCGCGCCACGCCAGAGGTGCGTCGATGGTTCCGCCTCCGGCGAGCGATCCAGCCCGCGCAGCGCGTCGGCCAGGTCGTCGCGCGCGTTCTCGAGCAGCAACCGTGGGTCCGGCGCCAGCACCTTCGCCATCGGCTTCCAGTCGCCGCCGTCGATGCGGTACTCGACCCGCGTGCCGTCGTGGCCCATGAACACGTTCGCGTACGCGCCCCACGCCGGGTACGCGCCCTGCCGCAGCAGCCTCGGCGCATGCAGCGCCATGGCATCGGTGGATGCCGGATCGCCTGCCGGGCGCGAGGTCGGGTGCCAGGCCAGCCGATGGCTGCCGTCACGCGCGACCAGCAGGGTCGCGAATCCCCGCGGCGTGCCGTCGGCCATGGTCGACACCGGGATGCCGGCGGCATCGTCGACGCCGGACCAGTACGCACCGCTCATCGCGCCGACGTTGTATTCCTGCAGCGGCGTGTCGCCGCGCCATCCGCTGTCCGCGCCGTGGAAGTAGTGGCGCTGCGTGTGCCGGTGGCCGCTGAGCAGCAGCACCTTCGGGAACGGTTGCAGCAGTGCGAACAGGCGCTCGCGGTCTTCGGCGCGGATCGTCGGCGCTCGGCCCGCGGCGGCGGTGTCGAACCAGGGGATGTGCGCGGCGACGACCAGCAGTCGGTCGCGGTCGAGCGCCGCGAGGTAGCGTTCGAGGAAGTCGAACTGGTCCCCGCGCAGGCCGCCGACGTAGGCCGGCCGCCCGCCTGGTTGGGCGATCACGTTGTCGAGCATTACGAACGCCGCGCCGGCTTCCTCCCAGGCGTAGGTGTCCGGACCAAACACGCGCCGGTACGTGGCCAGCGAACCGTGGTCGTCGCGCGCATCCATGTCGAGGTCGTGGTTGCCCGGAACGTGCAGCCACGGCACGCCGAGCGAAGCGGTGGCGCGGTTGATGTCCGGGTACAGCGCGAGATCGTCGTTGGCGATGTCGCCCAAGGTCAGGCCCAGCGTGGCGTCGCGGTGCGGTACCAGTGCGCTTTCGACGATGCGCGCATAGTGCGCGACCTCCTCCGTCGTGCCGGTTTGCGGATCGCTGGACACGATGACCTTCAGCCCGTCCGCGGCCTCGTCGCGCCGCTGCAGCGCGAACTCGCAGCCGCCGTCGTCCGCCGTCCGCCAGAACGCCGGCAGCCCACCGTCGCCGCTGGCCACGGCAAACCCCGTCGGCTTGATCACGAACGCGACGCCATCCGCGTCGGCCGGCAGCCCGCGCCAGGCGCCCGCGGCATCCGTGGAAACGATTTCTCGCCCGTTGGAGACGCGTACGCCGGGCAATCCGCGCTCGCGCGGCTGGCGGATGCCGTCGCCGTTGCCGTCTTCGAACACGACCCCGTCGCCGCACGCCCAGGCCGCGCCCGGCAGCAGCGCACAGCACAACAGTGACACCCGCCGCAGGCGACGCCAGTCCGGCACGGTTCCTCCCGATCGAGCTTGATCTGGCCCATTATGCCGGCGATTGACGTTGTTACTCATGCCCACCAAGGCCATAATGGAGCAAGCAAGGCGCATGGAATCAGCGGTCGGGGGATTGCGATGACGATGGCTTGGCGATGCCTCTTCGCATGGCTGGTGCTGGCACTGGGCGTGCCGGCATATGCCGGGGACGTCCTCGAACTTGCGCCAGGCGCCACCGATGCGCCGCTGTCGGCGCACCTCACCTATCGCCACGACACCACCAAGACCGATCGCCCCGAAGACGCCTGGCGCCGCGTCGCGGGTGGCGGGTTCGCACCGCTGCCCGGCGGCAAGGACGCGTTCGGCTTCCAGAGTGGCGCGTTCTGGTTCCACGCCACCGTCGTCAACCGCAACCCGGGCGAGCAGCGCTGGCTGCTGGTGCAGGAATACCCGCTCAGCGACCGGGTCGACCTGTTCCTGCGCTATCCGGACGGCCACATCGAACAGCACGCCGGCGGCGACCACCTGCCCTTCTCGTCGCGCGACGTGCGCTACCGGCACCCCAACCTGCTCGTCGACCTGCCGCCGGGCGTACCGGTGGAGCTGCTGCTGCGCGTGGAGAGCGAGAGCTCGATGCAGGTGCCGCTGCACCTGTACACGCCGAGCAAGTTCACCGAGGTCTCGCGCGACGCGCAGCTTGCGATCGGGCTGTACTACGGCATCCTCCTCGCGCTGTTCTTCTACAATCTGGTGCTGTGGATCTCGCTGCGCGATGCCAGCTACTTCTGGTACCTGTGCCACATCTCCGCCTTCGGACTGGTGCTGTTCACGCTCAACGGCCTGGGCTTCGAGTACCTGTGGCCCAACTCGCCGTGGATGGCGGACCACATGGTGCCGATCTCGATCTGCCTGGCGCTGATCGCGATGCTGCAGTTCGCGCGCACCTTCCTCGAGCTGCCGCTGCGCGCGCCGCGGCTCAACACCGGCACGATCGGCCTGATCGCCTTCTTCGTGGTGTTCGGCATCGCCTCGGTCTGGCTGCCCTACCGGATCTCGACGCCGATCGCCTCGCGCGCGGTGCTGGTCGGCATCCTCTGGATCGTGTTTACCACCATCCTCATCGTGCACCGCGGCTACACGCCTGCGCGGCTGCTGCTGCTTGCCTGGTCGATGTTCCTGCTCGGCACCGCAGTCTTCACCCTGCTCGCCTTCGGTGCCCTGCCCAAGAACTTCGCCACCGAGTACGGCGTGCAGATCGGCTCGGCACTGGAGATGCTGCTGCTGTCGATCGCGTTGGGCTACCGCTACGCGCAGCTGCGCAACGAGAACCAGCGCATCACCACCGAGGCCAACCGCGAGCTCGAGCGCAACGTGGCCTCGCGCACGCAGGAGCTGCAGCAGGCCCTGGTGCAGCTCAAGGACGCGCACGAGAAGCTGCAGGACTCCAGCCGCCGCGATGCGCTGACCGGCCTGTTCAACCGCAGCTACTTCCACGAAGGCTTCGACCGCCTGCTGGCCGGATGCCGCGCGGAGCGGCGCCCGATGTCGCTGCTGATGGTCGACCTCGACCACTTCAAGTCGATAAACGACCATCACGGCCACCTCGTCGGCGACGACTGCCTGCGCTGGGCCGCGCGCCAGATCGGACGCACGCTGCGCCCGCACGATGCCCTGCTGGCGCGCTTCGGCGGCGAGGAGTTCGTGGTGGTCCTGCCCGGCCACGACCTGCGTTCGGCCGTTGCCGTGGCCGAGGACGTGCGTCGCGCGCTGGTGTCCGCACCCTGCGAATCCCAGGGCCTGCGCGTGCACGTCTCGGCCAGCATCGGCGTGCACACGGTCACGCCCGACGCGATCGACGACATGGACGATGCCCTCGAAACCGCCGACAAGGCCCTGTACGCGGCCAAGGCCAACGGCCGCGACTGCGTGCGCACTTCGATCAGTGCAGCGTAGGGGCTGGGCCTGAGGGCTGATACCAACTCGCGCTCAAATGTGCTCAATGGCGTAGGAGCGCCCCATGGGCGCGACCGGGTAGCGACGATGCTCCGGCCGTGTCGGGTCGCGGGCATGGCCCGCTCCTATTTCCATCTTTCTGATCGCGAATCGGCATGAGGGCCGAGGGCTGGGTGACCTGCCGCACGTGGATCAACGCCGGCGCGTGCGCAGCTTCGCCTCGACGTCTTCCAGCCCCAGCCCGCGCGCCCGCAGCAGCACCAGCAGGTGGAACACGAGGTCCGCGGCTTCGCCCAGCAGGGCGTCGTCGTCCCCGGCCACGGCCGCAAGCGCCGTTTCCACACCCTCCTCGCCGACCTTCTGCGCGATCCGGCGCACGCCGGCGTCGAACAGCTTCGTGGTGTAGCTGCCTTCCGGCCGCTCCTCGGCACGCCGTTCGACCAGTTGCGAAAGCTCGACCAGGGCCGCGCCCGGCGCCGACGGGAAGCAACTCTCTCGCTGCAGGTGGCAGGTCGGTCCCTGCGGGTTCGCCAGCACCAGCAGCGTGTCGCCGTCGCAGTCCACGTCTACCGAAACCAGGTCGAGGAAATGTCCAGACGACTCGCCCTTCGTCCACAGCCTGCCCTTGCTGCGGCTGAAGAAGGTGACGCGCCGAGAGGCCAGCGTCGCGTCCAGCGCGGCGCGGTCCATGTAGCCGAGCATCAGCACGCGCAGGGTGCGCGCGTCCTGCACCACGGCAGGCAACAGTCCATCGCCCTTGTCCCAGTCCAGCGCCTGCAGCGCATCCGCGGCGCCGACCGCTTGTCCCTGTTCACGCATCGCGCACCTCCACGCCCTGTTCGCGCAGGAACCGTTTCAGTTCTGGAATCCTGATCTTTCCACTGTGGAACACGCTGGCCGCCAGCGCGCCGTCGACGTCGGCGTCGCGGAACACGTCGGCGAAATGCACCGGTTCCCCGGCGCCGCCCGACGCGACCAGCGGCACGCTGCACAGGCCGCGGACCTCGCGCAGTTGCTCCAGGTCGTAACCCATGCGTACGCCGTCGCTGTCCATGCAGTTGAGCACGATCTCGCCGGCGCCCAGGCGCTGCGCCTCGGCCACCCAGTCCAGGGTGCGCACCGACGGCGCGCCCATGCGGTCCGGGTCGCCGGTATTGGTGCGCACGCGCCACTCGCCGTCAGCCTCGCGGATCGAATCGATGCCGACCACCACGCACTGCACGCCGAAGGCCGCGGCCAGTTCGGAGATCAGCGCCGGACGCTCCAGCGCCGGCGAGTTGATCGAGATCTTGTCGGCGCCGGCGTGCAGCACCGCGCGCGCGGTCTCGACATCGCGGATGCCGCCGGCGACGCAGAACGGGATGTCGATGCTTGCCGAGACGCGCTCGACCCAGCCGCGGTCGACCGAACGCCCCTGCGGGCTGGCGCCGATGTCGTAGAACACCAGCTCATCGGCGCCTTCGTCGCGATAGCGCAGCGCCAGTTCGACGATATCACCCATGTCGACATGGTCGCGGAAGCGCACGCCCTTGACCACGCGACCGTCGCGCACGTCGAGGCAGGGAATGAGGCGGCGCGCAAGCATCAGCCCACCTCGCCCACGATGCGCGCCAGCGCTTCGGGCAGCTGCAGGCGGCCTTCGAGCAGCGAGCGGCCGAGCACGATCCCGGCACAACCCTGGGCCTGCGCCTGCAGTACGTCACCGAGGTCACGTACTCCACCCGAGGCCTGCAGCTCCAGCGCCGGCACCGCGTCGGCCAGCAGGCGGTACAGCGCCAGGTTCGGCCCGGTCATCATGCCGTCGCGGGTGATGTCGGTGCACAGCAGGTGGCGCAGGCCGTGGTCGGCATAGCGCTTGGCCATGTCCTGCAGGGTGCCGGCCGCCGTCTCGGTCCAGCCGTGCACGGGCAGGCGCCAACTGCCTTCGCGGTCCTGGCGGGTGTCGAGTGCGACGGTGATGCACTCGTTGCCGAGCTCGACGATCCAACCGCAGACGGCATCGGCCTCGCGCACCGCCAGCGAACCGATCACCACGCGCGAGGCGCCGGCGTCAAGGATGCGCTGCACGTCGTCGCGCGAGCGCACGCCACCGCCGGTCTGCACCTGCAGGCCGGTGCTGTCGGCGATCTGCCGCACCAGCGCCGACAGCGTGTAGCCGCCGGCGCGCGCGGCGTCGAGGTCGACCAGGTGCAGCCATTGCGCGCCCTGCTTCGCATAGGCCCGTGCCAGCGCCAGCGGGTCGTCGCCGTAGCGGGTTTCCTGGGCGTAGTCGCCCTGCGCCAAGCGCACGATGCGGCCGTTGCGCACGTCGATCGCCGGGTACAGGGTGAAGCTTGAAGAGGTCATGCCGATGCCGTGGACAGGAAGTTGCGGAGCAGCTGCGCGCCGGCCGCGGCGGAGCGTTCCGGGTGGAACTGCGCGCCCATCACGTTGCCGCGCCGGACCACGGCGGCGAACTGAGCACCGTGCGTGGTCGAGGCGATGCAGTCGTCGGTCACCGGCGCCGCGTAGCTGTGCACGAAGTAGGCATGTTCGCCGTCGTCGAGGCCTTCGAGCAGCGGATCGCCGCCGCGCAGCTGCAGCCGGTTCCAGCCCATGTGCGGCACGCGGATGCCCGCGCCCGCCTGCAGCCGGCGGACGTGGCCCGGCAGCAGGCCGAGGCAAGGCGTGTCGTCCTCCTCGGAGTGCTCGAACAGCAGCTGCATGCCGACGCAGACGCCGAGCAGGGGCTGGCGCAGCCCGCGCAGGGTGTCGACCAGGTCGAGCTCGCGCAGCCGGTACATCACCGTTGCCGCGGTACTGACGCCGGGCAGGATGACGCGGTCGGCGGCGCGGATCGAATCGGCGTCCGCGGTCAGTTCGGCTTCGACGCCGAGCCGCTGCAGTGCGTAGCGCACCGATCCGATGTTGGCGCCGCCGGCGTCGACCAGGGCCAGTCGCATCAGAGCGTGCCCTTGGTACTCGGCAGGTCGGCGCCCTCGCGCCTGACCGCCATGCGCAGGGCGCGGGCGAAGGCCTTGAAGCAGGCCTCGACCTTGTGGTGGTCGTTCTCGCCCTCGACCTTCAGGTTGAGGTTGAGCGCGGCGGCGTCGCAGACCGAACGGAAGAAGTGCTCGACCAGTTCGGTCGGCATGTCACCGACGCGCTCGCGCTTGAACGTGCCGTCGAACACGAGGTACGGGCGTCCGCCGAAGTCCAGCGCTGCGCTCGCGAGCGTCTCGTCCATCGGCAGGGTGAAGCCGTAGCGGGCGATGCCGCGCTTGTCGCCGAGCGCTTCCTTCAATGCCTGCCCCAGCGCGATGCCGGTGTCCTCGATGGTGTGGTGCTCGTCGATGTGCAGGTCGCCCTCGGCCTGGACCTTGAGCGCGATGCCTCCGTGCTTGCCGATCTGGTCGAGCATGTGGTCGAAGAACGGCAGGCCGGTCGCCACCTCGGCGTCGGCGCTGCGGTCGAGGTCGAGCTCGACGGTGATTCGTGTTTCCTTCGTGTTCCGCTGCACGCGCGCGCGCCTCGGCGCGTCCGCCAGCTCGTGCGCGATGCCGGTCCAGTCCCATTCGCCGCCGAACTGCTCGGTCTTCAGCTGGAAGCCGCGGATGCCAAGGTTGTCGGCGAACTGGATGTCGGTTTCGCGATCGCCGACCATCGCCGAGCGGTCAAGGTCGATGCCGCGGTCGCGCAGGTAGTGCTGCACCAGGCCAAGGCCAGGCTTGCGCGTGGGCGCGTTGTCCGCCGGCCAGCTGCAGTCAACCAGCACCTCGCGGAAGACGATGCCCTGGCTTTCGAACACCTGCAGCATGAGGTCGTTCGGTCCGTCGAAGGCTTCGCGCGGCCAGGCCTCGCCGAGACCGTCCTGGTTGCTGACGATCACGAACTCGAAGCCGGCATCGCGCAGCTTGAGCATCGCCGGGATCACGCCCCTGACGAAGCGCAGCTTCTCGTAGGCGTCGATCTGGAAGTCGGGCGGCTCCTCGATCAGGGTGCCGTCGCGGTCGACGAAGAGGATTTTCGTGGCCATTACATCGCTCCGGCAGCGGCCCCCACCCCAAGCCCTCCCCCGCGGGCGGGGGAGGCGCTCAAGGCGGAAAGGGTCGAGAGCACCCGTTCATTCTGTTCGGGCGTGCCGATGGTGAGGCGCAGGGCGTCGCCGAGGCCGGGCGCGGCGCGCTGGTCGCGCACGACGATGCCGGCGTCGAGCAGCGCACGGAACGCGGCCTGTGCATCGTCGAAGCGCACCAGCAGGAAGTTCGCCTGCGAGGGATAGATCCGGCGCACGCCTTGCAGCCGCGCCAGCGCTTTGCGCAGGCGCTCGCGTTCGCCACGGATCACTTCAATGCGCGTGGCGGTGGCCTCGCGCGCATCCTGCGACAGGCCGTCCACCGCGAGCTCGGCGCAGGGTGTCGGCACCGGGTACGGCGCCTGGCAGCGGCGCAGCACGGACACCAGCGCCGGATCGCCGATCGCCACGCCGATGCGCGCCGCCGCCAGCGCATGCGCCTTCGACAGCGTGCGCAGCACGACCAGGTTCGGATGCGCCGCCAGCAGCGTCGTCGCCGAAGGCACGTCGGAGAACTCGGCATAGGCCTCGTCGACGACCACCAGCGACAGCCCGTCGAGCAGCCGCGCCAGCGCGGCGATGTCGTCGAGCGGGATCACCGCACCGCCTGGATTCGACGGCGTGCACAGGAAGACCAGCCTGGCGCCACGCCCGATCGCAGCCTGCGCGATCGCCCCGAAATCCGGTACCAGTCCCTCTTCGGGATCGTCCAGCAGCGGCACTTCCACCAGCGGCGCGCCCTGCAGTCGCGCGCTCACCGCGTACATGCCGAACACCGGCGGCGTCACCAGCACCGCGTCGCGACCGGCGCTGCAGGTGGCGCGCACCAGCAGGTCAATGGCCTCGTCGCTGCCGCGCCCGATCAGCAGTTGGTCGGCACGCACGCCGTACAGCGCGGCCAGCGCATCGCGCAACGCGGGCGGCTGCGGATCGGGGTAGCGGCGACAGGACGCCGCGGCGTCGGCGGGATTCGCCCAGGCCGATTCGTTGGCGTTGAGCCAGACCTCGCCTTCCAGCTTTTCCGTGCGCGCAGAACTGTAGCCCGCGAAACCCCGCAGGTCCTCGCGCACCAGCGCCAGCACGCCACCGTTCGCCGAGTTCATGCTGCCTCCCTCGTGCCCGCCCTGCGCAGCCGCAGGCGCACCGCATTGGCGTGCGCCTCCAGCCCTTCGGCCTCGGCCAGAATCACCGCGCAGTTGCCGATGCCGGTGATGCCGGCGGCAGTCGCGCCCTGCACGCTGACGAAGTTCTGGAAGCTCGACACGCTCACGCCGCTGTACGCGCGCGCCGCGCCGTTGGTCGGCAGCACGTGGTTGGTGCCGCTGCAGTAGTCGCCCAGCGCCTCGGGGGTGAAGTCGCCGAGGAACACCGAACCCGCCGCCTCCACCCGCTCCAGCCAGGCGCGCGGCTCGCGCAGGGCGAGGATCAGGTGCTCGGGCGCGTAGGCGTTGCTGATGTCGAAGGCCTCGTCCAGCGCGGCGACCCGCACCAGCCGCGACTGCGCCAGCGCCTCGCGCGCGATGTCGGCGCGCGGCAGCGCCGCGAGCTGCGCGTCCAGTTCGGCTTCCACGCGCGCCAGCAGCGCCTCGCTGTCGCTGAGCAGCAGCACCTGCGAATCCGGCCCGTGCTCGGCCTGCGACAGCAGGTCGGCGGCGACGAAGGCCGCGTCCGCACCCGCGTCCGCGATCACCAGCACTTCCGACGGGCCGGCCGGCATGTCGATCGCGGCGACGCCCGCCTGCGCGACCTGCTGCTTGGCCTCGGTGACGTAGCTGTTGCCCGGCCCGAACAGCTTGGCGCAGCGGGGCACGGACTCAGTGCCAAAGGCCATCGCCGCGATCGCCTGCGCGCCGCCGAGCTTGAACACGCGGTGCACGCCGGTCATGCGTGCGGCGACCAGCACCGACGGATCGGCGGTGCCATCCCTGCGCGGCGGCGTGCACAGCACCACTTCGCGGCAGCCGGCCAGTTGCGCCGGCACGCCCAGCATCAGCGCGGTCGAGGGCAGCGGCGCGCTGCCGGCGGGCACGTACAGGCCCACGCGCGCGATCGCGCGCACGATGCGCTCGCAGCTCACGCCGGGCGCGGTGTCGACAGTGTACGATGCGGTCATGCCGGCGCGGTGGAAGTGTTCGATGCGCCCGGCGGCGTCACGCATGGCCGCCTTCAGTTCGTCGGAAACAGACGATTCGGCTGCGGCGAACTCCTCCGCCATCACCTCGAACGAGGCCGGCGCGACGCCGTCGAAGCGCAGCGTGATCTCGCGCAAGGCGGCATCGCCACGAGCGCGTACGTCATCGATCAACGCGGCCACCGATGTGCGCGTCTGCGCCGCGACCGCCTGCACCGGCCGCTGCAGCGCCGCCGCACGCGCGGCGGCATCGAGTGCCGCCCAGTCCAGCCGCTGTGCAATCGACGCGCTCACGCCAGCATCCTCTCGACCGGCAGCACCATCAGCCCGCGCGCGCCGGCGCGCTTGAGGTCCTCCAGCCGTTGCCAGGTCATCGCACCGTGGCACAGCGCCTGCAGCGCCAGCGTGTCGGCGCCGTCGACCTGCAGCATGGTCGGCTGCTCGGCATCGGGCAGCAGCTCCAGCAGCGCCGGTACCTCGTTGCGCTGCGCCTGGAACATCAGCAGGCGGCTGTCCTTCAGCCGCAGCACGCCGTCGAGGCGGCGCAGCAGCATCTGCGCCAGCTCGCCGCGGATGTCCGAGAACGGCTGCACCGGCCCGGCCAGCACCGCCTCGCTGCGCATGATCGTCTCGACCGGCTTGAGCTGGTTGGCCACCAGGGTGGCGCCGCTGGAGACGAGGTCGCAGATGACGTCAGCCTGGCCGAGGCGCGGTGCGATCTCGACCGAGCCCGAGAGCATCACGATGCCCGCCTCGACCTGCTGCTCCGCCAGCCACTTCGCCAGCAGGCCGGGATAGCTGGTGGCGATGCGCCTGCCCTGCAGCTGCTGCGCGCCCTGCCAGTCCCAGGCGTCGGGCACGGCGATGTCGAGCCGGCAGCCGCCGAAGCCGAGCGGGCGGATCTCCTTCGACACCGCCGGCTTGCCGCTGCCGGCACGTTCGGCGGCGAACTCCTCCAGCACGTTGCGGCCGACGATGCCGTAGTCGCAGACGCCATCGGCCAGCAGCCCCGGGATGTCGTCGTCGCGCACCAGCAGCAGGTCGACCGGCAGGGTCTCGCCGTAGCAGAACAGCTTGTCGCGGCTCTCGCGCCAGGACAGGCCGCACGACGCCAGCAGCGCGCGCGCCGGATCGCCGAGGCGCCCGGACTTCTGGATGGCGATACGCAGGCGGTCGCGCGCCGCGGGAACGGCCGTGGGGCTCATCGATAGTCCTCAGTGGCCCGGCGCGAGCCGGGGATACTGGCGCTTCACCGCGGCCGCGTAGCCACCGGCGCCATGTTCGAGCGTGCGCGCGACCCGGCCGATCGTGGTCACGCTTACCAGGGTGCGCTCGTGGATCTCGCGGTACGGCAGGCCCTGCAGCAGCAGCGGCACCACCCGCCAGCGGTCGGCCATCGCCTCCAGCTCGGCCGGCGTGCACAGGTCGCGCAGGAAGGCGGCCACGTCGTCGGCCCGCTCCAGCCCGGCGAGCGCCTTCGCCAGCGCCCGGAAGGAGGCGTCGGCTTCGGTGTCCGGCAGTGGTTCGAGTCGTTGCTTCATGGGCGCATAATGTAATAGCGTGTTATTACATTAGTCAATAGCCATGTTGCGGGACCGCGGCGTGACGGCTCGCACGGACCCGCCGCATGCAGAAAGCCGCGCGCAGGTTGGGCCCCGCTTCGCCCACCCAACTATCCAGCCGGATCGCCGCGCGTGCCCCGGACAAGCACATCGGGACCGCGCTGGACTCCCGGATGCGCTGCGCTTGCCCCGGCTAGGGTGACTTGTCTGGAGCGACGGCGCCTTGTGACATCGCCCGCCGCGCGAGCACGGACCACGCCAGCACCACGCCGAACAGCGCCCCGGTCCATTCCAGGAACACGCGGGTGCCGAGGAAGTCGGGATCGTGCATCTTCGACAGCGCGATCCGCGCGTACAGCGGCGACTCCAGCTTGACCACGCCCAGGTAGAACAGGTGCCAGCTGTCGATGCCGGCGGCGATGGCGACGGCGCTGACGCAGGCCCAGCCGATCGCGCGCGCCTCGCCCCAGCCGGTGCGCCGGCACAGCCAGCGCCAGAACAGGAAACAAAGCACGCCGATCGCGAACGCGATCAGGGTCGCTTCGAATACGCCGAGCCAGCCAAAGTGCAGCGGCAGGTTCAACGCCCCTGCCCGCTCAGCGGCCGATCGCCGACAGCAGGCTGCCGTCGGCCACCAGCGCCACCGCGGCGGCGACTTCGCCGTCTAGGGCACGATCCCGATCGAGGAAGGGAATGCGTTCGCGGATCGCGGCGTGGGCGGCGGCGACGGCCTTGCCTGGATGGAACGGCTCGGCCGCGGCCAGCTCGACGCGCAGCGCCTCGACTTCGGCAATGAGCGTCGCGTGCAGCGGGCTGTCATCGCTGACGCCGTGGATCTTGCCAGCGAACGCGGCGGCATCGGCGCGATCGGCCAGGTCGCGGGCGGCGTTGATCATGTCCAGGCGCAGGTCCAGCGCCTGCGCGGCGGTGTACAGCTCCAGCGCCAGCACCTTGCCCAGGTCGTCGGCCATCGACAGCACGTGGCGCGCCTCGTTGGTGCCCATCGACACGTGGTCCTCGGCATTGGCGCTGGTCGGGATCGAATAGACGCTGGCCGGGTGCGCGCGCGTGGCGAGGTCGTTGACGATCGCCGCGGCGGTGTACTGCACGATCATGAAGCCCGATTCGGTGCCATCCTCGTTGCCGATCAGGAAGGCCGGCAGGCCGTCGCTGGTGGCCGGATCGACCAGCTTGTTGAGCCGGCGCTCGCTGATCGAGGCCAGCACCGGGATCGCGGCCTTGACCGCGCTCATCGCCAGCGCCAGCGGCATGCCGTGGAAGTGGCCGGCGGAAATCACCTGCTCTTCCACATGCTCGGCCTGCTTGTCGGGGAACACCAGCGGGTTGTCGGTGACCGCGTTGAGCTCGATGTCGAACACGCGTCGCGCATGTTCCACCGCATCGCGCACCGCGCCGTGTACCTGCGGGATGCAGCGCAGCGAGTAGCTGTCCTGCGGCTGGTGCTTCTTGCCGCCGCGGAAGGGCTTGAAGCGCGCGTAGAACTTCTCGCGGCCATGGCGCTGGTCGCTCGGCACCCAGTCCCAGCCGATGTCGAAGCCGAGCTGCTGCGCGTCGGCGGTGTCCCAGCTCGACGGCAGCCATTGCCGGAACTTCGGCACCAGGTGGTAGGGAATGTCGGCCAGCGTGGATCCGCCGAGCAGTTCGCGCAGGTGCGCGGCGGTGCGCACCTGCCCCGGATGCGGGCGCAGCGCGTGCACTTCCTCGGCGAAGGCACCGAGGCGGCCGGCGAAGGCGTCGATGGTCATCGCCGCAGCGAGGTCGGCAGTTTCCAGCAGGCGGTCGAGCCGGTGCAGCGCGAGCGCGCCGCTGGCGAGCATCTGCGCGGTGCCGTTGTTGAGCGCCAGACCTTCCTTGTACGACAGCGATATCGGCTCCAGACCCGCTGCCTTCAGCGCCTCCGCGCCGGAGATGCGCCGGCCGTCGAAGAACGCCTCGCCGCCGCCGAGCAGGACGATGGCCAGGTGCGACAGCGGCGCCAGGTCGCCCGACGCGCCGACCGAACCCAGCGCCGGCACCACCGGCACGATGCCGGCGTTGAGCAGGTCCGCCAGCGCCTGCAGGGTCTGCACGCGGATGCCGGAATGGCCCTTGAGCAGGGTGTTGATGCGGATGCACAGCATCGCGCGCACCACGTCGGCCGCCAGAGGCTCGCCGACGCAGACGGCGTGGGTGACGATCAGGTTGTACTGCAGCTCCTCGTGCAACGAGCGCCCGGACTTCGCCGCGCCGGGCAGTTCGTCGCGCAGCGGGTGCGCACCGAGCAGCTTGTCGGCGTTGCTGCCGAAGCCGGTGGACACGCCGTAGATCGGCTCCTGACGCCGCACCTGCTCGGCGAGGAAGTCGGCGGCGCGGGCCACGTCGCGCAGCGCACCGGCGTCGAGCGCGACCTGCGCGCCGTTGGCGACCATGACCAGCTGGTCGCGGGTGAGGGATTTGCCGTCGAGGAGGACAGGTTTCATGGACCGTTCGCCGTTGTCATTCGAAGTCTTGCTCACCCACCGCCAGCATCACTGTCATTCCGAACGTAGTGAGAGGTGATTTTCAACAGCGTAAGCTGGTCAATCTTCTTTCCTGCCTGAGAGCAGATTCCTCACTGCGTTCGGAATGACAGCCATTGTCGGACCATCGTTCCCCGGCGCTGTTCCGGGCTAGCCGCCCGCCTTCCCCAGCGCCCGCCACTGCTCGCGCTCGACCAGCAGCGTGCGCGCAAGATCCGCGTCGGCCACCTCGAACTGCTCGCCGCGGCGCAGGTCCTTGACCGCGACCACGCCCTTGGCCGCCTCGTCATCGCCGCGGATCACCACGAAGCGGATCCCGGCGCGGTCGGCGTACTGCATCTGCTTGCCCAGCTTGCGCGGCTCCAGCTGGGTCTCGACGTTGAGCCCGGCCGCGCGCAGCTGCTGCGACAGGCCGAGCGCGTGGTCGAGGCCGGCATCGTCGAACAGGGTCACCAGCACGTCGACCGAGCTGTCGGCGGCCTGCACCAGACCGGCCTCTCGCAGCTGCCAGAACAGGCGCGTCAGGCCGATCGAGATGCCGACGCCGGGCAGCTTCGACTTGGTGTAGTGGCTTGCGAGGTTGTCGTAGCGACCTCCCGAGCAGATCGAGCCGATGCCCGGGTGCGCGTCCAGCGTCGTCTCGTAGACGATGCCGGTGTAGTAGTCGAGGCCGCGCGCGATCGACAGGTTGATCGCGTAGCGCGACTCCGGCACGCCCAGCGCGCGCAGCCGGTGCAGCACTTCGCACAGCTCAGCCCGCCCCTCTTCGAACAGCGGCGTGCCGGCGCCGAGCGCGTCGAGCTTCGCCAACGCATCGTCGTGGCCGCTCGAGCGCACGCGCGAGAACGCCATCAGCCGGTCGATCACGTCCGTCGACAGCCCGAAACCATCACCCGCCAGCGTTGCCCGCACCGCGTCCTCGCCGCGCTTGTCGAGCTTGTCGATCTCGCGCAGCACCGGCACCTGCGCGTCCTCGGCGATGCCCTGCCCCTCGAAGTAGCCGCGCAGCAGCTTGCGGTGGTTGAACTGGATGGTGAAGTCGCCAATGTCCAGCGCCTCGAACACCGCCTGGATCACCGCCGGGATCTCGGCATCGTGGCGCGGCGACAGCGCGTCCTTGCCGATCACGTCGATGTCGCACTGGTAGAACTCGCGGAAACGCCCGCGCTGGGCGCGCTCGCCGCGGTACACCCGCTGCATCTGGTAGCGGCGAAACGGGAACGCCAACTCGTGCTCGTGCTCGGCCACGTAGCGCGCCAGCGGCACGGTCAGGTCGAAGCGCAGGGCCAGTTCCGGCAGGCCGTCGCCCTCCTTTTCCAGCGCCCCGGTGGACTGCGCGAAGTACACCTGGCGCTCGGTCTCGCCGCCGGACTTGGTCAGCAGCACCTCCGACAGTTCGAACACCGGCGTCTCCACCGGCAGGAAGCCGAAGCCCTCGAAGATCCGGCGAATGGTGTCGAGCATGCGCTGGAACGCGATCTGGTCACGCGGCAGCAGTTCCATGACGCCAGGAGGGGTGCGGGGCTTGATCATTGCCTGGGCAGCGGGAATGACTGGGGAAAGTAGCCCGCATTCTACCCGTCCGACGCACCTGCCCGGGTTTTCGGCCCCGCCGATCGGCCGCATTTTCCGCCGCCCGCGTCGACAGCCGCGCCGGAACGTTCCTTTCCGCCACGCGAAGCCCGCCACGACGGTATGATGGGCTCCTGCGAGAACGAGCCCCATGTCCAACCAGACCCTCGCCCGCTGCAGGCAGCATTCGCGCGTCGTCGTCCCCTTGGACTGCGCACGCTGTGCCATCCGCGATCTGGCGGTCTGCGCCTCTCTGCCCGCGACCGAAGTTGTGGCGCTGGAGCAGTACGCGTCCTCGGTCGACGTGCCGGCCAATGCCGAACTGGCCCGGGCCGGCCAGCCCTGCCGCCATGCCTACAGCGTCACCAGCGGCATGCTGCGGCTGGTGCGCACCCTGCCGGACGCGCGCCGGCAGGTGGTCGCCTTCGCGCTGCCGGGGCATTTCATCGGACTCACCGATGCGAGCCACCACCGGCACAGCGTCGAAGCGGTGGTGGCGAGCCGCGTCTGCGCCTTCGAGATGGACGGCATCCACGACCTGCGCCAGCGCTTCCCCGGCTTCGAACACATCCTGCTCGACCGCGCCTGCCGCGAGCTCGACGAGGCCCACGACGCGATGCTGCTGCTGGCGCGGCTGGCGCCACTGGAGCGGCTGGCCAGTTTCCTGGTGCGGCTGCGCGAGCAGATGCGGATCCGCGACGACGACCCGCGGATGGCGCTGCCGATGGGGCGCAGTGACATCGCCGACCACCTCGGCCTGACCGTCGAGACCGTCAGCCGGAGCTTCACCCGCCTGCGCGAACAGGGCGTGATCGCCCTGCCCGATCCGCAGCACGTCGAGATCCTCGACCGCAAGGCGCTGATGGAACTGGCCTCGGCGCTGCACTGAGGACGCCCGGCGTCGGCAGCCCCTTGCCAGAGGCTGGCCACCGCCCATAAAATATGCGGCTCACCTGTCGGGGTGTAGCTCAGTCTGGTAGAGCGCTACGTTCGGGACGTAGAGGTCGCAGGTTCGAATCCTGTCTCCCCGACCAACAGGTTCAACGGCATGGGCCGCCTTCGGGCGGCCCTGTCCGTTTCCGGGGCGTCGCGACGCTCGACGGCGGGCGGCGTCCGCCGGCTCACTCGCAGCGGACGGCCTGGATCACGTTGCCCGCATCGACGAACACGCGCAGGCGGTCGTCGCGGTGGTCCGCGCGCACGGCCGTCTCCGGGCCGATCGGATTGACCAGGCCCGCCCCGCTCTCGCGCGAAAGCCGGCGTATGTTGTCCTCGCTCGCAGGCTGGCCGACCGCCCAGGCCAGGGCGCTGTCGTCACAGCGTCCGCTCCCGGCGACCTGCGGCCCGGGGGAGCTGGCGCAGCCCGCCACCAGAACGGCGGCCGCGACCGCGAGGCCAAGGGCAACGAGGTGCATCCGGTCGGGCGATGGCATGGCGAACTCCTTCAACGGTCCTGTCGGCGGCCATTGTGGCACTTCCAGCGTCGGCGACAGCCGACGGCGGTTGGGCCGTGTAGGAAAAATCCTACACGACGACGCGTCGACCGCCGACTGCGTGGGACCGGCCATCCGGGGACACTTTTCCTGCCCCGGCAGCCCGGCCAATGCAACAGGCAGTGGATGCCGCTCAGCAACGGACCAGTGCCGAGACCTTGAGCAAGTCGAGAGCTGGGCCGGGGCACTTTCTTCCACAGGGAGACCACGATGAAAAGGTCCATCCTGCGACTGGTCCACAGCGCCGGCGGCTGGCAGCTGCTGGACGACGGCAAGCCGGTGTTCTGGTTCCCCGAGCGCGACAAGGGTCTGGAGATCGCCAGCCTCATGGCCGATGCCCGCAACCTCAACCACGGCATGTCGACGTTGGTCGAGGCCCAGAACGACGACGGCGAGGTCGAAGTCGTCGTGGCCTACGGCTGACGACGACTGGGCGCCGCACGCGGCGCCCCCCCCGCCCGGGAGCCATTCGAACGCCGGATGGCCTGCCTCCACCGGCCCTGTCCGGATCCGACCACGCCCGCGCAAACGCGCGCGATCCGCGCGGCCGTCAGCCCGCGCGAAAGGGCAGGACCGCACGCGGCACTCAGCCGTGGATGTTCCGGGTCTGCCCCTCGCCGCGCACGACGAAGCGCTCGACCGTCAGCGCCTCCAACCCCATCGGGCCATAGGCGTGCAGCCGCGTGGTGGAGATGCCGATTTCGGCGCCGAGGCCCAGTTCGCCGCCGTCGCTGAAGCGCGATGAGGCGTTGACCATCACCACGGCCGAGCGCAGCGCCTGCACGAAGCGCTCGGCGTTGGCCGCGTCGCCAGTGGCGATCACCTCGGTGTGGTCCGATCCGTGGCGGCGGACGTGCGCGATCGCGGCATCGATCGAATCGACCACGCGCACGGCGATGACCAGATCGAGGTACTCGGTGTCGTAGTCCTCCTCCGTCGCCGCTGCGAGATCCGGCACGAGGGCGCGCGTGGCGTCATCACCGCGCAGTTCGACCCCGCGATCGAGCAGCGCCCGTGAGGCCCGCGGCAGGAACGCCGGCGCGACGTCGGCATGCACGAGCAGCGTCTCCAGCGCGTTGCAGGCGCTCGGGCGCGACACCTTGCCGTCGACCAGCAGGCGCAGGGCGAGGTCCTGGTCGGCGCTGGCGTCGACGAACAGGTGGCAGACGCCCTTGTAGTGCTTGATCACCGGCACCCGCGCGTGCTCGGCGACGAAGCGGATCAGTCCCTCGCCGCCGCGCGGGATCGCGAGGTCGACGATGTCGGTCAGCTGCAGCAGCTCCAGCATCGCCTCGCGCCGCAGGTCCTCGACCACGGTCAGCGCCGCGGCCGGCACGCCGGCGCCTTCGAGCGCACGGTGCAGGGCCGCGGCGATCGCCTTGTTGGAGCGGATCGCTTCGCTGCCGCCGCGCAGGATCACGCCGTTGCCGGCCTTCAGGCACAGCGCCGCGGCGTCGGCGGTCACGTTCGGGCGCGCCTCGTAGATCATCGCCACCACGCCCAGCGGAATGCGCACGCGCTCGACCTCGATGCCGTTGGGACGGCGGTCGCGGCGGGTCACCTGCCCGACCGGATCGGGCAGCGCCGCCACCTCGCGCAGCGCGGCGGCGATGCCGGCCAGGCGTGCGTCGTCGAGGCGAAGCCGGTCGAGCATCGCCGTCGTGAGGCCCTTGGCGCGCGCCGCTTCCAGGTCCTGCGCATTGGCCGCGAGGATCGCCGCCGCGTCGGACTCCAGCGCCACCGCCATGGCTTCCAGCATCGCGTCCTTGGCAGCGGTCGGCAGCGCGGCGACGGAGCGCGCGGCATCGCGGCAGCGGAGGGCGAGTTGGCGGATGTCGGTCATGGCGGTTGGCAGTTTGGTTGATGGTTGTCAGTGGTCTCGGCAAAGCCAATGGCTATGACGCTCACCGGCACCTCAAAAGGGACTTTCCGCGCCCACAAGAACTGAAGCCGTTGTCATCCCCGCGAAGGCGGGGATCCAGAGTCTTGCGAAAAGCCAAATGGATCCCCGCTTTCGCGGGGATGACGAACTCTGAGGCTACCCATTCTGGATCAAGAAAACTCGCGTTGTCTCGATTGGTTTCGTCGGCAACGGGATCTCACGCCACGGGCAACGCTAAACCAGCATCAGATCATCCCGATGCATCACCGTCCCGCCGTAGCTGTAGCCGAGGATCGCCTCGATCTCGCGCGAATGGCGCCGGGCGACGCGGCGGATGTCTGCTGCCGAGTACTGGCTCACGCCACGCGCGACCCTGCGCGTGCCGTCTTCATCGCGCAGCAGCACTTCGACCATGTCGCCGCGCCGGAATTCGCCTTCCGCGGTGAGCACGCCGCCGGGCAGCAGCGAGGCGCCCTTCTCCACCAGCGCATTGGCGGCGCCGGCATCGACGACGATCCCGCCCGGTTCCGCAGGCGCGTTCTGCAGCCAGTGCTTGCGCACCGCGATGCGGCTGCGCAGGGCATGGATGCGGGTGCCGCGCAGGCGGTCATGCGCCAGCCCCTCCAATACCTCCGCTTTCGTGCCATTGAACAGCACGGTCGCCACGCCCGCGGCCGACGCCCGCTGCGCCGCCTCCAGCTTGGTGCGCATGCCGCCGGTGCCGATCGCGCTGCCGGAGCCGCCGGCCGCAGCCAGGAGTGCCGGGGTCAGCTGCGGCACCACTTCCACCGGCCGCGCATCGGGATGGCGGCGGGGATCGGCGTCGTACAGGCCGTCGATGTCGGTGGCGATGAACAGCACATCGGCGTCGACCAGGGCGGCGACGATCGCGGCGAGGTTGTCGTTGTCGCCGAGCTTGAGTTCGTCCACCGACACGGTGTCGTTCTCGTTCACCACAGGCACCGCGCGATGGCGCAGCAGCGCCGCCAGCGTGGCGCGCGCGTTGAGGTAGCGGCGGCGGTTGCGCAGGTCGTCGTGGGTCAGCAGCACCTGCGCCACCTGGCGGTCGAGGAGACCCTGCCAGAAGCCGATCAGCCGCGCCTGCCCCAGTGCGGCCAGCGCCTGGCGCTCGGCCATCTCGGCGCCGTCGTGCGGCTGCTCGCGCATGATCGCGCGCCCGGCCGCGACCGCGCCCGAGGACACTACCACCACCTCGCGACCGGCCTGGTGAGAAGCAACGACGAAGCCGGCGATCGCCTGCGCGTACTCGGTCGACAGGCCACCGCCATTGGCGGCCAGCAGGCTGCTGCCAACCTTCAGCACGGCCCGGCGCCAGGGCGGCAGTCGCTGTTCCGAGAAGTGGGTCATGGGGTGGAATCAGGCCGTGCGTATACAATCGAACCCACCATCACGGCGGAACCCGCGGGCATTGGGCTAACCCCCAATGCCGTCATCCCCGCGAAAGCGGGGATCCATTGTTCCGACGCCAACGTCAAGATGGATGACCAGCGCTGCGCGCTGTTGAAAAGCGCTTCCCGCTTCCGCGGGGATGACGAGCGTGAACTCCCGCGGCCTTTGCCGGGATCGCGGGCACCAGCACTCACAGCGCCTCCCAGCGCGCGCGCAGTTCGTCCAGCCGCAGGTCCGCCGCGGCGCCGGGCGAGACGCGCGAGGCGAGGCTGCCTTCGGGCGTACGCCCCTGCCCTGCCGTGTCCGCACTCGCGGCGGCCGCCCTGTAGGCCTCCCGGAACGGCACGCCGGCGACGGCGGCTTCCACCGCGACGTCGGTGGCGTACATGCCCGAATCGATCGCCGCGCGCAGCCGGTCCTCGCGCCACTCCAGGTTGGCCAGCAGTGCCGGCAACAGTTCCAGCGCGGCCAGGCCGCGACCGAAACCGTGGAAGATCGCGCCCTTGGAGGCCTGCAGGTCGCGGTGATAGCCAGAAGGCAGCGACAGCAACTGCTCGATCTCGGTGCGTGCAGCAGCGACGCTGGCGTGGGTCGCGCGCATCAGCTCGATCACGTCGGGATTGCGCTTGTTGGGCATGATCGAACTGCCGGTGGTGTACTGCGCCGGCAGCGCGACGAAGCCGAACTCGGCGCTGGTGAACAGCGACAGGTCCCAGGCGATGCGGCGCAGGTCGAGCGTGGCGCTGCCCAGCGCCTCCAGCGCGGCCAGTTCGAACTTGCCGCGCGAGAGCTGGGCGTAGATCGGCGAGACCTGCATGCGCGCGAAGCCGAGCGCGGCCGTGGTGTGCCCGCGATCGAGCGCCAGGTTGACGCCGTAGCCGGCGGCGGTGCCCAGCGGGTTGGCGTCGACCAGCTTCAGCGTGTCGGCTGCGCGCACGGCATCGTCGATGAAAGCTTCCGCCCAGCCCGCCCACCACATGCCTGCCGAGGACACCACCGCGCGCTGGATGTGGGTGTAGCCGGGCAGCGGCAGATCGCGCTCGGCCTGCGCGCGGTCCAGCGCGACCTTCGCGACCTCCTTCGACAGCGCGGCGACGCTCGCCAGCTTGTCCTTCAGCCACAGGCGGGTGGCGACGAGGACCTGGTCGTTGCGGCTGCGGCCGGTGTGGATCTTGCGGCCGGCGTCGCCGAGACGCTCGGTCAGGCGCGCCTCGATCGCGGAATGGCCGTCCTCGTATCGCTCGTCGAGCACGAAGCTGCCGGCGCGGAAGTCGTCGGCCAGCTGCGCCAGTTCGCGCTTGAGGCCGTCGAGTTCAGCGTCCGAGAGGATGCCGATGCGCTGCAGGCCTTCGGCATGCGCGCCGCTGGCGGCGATGTCGTGCAGGAAGAACTCGCGGTCGAGGAGCACGTCGTCGCCGGCGAGGAAGCGCTGGATCCGCGCGTCGACTTCGACGCCGGGTTTTTGCCACAACAGGTCAGCCATCATCCCGCTCCATGAAATCCGCTCCATTGCTCTTCCCTTCCCCCTCCGGGGCTACGTGCCCTCGGGGTAGAAGGTGGCCCGAAGGGCCGGATGAGGGTCCGACGGCGCCGTATGCATACGGCGCCGTCGGACCATCACCCCAACCCCTCTCCCGGGGGGAGAGGGGCTTCACTGCACACGCTACACCGGGATTCCGGCCAGTTCCTCGAAGCCGAACGCCAGGTTGAGGTTCTGCATCGCCTGGGTGGCGGCGCCCTTGAGCAGGTTGTCCAGCGTCGACACCAGCACCAGCCGCCTGCCGTCCGGCGACACAGTGAAACCACCGATCTCGACGCCGTGACGCCCGGCGATGCGGCTCACCCACGGCGCCTCGTCGAGCACCTCCACCAGCGGTTCGTCGGCGTAGCGCTCGCGATAGCGCGCGCGCACCTCCTCGACCGTCACCGGCCCGCGCAGCGGCAGGCTCGTGGTCATGGCGATGCCGCGGAAATGCGGCGCGACGTGCGGCATGAACGCCACCGGCACCTCCAGCTGCCGCGACACCTCGCGCTCGTGCAGGTGGTCGACCAGCGCGTAGGGCATCAGGTTGTCGCGCAGCAGCTCGACATTGTTCTTGTCCGAGGGCGAGGTACCCGCGCCGGAATAGCCGGAGACACCGAAGCACTGCGGCGTGCCGTCGAGCCGGTCGAGCATCGGCGCGATCGCCAGCTGCATCGCCGTGGCGTAGCAGCCGGGGTTGCTGATGCGCACCTGGCCGGCGTAGCGCTCGCGGGTCAGCTCCGGCAGGCCGTAGTACCAGGCATCGTCGAAGCGATGGTCCGCGGACAGGTCGACGACGACGGTCCCCGGCGCCTGCGCGTCGATGGCCGCTACCAGCTCCGCGGCCTTGCCGTTGGGCAGGGCCAGCACCACCGCGTCCGCGCCCTTGCCGCCGACCTGCGCGTGCGCCAGGTTCTCGTAGCGCAGCTCGCCAGCGAAACCTTCGATGTGGTCAGCCACGCGCTGGCCGTCCAGCTCGCGCGAGGACACGAACGCCAGATCCAACCCCGGGTGCGCCGTGATCAGCCGGATCAACTCCGCGCCGGTGTGGCCACGCGCGCCGACGATGCCGACGGTCTTGCTCGCGCTCATGCCGTCTTCTCCAGCAGGGTCGCCGGACGCGTGGCGCAATGCGCGACGGCGTGCCTGATCTGGTCCAATCCGCCGTCGTCGAAGCCGTCCAGCCCGTACCAGAACACCTTCCACTTGTCCTGCTTGTAGCAGCCGTCGGATTCGGCGTAGTAGAAGATGTTGACCTGGTTGTTGTGGCGCGAGCGCCAGAACAGCTCCGGCGTCTCCTCGCGCATCACGTTCCAGACCGCGCGACCGAGGCCCTCCCCCTGGGCGTCGTCGAGCACCGCGAACTTGTCGAGGTAGGTCATGCCGCCGCCATCGGTCAGGATCACCGCGGCGCGGTAGTTCTCGCTGACATAGGCGCGCAGCAGCGTCGTCCGTTCGAAGTAGTCAGGCGCCAGGGTGCGGCCGAAGCTGGATTCGATCAGCCCGCGCAGGCGGTCGAGGTCGAACGCGTCCCAACTGGTGCCGCGCAGCACGCGCTCGCCGCGGCGCACCAGCGTGCCCGAACCCCGGTGCGTGAACAGTTCCTTGGCCAGATCGCCCGGGCGCGTGATCGAGACCGAGGACTCCAGCGGCAGGTGGTCGAGCAGGTCCTTGATCTGTTCGATCTTCACCTTCATGCCGCCGTTGAGCCACGGCTGCTGCATCAGGTGCTCGAACTCGCTGGAGAGGTTGATCGAGTCGATCACCCGGCCCTCGGCGTCGAGCAGGCCGCCGGTGCCGGTGAGGAAGATGATCTTGTACGGCTGCAGCACGCGCACCAGTTCGTTGGCGGCGAAGTCGGCGTTGATGTTGAGGATCTGGCCACCGGCGGTCTCGCCGAGGCTGGCGATCACCGGGATCGAGGTCGCCTGCAGGCTGGCCTCGATCGGCGCGAGGTTGACCGACTTCACCTCGCCCACGAGGCCATAGGTGTCGCGGTCCTTGTAGTCGGCCTCGAACACGCCGCCGGTGATCGAGGTCGCGCGCACGCCGTTGGCCTGCAGCGCCTCGACCAGCGCCAGGTTCGAGGCCTGGAACACCCGGCGCACGATCGCCAGCGCCTCGGGCGTGGTCACTCGCAGGCCGTTGACGGTCCGCTTCTCGATGCCGGCGGCCGCCAGCTCCGTGTCCAGCTGCGGCCCCGCGCCGTGCAGCACGATCGGCGTCAGCCCGACCTCCTGCAGGAACGACAGCGACGAGGTCAGCGCCTCGAGGTCGTCGCGCAGCACCGCGCCGCCGACCTTGACCACGGCGAAGCGCTTGGCGTCGAGCTGCGAGAAGCGCTTGAGGTACTGGCTGATCTCCTTCGCACTGGCCATGCTCGAAAGCAGGCGCACGATGGTCTGCCGGGTCTGTTTGTTGGCTTCTATGTTCATGCGTTGAAGAAGATGGAGCGGACGATGGCGCCGTAGCGCTGCAGTTGTTCGAGCGAGACCCACTCGTCGGCGGTATGCGCCTGGGCGATGTCGCCGGGGCCGAAGACCAGCGCGGTCAGCCCGGCGCGCGAGAACAGCGAGGCCTCGGTCCAGAAGTCGACGGCGTTGCCGATCGGCAGTCCTAGTTCATCGGCAAGATCGCGCGCGCGCAGGCGGTTGTCCTCGGCGGCGGACACGTCTCCGGCCGGCAGCGACGGACCGCGGAAGGTTTCTTCGTAGGCCTCGATCGCATCCGGCGCGGCGAAGCTGCGGAAGGCGGCATGCAGCTGGTCGACGTCGTGCGAGGGCAGCGACCGGAAGCCGAAGCGCAGCTCCGCCTCCGGCGCGATCACGTTGGCCTTGATACCGCCCTCGATCCGGCCGATGTTGAAGCGCAGGCCGGTGAGGCCACCGAAGCGGCGGTGGGACTCCATGGCGATGAACTCCAGCGCGCGGTTGCCCCAGCGCACGGCGTGGTGCAGCGCGCTGGCATCGGTCGCGCCGGCGCCCGAGGCGTGCCCCGCCCTGCCGCGGAACTGCATCCGCACGGCACTGATTCCGCGATGCGCGAGCACCGCCTCGCAGTTGGTCGGCTCGGCCACGACCACGCCGCGGAAGCCGTGGTCGCGGGCGAGGAAGGCATCGACGCAGCGCGGGTCATTGGCCTCCTCGTCGCTGCTGAACAGGAACGCGGCGTCACCGCGCGTCGCCTGCGCCGCGGCGATCAGGCCGGCGGCCGCACCCTTGATGTCGCAGGCACCGAGGCCGATGGCGCGATCGTCGGTCACGCGCAATGTCAGCGGATCGGCGCTCCAGTGCGGCGAGGACGGCACGGTATCGATGTGCACGTTGAACAGCCGCGTCGGATTGCCGCGCACGGCGAACAGCGACACCGCACCGGCGCCGTGGTCGGTGACCTCGACGCGGAAGTCCGGCAGCTGTGTGCGGATGTAGTCGAAGATCCCGCCGGTGGTGATCGCCCGCGGCGGGTTGCGGGTGTCGAAGGACACCAGGGTTTCGAGGTGGTTGAGGATACTTTCCAGCATCGTCCTGATTCGCGTGGGTTGGTAGTTGGTTGTTGGTAGTTGGTGAACACGGGGCCCACCAACGACCAACCACGAACTACGAACGGCGTCAGCGATTGACCTCCGCCCAAAGCGTGCTGCTCATCCCGAACAGTTTGATGAAGCCCTCCGCCTCCTCCACGCCCCAGTCGGCCGACTGCGCGTAGGTGGCGCCCTTGGAGTGCAGCAGGTGCGGCGACGCCACTGCCACCGCGTCGACGCGGCCACCGCGGGTCTCCAGCACCACCTCGCCATTGACCTTCTCCTGCGACGAGGCGAGGAAGGCTTCGAGGTCGGTCTTGAGCGGGTCGTGGAAGAAGCCTTCGTACACGAGTTCCACCCACTTGCGCGCGACCTCCGGCTTGAAGCGGTTCTGCTGCTTGCTCAGCACCGCCTCCTCGAGCGCACGGTGCGCGGCCAGCAGCGCGACCAGGCCCGGCGCCTCGTAGACGATTCGGCCCTTGAGCCCGATCACGGTGTCGCCGGTGTACATGCCGCGACCCACGCCGTAGGACGCGAACAGCTTGTTGAGCCTGGCCAGGATCTGCTCGCCCGGCAACGCCTTGCCGTCGAGTTCCACCGCCTCGCCATTGATGAACTTCAGGCTCACCGTCAGCGGCTCGGCCGGCCATGCGCTGCGCGGCGCGCACCAGCCGCGCGAACCTTCGCCCGGCGCCTGCCACTGGTCGATCTCGCCGCCGGACATGGTCACGCCCAGCAGGTTCTCGTTGATCGTGTAGGCCATCTGCTTGGCACGCACGCCGAAGCCGCGCTCCTGCAGGTAGGCCTGCTCGTAGGCGCGGGTCTGGGTGTGCTCTTTCTGGATCTCGCGGATCGGCGCCACGATGCGGTAGTCGCCGCTGGCCTTGATCGCCAGGTCGAAGCGCACCTGGTCGTTGCCCATGCCGGTGCATCCGTGGGCGATGGCGTTGGTGCCCAGTTCCGCGGCGCGCCGGAGCGCGGCGTCGACGATCAGGTAGCGGTCCGACACCAGCAGCGGGTACTGGCCCTGGTAGCCCTCGCCCGCCCAGACGAAGGGCTTGACGAAACCGGCCCAGATCGCCGGGCCGCCGTCGACGGTGACATGGCTGGCCACGCCCAGCTCGGCGGCGCGCTTCTCGATGAACTCGCGCTCGTCGGCATCGACGCCGCCGGTATCGGCGAACACCGTGTGCACGTTCCAGCCGCGCTCCTGCAGCCAGGGCACGCAGAAGCTGGTGTCGAGGCCGCCGGAGAAAGCGAGGACGATGTCGCGGCTTTCAGCCGCGGGATTCGGGATTGGGGATTCGGGATTCGGTGAAGCAATTTGCTGCGACATGGGGGAAGTCTCTGGAAGGGTGGTCGGATGCAGGAGGGGTCAGGACGGTGCTCTCGCGAATCCCCAATCCCGAATCCCGAATCCCGGCGGTCAGGGCCGCCCGACGAGGGCGGCCATGATCGCCTTCTGCACATGCAGCCGGTTCCCGGCTTCCTCGATGGCGATGCAGCTGGGCGAATCCATCACCGCGTCGCTGGCCTTGACGTTGCGGCGCAGCGGCAGGCAGTGGCTGAACACGCCGTTGCTGGTCAGCGCCATCTTGGCCTCGTCGACCATGAAGTGCTTGAACCGGTCGCGGATTGGCTTTTCCGGGTCCCAGTTGCCGAAGTACGGCAGCGCGCCCCAGCTCTTGGCGTAGACCACGTCGGCGCCGGTGTAGGCGCTCTCGATGTCGTGGCTGACCCGGAACGAGCCGCCACTCTCGGCGACGTTGTCCTGCGCCCAGCCCATGTAGCGCTCGTCGAGCACGTACTCCGGCGTCGGGCACAGCAGGGTCACGTCCATGCCCATGCGCGTGGCGATGGTCAGGGCGGAGTTGGCCACGGCGGTATTGAGCGGCTTGGGATGGTAGGTCCAGGTCAGCACGTACTTCCTGCCGCGCAGATCACTGGTGCCGAAATGCTCCTGCAGCGCCAGCACATGGGCCAGCTCCTGGCAGGGATGGGTGATCGTCTCCATGTTGATCACCGGCACGGTGGAGTACTTCGCGAAGGCCTTGAGCACGCGGTCCTCGCGGTCGTAGGCCCAGTCCCTGAACTTGGGGAAGGCGCGCACGCCGATCAGGTCGACGTAGCGGGCCAGCACCCGCGCCACCTCGGCGATGTGCTCCTCGGTGTCACCGTCCATCACCGTGCCCAGGTCGAACTCGATCGGCCATGCGTCCTTGCCCGGCTGCAGCACCACGGCGTGCCCGCCGAGCTGGAACGCGCCCAGCTCGAAGCTGGTGCGGGTGCGCATCGACGGGTTGAAGAACACCAGCGCGATCGAGCGGCCCTTGAGCGCGTCGCCGAGCTTGTGCTGCTTGTACTGCGCGGCCTGCGCCAGCAGCGCGTCAAGCTCGGCGCGGCTCCAGTCCTGCGTATTCAGGAAGTGCTTCATCGGGGCTACTCGAAGTCGGTGATGTTGCGGTTGTCGTAGTTCAGAAACGAAAAAACCCAGCCTCTGGCTGGGTTCCGGCATGACGGCGAAAACGTCCGGTAGCCCCAGCTCAGGTGCAAGGATCCGGTCGGCGCGCGCGCGAAGTCATGCCCGCCGCCATGCGGGCGGTGGTCAGGAGCACGGCGCTGGCGGAGGCGTTTTCCACGGCCGGCATCCTCGCACGGCGTGCGCCGCACTGCAACAAACACTTGATCTCAAGGGGTTTCGGCTGAAACCACCGGCGTCACCGAGACCCGCACCCGCAGCCGGTTGCCCGGGTCGGCCGGCAGCCGCGAGCGGTACTTCACGCCCTTGTGCACGTAGTCCACGTCATAGGCGATCGGGCGCCGGAACTCACGCTCCATTGGCACCATCCGGCATTCGCCGCCCGCCGATGGCGCCACCTCCTCGACCTTGGGGTCGGGCGTCAGCGCCCCCCTGACCGCACCGATGACGCGGGCGATGCCGGTCTTCTCCTCGGTCTCCACCGGCGTCGAGGCGTCGCAGCGCTCGACCATCGAGGTCGCGCGCAGGGTCTGGTAGACCGGCTCGGCGCGCAGCACCTGGGCATATTCGATGCGGACGTTCTCCGACTGCCCGTCGGCACCGGCGGCATCCTGCGCGACGGCCGGCATCACCGGCAGCACGAACGCCAGCATGCAGGCGGCGAGGACGAGGCGGCCCCTTCGGGCGGCAGGAAAGTTGGTCTGGACGCGGGCCATTGCCGGGCAGTGTAGGCACAGCTGGCCGGCCACCGGCTGAATCCGCTGTCGTGGCGCGGCTGCGGCCGCTAGAATCGCCTGTTTACGCTGCGGTATCCGGATGTCCCTGCGCCTGTTCAACAGCCTGAGCCGCCGGGTCGAGGCCTTCGTGCCGCTCGACCCGGCCCGCCCGACCATGTACCTGTGCGGGCCGACGGTCTACAACTACGTGCACATCGGCAACGCACGCGGCCCGGTGGTGTTCGGCGTGCTCGCCGCCCTGCTCCGCCGCCGTCACGGCGACCTGCGCTACGCGCGCAACATCACCGACGTCGACGACAAGATCAACACCGCAGCGCGCACCGCGGGCGTGCCCATCGCCGTCATCACCGACCGCTTCGCCGCCGCCTACCGCGAGGACATGGCCGCGCTGGGGGTCGAGGGCGTCTTCGCCCCCGACATCGAGCCCGCCGCCACCGGACACATCGCGCAGATGATCGCGATGATCGAGGCGCTGATCGAGGGCGGACACGCGTATGAGGCGGACGGCCACGTGCTGTTCGCGGTCGCGACCTTCCCCGGCTACGGCAAGCTGTCGCGGCGCGACCCGGACGAGATGCTGGCCGGCGCCCGCGTCGAGGTCGCTCCGTACAAGCGCGACCCGGGCGATTTCGTGCTGTGGAAGCCGTCGAGCGACGAGCTGCCCGGCTGGGATTCGCCCTGGGGCCGCGGCCGCCCCGGCTGGCACATCGAGTGCTCGGCGATGGCCGCCGCGCACCTGGGCGAGACCATCGACATCCATGCCGGCGGCGTCGACCTGCAGTTCCCGCACCACGAGAACGAGGTCGCCCAGAGCGAGTGCGCCCACGGCGGCCGCGTGTTCGCCCGCACCTGGCTGCACAACGGCATGCTGACCCTGTCCGGGGCGAAGATGTCGAAGTCGCTGGGCAACATCGAGAAGGTCCACGACCTGGTCGCGCAGCACCCGCCCGAGGCGCTGCGCTACGCCCTGCTCTCGGCCCACTACCGCCAGCCGCTGGACTGGTCGGACGCCCTGATCGAACAGAGCGTGCGCACCCTGGACCGGCTGTACGGCACGCTGCGCGACCTGGCCGACGTCGAGGCCGCGGCGGCGATCCCGCAGGCGGTCGAGGACGCGCTGGACGACGATCTCAACACGCCGGCGGCACTGGCCGAGATCGCCCGCATCGCCGGCGAAGCGCGCAAGGCCGGCACCGCGGACGACCGGCAACGGCTCAAGTCGGAACTGCTGGGCGCCGGACTGGCGCTGGGCCTGCTGCAGCAGGCGCCGCAGGCCTGGTTCGCGCGCGGTGCCTCCGGCGATGACGACGCCCGGATCCAGGCCCTGATCGACGAACGCAGCGCCGCCAAGCAGGCCCGCGACTTCGCCCGCGCCGACGCCATCCGCGAACAGCTCGCCGGCGAAGGCATCCTGCTCGAGGACACCCCCCAGGGCGTGCGCTGGAAGCGGGGCTGACGAACGGCCCGCGCGTAGGGGCGCTCCGCGCCGCGCATATCCTGCCGCTGCCGGGATGATGAACGCGCCGCCGCGCGCCGTGCCGGCAAACAACCGAGTCGATGCTCCTGTCCGGGGCGCGACCGGGATACCCGAGTGCCCGGTCGCGGGCATGGCCCGCTCCTACGACAATGGCACGGACCACATGGATGGGAGAAACCCCAAAAAAACAGGCGCCTTTCGGCGCCTGTCGGGTCTTGCGTGCGGCGATGAGGCTGCGGTCAGGCCGCTTCCGGTGCGACGATCACCTTGACCGTGGTCTCGGCGTCGGCGTGCAGGTGGATGACGACCTCGAACTCACCGGTGTTGCGCAGCGGGCCTTCGCCCAACACCACTTCCGACTTCTCGACCTCGGTGACGGTCTTGGTCAGGGCCTCGGCGATGTCGCGCGGGCCGACCGAGCCGTACAGCTTGCCTTCGGTCGAGGCGTTGGCGTAGATGGTCACGCTCGCGCCTTCCAGCTTGGCCAGACGGGCCTGGGCCTCGTCGGCGATGGACTGCGCCTTGGCTTCGTACTCGGCGCGCTTGGCCTCGAACTCGGCGAGGTTGGCGACGGTGGCCGGCACGGCCTTGCCCTGCGGGACCAGGTAGTTGCGGCCGTAGCCGGGCTTGACGTCGACGGTGTCGCCGAGGGCACCGAGGTTGATGACGCGCTGCAGGAGGATCAGTTTCATGTCATTGCTCCGTATTCGTTAGCGGCGCGGCAAGGCGTCGCAACGGTTGCTGTCCGAATCGGACGGATGCTTCGTTCGTAGGAGCGCCCCATGGGCGCGACCGGAGGTCGGTGGTTGCGACAGGTCGCGGGCATGGCCCGCTCCTACGGGTTCGCTCAGACGTTGTGGTTGTCGGTGTACGGGATCAGCGCGAGGAAGCGGGCGCGCTTGACCGCGAGCGCCAGCTGGCGCTGGTAGCGCGACTTGGTGCCGGTGATGCGGCTCGGCACGATCTTGCCGTTCTCGGTGAGGTTCTGGCGCAGGGTGTTGAGATCCTTGTAGTCGATCTCCTTGACGCCCTCGGCGGTGAACTTGCAGAACTTGCGGCGGCGGAAGAACTTGGACATGTGCGTGCTCCTCAGGCGGCTTCGGCGGCGTCGCCGGCGGATTCGCCGTCGCTGTCGCTGCTGGTGGACGGGGACTCGTCGTCGTCGCGACGCCGGCGCTCACCGCGCTCCGGCTTGTCGGTCTTCTCGTCCTTGTTCTTCATGATCAGCGACTGCTCGGTATCGGCCTCGTCGCGGCGCATCACCAGGTGGCGCAGCACGGCGTCGTTGAAGCGGAAGCCCTCGACCAGTTCGTTGAGCACGTCCTGGCCGGCCTCGATGTTGAACAGCACGTAGTGGGCCTTGACCAGGTTGTTGATCGGGTAGGCCAGCTGGCGGCGGCCCCAGTCTTCCAGGCGGTGGATCTTGCCGTTGCCGGTCTCGATCAGCGTCTTGTAACGCTCGACCATCGCCGGCACCTGCTCACTCTGGTCCGGGTGGACCAGGAACACGATTTCGTAGTGGCGCATCGATGTTTCCTTTCGGGTATTCGGCCGCCGCGGGGCGGGCCGGACAGCTCCCCCGACGCCCGGAATTGGGCGGGGTGGAGCAAGGGCCCCGGCGGCACGGGCCGCAGGGAGCCAAGCATTATGGCGGATCAATGACTTGCGGGCAAGGGCAGACGCTTCGGGACCCGGGTCCCGGGACCCGGCGACTCAGGCGGCCCGGTCGGCGTCGGTGGTGAAGCTCTCGCCGCAGCCGCATTCGGCGGCCGCACTGGGGTTGGCGAACACGAACTCGTGGTTCAGGCCCTTGCGCACGAAGTCGATCGTGGTGCCGTCGACCATCGGCTGGCTCACCGCATCGACGTAGATGTGCACGCCATCCTGCTCGCTGATGGTGTCGCCATCACGCGCCTCGTGCGCCAGCTCCACCTCGTAGCCCCAGCCCGAGCAGCCGGTGCGCTTGACGCCGAAACGCAGGCCCAGCGCCTCCGGGGTGCCGGCGAGGAACTGGTGGACGCGATCGAGGGCGGCGGGGGTCAGCTGGATGGACATGGGCCGGATTGTAGCGTGGGCAGGCTGAAAGAGGCCTTTCGGCCGACGGTGCCACGGTAGACTGTGCGTTCCGAATATCGGCTCCCCCTCCCCAGGATTCAAGGCATGACGGTTTCCAGCGTCGAACACGCGCTCGCGGGCAGGATTCCCGCCGGCGGCGAAGTCACGGTCCGCGGCTGGGTGCGCACCCGGCGCGACTCCAAGGCCGGCCTGTCGTTCGTGAACGTCAGCGACGGCTCGTGCTTCGCGCCGATCCAGGTGGTGGCGCCGTCGACGCTGGACAACTACGAGTCCGAGGTGAAGCGACTCACCGCCGGCTGCTCCATCATCGCCAGCGGCACCCTGGTGGCCTCGCAGGGCCAGGGCCAGAGCTTCGAGATCCAGGCCTCGTCGATCGAGGTGGTCGGCTGGGTGGACGACCCGGAGACCTACCCGATCCAGCCCAAGGCGCACTCGCTGGAGTTCCTGCGCGAGGTCGCCCACCTGCGCCCGCGCACCAACCTGTTCGGCGCGGTCACCCGCATCCGCCACTGCCTGGCGCAGGCCGCGCACCGCTACTTCCACGAGAACGGCTACTACTGGGTCAACACGCCCATCATCACCACCTCCGACGCCGAAGGCGCGGGGCAGATGTTCCGCGTGTCGACGCTGGACCTGGCCAACCTGCCGCGCGACGGCAAGGGCAACGTCGACTTCTCGCGCGACTTCTTCGGCAAGGAAGTCTTCCTCACCGTCTCCGGCCAGCTCAACGTCGAGGCCTTCTGCCTGTCGATGAGCAAGGTCTACACCTTCGGCCCGACCTTCCGCGCAGAGAACAGCAACACCACGCGCCACCTCGCCGAGTTCTGGATGATCGAGCCGGAGATCGCCTTCGCCGACCTGGCCGAGAACGCGCGCGTGTCCGAGGAGTTCCTCAAGTACCTGTTCCGCGCCGTGCTCGACGAACGCGGCGACGACATGGCCTTCATCGCCGAGCGCGTGCAGAAGGACGCGATCACACGGCTCGAATCCTTCGTCAACGCGCCGTTCGAGCGCATCGACTACACCGATGCGGTGACGCTGCTGCAGAAGTCAGGGCACAAGTTCGACTTCCCGGTCGAATGGGGCCTGGACCTGCAGACCGAGCACGAGCGCTGGCTGACCGAGCAGCACGTCGGCCGCCCGGTGGTGGTGACCAACTACCCCGAGCACATCAAGGCCTTCTACATGCGCCTCAACGACGATGGCAAGACCGTCGCCGCGATGGACGTGCTGGCGCCGGGCATCGGCGAGATCATCGGCGGCTCGCAGCGCGAGGAGCGCCTGGACGTGCTCGACGCGCGCATGGACCAGTTCGGCCTCGACCGCGAGCACTACGCCTGGTACCGCGACTTCCGCCGCTACGGCACCGTCCCGCACGCCGGCTTCGGCCTCGGCTTCGAACGCCTGATCGTGTACGTGTGCGGTCTGTCGAACATCCGCGACGCCATCCCCTACCCGCGCGCGCCGGGGAATGCGGAGTATTGATGTTCCAGTATCCGCAGCCCCCATCACCGGTCGTTGCCCGGCCCGTCATCCCGGCGAAAGCCGGGATCCAATTTGCTGTTGGCGCAGAAGCGAAAATCAAAATGGATCCCGGCTTTCGCCGGGATGACGATGTCGGAGTTGACGCGGCGCCTGGAGTGTTTCCCAATCCCGAATCCCCCATCCCGAATCCCCTTGCCTGAATGATCCTCTTCCTCGCCCTGTGCTTCGTCGGCGTCGCCATCGGCGGCATCACCGCCTTCGTGATCTTCTGGCCGCTGTCGCTGGTGCACCTGCGCGACCGCCATCCCGAAGCGCGCGAGGCGCTGGGCGAAAGCGCCTTCCTGAGTCCCCGCGCGCTGGGCTGGCTGCTGGGCGGGCGCTACCGTGAAGTCCGCGACGCAGGATTCACCGGACTGGCGACGCCGGCGCGGATCTCCGCGATCGTGATCCTCGGCGCGGTGGCGATGTCGGGCCTGCTGTGGCTGTGGTCGGTGCTGCTGCGATGAGCGACTCGATCCACCACGTGCACCAGGAATGGTGGCTGGCCACGCTTGGCCGCACCGTTGTCTGGGCGCGCCTGCGCGTGCGCGAGGCCGGCACCGCCGAGGTCTTCGACAGCGACGGCAACACCCTGGGCTACGACAGCGAGGACACCGCGCGCGCGATGCTGATGGATGCCGACTATGTCGCCTTCGACGGCCTCGACGAAGACGATGCGCTGGAGCGCGGCTTCTCGCTGGCGGAGATCTCCCCGCCGCAGGCCGGCGACGACGAGGCACTACGCCCGCGCATGCTGCAGACCCTGGGTGGACGGGCCTGATCGCGTGTTCACGCCGCGCGCCTTCGTCGAAACGGATCTGTCGCGGCTCGATGCGCTGATCGCGGCCGATCCGTTCGTCACCCTGGTCACCACCGCTGCCGACGGCACCCCGTTCGCCACGCACCTGCCCGTGCTCTACCGGCGCGACGGCGATGCGATCCTCGTCGAAGGCCACTGGGCGAAGCCGAATCCGCAGGCCCGGCATTCCGGCCAGGCGCTGATGATCGTCCACGGCCCGCACGCCTACGTTTCGGCCAACTGGTATCCCGACAAGGAAGCCGCCGCCCGGGTGCCGACCTGGAATTACGCGGCCGCGCACCTGTACGGCGAACTCGAGCGCCATGACGACGAGGCCGGGCTCGCTGACCTGGTGTCGCGCCTGAGCGACCGTTTCGAGGCCAGCGTCGGCCAGTCCTGGCGATTCGAGCCGGAACGCGATGACCAGCGCGTGCAGCTGCGCGGCATCATCGGCTTCCGGTTCCTGCCGGCGCGGGTCGAGATGAAGTTCAAGTTCAACCAGAACCACCCGCTCGCCAACCGCGAGGCGGTGATCGACGCGCTGGAGCAGCTCGACGGTGCCGGCGCCCGCGCCACCGCGGAGATGATGCGCAACATCGCGCTTTGATTTGGAGGCCCCGACCATGGATCTCGACCTCACCGGTCGCCACGCGCTGGTCTGCGGCGCATCCGCAGGCATCGGCCGCGCCGCCGCGCACGAGCTCGCCCTGCTCGGCGCCGAAGTGACCGTGCTGGCACGCGGGCAGGACGCACTCGACGCCGTGGCCGCCTCGCTGCCGCGCACGGCGCGGCAGCAGCACCGCACGCTGGCCGCGGACGCGTCTCGCCGCGAAGAACTGCGCGCACGGGTCGACGCGCTGGCTGCTGAAGTGCCCATCCACATCCTCGTCAACAACACCGGCGGTCCGCCCGGCGGCCCCGCGTTCACCGCGGACGAGGCCGCCTTCCTCGACGCCTTCGGCAAGCACCTGCTCGCCAACCACGCGCTGGCCCAGGCCGTGGTGCCCGGCATGCGCGCCGCGGGTTGGGGCCGCATCGTCAACGTGGTCTCGACTTCGGTGTACGAACCGATCGCCGGGCTTGGCGTGTCCAACACCATCCGCGGCGCGGTCGCCAGCTGGGCCAAGACGCTCTCGCGCGAGCTCGCGGCCGACGGCATCACCGTCAACAACGTCCTGCCCGGCTACACCGACACCACGCGCATCGAGCAGATCCTGGGAGACCGCACCGCCGCCACCGGCAAGACGCGCGAGGAAGTGATCGCAGCGATGCTCGCCAGCGTGCCGGCCGGCCGCTTCTCGAAGCCGGAGGAAACCGGCGGCGTGATCGCCTTCCTGTGCTCGCCGGCGGCGGGTTACGTCAACGGCGTGAGCCTGGCGGTGGATGGTGGGCGGATGAATTCGATCTGAAAAGTCTGTCATTTCGAACGCTGTGAGAAATCTGCTTTGGGTGCGACAAAGCAGATTTCTCGCTACGCTCGAAATGACAATTCACCGGCTCGCCCCATGCCCGAAGGCCCCGAAATCCGCCGCGCCGCCGACCGCCTCGCCGAAGCCGTCGTCGGCCAGCCGCTCGCGTCGGCCTGGTTCGCCTTTCCCGCGCTCAAGCGCTTCCAGAAGTCGCTGCCCGGCCGGCGCATCGTCGCCATCCAGCCGCACGGCAAGGCGCTGCTGACCCGTTTCGACCACGGCTGGACGCTGTACAGCCACAACCAGCTCTACGGCGTGTGGAAGCTGGCCGACGCCGGGCAGCGGCCCGACACCACGCGCTCGCTACGGGTGGCGCTGGAAACCGCGGACTGGGCGATCCTGCTCTACTCCGCCTCGGACGTGGCGATGTGGCGCGACGAGGACCTGCATGCGCACCCGTTCCTGTCGAAGCTCGGTCCGGACGCGCTCGATCCCGCGCTGGAGCCCGCCGCGGTCGAAGCACGCCTGCGCGACCCGCGCTTCGCCCGACGCCGCCTCGACGGCCTGCTGCTCGACCAGGGCTTCCTCGCAGGCATGGGCAACTACCTGCGCGCCGAGGTGCTGTTCGAAGCCCGGCTGTCACCGCGCCTGCGCCCGGCCGACCTGTCGGAGGCACAGCGCCTACGCCTGGCCAACGCGCTGCTGGATATCCCGCGCCACAGCTACCGCAGCCGCGGCATCGAGCCGGCGCGCGGCATGCGCTCCGACTACCTGACCGACACGCCGGAAGGTTTCCGCTTCCGCGTGTTCGACCGGGAAGGCCAGCCCTGCCCGCGCTGCGGCACGCCGATCGCGCGCGAGACGCTGGCCGGGCGCCGGCTGTACCTCTGTACGGCCTGTCAGTCCTGATCAAGCCGATGGGATGGTGTAGGAGCGCCCCATGGGCGCGACCGGGGGATCGATGATGCTCGGGCCGCCTCGGGTCGCGGGCATGGCCCGCTCCTACAATCATCCGTTTGATCGCGAATGGGTATGAGCCCGGGTCGGGTTAAGCTGGCGCGATGAAGCACTGCCGGCACTTCATCGACGGCACGTTCCGCGACCCCGCGGGCGGACGCTGGCTCGACGTGTTCGAGCCGGCGACCGGCCAGCCGCTGGCGCAGGTGGCTGCCGGCGATGCGGTCGACGTCGATACCGCGGTCGCGGCCGCCACCGCCGCGTTCCCGTCGTGGTCCGCCCTGCCCAACGACGCGCGTGCGCGCTGGCTGGAGAAGCTGGCCGATGCGCTGGAGGAACGCCTCGAAGCCTTCGCCCAGGCCGAATCGCGCGACGGCGGCAAGCCGATCCGGCTGGCGCGCGAGGTCGAGATCCCGCGTGCCGTCGCCAACCTGCGCTTCTTCGCGCATGCCACCACCCAGTTCGCCAGCGAGTCGCACCACGGCCAGGCCGGCCTGAACTACACCCTGCGCCAGCCGCTGGGCGTGGTCGGCGCGATCTCGCCGTGGAACCTGCCGCTGTACCTGTTCACCTGGAAGATCGCGCCGGCGCTGGCCGCGGGCAACACCGTGGTCGCCAAGCCGTCGGAAATCACGCCGCTGACCGCCACCCTGCTGGCCAAGCTCGCCGCCAAGATCGGCTTCCCCGCCGGCGTGCTCAACCTGGTGCATGGCGCGGGACCGGAAGCGGGTGAAGCCATCGTCGCGCATCCCGCGGTCAAGGCGATTTCGTTCACCGGCAGCACCGCGGTCGGCCGCCGCATCGCCGGCCTCGCCGGGCCGCAGCTGAAGAAGGTGTCGCTGGAGCTCGGCGGCAAGAACGCGACCCTCGTCTTCGCCGACAGCGACTGGCGGACGCAGCTCGACGTGCTGGTGCGCTCGGCGTTCCAGAACAGCGGCCAGATTTGCCTGTGCGGCTCGCGGCTCCTGGTCGAGCGCGCGATCTACGCCGAGTTCCGCGACGCCTTCGTCGAGCGCGTGCGTGCGCAGCGCATGGGCGATCCAGACGACCCTGCCAACGACCTCGGCCCGCTGGTCTCGCAGGCGCATTTCGACAAGGTGGTGGCGGCCATCGCCCGGGCCCGCGAAGAAGGCGGCCGATTCCTCTGCGGCGGACAGGTGCTGGAGCGCCCGGGCTGGTTCATCGAACCGGCCGTCGTCGAAGGCCTCGGTCCCGACTGCGCCACCAACCGCGAAGAGATCTTCGGCCCCGTCGCCACCCTGCAGCCCTTCGACGACGACGCCCACGCGCTGCGCCTGGCCAACGCCACCGACTACGGCCTGTCGGCCTCGATCTGGACCCGCGACCTCGCCCGCGCCCACCGCCTCGCCGCCGACATCCGCGCCGGCATCGTCTGGATCAACAGCTGGCTGATGCGCGACCTGCGCACGCCCTTCGGCGGCAGCGGCCAGTCCGGCCTTGGCCGCGAGGGCGGACTGGAGGCGATGCGTTTCTTCACCGAGCCGAAGAACATCGGCCTGTCTCTGGGATAATCGCGGCATGGGCGAACTCGACACACTCCTGGGCCGCAATCGCGAATGGGCCGACCGCGTCTCCCGCGAAGACCCCGACTTCTTCGACCGGCTGTCGGCGCAGCAGACGCCGAAGTACATGTGGATCGGCTGCTCCGACTCGCGGGTGCCGGCCAACCAGATCCTCGGCCTCGACCCGGGCGAGGTCTTCGTCCACCGCAACATCGCCAACGTGATGTCGCACGGCGACCTCAATGCGCTGTCGGTGATCCAGTTCGCGGTTGACATCCTCAAGGTCGAGCACATCCTGCTGGTCGGCCACTACGGCTGCGGCGGCGTGCACGCGGCGCTGACCGGCGCCCGCCTCGGACTGGCCGACAACTGGCTGCGCCACGTCTCCGACCTGGCCAAGAAGCACGTCGCCCTGCTCGCCAGCATCGACTCCGAACCGCTGCGCCATGCGCGCATGTGCGAACTCAACGCGATCGAGCAAGCGCTCAACGTCTGCGAGACCACCGTCGTGCAGGACGCCTGGGCGCGCGGGCAGAAACTCACCGTGCACGGCTGGGTGTACTCGCTCAGCGACGGCCGCGTGCGCGAGCTGGGGATGGAGGTGTCCTCGCCCGACGCCGTCTACGACACCTACCGCACGGCGCTGGCCTCAGTGACCGAGATTGCCACCAAGGGAAAGCGCGATGACTGAGGCCGTGCACGCGCAGGCGGCGCCGAAGCCGGTCGGGCACTACCCGCATGCGCGCAGGGTCGGCGACCTGCTGTTCCTCTCGGGCATCGGCCCGCGCGACCCGGCCACAGACGCCATCCCCGGCAACGAGACCTTCGCCGACGGCCGCGTGCGCAGCTACGACATCGCCGCACAGACGCGCGCGGTGTTCGCCAACGTCCGCGCCGTGCTCGAGGCCAGCGGCGCGCGCTGGGAGGACCTGGTCGACGTCACCGTCTACCTCACCGACATGGCACGCGACTTCAAGGCCTACAACGCCATCTGGGCCGAGCACTTCCCCGACCCGGCCACCGCACCCTGCCGCACCACCCTCGGCATCGACGCCCTGCCCACGCCGATCGCCATCGAACTGAAATGCATCGCCGCCATCGCAGCCCAGCCCCGGCGTGCCGGGTCGGACTGACATGGGGCAAGGAGCCGAACCATGATCCCCGGACCCTTGAACTTCCAGCAATGGATCGACGACCACCGCCACCTGCTCAAGCCGCCGGTCGGCAACAAGTGCATCTACGACGGCGACTTCATCGTCATGGTGGTCGGCGGCCCGAACGCGCGCACCGACTACCACTGGGAAGAAGGCGCCGAGTGGTTCCACCAGCTCGAAGGCGAAATGGTGCTGCGCATCCAGGAGGACTACGACGGCGAGCGCGGTACCCTGCGCGATATCCCGATCCGCGCCGGCGAAACCTTCCTGCTGCCCCCGCGCGTGCCGCATTCACCGCAGCGCGCAGAAGGCTCGATCGGCCTCGTGATCGAGCGCAAGCGCCTGGCGCACGAGGACGACGGCCTGCTGTGGTTCTGCGAGAACTGCAACGCCAAGGTCTACGAGGAGTACTTCCACCTCGACGACATCGAACAGGACTTCTTCCGCGTGTTCGAACGCTTCTACCGCTCCGACGAACTGCGCACCTGCAAGGCCTGCGGCCACCTCAATCCGCGCCCCGGCCGCTACGAACTGCAGGCCGATTCGCAGGCCGACATCACCTGACGCGCCGCGCATGCTGAAGATCGACATCCACGCCCACTACCTGCCGCGCGACTGGCCGGACCTGGCGCGCAAGTACGGCGAGGCGCGCTTCCCGGTGATCCACCACACCGACGACGGCCGCCACCGGATATACAAGGACGGGCGCTTCTTCCGCGAGATCTGGTCGAAGACCTGGGACCCGCAGGAGCGTATCGACGACTTCGCCCGCTTCGGCGTGCAGGTGCAGGTGATCAGCACGGTGCCGGTGATGTTCAGCTACTGGGCGAAGCCGCAGCATGCGCTGGAGCTGCACCAGGCGCTCAACGACCACATGGCCGCGACCTGCCGCGACTTCCCGCGCCACTACGCCGGCATCGGTACGGTGCCGCTGCAGTCGCCGCGGCTCGCCGTCCAGGAACTCGAACGCTGCATGGACCAGCTCGGCCTGCAGGGCGTGCAGATCGGTTCGCACATCCAGCTGTCCGATGGCCAGCACTGGAACCTCGACGCGCCGGAGCTGTTCCCGTTCTTCGAGGCCGCCGCCGACCTCGGCGCGGCGATCCTGGTGCATCCCTGGGACATGATGGGCACCGACACCATGCCCAAGTACTGGCTGCCATGGCTGGTGGGCATGCCGGCGGAGCAGTCGCGCGCGGCCTGCTCGCTGGTGTTCGGCGGCGTGCTGGAGCGGCTGCCCAAGCTGAAGGTGTGCATGGCGCACGGCGGCGGCAGCTTTCCCTACACCATCGGCCGGATCGAGCACGGCTTCAACATGCGGCCCGACCTCGTCGCCACCGACAATCCGCACAACCCGCGCGACTATCTGTCGAAGCTGTACTTCGATTCCTGGGTCGCCGATCCGCGCGCGCTGCAGTACCTGCTCGATACCTGCGGCGTCGACCGGGTGATGCTGGGCACCGACTATCCGTTCCCGCTGGGCGAACAGGTGCCGGGCGCGGGCATCGAGCAGATCGCGCTTGACGACACGGCGAAGGCACGCCTGTACCACGGCACCGCGCTGGAGTGGTTGGGGTTGCCGAGAGGAAGGTTTTCATGACGCACCCAACCGTAGGGCGGGTCTTGACCCGCCATTCCGGCAGTGGCGCAGAAGTCGGCGGGTCAAGACCCGCCCTACGATCTGCTTTGCAATTCGTCATCCCAGCGCACGCTGGGATCCATTTTGACTTTGACGTGCGCAATGGAAGCAAGATCAAGATGGATCCCAGCGTGCGCTGGGATGTCGGAGCATCGTGCAAATGACCGGGTTGTTCACTCACGAGTACGCCCGCGCACGGGACGATGCCGATCCCCTGCGCGCCTTCCGCGACGAGTTCCTGATCCCGCGCCACGGCGGCGGCGAGCAGGCCTACTTCTGCGGCAACTCGCTGGGCCTTCAGCCGAAGGGGGCGCGCGCCTGCGTCGAGGAGGTGCTGCGCAAATGGTCGGACGAGGCGGTGGAAGCGCACTTCACCGCGCCGGGCGCGTGGATGCCCTATCACGAGCTGGTGCGCGAGCCGCTCGCCGACGTCGTCGGCGCGCTGCCCTCGGAAGTGGTGGCTATGAACTCGCTCACCGCCAACCTGCACCTGATGATGGTCAGCTTCTACCAGCCGACGATCGAGCGCACGGCGATCCTGGTCGAAGCGGGTTCGTTTCCTTCCGACCGCTACGCAGTCGAATCGCAGCTGAAGTACCGCGGGCTGCCGCCGCAGCACACGCTGATCGAGGTCGAGCCGGACAATGCCGACGGCACGTTCTCGATGGAGGCGATCGAGCGCGCGATCCGCATCAACGGCAAGCGCCTGGCGCTGGTGCTGTGGCCGGGCGTGCAGTACCGCAGTGGGCAGGCGTTCGACCTGGAGGAGATCGCGCGCATCGCGCACGAGGTCGGTGCCATCGTCGGCTTCGACCTGGCCCATGCCGTCGGCAACCTGCCGCTGCGGCTGCACGACAGCGGCGCCGATTTCGCGGTCTGGTGCCACTACAAGTACATGAACGCCGGCCCGGGCGCGGTCGCCGGCTGCTTCGTGCACGAGCGCCATGCGCAAACCGATCGCCCGCGCTTTGCCGGCTGGTGGGGCAATGAGCAGGCGACGCGCTTCCGCATGGGCCCGGAGTTCGTGCCCACGCCCGGCGCGGACGGCTGGCAGCTGAGCAATCCGCCGATCCTCGGCCTGGCGCCGCTGCGCGCGTCGCTCGACCTGTTCGCGCGGGCCGGCATGGCGGCATTGCGCGAGAAGTCGGAACGGCTGACCGGTTACCTCGAAGCCCTGATCGACGCCCGCCTGCGCGACACGCTGCAGGTCGTCACCCCGCGCGACCCGGCGCAGCGTGGCTGCCAGCTGTCGCTGCGCGTGGCGGGAGGGCGCGAGCGCGGCCGTGCCCTGTTCGAGTTCCTCGGCGCGCAGGGCATCGTCGGTGACTGGCGCGAGCCGGACGTGATCCGCATCTCCCCCGCGCCGCTGTACAACAACCACGCTGACGTGTTGCGCTTCGCGCAGGCGGTGGAAATGTGGCAGCCATCATGACGCTCCAAGCCGTCATCCCCGCGCAGGCGGGGATCCAGCGTCTTTGCCACGGAGGGCATCGCCATGAACAAGCAACCAGCGGTCTACATGCTGGCCAGCAACCGGAACGGCACACTGTACGTCGGTGTTACCAGCAGTTTGGTTGGTCGCATCTGGCAACACCGGAACCATCTGGCACCGGGATTCACGGATCGCTACGGTGTCACCAAACTCGTCTGGTACGAGGTGCATGAGACCATGGAATCGGCGATCGTTCGGGAAAAGCAGCTGAAGAAGTGGAATCGGGACTGGAAGCTGCGGCTGATCGAAGAGGCTAATCCCTACTGGGGTGATCTTTGGCCGTCGCTGGCGGATGAGAGCCAAGACACTGGATCCCCGCCTGCGCGGGGATGACGGAACAGAATGAACGCGCACGAGTCACGACGCATCACCATCATCGGCGCCGGCCTCGCCGGCACCCTGCTCGCCACCCTGCTCGCGCAGCGCGGCTGGAAGGTCGAGATGTTCGAGCGCCGCGGCGATCCGCGCCTGCACGGCTATGCCGGGGGTCGATCGATCAATCTCGCGCTGGCCGAGCGCGGCCTGCACGCATTGCGCCAGGCCGGTGCCGACCCCGGCGTGATGCGCCAGGCGGTGATGATGCGCGGGCGCATGGTGCATCCGCTGGGCGGCGAACCGGAGCTGCAGCGCTACGGGCGCGACGACAACGAAGTGATCTGGTCGATCAACCGCGGCGAGCTGAACATCGTGCTGATCGAGGCGGCGGAAGCGGCCGGCGCGACGCTGCACTTCGACCGCCGGCTGGAAAGCGTCGATTTCGACGCGGGCACGATGCGGGTCCTTGGCGAAGGCCATGACGACATCGCCCGCTTCGATACCCTGGTCGGCGCAGACGGCGCCGGTTCGACGCTGCGCGCCCAGATGATGCGCCACGCCGACCTGGGCGAACGCACCGACTGGCTGGACCACGGCTACAAGGAGCTGGAGATCCCGCCCGGCCCCGGCGGCAGCTTCCGCATCGAGCCAAACGCCCTGCACATCTGGCCGCGCGGCCACTACATGTGCATCGCCCTGCCCAACGACGAGCGCACCTTCACCGTCACCCTGTTCATGCCGCACCAGGGGCCGCATCCGAGCTTCGCGACCGTGCCCGATGGCGAGGCCGCGCTGGCCCTGTTTCGCGAGCAGTTCGCCGACGCGGTGCCGCTGATCCCGCTGCTGGAGGAGGACTACGAACGCAACCCCACCGGTACGCTCGCCACCCTCTATCTCGACCGCTGGCACCTGGACGGCCGCGCAGTGCTGATCGGCGACGCCGCGCACGCGATGGTGCCGTTCCACGGCCAGGGCATGAACTGCGCCTTCGAGGACTGCGTGGCGCTGGCCGACCAGCTCGTGGCCGGCGCGGACCTGGCCACCGCCTACGCCGCCTTCGCCGCCGAGCGCATGCCCAATGCCGCCGCGATCCAGCACATGGCGCTGGAAAACTACATCGAGATGCGCGATCGCGTCGACGACGGCGACTACCGGCTGCAGCGGGCGCTGGAGCTGCTGCTGCAGGAGCGCCACCCGGGCCGTTTCGTGCCGCACTACGCGATGGTCAGCTTCATGCGCATCCCCTACGCCACCGCGCTGGCGCGCAGCGAAGTGCAGCGTGGCATCCTCGAGCGTGCGACCGAAGGACTCGATTCGCTGGACGAAGTGGACTGGGCGAGCGTCGACGCCGACGTCCTGGCGCGATTGGCGCCCCTGTAGGAGCGGGCCATGCCCGCGACCCGCCGGCATCCGGTTGTGTCGCGCCCATGGGGCGCTCCTACAATAGAGCCATGACCGCCAGCTTCCTGTTCTACGACCTCGAAACCTTCGGCGCCGACCCGCGGCGTTCGCGGATCGCCCAGTTCGCTGCGATCCGCACCGACGAGGCGCTCAACGAGATCGACGAGCCGATCGATTTCCTGGTGCGCCCCGCCGACGACCTGCTGCCCTCACCCGATGCCACGATGGTCACCGGCCTGCCGCCGCAGCGGGCCCTGACCGAAGGTGTGCCGGAAGCGGAAGCGTTCTCGCGCATCTTCGAAGAAATGTCGCGGCCGCAGACCTGCAGTCTCGGCTACAACTCGCTTCGCTTCGACGACGAGTTCGTGCGCTTCGGCCTGTACCGCAACTTCTTCGACGCCTACGAGCGCGAGTGGCGCGGCGGCAACTCGCGCTGGGACCTGCTCGACGCCCTGCGCCTGATGCACGCCCTGCGCCCGGACGGCATCACCTGGCCGCAGCGCGAAGACGGCAAGGGCACCTCGTTCAAGCTCGAACACCTGGCGCTTGCCAACGACGTGCGCAGTGGTGACGCCCACGAGGCGCTGTCGGACGTGCGCGCGCTGATCGGCCTGGCCCGACTGTTCCGCAATGCACAGCCGCGGCTGTGGGAGTACGCGCTGCAGCTGCGCGACAAGCGCTTCGTTGGCGGCCTGCTCGACACCGTGGCGATGAAGCCGCTGCTGCATGTGTCGCAGCGCTATCCGGCCAGCCGCCTGTGCGCCGCGCCCGTGCTGCCGCTGGCGCGCCATCCGCGCATCGACAGCCGCGTGATCGTGTTCGACCTCGACAGCGAGCCCGACGCCCTGCTCGACCTCGACGCCGAAGCCATTGCCGCACGCCTGTACGTGCGCGCCGACCAGTTGCCCGAGGGCGAGACCCGGATCGCGCTCAAGGAAGTCCATCTCAATCGCTGCCCGGCGCTGGTGCGCTGGGACCACCTGCGCGGCGAGGATCTCGCACGGCTGTCGATCGAACCCGCGCAGGTCGAGTACCGAGCCTCGCGCCTGCGCGCGGCCGGCCCTGCGCTGGCGGAGAAGCTGCGGCAGGTCTACGCGCTGGATCGCGAGTTCCCGCCCGGGGACGCCGATGGCGCGCTGTACGACGGCTTCATCGGCGACGGCGACAAGCGATTGTTCGCCGACGTGCGCGCCACGCCGCCGGCGCAACTCGGCGCGCGCGCGTTCGGCTTCCGCGACCCGCGCCTGCCCGAACTGCTGTTCCGCTATCGCGCCCGCAACTGGCCGGACACGCTGGACGCCGTCGAACGGACGCGCTGGGACGACTATCGCCGCGAACGCCTCGCCGACGGCAGCGGCCTGTCCGAAGTCGGTTTCACGCAGTATTTCGAGCGGATCGCGACACTGCGCGGCACGGCGGGCGGTGATGCCGGCAAGCTGCGGCTGCTTGATCAACTGGACAACTGGGGCCGGAAGATCCGCGCCAGCCTCGGACCGGACGCTTCTCCGGACGTCAACCCCGCGTAGGCGGGGACCCAGCGTCTTTCGAGGCAGGCTGGCCGGCGTCCGGTACGCTCCGTTTCCATCACATCCCTGGTAGCGCAAGACACTGGGTCCCCGCCTTCGCGGGGATGACGAGAGAAAGCGATCCCTCCCGCATGACCACCTACTTCACCGACAAGAGCCTCAAGTTCCTCCGCGCCCTCGCCCGCCACAACGAGCGCGCGTGGTTCCAGGCGCACAAGGCCGACTACGAGGCGCACGTGCGCGAGCCGTTCCAGCGCCTGCTGGCCGACCTGCAGGTGCCGTTGGCGGAGGTCAGCCCGCATTTCCGCTCCGAGCCGAAGACCGTGGGCGGCTCGCTGTTCCGCATCCATCGCGACACCCGCTTCGCCTCGGACAAGGCGCCGTACAAGAGCTGGCAGGGCGCGCGCCTGTTCCACGAGCGCAGCCGGCAGGTCCCGGCACCCTCGTTCTACCTCCACCTGCAGCCGGGCCACTGCTTCATCGGCGGCGGCATCTGGCATCCGGACGGGCCGGTGCAGCGGCAGATCCGCCAGTTCATCTTCGACAACCCGGGCGGCTGGCAGGCCGCCGCGCACGCGCCCGCGTTCCGCCGCCGCTTCGACCTGGACGACGAAGACATGCTGGTGCGCGCGCCGCGCGGCTTTCCCGCCGACTTCGAGTTCATCGAAGACCTCAAGCACCGCAACTTCGTCGCCTGGCGCGCGATCGACGACAGCGTGATGACCGGCCCCCGCCTGCTCTCGACGCTGGCCCGGGACCTGCAGGCGATGGCGCCGTTCATGGACTACCTCTGCGCCGCACTGGACCTGGAGTTCTGACTCATGCGCAAGTGGATCATCCTCGCCACCCTCCTCGCCGCCTCGCTGCTGGCCTACGCTGCCGCCGGCCCCTGGCTCGCGATCCACGGGATCGGCAAGGCTGTGCGCGAGGAGAACGCGACGGCGCTGGCGAAGCACGTCGATTTCCCGCCGCTGCGTGCCAGCCTCAGGGCACAGCTGGGCGACCGGATCGTGCGCGGCATCGGCATCGAGGGCCAGTCGGGCCTGCTGGGCGCGTTCGGCGCGGCCGCGGTCAGTGCCCTGGTCGGTGGCGCGGTGGACCTGATGGTCACGCCGGTCGGGCTGGGCGCACTGATGGAGGGACGCAAGGTCTGGAACCGGGCCTCGGGGCTGCCACCGGTCGCCTCGGAAGCAGGCGTGGCCGCGCGCCAGGACCCGCTGCGCGAGGCCGAACGCCGCTTCGAGTCGACCTCGCGCTTCACTGCGACCGTGCATGGCGAAGACGGGAAGCCGATCGTGTTCGTGCTGACCCGAAGCGGCCTGCGCTGGAAGCTGTCCGACATCCAGTTGCCGTTGTAGGAGCGGGCCATGCCCGCGACGCTTTTTGCCTGTCTCCGCGCGAAGAGCGTCGCGGGCATGGCCCGCTCCTACAACAGCAAGAGCGTCGCGCGCATGGCGCGCTCCTACAAGTTGGAGACGCCGTGCGGGACGTGGCCGGCGACTACGTGCTGGCGGGCGCTGTCGATGTTGTGCAGGGAGTCGTCGAAGAAGATGTCGGCGCCGAACGCGGCGAGGAACGGGCCCTTGGCGCGGCCGCCGAGGAACAGCGCCTCGTCCAGGCGCACGCCCCATTCGCGCAGGGTGCGGATCACGCGCTCGTGCGCCGGCGCCGAGCGCGCAGTGACCAGGGCGGTGCGGATCGGCGAGGCCTCCCCCGGCGGATAGGCCGCCTGCAGGTCGTGCAGCGCCGAGAGGAAGGCGCGGAACGGGCCGCCGGTCAGCGGTTCGTGCGCGCGTTCGATCTCGTGGCGGTGGAAGGCGGCGATGCCGCCCTCGCGCGAGACGCGCTCGCCCTCGTCGCCAAAAATCACCGCGTCGCCGTCGAAGGCGATGCGGATCTGCTCGCTGGCTGCACTGCCGGGCTTGTCGCTGTCGGGCAGGATGGTCGCCGCCGCCACGCCGTTGGCCAGCGCCTGGCGCACGGAATCCGGGTTGGCCGAAAGGAACAGCTGCGCGCCGAACGGGCGGATGTAGGGCCAGGTCGGCTCGCCCGAGGTGAAGGTCGCGCGCGAGATCGCCAGGCCATGGTGCTGGATCGAGTTGAAGATGCGCAGGCCGGTGTCGGCCGAGTTGCGCGAGAGCAGGATCACCTCGACCCGCGGCGACTCCGGCGGCGCGTCGACGTTCAGCGCCAGCAGCTTGCGCACCAGCGGGAAGGCAATGCCGGGCTCGAGCACGTCGTCCTCGCGGCTGCGCTGGTAGTCGGCGTAGGGCGCGATGCCCTCCTTCTCGAACAGCGCATGGCTGTCCTCGAGGTCGAACAGCGCCCGCGAGGAGATGGCGATGGTCAGGACGGCAGTGGCGTCATTCGCGGACATGGCGGGATTATGGCCCGGCCGCGTCGCGGCGTCTGCGACAGGAGCCGATGGAGGCGAGGCTGTCGCCCCGGGGCGTTGGATTTCGCCCGGGACAGTTGTCGAGGCGGGTCAAGACCCGCCCTACGCCTCGAACTGCTCGCTCAGGATCCGCTCCTCGAGGTTGTGCTCCGGATCGAACAGCATCGTCACCGTGCGCTCGCGCGATTCGCGGATCATCACCTCGACCACGTCGCGCACCTCGTGCGAGTCGGCGGTGGCGCTGACCGGGCGCTTGTAGGGGTCGAGCACGCGGAAACGCACCTCGGTGTCGGCCCTGAGCAGGGCGCCACGCCAGCGCCGCGGACGGAACGCGGCGATCGGCGTCAGCGCGACCACCGCGCAGCCCAGCGGCAGGATCGGGCCGTGCGCGGAATAGTTGTAGGCGGTGCTGCCGGCGGCGGTGGCGACCATCACGCCGTCGGCGATCAGTTCGTCAAGGCGCGGCTTGCCGTTGAGCTCGATCGACAGGTGCGCGGCCTGCCGCGTCTGCCGCAGCAGCGAGACCTCGTTGTAGGCCAGCGAGCCGACCGTGGCGCCGGACTCGGTCTGCGCCACCATTTCCAGCGGCCGCAGCACCGCCGGTTCGGCGGCATGGATACGATCGATCAATGACTGCCCCGGACCCGACCCGGGCGCGTCCTCGCGGTACTGGTTCATCAGGAAGCCGATCGTGCCCAGCTTCATGCCGAACACCGGCTTCCCCAGGCTGCCGTGGCGGTGCAGGGTCTGCAGCATGAAGCCGTCGCCGCCGAGCGCGCACAGCACGTCGGCCTCGTCCGGTTCGCACTGGCCGTGGCGCGCGGTGAGCGCGGACAGCGCCTGCTGCGCGTCCTCGGTCTGGCTGGCGAGGAAGGCGATGCGTGGCGTCGTGCTCATGGGCGACTCCCGGTCATGCCGGGAGCATAACCCGGCGGCTGGAAATCGGACGAAGCTGGGGGCAAAGCCGGGGAGCTTCCGTCACTCCCGCGCAGGCGGGAGCCCAGTGTCTTCTGCGGTGACCCGGACGAAAGACACTGGGTCCCCGCCTGCGCGGGGATGACGATTCTTCCTGTTCACCCGCGCTGCGCGAGCTGCGACAGGCGCTGGGCCGCGACCGATGCGGTCGGGTAGTCCAGCGTCTTCTGCGCCGCCAGTTCGGACAGCATCGACAGGGTGAAGCGCAGGGCGGGATCGTCGCGCTCCAGCCACGTCGCCACCTTCTCCTCCGCCGTGTTGCCGTCCATCGACAGCACCTGGCCGACGATGGTGCGCTGCTGCGCGGCGAGGTCCTCGCGCAGCACGCCGCGCGCGACCGCGTGCCAGCGACCATCCACCTCGAGCGCGTCGATCTGTCGGGTCAGCCACGGCACGCGCAGCGCCTCGCCGACGCGGAAGTGCAGCTTGGCCACGTCGACCGGACGCAGCTTGCGCTCGGTCGCCAGCTCGATGATGTCGCAGCACGGCTCCAGGTACGGCAGCGCCGCGAGCTGGCCGGCGAGGTCGGCAGGCAGGCCCTTGTCCAGCCAGTCGGCGAGGCTGGCCTCGTATTCGGGTCGCTGCGAATCGGGCAGGATGTTCTCGCCTGCGCGGATGTCGCGGAAACCGTCGTGGTAGCGCGAGACTGCGGTGGTGATGTCGGGGATCGCGCCCGGGCGCGACAGCAGCCAGCGGGTGAACGAGCGCTGCAGGTTCCAGATCACCTGCAGGGCGTCGATCTGCGTCGATTCGGCGACCTTGCCGTCGAGCGCGTCGATCTCCAGCCACAGCGCCCGCGCCTCCAGCGTCTCGCGGGTGATGGTGAAGGCCTTGGCGACCTCGCCGATGCTGCGCCCGCTGTCCTCCTGCATGCGCAGCAGGAAGGTCGCGCCCATGCGGTTGATCATCGTGTTGGTGACTGCGGTGGCGATGATCTCGCGCTTCAGGCGGTGCTGCTCCATCGCCGGCGCGTACTTCTTCTGCAGCGGCTCCGGGAAGTAGCGCTGCAGTTCCTTCGACAGGTACGGGTCTTCCGGCACGTCGGACAGCAGCAGCTGGTCGAACGCCACCAGCTTCGAGTACGACAGCAGCACCGCCAGCTCCGGTCGGGTCAGGCCCTGGCCGCGCGACTTGCGCTCAGCGATCTCGGCATCCGAAGGCAGGTACTCGATCTGGCGGTCGAGCAGGCCCTGCGACTCCAGCGTGCGGATGAAGTGCTGCTTCGATCCCAGCCGCGACAGGCTCATGCGCTCCATCAGGCTGATCGCCTGGTTCTGGCGGTAGTTGTCCCACAGCACCAGTTCGGCGACCTCGTCGGTCATCGACGCCAGCAGCTTGTTGCGGGCGTCCATCTTCAGCTTGCCGTCCTGCACCTGGCCGTTGAGCAGGATCTTGATGTTGACCTCGTGGTCGGAGGTGTCGACGCCGGCGGAGTTGTCGATGAAGTCGGTGTTGAGCAGCACCCCGTTCAGCGCCGCCTCGATGCGGCCGAGCTGGGTCATGCCGAGGTTGCCGCCCTCGCCCACCACCTTGCAGCGCAGGTCGCGGCCGTCGACGCGGATCGCGTTGTTGGCGCGGTCGCCGACGTCGCCGTGCTGCTCGGTCGAGCCCTTGACGTAGGTGCCGATGCCGCCGTTCCACAGCAGGTCGACCGGCGCGCGCAGGATCGCCGACAGCAGCTCGTTGGGCGCCATCGCGGTCGTGCCCTCCGCCAGGCCCAGCGCCTCGCGCGCCTGCGGCGAGATCGCGATCGACTTGAGCGAGCGCGGATACACGCCGCCACCCTTCGAGATCAACTTGGCGTCGTAATCGGCCCAACTCGAGCGCGGCACCTTGAACATGCGCTCGCGCTCCTTGTAGGTGCGAGCGGCGTCCGGATCCGGGTCGATGAAGATGTGGCGGTGGTCGAATGCGGCCACCAGACGGATGTGCCGCGACAGCAGCATGCCGTTGCCGAAGACGTCGCCGGACATGTCGCCGATGCCGACCGCGGTGAAGTCCTGCGCCTGCGAATCGTGGCCCAGCGCGCGGAAGTGGCGCTTGACCGACTCCCAGGCGCCGCGCGCGGTGATGCCCATGCCCTTGTGGTCGTAGCCGACCGAACCGCCCGAGGCGAAGGCATCGGCCATCCAGAAGCCGTACTCGGCGGAAATGCCGTTGGCGGTGTCGGAGAAGGTCGCCGTGCCCTTGTCGGCGGCGACGACCAGGTAGGGATCGTCCTGGTCGTGGCGCACCACGTCCGGCGGCGGCACGATCGCGCCGTCGACGATGTTGTCGGTGATGTCGAGCAGGCCGCTGATGAACAGCTTGTAGCAGGCCACGCCCTCGGCGAACTGCGCATCGCGGTCGCCACCGGCGGGCGGGCGCTTGACGATGAAGCCGCCCTTCGAGCCGACCGGCACGATCACCGTGTTCTTCACCATCTGCGCCTTCACCAGGCCCAGCACCTCGGTGCGGAAGTCCTCGCGACGGTCGGACCAGCGCAGGCCGCCGCGCGCCACCGGGCCGAAGCGCAGGTGGATGCCCTCCACGCGCGGGCCGTAGACGAAGATCTCGCGGTAGGGCTTGGGCTTGGGCGCTTCGGGCACCCGCTCGGAGTCGAACTTGAAGGCGATGGTTTCCTTGAACCCGCCGTCCTTCGCGCTCTGGTAGTAGCTGGTGCGCAGGGTGGCGTCGATCACCCACATGAAGCTGCGCAGGATGCGGTCCTCGTCGAGGCTGGACACGTTGTCCAGCAAAGTCTTGAGCGATTTGCGCGTGCTGTCGTACCGCGTATTGCGGCCCTGCCGGCGCGCGTCGATCACCGGCTGCAGGATCGCCATCGTCGCCTTGTCGCCGCCAGCGAGCGCGTGCGGCTGCGCGGCCAGCGCTTCGGCACCCTGCTGGACCTGCGCCTTGCTTTCGCGCCCGGTGCGCGGGTCGAAGCGCGCCTCGAAGGTCTCGACCAGCAGGCGCGCGATCAGCGGGTTGCGGGCGAACGTCTCCTCGACGTAGCTCTGCGAGAACGGCACGCCCACCTGCTGCAGGTAGCGCGCGTAGCCGCGCAGCAGCGCCACCTGGCGCCAGCCCAGCGACGCACCCAGGACCAGCCGGTTGAGGCCGTCGTTTTCGGCGTCGCCGCGCCAGATCCGCGCGAACGCCTCGGTGAAATCGCCGCCGGCGCGGTCGACGTCGAGCCCGCTGATGCTGGATTCGACCTCGAAGTCCTGGATGTAGCCGGTCTCGCCGTCGACCTCGATCCGGTAGGGATGCTCGGTCACCACGCGCAGGCCGAGGTTCTCCATCATCGGCAGCGCGTCCGACAGCGCGATGTCGCCGTGGCGCCGGTACAGCTTGAAGCGCAGCGCGCCCTCGCCCGGCAGCGCGTGCGGCAACTGCTGCAGGCTCAGCTGCAGGTCGTCGGCATCGCCCAGCGCGGCCAGTCGCTCGACGTCGGTCGCGGCGATCGCCGGCGTCGCATTCTCGATGTAGCCGGCCGGCAGCGCGCGGCCGTAGCGGTCGGCCAGCGCCAGACCCTGCTCCTCGCCGTGGCGGCTGACCAGTTCGTCGCGCAGGTCGTCCTGCCAGTTGCGGACGATCACCGCCAGCTCGCTTTCGAGCAGCGCCTGGTCGACCTCGATCTTCTCGCCGGTGCGCGGGCGCACGATCAGGTGCACCTGCGCCAGCGGCGATTCGCCGACCAGCACGCTGCTGTCGACGTGGTCGGCGTGCAGCACGCGGCGGAGCATGGCTTCGACGCGGTGGCGGACCTCGGTGTTGTAGCGGTCGCGCGGGATGTAGGCCAGCACCGAATAGAAGCGGCCGTAGCGGTCGCGACGCAGGAACAGCTTGCTGCGCACGCGCTCCTGCAGGCCGAGCACCCCGGTGCCGAGCCGGTACAGCTCGCCGGCGCTGGACTGGAACAGCTCGTCGCGCGGCAGCGTCTCGAGGATGTGCTTGAGCGCCTTGCCGCTGTGCCCGGTCGGCTTGAGGCCGGACTCGCTCATCACGTGCTCGTAGCGCTCGCGCACCAGCGGGATCTCCCACGGCCGGCGGTTGTACGCGCTGGACGTGTACAGGCCGAGGAAGCGCTGCTCGGCAACGGACCGGCCCTGCTCATCGAAGCTGATGATGCCGATGTAGTCCATGTAGCCCGGGCGGTGCACGGCCGAGCGCGCGTTGGTCTTGGTCAGGATCAGCGCATCGGCCGGCTCGCCGCTGTGGCGCAGCTGGTAGGCGGCCAGCGACTTCAGCGGCCGCGGCTTGTGGTCGCTGTCGCCGCGCAGCAGGCCCAGGCCGCTGCCTTCCACCGGCGCCAGCACCTCCTCGCCGCCCTTGCGGCGCACGTGGTACTCGCGGTAGCCGAAGAAGGTGAAGTGGTCGCTCGCGGCCCAGCGCAGGAACTCCTGCGCCTCGCGCCGCTCGGCGTCGGTCACCGGCAGGCGGCGGCTGGCGAGGTCGGCCGCGACCTGCTGCATCTTCTCGCGCATCGCGCTCCAGTCGTGCACGATCAGGCGCACGTCGGCCAGCACCTTGCCGACACTCGCTTCGATCCGGGCCATGCCCTCGGCGGTCTGGCGGTCGATCTCCAGGTGCATCACCGACTCGGTCTCGCCCTCGCCCACGCCAACCAGCTTGCCGGCCTTGTCGCGCGCGATCTGGATGATGGGGTGGCCCAGCACATGCACGCCGACCCCCTGTTCGGCCAGCGCCATGGTCACCGAGTCGACCAGGAACGGCATGTCGTCATTGACGATCTGCAGCACGGTATGCGGCGATTCCCAGCCGTGCGTCTTCAGCGTCGGGTTGAACAGCCGCACCAGCGCGGTGCCCGGCTTGCGCCTGCGCGCGAAGTCCAGCAGGCCGTTCGCCAGCGCGGCCCAGCCGTCGGCGCTGTGCAGCGGCAGTTCGTCGTCGGTCAGGCGGCGGTAGAAGGCGCCCGCGAACGCACCGGCATCGGCCTGGCCCGCCTTCCCGGCCAGCTTGCGGATGGCGTCGAAGACCGGATCGAGCACGTGGTCGGCGCGTGGCTTGCCGCGAGCTTCGACCGCAGGCTTTGAGGCCTTCGATGCCCCGGACTTGTTCACGGGGGCCTTCTTCACGACGGCCTTGGCGGCTGGTTTGCGGGAACGTGTGGCGGAGGGCATGTCAGGACTCTCTGGATGGAGTAAGGCCCGCGTTCTCACGCGGGCCGCAGCGGGTGGCGCGCCCCTGGCGGGGTGCGTCGGAACAAGAAAGACGGACGACGATGCCCCCGGAATCGAGGGCGATCGCGAAGCGGATCGAGCGGCGCCGGGACATGGCTGTTCTCAACGCAGTCCGGTCTCGCCGCGGGCGATCACCAGGCGCTGGATCTCGCTGGTGCCCTCGTAGATCTCGGTGATCTTGGCGTCACGGAAGTAGCGCTCGATCGGCATCTCCTTGGAGTAGCCCATGCCGGCGTGGATCTGCACCGCCTGGTGGGCGATCCACATCGCGCCCTCGGATGCGGTGAGCTTGGCGATCGCGGCCTCGGAGGAAAACTTCTTCCCCTGGCCCTTCAGCCACGCCGCGCGCAGCGTCAGCAGCAGCGCCGCGTCGAGCTTGCACTTCATGTCGGCGATCTTGGCCTGGGTCATCTGGAACGCGCCGATCGGCTGGCCGAAGGCCTTGCGCTCCTTCACGTAGTCCAGCGTCGCCTCGTACGCGGCGCGGGCGATGCCCACCGCCTGCGAGGCGATGCCTATGCGGCCGGCGTCGAGCACGCCCATGGCGATCTTGAAGCCGCCGCCTTCCTCGCCCAGCACCTCGTCCGGCTGCGCCACGTAGTCCTGGAACTCGATCTCGCAGGTGGCCGAGGCGCGGATGCCGAGCTTGGGCTCGGTCTTGCCGCGGTGGAAGCCGGCGCGCTCGCCGTCGACCAGGAAGGCGGTGATGCCGCGCGCGCCGTTGTCCGGGTCGGTCATGGCGAACAGCACGAAGTACTTCGCCACCGGGCCGGAGGTGATCCAGCTCTTCTTGCCGTTGATCACGTAGCTGCCGTCGCCCTGCTTCACGGCGCGGCAGCGCATCGCGGTGGCATCGGAGCCGGACTGCGGCTCGGTCAGCGCAAAGGCGCCGATCTCGCGTCCTTCGGCGATCGCGCGCACGTAGAGCTGCTTCTGCGCCTCGCTGCCGTGGGTCAGGATGCCGTTGCAGAACAGCGAGTTGTTGACCGACATGATGGTCGAATGCGCGGCGTCGGCCGCGGCCACTTCGACCATCGCCAGCACGTAGGCCACCGGGTCCATGCCTGCGCCGCCGTACTCGGCCGGCACCTCGATCCCCATCAGGCCGTTCTCGCCGAGGGTGCGCATGTTCTCGAGCGGGAACTCGCCGGTGCGGTCGTGGTATTCGGCGCTGGGCGCGATCTTCTCGCGGGCGATCCGCCGCGCCACGTCCTGGAGCATCAACTGCTCTTCGCTGAACCCGAACTCCACGGCGCCCCCACTTCGTTTCCGGAGAAACAACATTGTAGCCGGGTCGCGCGACGAACCCCATGCCCGATCCCCCGCTCCGGCCCTCCGGCGGCGGCTCCCCGCCGGCTTGACGCGGGCGGCCCCCGGCGCAAGAATATCTCTATATCGCGATACGGAGATATTAATGGACCTGGAAGCCTGGTCGTCCCGGCTCAAGGTGCTGGCCGATCCCACGCGCGTGCGCCTGCTGGCGCTGCTCGAGGGCGAGGAGCTGACCGTGGCCGAACTGTCCTCGATCACCCGCCTCGCCCAGCCGCGCGTCTCCACCCACCTGGCCAAGCTCAAGGACGCCGGCCTGGTGCGCGACCGCCGCGCCGGCGTCTCCGCCTACTACCGCTTCGACGACGAATCGCTGGACCCGGCGCAGCGCGCCCTGTGGCAGGCGCTGTCGACCGGCAGCGACGACCCGCTGCTGCGCCAGGACGCCGAGCGCGTGGCGGCGGTGCTGGCCGCCCGCGCCGCCGACCAGAACTGGGCCGACAGCGTCGCCGGCGACATGGAGCGCCACTACTCCCCCGGCCGCACCTGGGAGGCGATGGCGCGCAGCGCGCTGCCGCTGCTGGAAACCGGCGACGTGCTCGACATCGCCTCCGGCGACGGCGTGCTGGCCGAACTGCTGGCGCCGCACGCCCACCGCTACGTCTGCGTCGACAGCAGCAAGCGCGTGGTCGCGGCCGCGGCCGAGCGCCTGCGCCGCTTCCGCAACGTCGAGGTGCGCCAGGGCGACATGCACGCCCTGCCCTTCGCCGACGGCGAGTTCGACCTGGTCGTGCTGATGCACGCCCTCACCTATGCCGACAAGCCGGCGCAGGCGGTGGCCGAGGCCGCGCGCGTGCTGCGCCCCGGCGGCCGCCTGCTGCTGTCGAGCCTGGCCCGGCACGAACACCAGAACGTGGTCCAGGCCTACGGCCACGCCAACCTCGGCTTCGCCGAGAAGGACCTTCGCCGCTTCGTCGCGCGCGCCGGGCTGGAGCTGCTCAACGCCGAAACCGTCACCCGCGAGAAGCGCCCGCCGCATTTCGAAGTGATCTCGATGATCGCGCGCAAGCCGTGATCCGCGCCGCCGCTCGGAAGACCCCATGAAGACCCTGCCCTGGCTCCATCCCGAACGCGTCGCCCGCCTCGAAGCCGCGCTGGCCGAACGCATCCTCGTCATCGACGGCGCCATGGGCACCATGATCCAGCGACACGAGCTGCAGGAGGCGGACTACCGCGGCGAGCGCTTCGCCGGGGGCTACGACCACGCGCAGCATCCCGACCACGAGGGCCACGGCCCGGGCTGCGGGCATGACCTCAAGGGCAACAACGACCTGCTGCTGCTGACCCGGCCCGAGGTCATCGCGCAGATCCACACCGCCTATCTCGAAGCCGGCGCCGACCTGGTCGAGACCAACACCTTCAACGCCACCTCGGTCAGCCAGGCCGACTACCGGCTCGAACACATCGTCTACGAGCTCAACCGGGAAGGCGCGCGCATCGCCCGCGAATGCTGCGACGCAATCGAGGCCCGGACGCCCGACAAGCCGCGCTTCGTGATCGGCGTGCTCGGACCGACCAGCCGCACCGCCTCGATCAGCCCCGACGTCAACGACCCCGGCTTCCGCAACACCAGCTTCGACGCACTGCGCGCGACCTACCGCGAGGCGATCGACGGCCTGATCGACGGCGGCGCCGACACGCTGATGGTCGAGACCATCTTCGACACGCTCAACGCCAAGGCCGCGCTGTACGCGATCGAGGAAGCCTTCGACGCGCGCGGCGGCCGCCTGCCGGTGATGATTTCCGGCACCATCACCGATGCCTCCGGCCGCACCCTGTCCGGGCAGACCGCCGAAGCCTTCCACGCCTCGGTGGCGCACGCCCATCCGCTGTCGGTCGGCCTGAACTGCGCGCTCGGCGCGAAGGACCTGCGCCCGCACGTGGAGGCGCTGTCGGACGTGTCGCCGTACCACATCAGCGCCCACCCCAACGCCGGCCTGCCCAACGCCTTCGGCGGCTACGACGAGACCCCGGAGGAGACCGCGGCGGTGCTGCGCGAGTTCGCCGAAGCCGGCCTGCTCAACCTCGTCGGCGGCTGCTGCGGCACCACCCCCGACCACATCCGCGCGATCGCGGAAGCGGTGGCGGGATTGCCGCCGCGCGCCCTGCCCGCGCCGCTGGAGAAGGCGGCATGAGCGCCGCTCCCCGCTACACCCGCCTCTCCGGCCTCGAGCCGCTGGTCATCACCCCGGACCTGCTGTTCGTCAACGTCGGCGAGCGCACCAACGTCACCGGCAGCGCGCAGTTCCGCAAGATGATCAAGGAAGGCCGCTACGAGGATGCGGTCGAGGTCGCGCGCCAGCAGGTCGCCAACGGCGCGCAGATCCTCGACGTCAACATGGACGAGGGCCTGATCGATTCGGAGGCGGCGATGACGCGCTTCCTAAACCTGATCATGTCCGAGCCGGACATCGCCCGCATCCCGGTGATGGTCGACTCGTCGAAGTGGAGCGTGATCGAGGCCGGCCTGAAGTGCCTGCAGGGCAAGAGCGTGGTCAATTCGATCTCGCTCAAGGAGGGCAAGGAGGCCTTCATCGAGCACGCGCGCAAGGTGCTGCGCTACGGCGCGGCGGCGGTGGTGATGGCCTTCGACGAGGACGGCCAGGCCGATACCGCGGCGCGCAAGGTGGCGATCTGCACCCGCGCCTACCGCATCCTCGTCGACGAAGTCGGCTTCCCGCCCGAAGACATCATCTTCGACCCGAACATCTTCGCCATCGCCACCGGCATGGAGGAGCACAACAACTACGCGGTCGATTTCATCGAGGCGACGCGGATCATCCGCCAGACCCTGCCGCACTGCCACGTCTCCGGCGGCGTCTCCAACGTCTCGTTCTCGTTCCGCGGCAACGAGCCGGTGCGCCAGGCCATCCACGCCGTGTTCCTGTACCACGCGATCAAGGCCGGCATGGACATGGGCATCGTCAACGCCGGCGCGATGCCGATCTACGACGACATCGAGCCCGAGCTGCGCGAGCACGTCGAGGACGTGGTGCTCAACCGCCGTGCCGATGCCACCGAACGCCTGCTGGCGCTGGCCGACCGCTACAAGGGCAAGAAGGGCGAAGCCAAGGTCGAGGACCTGGCGTGGCGCGGCAAGGACGTGCGCGCACGGCTCAGCCACGCGCTGGTGCACGGCATCGACCAGTACGTCGAGATCGACACCGAGGAGGCGCGAAAGCTGTCCACGCGTCCGCTGGACGTGATCGAAGGCCCGCTGATGGACGGCATGAACGTGGTCGGCGACCTGTTCGGCGCCGGCAAGATGTTCCTGCCGCAGGTGGTGAAATCGGCGCGGGTGATGAAGAAGGCGGTGGCCTGGCTGCTGCCCTTCATCGAGGCCGAGAAACTGCGCACCGGCGATGTCGGCAAGAACAACGGCAAGGTGGTGATGGCGACGGTCAAGGGAGACGTCCACGACATCGGCAAGAACATCGTCGGCGTGGTCCTGGCCTGCAACAACTTCGAGGTGATCGACCTCGGGGTGATGGTGCCGGCGCAGAAGATCATCGACACCGCGGTGGCCGAGAACGCCGACCTGGTCGGCGTCTCCGGCCTGATCACGCCGTCGCTGGAGGAGATGGGCCACGTCGCCCGCGAGATGCAGCGCCAGGGCCTGGCCATCCCGCTGATGATCGGCGGCGCCACCACCTCGCGCGCGCACACCGCGCTCAAGATCGACCCCTTCTACAAGTCGCCCACGATCTGGGTGAAGGACGCCTCGCGCGCGGTCGGCGTCGCGCAGTCGCTGGTCTCGCGCGAGTTGCGCGAAGCTTTCGTGGCCGCCAACGAATCCGACTACGCCGAGATCCGCCAGCGCCACCGCAACCGCGGCGACGCCAAGCGCCTGGTGTCGCTGGACAAGGCGCGCGGGCAGAGGTTCGACGGCGGCTGGGACGGTTACGCGCCGCCACAGCCGGCGAAGCCCGGGATCACCGTGTTCGACGACTACCCGCTGGCCGACCTGGTCGACACCATCGACTGGACACCATTCTTCCAGGCCTGGGAACTGGCCGGGCGCTACCCGGCGATCCTCACCGACGAGGTCGTGGGCCCTTCCGCCAGCGAGCTCTACCGCGACGCCCGCGCGATGCTCGACACCATCATCGCGGAGAAGTGGCTGACCGCGAAGGCGGTGTTCGGCCTGTTCCCCGCCGCCGGCGTCGGCGACGACGTCGAACTGGAAGTCGCGCCCGGCAACACCGTCACCGTCCCCTTCCTGCGCCAGCAGGTCGACAAGCCGGTCGAGCGCCCCGACTTCTGCCTCGCCGACTTCATCGCGCCGAAAGACACTGGCCTGAAGGACTGGATGGGCATGTTCGCGGTCACCGCGGGCATCGGCATCGAGCCGCACCTGGAGCGCTTCCGCGCCGACCACGACGATTACCGCAGCATCCTGCTCAAGGCCCTGGCCGACCGCCTGGCCGAGGCCCTGGCCGAACACCTGCACCGCCGCGTGCGCACGGAATTCTGGGGCTACGCCGCCGACGAAACGCTCGACAACGAGGCCCTGATCGCCGAAGCCTACCGCGGCATCCGCCCGGCGCCGGGCTATCCGGCCTGCCCGGACCACAGCCCGAAGGAACAGCTGTTCCGCGTGCTCGACGCCACCGGCAACGCCGGCATGGAACTGACCCACGGCTTCGCGATGCTGCCGACGGCCGCCGTGTCCGGCTATTACTTCAGCCATCCGGACAGCAAGTACTTCGTGGTCGGACGCCTGGGCAAGGACCAGATGGCCGACTACGCCAAGCGCCGCGGCGTGCCGCTGGCCGAGGCCGAGCGCTGGCTGGCCTCGAACCTCGACTACGACCCCGAATAATTCCAAGCCGTCGCCCGCACGCCCACGCACGATCTGTAGGAGCGGGCCATGCCCGCGACCCGCGGCGGCCGGGGCATCATCGCGCCCCGGCCGCGCCCACGGGGCGCCCCTACACTCCCAACTTCTCCTTCAGCCGGTCCGTGACCAGATGCTTCGCGACGTCGAACGGCTCGCATTCGCCGCTGGCGGAGGTGAACTCGATCGGCCCCACGTCCCGCGCGACCTTCAGGGCAGCCCTGTTCAACGCGGCACTCCGCTTCCCGATCCCCATCAGCGCCACTCCCATCGACAGGCGGACATTCTCCGGTTCGCCGTCGATCGTCTCCGCGATTCGCTCGACATGGGCGAGGAAGAACTCCTCGCCCGGCGCCTTCTTTCCGGAAAATTTCGACGCCTCATAGAGCAGCCCATAACCGCAATCGCGACGGACCGGGTCGTCGCTGCGCACCCACTGGTCGGCAAGCTCGACCACGAACGAGGTCTTCGCGAGCGTTGCGTCGCAGGAGGCAAACACATGCGCCAGCATGCCGCCGGCCAGCTCACCGACCTGCCGCTCGGCCTGGTCGCGGGTGATCTGCGCGGGGTCGTCGATCAGCAGCGCGATGACCCTGGCGTCATGGACGTCGGTCTTCCACAGCGCCTGCGCGAGCTCGCGATCGCGGCCGATCCGCTTCGCCAGCTTGCGCAGGCGCGTGAGTCCGATTCCGTAGCTCCGCATCCCGGCAGTGCCCGGGCCGAGATTCTCCCAGTGCATCATGCCTCGCTCGTCGCGCTCGGCGTCGAGCAGGGCGAGGACTTCGGACACGGTCATCGGGGTCTCCTGATTTTCTGCTCCCGGGCGTACTGATACCCACTTGCGATCAATATACATTGGCGTAGGAGCGCCCCATGGGCGCGACCGGACAGCGACGATGTCCCGCCCGCCGCGGGTCGCGGGCATGGCCCGCTCCTACTTGCCTTCTTGATCGCGCATGGCCATGAGCAACACCAGGCGCCCCTTTGTCACCAGACCAGATCGTCGGGCACCTGGTACTGCGGATCCGCGTAGGGATCGTCCTCGGCCGGCGCATCGGGATCGACCATCAGCGCGACCGAGTCGGCGAAGATTGCACCGGCCTGCGCCAGATCGGCGGCGGTCACCAGCAGGTAGCGCCCGTTGAGCTGGACCACACCCAGTTCGCCGGCGTTGAGTGCCTTGAGCTGGTCGGCGTTGACGTAGATGCGCTTGATCTTGCCGCCGTAGGGGAAGTGGCGCGCGATCTCCGCTTCGGCGTCGTTGAGCGACTTGTCCTTCAGGAACGCCTCCAGCTTCGCACGTGCCTCGCGGCGCAGGCGCGCTTCTTCCTGTTTCTGGCGCTCGGCGGCGATGCGCTCGTCCTTGTCCTTCTGCGCGCGGATCGCGTAGGCCTTGGCGAGATCGATGTCCTCGCGCGTGCGCGCCGGCTTGCCGCCGCCCTTGCGCTGCCTGTCGCCCGGTTTCGGCTTGCCCGCGTGTGGCTTGGCCACGGTCGGCTTGTCGCCTGGCTTGCCGGGTCGCCGTGCCGCGGTCTTGTCGCGCTCCGGTTTCGGCGCGGGCTTGAAGCCGAGGCCCAGCAGTTGGTCGCGCAGGGAATCACTCATGGCAATACGATCAATAGTGCGGGGGCGGCGGTTCCAGCGAAGGATCGCCGGGGCCGTCGCTGCGGGTCAGTTTCAGGTCCTGGATCACGCGCTTCAACAGCTCGGCCGCCGCCGCCGCTTCGAGGCGCGTCGCGGTCAGCGCCTCGTTCAACTCCGACATGGCCTGCTCCTGGAACGCCAGACGCATTTCCAGTTCCACCAGTCGCTGCTCGAGTGCGTCATCGGCCATCGCGCTCACGCGATCCGGATGGAGCGGCCGCGGCCGATGCCCCAATAGGCAATACCGGCGGCCTCGACGTCGGTGGGCTCGTACAGGTTGCGGCCGTCGAAGATCACCGTGTCGCGCAGGTCCTGCCGCAGCTGCGCGAAATCGGGACTGCGGAACTGCTTCCATTCGGTGATCACCACCAGCGCGTCCGCACCCTGCAGCGCCTCTGCGGCGCTGTCGCACAGCACCAGGTCGTCGCGCTTGCCGAAGATCCGCTGCGTCTCCGCGCGCGCCTCGGGATCGTACGCGCGCACACTGGCTCCGGCCTCCCACAGCTGCTGCATCAGGCGCCGGCTCGAGGCCTCGCGCATGTCGTCGGTATTGGGCTTGAACGCCAGCCCCCACAGCGCGATGGTCTTGCCGCGCAGCGCTTCGGCGCTGCCGTAGTGGCGCACGGCGAGTTCGAACAGATGGGACTTCTGCCTGTCGTTCACCGCCTCGACGGCGTTGAGCAGGCGCGGCTCGTGGCCGTGCTGGGTCGAGGTGCGCGCCAGCGCCTGCACGTCCTTGGGGAAGCACGAGCCGCCGTAGCCGGCGCCGGGATAGATGAAGTGCCAGCCGATCCGCGGATCCGAACCGATGCCCTTGCGCACCGCCTCCACGTCGGCGCCGACCTTCTCGGCGATGTTGGCGATCTCGTTCATGAAGCTGATCTTGGTCGCCAGCATCGCATTGGCCGCGTACTTGGTCAGCTCGGCCGAGCGCACGTCCATCACCACGAAGCGGTCGCGGTTGCGGTTGAATGGCGCGTACAGCCGCCGCAGCGCCTCGACCGAGGCTGGATCTGAAGTGCCGACCACGATGCGGTCGGGCCGCATGCAGTCCTCGATCGCAGCGCCCTCCTTCAGGAACTCCGGGTTGGAGACCACGTCGAAGGCGATGTCGACGCCGCGCGCAGCCAGCTCGGCCGCGATCGTGTCGCGCACCCGGTCCGCGGTGCCGACCGGCACCGTGGACTTGTCGACCACGATCGCCGGCGCGCGCAGGTGCCGGCCGATCGTGCGCGCGACCGCCAGCACGTACTGCAGGTCGGCGCTGCCGTCCTCGTCCGGTGGCGTGCCGACGGCGATGAACACGACCTCGGACGTTGCGATCGCCGCCGCGGCATCGGTCGTGAACTTCAGCCGCCCGGCCGCGTGGTTGGCCTTGACCATCGGTTCCAGGCCCGGCTCGTGGATCGGGACCAAGCCGCGCTCCAGACCGTCGATCTTGTCCTGGTCGACGTCAACGCAGACCACGTCGTGCCCAACTTCCGCCAGGCAGGTGCCGCTGACGAGGCCGACGTATCCGGTGCCGAAGATCGCGACTCGCATCCGTGTGCGTCCCTGTCCCGGATCAGTGGGCAGCGTTGACGACGTCGAGCAGTTCCACCTCGAACACCAGGGTGGCGTTCGGGCCGATCGGGCCGCCGGGCGTGCCCTGCTCGCCATAACCCAGCTGGCCGGGGATCCACAGCCGGTACTTGCTGCCGGCCGGCATCAGCTGCAGGCCTTCCTGCCAGCCCGGCACGACCTGCGACAGCGCGAACTCGACCGGCTCGCCGCGCGCGTAGGAGTCATCGAACACCTCGCCGTCGAGCAGGGTGCCGCGATAGTGCACGCGCACGCTGTCGGACGCCTTCGGCTTCGCGCCGGAGCCTTCGCTCAGCACCTGGTACTGCAGGCCGGACTCGGTGGTCTTGACGTCGCCCTTCTTGGCGTTCTCGGCGAGGAATTTCGCGCCTTCCTCGGCGTTCTTCTTGCCCGACTCCTGGAACTCGGCCATCTGCCTGGCCTGCATGCGCGTGCCGAAGGCCTGCATCACCTGCATCGCCTCCTCCTGGGTGAACAGCGGCTCCTTGCCGTCGACCGTGCTTCGGATGGCCTTGAAGATGGTGTCGAGGTCGATCTCGTCCTTCGCCGACTTCAGGCTGTCGCCGATCTGCATGCCGATCACGTGGCTGACCTGCTGCTTCTCGGTCTTCAGGCCGCCCTTGGCCGCCACCGTCGGCGCCGCGGCCTCGTCGCTGCCGTCGAGCGGCTTGCCGGTGTCCTTGTCCAGCGGCTTGCAGGCCAGCAGCGCGAACGAGAGGGCAACGGCCAGCAGGGCCAGGGTGGGGGTGCGCATCGAAGCATTCATGTGGAAACTCCAGGACGGAATACGGGATCGGAAGATGCCGCGGCCGTGGCCACGGCGGGATTTCAGTGGATGCCGAGCAGTTCAACCTCGAACACGAGCGTCTCGTTCGGGCCGATGTTGGGCGGGCTGCCTCGCTGGCCGTAGGCCAGGTCGCCGGGGATCCAGAGACGGTACTTCGCGCCAACCGGCATCAGGGTCAGGCCTTCGGTCCAGCCGGCGATGACCTGGTTCAGGCCGAATTCGGCCGGTTCGCCGCGGCCGTAGGAGCTGTCGAACTCGGTGCCGTCGAGCAGGGTGCCGCGGTAGTGCACGCGCACGCTGTCGCCCGGCTTGGGACGCGGTCCCGAACCCGACTGCAGCACGCTGTACTGCAGCCCGGATCCGGTGGTGAACACGCCCTTGGCAAGACGGTTCCTGGCGAGGAAATCGACGCCGGCCTGGCGGTTGGCCTCGCCCCTGCGCGCGGCCTGCTGCTTCTGGCGTTGCTCCAGGGCAAGGCGCACTTCGGAGGCCTGGTCGGTGGAGAGCAGCGGCGTGCCGCCCTCGACCACCGTGCGCACGGCCTGCACCAGCACCGGCACCTCGATGGTGTCGGCCAGCGGCGCCAGCGAATGGCCGACGTTCAGGCCCATCATCAGGCCGACCTTGGCCTTGTCCACCGCCGGCGGCTGGCTGCCCGGGGCCATGCCCGGCACCCGCCGCCCATCGCGCGCGGCGATGCGCTGCATCAGTGCCTGGCCGACCTGGGCGACCTCCGCCTCGCCGATCAGCGGCTCGCCTCCGGCCAGCGCGTTCGACACCGCGCGCTGGAAGCTCGCGAAGTCGATGTCCGGCCCCGCCGCCTTCATCGACTGGCCCACGTCCATGCCGATCAGGTAGCTGATCTTCTGGCGCTCGCCGGACAGCGAGGTCACGGCCGCCTGCGGCTGAGCCGCCGCCACGGAAGCCGATTCCGCAACGAGCAGCGCAGACAGGCCCAGCGTGGCAAGGCCACGCACGAAGAGGTTCATTGAACGGGATACTCCGGCACGCGCCGGCGGCAGCGGCGCAACCGGCGTATTGTCGCGAGCGCGGGGCGCCGCGGCAATCTCGGTCGCGCCCGCGGCCGCCGGACGTTCAGTCAGCCTAGGGCGCTGGCGGCTTCGGCACGGCCAGCGCACGTTCGATCGCGGCGACGATGGCCGGATCCTCCGGCACCGTACGGCTGCCCCACGAAGCGACGACCTTGCCGTCGCGACCGACCAGGTACTTGTGGAAGTTCCACGCCGGGGCCTCGCCGGTGGCCGCCAGCAGGTCGCGGTACAGCGGCGTCGCTTCGCCGCCGACCACGTGCACGCGCTCGAACATCGGGAACTTCACGCCATAGGTCAGCGTGCAGAACTCCTGGATCTGTTTCTCGTCCTCGAACTCCTGCCCGCGGAAATCCCCCGACGGGAAGCCCAGCACCGCGAAGCCCTGCGCCTTGAAACGCGAATGCAGGCGCTCCAGGCCCTCGAACTGCGGCGTAAACCCGCATTTGCTCGCGGTGTTGACGATCAGCAGGACGTCGCCGCCATAGGTCGCCTCCAGGTTCACCGCCTGCTTGCCCGCCAGCGGACGGTAGTCGCGGTCGAGCAGGTCGCCCGCCGACACCGCGCCGGCCACCGTCAGCAACATCGCTGAAACAGCACAAATAATTGATTTCATTTGATTTTCTCCCGGACTGCAGGGGGAGTCGCAGGAACCATGACTTCAGTTGGGTCGATTTGGTTCCCGAACCGCTTGACCTTGCCTGTTCTGGTGTTATAGTTAGATACAACACCTATCCACCAGAGCAGGACGTTCATCATGAACCGCAAGCTCCGCAACACGATACTGGCTTTCTCCGTCACCGGCCTGGTGCTGGCGGTCGGCCTGATGTCGGCGCGCCCGCTGCCGCCGGACACTTCGGTGCCGGGCGGGATGATCGCCCATGACCAGCCGGCCCATGACCAGCCGGCGGCGACGCCGGCGAGCGACGCGCTGGCCGCGCGGATGGACGCGCGCCGCCGCCAGTTCGAAGCCGAGATGGCGCGGGCCGGCTCGCTGGAGCAGGCGCTGGTCGCCACGACCGGTTTCATCACCACCATCACCACCGACGCTGCCATGGCCGGGGCGCTGGCCGAAGGCATGCTCATCGAGGCCGCCGAGGCAAGGGAAGACACCACGCCCCGGCGCAAGCGCGGCAACACCAGCGTCCGCAGCACGATCGCCATCCCCTACTTCTCGTTCGCACGCGGGACGGGCCGCGGCGACCGGAGCTGATGCCATGACCAACATCCAGTGGAGCGATGGCGCTCCCATCTACCGCCAGCTGAAGGAACGCGTGATCGCGATGATGCTGGACGGCGTGCTCAAGCCCGGCGACGCGCTGCCTTCCGTGCGCCAGGTCGCCGCCGAATACCAACTCAATCCGATCACCGTCTCGCGCGCCTACCAGGAGCTGGCCGACGAGGCGCTGGTCGAAAAACGAAGAGGCCTGGGCATGTACGTCACCGAAGAAGCGGCGAAGAAACTGCTGGTCAACGAACGCGAACGCTTCCTGCGCGAGGAGTGGCCGCTGGTGCTGGAACGCATCCAGCGCCTGGGCCTGGCGCTGGACGAACTGATGCAGCCGCAGCCGCTGAAGGGAGGCACACGATGAACGCCGTGGTCGACAGCCTGCAGGTGGTCAACGCCCGCGGCCTGCGCAAGGCCTACAGGAACAAGCTCGCGCTCGACGGCGCCAGCTTCAGCATCGAAGCCGGCCGCATCGTCGGCCTGATCGGCCCCAACGGCGCCGGCAAGACCACCGCGCTCAAGGCCCTGCTGGGCCTGATCCCGTTCGAGGGCGAACTGAGCGTGCTCGGCCACGATCCGCGCACCCAGCGCGACGAGCTGATGAACGACGTCAGCTTCATCGCCGACGTCGCCGTGCTGCCACGCTGGATCCGGGTCAACGAGGCGATCGACTTCGTCGCCGGCGTGCATCCGCGCTTCGACCGCGCCAAGTGCGAGCGCTTCCTCGCCAACACCCAGCTCAAGCCGCGCCAGCGCGTGCGCGAGATGTCCAAGGGCATGATCGTGCAGCTGCACCTGGCGCTGGTGATGGCGATCGACGCCCGCCTGCTGGTGCTGGACGAGCCCACCCTCGGCCTCGACATCCTCTACCGCAAGCAGTTCTACCAGCGCCTGCTGGAGGACTACTTCGACGAGCAGAAGACCATCATCATCACCACCCACCAGGTCGAGGAGGTCGAGCACATCCTCACCGACGTGATGTTCATCCGCGACGGCAGGGTGGTGCTCGACGCGCCGATGGAGGACGTCGGCGCGCGCTTCGTCGAAGTCCTGGTCAACGCCGACCGCGCCGAGGCTGCGCGCGCGCTGGGGCCAATCGACGAGCGTGCCCTGCCCTTCGGCAAGACCGTGATGCTGTTCGACGGCATGTCGCCGTCCGCGCTCGCCGAGTACGGCGAAACCCGCACCCCGGGCCTCGCCGATCTGTTCGTCGCCACGATGAAGGGAACCTACGCATGAACGCCGCTGCCGACACCCTGCCCGACGCCCCGCGCGGGACGGCCGGGACCCACATCCACAAGACCCATCGCTTCCGCTGGCTGCTGCGGCGCGAGTTCTGGGAACACAAGGGCGGCTTCCTGTGGGCGCCGCTGGTCGCCGGCGTCATCTCCCTGCTGCTGTCGGCAATGGGCATCGCCATCGCCATGGTCGCCGCGCGCGGCCGCATTCCGGATGGCGCGAAGATCTCGCTCGACAGCGGCCACCAGATCCAGATCAACGGCCTGGACCTGGGCATGCTCACCTCGCAGCTCGGGCACGAGGACCTGGCCAAGCTGGGCGACGGCCTCGACGTGACCCTGATCCTGGCCTCCGGTTGGCCGTTCATCGTGCTCGCGTTCGTGCTGTTCTTCTACTGCCTGGGCACGCTGTACGACGAGCGCAAGAACCGCAGCGTGCTGTTCTGGAAATCGCTGCCGCTGTCGGACGCGTCGACGGTGTGGTCGAAGGTCGCCAGCGCGGCGATCGTCGCGCCGATCCTGGCCACGGGCGCGGCGATCCTCACCATGTTCGGCTTCCTCCTGCTGATCAGCGTGGTGGTGCTGTTCTATGGCGGCAATCCGGTCACCCTGCTGTGGGGGCCGTCGAGCCCGCTGCTGATCTCGGCGCAGTACGTGGCCGCGATCCCGGTGTACGCGCTGTGGGCGATGCCGACCATCGGCTGGCTGATGCTGTGCTCGGCATGGTCAAGGAGCAAGCCGTTCCTGTGGGCGATCATGATCCCGCTGTTCGCCGGCATCTTCGTCGCCTGGCTGGAGTTCCTCGGCGTCTACGACGACCTGACCTGGCCATTCTTCAAGAACATCGTCCTGCGCCTGCTGACCAGCGTGTTCCCGGTGACGTTCATGGACATGCAGCACCTGCAGGGCATCGACTTCGACGTGCCCGGCGCGGCGCGCAACCTGTTCAACCCGGTCGGCGTATACCGGAACCTGGCCAGCGCCAACCTGTGGATCGGCGTGGCCGCCGGCGTCGCGATGATCCTCGCCGCCATCCGCCTGAGGCGCTGGCGGGATGAGGGGTGAGCCCGAGCGTTTGCGAACCGGCCTATCGCCGGTTCGCGCTCGGGCGAACGCCCGGCCATGGGTGAGTCCGACATGCTTGCGAAGCACCGCTTCGCATGTCGGACGAACGCCCCGCGCGCTGCGCGGGGCCGGCAAGCCGGGCCGGGCTGTCCGAAGCCCTTACTGTCCCGCCATGGATGGCAGCAAGAACAACGAAGGTCGCCAGGCACTGCCGCGCGGTCTGCCGAACGCCCAGCCATGGATGGCTGGGCCGGGCTGTCCGGAGGCGCTGCTGTTTCGCCATGGACGGCAACGAATCACCAACCGAAGCCGAACTGGCCTATTGCCAGTCTGCGATCAAGTGATCCGCGAATCCCGGCGAAGGCAAAAAAGTGGCGTGATCCCCGCCTTCGCGGAGATGACGAGCAAAAGCGGCTTGATCAGCGTTGTCCTGAACACTCCACCGTCACAACCGCCCCAACACCCGCGTCCCATTCCCACACGCCCTGCAATCCCGAGGAACCGGACATGAAACCCCTCGCCACCCTCACCCTCCTCGCCTGCCTCCCCCTGTTCGCCGCCTGCCAGCGCGACGCCCCACCGCCCGCTACGCCCGATGGGCAAACCGCCGACGCCACGCCGAAGACCGCACTCGGCCGCACCGTCGCCAAGGCCATGGAAGAAGCGCGCAGTGAGTTGCGCGAAAGCGACCTGAACCTCAACGGCGACTACGACGTGCGCATCAGCGGCGCGCGCGTCTCGCGCAGCACCAAGGACCTGCCGCCGGCGCACATCACCCGCGACGGCCAACTGGTGATCTCGGGCACCGAGATCAGGATGGACGACAGCGCACGCGCCACCGCGCGCGCCTACCGCGAGAGCATCATCGCCATCGCCGAAGCCGGCATGGACATCGGCGTGCAGGGCGCCGACCTCGGCATGCAGGTCGCACGCGAGGCCATCGGCAGCCTGTTCCGCGGCGACACCGACCAGATCGAGAAGCGCATCAAAGAAGCCGAAGGCAAGCAGCTCGAAGCCGCCGCACTGCAGCTGTGCGAGCAACTGCCGGGGCTGCTCTCCGCGCAGCAGTCGCTGGCCGCCACCGTGCCGGAGTTCGCACCCTATGCGCGGATGGAGGCCAGCGACGTCGACGAGTGCGGGGCCAAGCGCGAATCCGTCGCCGCTGAGATTGCCGCTCGCGAACAGGCATCGGCTCAACCGGCGCCGGAAGCACAGGCCGCGCCGGCCACGGACGACGCCACGCGCTGATCACGCAAACACGGCGAGTGGCGCAGGAGCGCCCGTGGGCGCGACCGCCGCGTGACGAACGACACGAATCCCCGGCAAGGATCAAGGCAACGCTGAAGAAGCGATGTCATCCCCGCGAAGGCGGGGACCCAGTGACTTCAAGCCTTTGAAGAACAAAGACGCTGGGTCCCCGCCTTCGCAGGGATGACGAGCAAAAGCGACTCGATCAACGTTGCCTTAAACCGTTCGCGCCTTCGCCGCATCCAAGCCCTCGAACCCCGACACAGGAACGCCCATGACCCGTCTCGCCATCCTCGCCCTGCTCCTGTCGGCCGCCACCCCCGCGTTCGCGGACGACCCGTGCGCACATTCCGCGCCGCGCAACCTCCAGCTCGACTTCGCCGGCGTGCGCAACGTGGTGTTCGACATCGGCCACAACGAGCTGCGCCTCGACGCGCGTCCGGGCGGCAACGGCGCCGTCAGCGGGCGCGCCTGCGCCTCCAATGCCGGCGACCTCGACCGGCTGAAGCTGACCCAGCAAAAGAGCGGCGACACCCTCGTGGTCAAGGCCTGGCGCGAAGGCAACGGCCTTTCCGGATGGTTCGGCAACCGCTACGCCGAACTGCGCCTGTCCGCGACCGTGCCCGACAACCTGCCGGTGGCGCTCGAAGTCGGCTCCGGCGATGCCTGGGTCAACGGCACGGCCAGCCTCGACGCGACCGTGGGCTCGGGCGACCTGGACATCAAGCGGATACCCGGCAAGGTCTCGGCCAAGGTCGGTTCCGGCGACATCGAGATCGAAAACGTCGGCGCGCTGCACGTCCCGTCGATCGGCTCGGGCGACGTCAGCGTCCGCAACGTGCGCGGCGAGGTCGAGGTTGGCAGCATCGGTTCCGGCGATTTCTCGCTCGATCGTGCTGGCGGCCGCGTCGGGATCGGCTCGATCGGCTCCGGCGACGCCAGCCTCACCGGCATCGCTGGCGCGGTGGAGGTCGGCTCCATCGGCTCCGGCGACCTGGACGTGCGGGGCGCGTCCGAGCTGACAGCGCGCTCCATCGGCAGCGGCGACATCGACCATCGCAACGTGCGCGGGAAGGTTGAGTTGCCGCGCAAGCGCTGATGCCCAAAGGACGGACGTAGGAGCGGGCCATGCCCGCGACCCGATCTGGCCGGGCGTCATTGCCATCCGGTCGCGGGCATGGCCCGCTCCTGTCGATTACGCTCGGGTATCAGCGGCCGTGGATCCCGCCCCGCGTCAGCGCTGTCGGATCAAGCAGTTCCTTGAGTCTTTCCGCCGCCAGCCCGCTGTCCTCCAGCGCCACGTCGAACACCGGCCGGTTCTCCGCGTAGGCGCGCTTGGCGATCGCCGCCGCCTTCTCGTAACCGATCACCGGGTTCAGCGCCGTCACCAGGATCGGGTTGCGGTCGAGCGCGGCGTTGATGTTGTCCTTGCGCAGCTTCAGCCCGGCGATCGCGCTGTCGGCGAGCAGCACGCTGACGTTCGACAGCAGCTTGATCGAATCGAGCAGGTTGGCGGCGATCAGCGGCAGTGCCACGTTGAGCTGGAAGTTGCCTGTCTGGCCGGCGACGGTAATCGCGGCGTGGTGGCCGATCACCTGCGCGCACACCATCACCGTCGCCTCCGGGATCACCGGGTTGACCTTGCCCGGCATGATCGACGAACCCGGCTGCAGCGCCGGCAATTCGATCTCGCCCAGGCCCGCCAGCGGCCCCGAGTTCATCCAGCGCAGGTCGTTGGCGATCTTGACCAGCGCCACCGCCAGCGCGTTGAGCTGGCCGGACAGTTCCACCGCGTCGTCCTGCGCGGCGATGCCCTCGAACTTGTCGGCCGCCGACTCGAACGTGGTGCGGGTGAGCTTCGACAGCTCGCGCGCCATCTTCTTCCCGAACTGCGGATGGGCGTTGATCCCGGTGCCGATCGCGGTGCCGCCGATCGGCAGTCGACGCAGGCGCTTGAGCGCATCGGTGATCCGCGCTTCGGCCGAGGCGATCTGCGACGACCAGGCGCCGAACTCCTGCGCGATCGTCAGCGGCATCGCGTCCATCAGATGGGTGCGGCCGGTCTTGACCACCTTGCCGAAGGCGCGCGCGCGGCCGTCGATGGTCTTGCGCAGGTGCTTGAGCGCCGGCAGCAGGTCCTCGACCACGGCCAGCTGCGCCGAGACCCGGATCGCGGTCGGGACCACGTCGTTCGAGCTCTGGCCGAGGTTGACGTGGTCGTTGGGGTGCACCTTCTTCGCGCCGCGCGAGGCCAGGTTGGCGATCACCTCGTTGGCGTTCATGTTCGACGAGGTGCCCGAGCCGGTCTGGTAGACGTCGATCGGGAAATGCGCATCAAAGCGACCTTCGGCCACTTCCAGCGCGGCAGCGTGGATCGCCTTGCCGGTGCCCTTGGGCAACAGTTCGAGATCGCCGTTGACCGTGGCCGCAGCGGCCTTGACCAGGCCCAGCGCGCGGATGAAGCCGCGCGGCATCGGCTGCCCGGACACCGGGAAGTTCCGCACCGCCCGCTGCGTCTGCGCGCCCCACAGCGCGTCGGCGGGCACCTGCAGCTCGCCCATGCTGTCGTGCTCGATCCGGAATCGTGCGGTGGCCCCATCGGCCTTCTTCGACTTGCCCATCGGTCCTGTCTCCTTGAAAAGGTGGCAGCTGGCAGGTGCGCTGGCTTGGCCACCCAAGGATACGCGCAAGCTGCCTCGACAGAACTTGTCATTTCGACCGAAGGGAGAAATCTGCTTTTCGGCGCAGGAAAGCAGATTTCTCCCTCCGGTCGAAATGACAGGGTGACAGGGACCGGAACCGCCTGACGCCCCCGACGAGGATCGCCCGCCTACACGCGAACGACACTAGAATATGCCCCCCGCCCGCGTCCGTCCGCCTTCATGTCCGCCACCTCCCCGCAAGACGCCGCCCTGCTCGCCCTGTCGCCGCTCGATGGCCGCTATGCCGCCAAGGTCGACGCGCTGCGCCCGATCTTCTCCGAGTACGGCCTGATCCACGCCCGCGTGCGGGTCGAGATCGAATGGCTGGTGGCGCTGGCCGCGGAGCCGGGCATCGCGGAGCTGCCCGCCTTCGACGCGGCGCAGGTGGCCACACTGCAGCGGCTCTGGCAGGACTTCTCCCCCGCCGACGCCGCACGCGTGAAGGAGATCGAGCGCACCACCAACCACGACGTCAAGGCGGTCGAGTACTTCATCAAGGAGCGGCTGAAGAACGAGGACTCGCTGGCACAGGCGCTGGAGTTCGTCCACTTCGCCTGCACCAGCGAGGACATCAACAACCTCGCCTACGCGCTGATGCTCAGCCAGGCGCGCCAGGACGTACTGCTGCCCAGGCTCGACGCGGTGATCGAGAAGCTGCGCGGGATGGCCCACGCCCACGCCGCGCTGCCGATGCTCTCGCGCACCCACGGCCAGAGCGCCTCGCCGACCACCGTCGGCAAGGAAATCGCCAACGTCGTGGCGCGCCTGCAGCGCCAGGGCGAGCAGCTCGCCGCGGTGTCGATCACCGGCAAGATCAACGGCGCGGTCGGCAACTACAACGCCCACGTCGCCAGCTATCCGGACGTGGACTGGCCGGCGTTTGCGCAGCGCTTCGTCGAGTCGCTGGGCGAGGAGTTCAACCCGTACACCACCCAGATCGAGCCGCACGACTACATCGCCGAGATCTGCGACGCGCAGAAGCGCATCGGCACGATCACGATCGACCTGTGCCGCGACGTCTGGGGCTACATCTCGCTGGGCTACTTCAGGCAGGCGGTGGTGGCCGGCGAAGTCGGCAGCTCGACCATGCCGCACAAGGTCAACCCGATCGACTTCGAGAACGCCGAAGGCAACTTCGGCATCGCCAACGCCCTGCTCGAGCACTTCGCCGCCAAGCTGCCGGTCAGCCGCTGGCAGCGCGACCTCACCGACTCGACCGTACTGCGCGCGCTCGGCACCGCCTTCGGCCACGCCCTGATCGGCTACGACGCCCTGCTGCGCGGCCTGAACAAGCTCAGCCCGAACCCCGACCGCCTCGCCGCCGACCTCGACACCTCATGGGAAGTGCTGGCCGAAGCCGTGCAGACGGTGATGCGCCGCCACGGCCTGCCCAACCCCTACGAGCAGCTCAAGGCGCTGACCCGCGGCCAGGGCATCACCGAGCACTCGATGCAGCGCTTCATCGAATCTCTCGAACTGCCCGCCGACGAAAAGCGCCGGCTGCTGGCGATGACGCCGGCCAGCTATACCGGCGTGGCCGAAGCCCTCGCCCGCGGGATCTGAACGGCCACCGGCCCGACCACATGAAGACGACCCGGTACCTGCTGCTCCCGCTCCTGCTCGCCGGATGCGCCTCCGCACCATCTGTTGCGCCCGCCCCTCCGACGCCCTTGCCCGAACAGCCCAAGGCGGCCACCGCCTGCCACGACAAGTCCGGCTGGAACGACCCGGCCACGCCGCTGCGCCTGCACGGCAACACCTGGTACGTCGGCACCTGCGGCATCAGCGCCCTGCTGGTGACTTCGGATGACGGCCACGTGCTGATCGACGGCGCCACGCCGCAGGCCGGCGCGCTGATCCTCGACAGCATCCGCCAGCTGGGCTTTGATACGGCCGACGTCGCCGCCATCGTGCTGTCGCACGAGCACTTCGACCACGCCGGCGGACTGGCGGAGCTGCAGCGCGCGACCGGCGCGCCGGTGTTCGCGCGCGCGCCAGCGGTGGCGACGCTCAAGCGCGGCGCCAGCGACCGCAGCGATCCGCAATTGGAGGTGCTGGAGCCTTTCGCGCCGGTGGCCGTGGTGCGCACCATCGCCGACGACGAGATGCTGCGCGTCGGCCCGATCGCGCTGCGCACGATCCCCACGCCCGGCCACACGCCCGGCGGCACCAGCTGGACCTGGAACGCCTGCGACGGCGACGACTGCCGCCGGATCGTCTACGCCGACAGCCTGACCGCGATCTCCGACGACACCTACCGCTACTCCGACGAGGCCGCGCACCCGGGCTACCTCGCCGCCTTCCGCGCCACGCTGGCGCGCGTGGCCGCGCTCGACTGCGACATCCTCGTCACCCCGCACCCTTCCGCCAGCGCGCTGTGGACGCGCATCGGCCCCACCGCCAATGCGCCACTGGTCGACGCCGACGCCTGCCGGCGCTACGCCGCGACCGCGGGCGAGCGACTCGACAGGCGCCTGTCTGAGGAAGCTTCGGCTGGCACCGTGCCCGAACCGACGCGCGGGCGCGGACCGAAACCAGGTCGCGGGCATGGCCCGCTCCTACGGAACTGCTGTTGTAGGAGCGCCCCATGGGCGCGACCGGGATGCGACCGCCACCCCGTTGGCGTAGGCTTTCGCGCATGGCCTCCCTCCCCATCGAAATCGACGCCACCCGCGCACGCCCGCTCGGCATGACGCCGGCACGTTTCCTGCGCGACTACTGGCAGAAGCGCCCGCTGCTGATCCGCAACGCCTTCCCCGGCTTCGTCTCGCCGATCGAACCGGAAGACCTCGCCGGCCTCGCCTGCGAGGAGCTCGCACTGTCGCGCCTGATCCGCCACGATCGCGCGCGCGATGCCTGGCAGCTACAGTCGGGCCCGTTCCCCGAAGAACTGTTCCCCACGCTCGGCGATCGCGACTGGACCCTGCTGGTGCAGGACGTCGACAAGTGGGACGCCGACATCGCCGCCCTGCTCGCGCACTTCAGCTTCCTGCCGCGCTGGCGCATCGACGACGTCATGGTCAGCTTCGCCGCCACCGGCGGTTCGGTCGGCGCCCACGTCGACCAGTACGACGTGTTCCTGCTGCAGGCCCAGGGCCACCGCCGCTGGCAGATCGATGCCGGCGAGGATCCGCCGCTGGAGTTCCGCGACGACGTCGAACTCAAGCTGCTGCGCGAGTTCACGCCGACCCACGACTGGGTGCTCGGCCCCGGCGACATGCTCTACCTGCCGCCGGGCGTGCCGCACCACGGCGTCGCCGAGGATCCCTGCCTGACCTTCTCGGTCGGCATGCGCGCGCCCTCGGCCGCCGAGCTGATGGGCGACTACATCGACACCCTTGCCGCCGACGCCGACGATGCCATCCGCTACGGCGACGCCGACCTGGTGCCGCCGAAGGACGCCAACGAGATCGACGCCGAGGCGATGCGGCGCGTGGTCGAGGCGCTGAACGTGCTGCGCTTCAACGATCCCGACCGGCTGGGCGACTGGTTCGGCCGCTTCATCACCAGCTACCGCAACGCCGACGTCGCCGCGGGCGAGGCGGATGAGCGGTCGCGCATCGAGATCGAGTTCACGCTCGACCACGAAGACGCGGCGCTGCTACGGCACCCGTTCTCGCGCATGGCCTGGCGGCGCGCCGCGGACGGCGGACGGCTTTATGTCTCCGGCCACGAGTTCGCGCTTCCGGCACGCGACGCCCAGCGCATCGCCGCGGCGGCCACGCTCGATGGCGCCGGCTACGCCGCGCTGTCGGCGACCGGGCGTGACGTCGTGCACGAGCTGCTGCACACAGGCCACTACCAGTGGCGGGCGGCGGACGAGGATGAGTGACATGACCGCCACCGGTCCGTTCCGGATCACCGTCGTCGACGACTACGCCGGCGCGCGCGACGCCTTGCGCAGCGTGCGCGACATCGTCTTCGTGCAGGAACAGCAGGTGCCGCCCGAGCTTGAGATCGACGACCTCGACCCGCGCTGCCGCCACGTGCTGGCGCGCGACGAGGCAGGCCTCGCGATCGGCACCGCGCGCCTGAGCCCGGAAGGAAAGATCGGCCGCATGGCGGTACTGCGCGACCAGCGCGGCCGCGGCGTCGGCAGCGCCCTGCTCCACGCGCTGCTGCGCCTGGCGCGCGAGGACGGACTCGACCGCGTCCACCTGCACGCGCAGGCCGACGCGATCGCGTTCTACCGCGACCATGGCTTCACGCCGGTCGGCGAGCGCTTCATGGAAGCCGGCATCGAACACCAGGCGATGCAGCTGCGCCTCGGCCATCCGCGCGCGATCGAGGATCGCGACGCCGCGATCGCCACCACCGCCGCACTCATCCGCGCCGCGCGCCGCCGGCTGTGGATCTACAGCCGCGAACTCGACCCCGGCCTGTACGACCAGCCGCGCGTGCTCGAGGCCCTGCGCCGCTTCGGCACCGCCGGCATCGGCGGCGAGGCGCGGATCCTGCTGCAGGACGCCGCCGTCGCGCACCGCGCCCACGCCCCGCTGATCGCACTCGCCCAGCGCCTGCCCAGCGTGTTCGCTCTGCGCGAAGTCGAGGATCCGGTGGACCGCAGCTACCCCTCGGCCTTCCTCGCCAACGACACCGGCGGCTACTTCTTCCGCCCCCTCGGCCACCGCTTCGACGGCGAAACCGGCCACGACGCACCCGCCCGCGCGCGCCAGCTGGCCACCACCCTCGACCAGGTCTGGGAACGCGCCCGCCCGTGCAGCGAATTGCGCGCGCTCGGGATCTAGCGCAACGTTGGCAAAAGCGCCGTCATCCCCGCGAAAGCGGGGATCCATGGACATTGCGACACAAAAGCTGGATTGACCAGCCTGTGGCTGTTGTAAAGCACTTCCGCTTTCGCGGGAATGACGGTGTTGCAAGTGTTTGACACGAACTTGCTCTCGTGGCTCCCGAGCGCACTCAACCGTGCAGCAGCCCGCCGCAACTCAAGTCTTCGGCAGCGTCACCCCGGTCTGCCCCTGGTACTTGCCGCCACGGTCCCGGTACGAGGTCTCGCAGACGTCGTCGGCGTCAGACTGGAAGAACAGCATCTGCGCCACGCCCTCGTTGGCGTAGATCCGCGCCGGCAGCGGCGTGGTGTTGCTGAACTCCAGCGTCACGTGGCCCTCCCACTCCGGCTCGAGCGGGGTCACGTTGACGATGATCCCGCAGCGCGCGTAGGTGCTCTTGCCCAGGCAGACCACCAGGGTGTCGCGCGGGATGCGGAAGTACTCAACCGTGCGCGCCAGCGCGAACGAATTCGGCGGGATGATGCACTCGTCGGCCTCGATGTCGACGAAGCTCTTCGGGTCGAAGTGCTTGGGGTCGACGATCGTCGAGTTGATGTTGGTGAACACCTTGAACTCGCGCGAGCAGCGCACGTCGTAGCCGTAGCTCGAAGTGCCGTAGCTGACGATGCGGCCGCCGTTGGCCTGCTTCACCTGGCCCGGCTCGTAGGGCTCGATCATGCCGTGCTGTTCCGCCATCCGCCGGATCCAGCGGTCGCTCTTGATGCTCATGCTGCGGTATCCCGTGGCCACCACGCGGCCGATCCGCACATTGTACGTAGGAGCGGGCCATGCCCGCGACCCACGCGACCGAACGCGCCGCCACGCGCATCGATCGTGAATCACCACGGCACATGGACCGCGGTCGCGGGCATGGCCCGCTCCTACAGCAGAACCTCGTAGGGCGGGTCTCGACCCGCCGGAATCATCAACGCGCGGCGCAACGGTGGGCCATGAAGCGGCGGGTCAAGACCCGCCCTACAGCAGCGACGCCGAGATCCCACGCGGCGCGCGCGGCCGCTTCTCCAGTTCCTCGATCAACCGGCGCGCGGTCTGGCGATAGGCCTCCGCTGCCGCCGAATCCGGCGCCGCGAGCACGATCGGCACGCCGGCATCGCCCTGCTCGCGGATCCCGATCTCCAGCGGCAGCGAGCCCAGCAGCGGCACGCCGTACTGCGCCGCCATGCGCTCGCCGCCACCCTGCCCGAACAGGTGCTCGACGTGGCCGCAGTTCGAGCACACGTGCTGGGCCATGTTCTCGACCAGGCCCAGCACCGCCACCTCGACCTTGGCGAACATCCGCAGCGCCTTGCGCGCGTCGAGCGTGGCCACGTCCTGCGGCGTGGTCACCACCACCGCGCCGGCGACCGGGATCTTCTGCGCCAGGGTCAGCTGGATGTCGCCGGTGCCCGGCGGCAGGTCGACGACCAGGTAGTCCAGCCCCTCCTCGCCACCCCAGCGGGTGTCGTTGAGCAATTGCGTCAGCGCCGTGGTCGCCATCGGCCCGCGCCAGATCATCGGCGTATCCGGGTCCACCAGCAGCCCGATCGACATCGCCTCGATCCCGTGCGCCCGCAGCGGCAGCATCGACTTCCCGTCCGGACTCTCTGGCTTGCCCGTCAGCCCCAGCATCATCGGGATGCTGGGCCCGTACACGTCCGCATCGAGCACCCCGACCCGGGCGCCGTCTGCAGCCAGGGCCAGCGCGAGGTTGACCGACGTCGTGGATTTGCCGACCCCGCCCTTGCCCGAGCCCACGGCCAGGATGTTGCGGATGTTCGGAAGCGGCGAAAGCCGGGGCTGGACTGCGTGGGAGTGGATCGCCATGGAGGCTTGCGCTGTGCCCTGAGATGCCAAGGTCCGCAGTGTACCGTGACCACGCCTGCCCCCCGCAGCGAAACTCCGGCATGCCCGCGACTCCACGCTCCAGGCGCACGGGACCGCCGCCTCCACGACACCACTGTCCGTTCAGTCGTTGCAGCCGCTACTATTCACGGCTGGAGGCAAGAGTCCGCTGCGCAATCAACATGGGGCTGCAGCGGGACAGCCGGACCTGTCCACATCGAAGACCTGGGGCGTGATGATGAAATCGAAGTTCGTGCAGTTGGCGACTCTCTCGCTGTGCCTGGCAGCCGGCGGCTCGGTGGCCGCGGAGCCCATTCCGATCGAGTCGTTCGCACGCGAGCCGGACATCCGGTTCGTCTCCATGAGTACGGACGGCAAGAACCTGGTTGCGATCGTCGCGCTGCCGGGGTCGAACAACAGGGAAACCGGGCTGGCGACCTGGGACCTGGACAATCTCGACGCCGGCTCGATCATCAAGCCCTCGGGCGACCGCATGAAGTTCGTCCAGGCCAACGCGATGAAGGCAGATCGCGTGCTGGTCATCGGCCGCCAGGAATGGACCGGGCAGCTGGGCGGCTGCGGCGAAGGCCGGGTCTCCGGCTCCACCAAGACCTTCGTGACCAAGGCCTACCTGACCGACGCCAAGCAGGAGAAGTTCGGCGAAGCCTTCGCCGACAACACGCGCAAGATCGGCGTCAGCCAGGAAATGCAGCGCTGCCTGGAGATCGCCGGCACCGCCAGCCTCGTCAGCACCCTGCCGCTCGACCCGGACAAGGTGATCATCCGCCAGATGAACGCGGTGAACCTGAGCGGCAACTACTACCTGTACAACCTCCGGACCAACGAAACCGAACTGCTGCTCAGGGCCGGCGGGCGCACCGAGCCGGGGCTGTTCAATCCGCGCAACGGCGAACTGCTGACCCGCACCCAGATCGAACCGATCGCGGCTGACGAGTTCGAGCAGCGCGTCCTGATCCGGAACCCGAAGAGCGGCGAGTTCGAGACCCACGACAACCTGACCCGCAGGCTCAGCGAGCGCTATACCGTCAACATCGTCGGGATCGACGAGAAGACGGGCAACTTCTACGTCCTCACCGACCTGTTCTCCGACCAGGTCCAGGCCTGGATCTACGACCCGGCGGCGCGCAAGTTCGAGGACGAGCCGCTGCTCGCGCACCCGCAGTTCTCCATCAGCCAGCTGATCCTTGGCGCGCAGCCGAGCAACTTCAACCGCATCCTCGGCTTCACCGTCAGCGGCCCGGTGCCGGAAGTGGTCTACGTCGACCCAGACATGCAGTCGATCCAGTCGGCCCTGAAGAAGGCCTATCCCGGCCAGTCGATCTACATCACGGGCTACAACAACGACCTCTCGCGCGTGCTGTTCAGCACCGAAAGCGCCCAGGAACCGCCGGCCTACCACGTGCTGCTGGACCGCAAGCAGATCAAGACGCTGGGCAGCGAACGCCCCTGGATCAAGCCGTCGAGCATCGGCGAGCAGCGCTGGGTCACCTACGAAGCCCGCGACGGGCTGAAGATCCCCGCCATCCTCGACCTGCCGGCCGGCTGGAAGCAGGGCGATGCCGCCCTGCCCACCATCATCCATCCCCACGGCGGCCCCTGGGCGCGTGACTTCGGTGGATGGGACGGTAGCGGCTGGGTGCCCTTCCTCACCTCCCGCGGCTACGCCGTGCTGCGCCCGCAGTACCGCGGATCGGCGGGACTGGGGCGCAAGCTGTGGCTCGCCGGCGACGCCGAATGGGGCCAGAAGATGCAGGACGACAAGGACGATGGTGCGGCCTGGCTGGTCAAGCAGGGCATCGCCGACGCCGAGCGCCTCGCGATCTTCGGCTACTCCTATGGCGGCTTCGCCGCCGCCGCGGCCGTGGTGCGTCCCGACAGCCCGTACCAGTGCGCGATCTCCGGCGCGCCGGTGACCGACCTGGCCAAGATCGGCCGCTCCTGGAGCGACGACCGGCTGCAGCGCATCCTCCAGGGCAACACGCTCAAGGGCATGGACCCGATGCGCAACACCGACAAGGCCAACATCCCGGTGCTGCTCTACGTCGGCGACCGCGACGTGCGCACGCCCTCGTTCCACGCCAGCGACTTCTACAACGGCGTGCGGAACAAGGTGGCCGCCAGGTACGAGCTGATCCCGGACATGCCGCACAGCATGCCCTGGTACTACCGGCACCACGTGACGACGCTGGGCCTGATCGGGGACTTCCTGAGCAAGGACTGCGGCCCGGGCGGCCTGTAAGGCCACCCTTCCGCCCCACGCGAGGCCCCGGCATGCCGGGGCCTCGTTGCGTTTGGACGCTGGCCCGGCGAGCAGCGGTCCCGTGACCGGGTCCGGCTGGCGATGCCAGTCCGCCGTCACCTCCCGACGCCTGCCGCCCTTCCCGGGCCCTGCCGCCTTGTCCGGACACGCTACGCCCGGACGGCGGCTGTCCGGCCGCGCATGGCGAAGCCCCTGCGAGTTCAACGCCCGGGGACCCGGGTCGTCCGCCGGATCACACCCGTCCAGACGCCCTCACAGGCCTCCCCGGCGACCCTCGACGACGCCTTCTTTCCCGCGCCTTTGCTGAATCGCAACCAAAGGTTTGCGAATTGCTAACAAGCACGCTTATACTCCGTTAACGTGGCCGTAACATTCACGTGACACCACATAAATACTGGGGAAGCAAGCTATGCGTGAGTCGAAGAGAAACCACCTTGTCTTCAAGAAGTTGCCGCTGTTCATGGCGGTAGCGACCTGCCTGTATGGCACGGCGGCACTGGCACAGGACCAGTCCGAAGAGGACGCCGACCAGCAGGAACAATCCGCGCCGCAGGCGCCGGCCCAGGCGACCGAGCTCGAAAGGATCACCGTCACCGGTTCGCTGCTGCGTCGCGTCGAGTTCGATTCGGTCTCGCCGGTCCAGGTCATCACCGCTGACACCAGCGTCGCGGTCGGCATGGTGGATACCGCCGAGTTCCTGCAGAAGTCCAGCGTGGCGGCCGGCTCCACCCAGATCAACAACCAGTTCAGCGGCTTCGTGGTCGAAGGCGGCACCGGCGTGCAGACGGTCAACCTGCGCGGCCTGGGCGCACAGCGCACCGCGGTCCTGCTCAACGGCGCCCGCCCGGGCCCCGCCGGTACCCGTGGCCAGGTCCTCGCCTTCGACCTCAACGTCATTCCCCAGTCGATCGTGCAGCGCATCGAGATCGTGAAGGACGGCTCCTCGTCCATCTACGGCTCCGACGCGCTGGCCGGCGTGGTCAACATCATCACCCGCAAGAACATCGACCGCCCGGAGATCACCGTCAGCGGCCGCGTGCCCTTCAACGGTGGCGGCGAATCCTTCACCGCTTCCGGCGCGACCGGCTGGAACTTCGACAACGGCAACCTGATGGTGGCCGCCGAGTACTACGTGCACAAGCCTCTGCGCGTCGGCGACCGCCGCTTCTTCCGCTGCACCCAAGACATGGTGTGGGACGACAACGGCAACCGCATCGACCGCGAGGACCGCTCCATCCTGGCCGGCACCTCGCTGGCTGGCTGCTCGGGCACCAACCTGTACGCCAACACGGTGATCGACGCCTTCACCGGCGTGCGCTACATCCCGTCCCCGGACGGCGTCACCATCGGCATGATCCCGGGCTACCGTCCGCGCGTGTCCACCAGCTGGACCCATCCCAGCGGCGCCGGCTTCGAAGACGTCCTCAACTTCGACTTCTACAACGACGTGCAGGTCATCGATCGCCAGGAGCGCATGAGCGTCTACGCGAACGCGGACTTCAGCTTCGGCAACGTCAACTGGAACACCGAGTTCCTGTTCAACCGCCGCCAGACCGACACGCATCGCCTGCGCCAGTTCTTCCCGGTCACCGGTGGCGCCACCGCCCCGGCGATCTACCGGTACGCCAATGACCCGACCTTCGTCACGCCGGTGCCGTCGGGCGTCGCGCAGCCGATCATGCCGATGATCATGCCGCAGTCGATCGAGGTCGATTACTACTACCTCAACACCAAGCTCGACGGCCTGTTCGGCTTCACCGACACCTGGGCCTGGCAGGGCAACGCCTCGTACTCCCGCTCCAGCGGCGACTACGGCATCTTCACCATCGTCGGTTCGCGTTCGGGCGACGTCACCTGGAGCGACGACGCACCGGTGCTGGACTACTTCAGTCCCCGCTACCTCAGCGGCGAAGGCATGGCCGAACTGGCCGCCACGATCGGCGACTGGGACTGGGGCAACACGGTCTACGACCAGTTCGTGTTCAACGCCGTGGCCACAGGTGAACTGTTCAACCTGCCAGCCGGCGCCGTGGGTGCTGCGATCGGCGTGGAATACCGTGACTTCAGCATCGACGATGCGCCCGGCCCGTACGAAATGGCGCGGGATCGCTGGGGCCTGACCTCTGCGGAGCCGACCGTGGGCGACGACAGCGTGAAGGAAATCTTCGCCGAAATCGAAGTCCCGCTGCTCAAGGGCATTCCCGGCTTCGAGTCGTTGGTCTGGAACATGTCGGGCCGCTGGTTCGACTACGACTCGGTCGGTGAGTCGGACAATGTCTGGAAGACCGGCCTGAGCTGGCAGATCATCCCTTCGGTCCGCGTGCGCGCCACCAAGGGCACCTCGTACCGCGCCCCCGGCCTGTACGAGCTGTACCTGGGCAACCTGTCGAGCTTCACCGCGCAGTTGGGCCTCGACCCCTGCATCGGCTGGGCCGATCCGGCCAACAACCGCTCGCCGCAGACCCAGGCCAACTGTGCCGCCGCCGGTATTCCCGGCAACTACGTCGGCAACGCCAGTTCGGCCCAGGTCTTCCAGGGCGGCGGCGCAGGCTTGCTGAAGCCCGAAACCTCGGAGGCCTTCACCGCCGGCATCGTCTGGACCCCGTCCTTCGCCCCGCTCAGCGTGGCCCTGGACTACTTCGACTATGAAGTGAGCGACGAGATCGCGTCGCTGGGCGCCGGCGCCATCGTGGCCGGCTGCTACAGCGGGCAGGTGTACCCGAACTCGTTCTGCGACATGCTCGTGCGCAACGCGCCCGACCATCCGATCGCACCGAACAAGATCGAAGAGGTCTACGCCTCCTACGTCAACGTCAACAAGCAGAAGGTCCGCGGCTACGACCTGCTGCTGCGTTACGACAATGACTTCTCCTTCGGCAAGGTGGAGGTGGAGGGTCAGTTCACCTACACCACCGAGGACTACCGGCGCGTGTTCAGCGCATCGGCTTCGGATGGCCTGGCCACCAACGACCGCAACGGCGACATCAGCCGTCCGGAACTGGTGGGCAACCTCCGCGGTGCGTTGAAGCGTGGTGACTTTGCCTACACCTGGCAGGTCGACTACGTGGGCGAAACCGAGACGCTGAACCAGTCGGATCGCTTCACCTACCAGGCCCGCCCGAACTCGATCCGCGACAACATCGCCGAGGCGCGCTTCTACCACCACGCTTCGATCCGCTACGAGCAGCCGGATTGGTCGCTGCTGGTCGGCATCCGCAACGTGTTCGACGCCAAGCCGGCCGAGATCTCCGGTGGCTTCAACCCGGCCTACAGCCGTTACGGCAACGTGCCGGCCTTCGCCACGCAGTACGACTGGTATGGCCGTTCGCTGTTCGTTCGCTACAACTACAAGTTCTGATCGCGAACAGCATTGCAAGGCAGGACCGGAAGCGGCGCGAAAGCGCCGCTTCCTTTTTGTGCGCACGCAGGGCACGGTAGCCGGCGGCCATGCGTACGGGTCACATCCGCCGCGGCATGGCGTCCTGTTGATACCGGCCTGGCCGGACCAGCCTTGACGCACGCCGCCGTACCATTCCATGTCCCGGAACGCCCCCGACCATGCACATGACGCGCCTGATCCCATCGATCCTCGTTGCCCTCCTGCTCCTGCTGCCGGCCGCCGCGGCGCAGGCTACCGGCAAGGCCAAGCGCCAGGACCCGACCATCGATCCGTTCATGGTGGCCGCCGGCTTCCTGGACGGCCATCCAGACCTGCTCCACCGTTCGCGTGGGCTGGACGCCTACGCAGAGAAGGACCACGCGAAGGCGATCCAGGCGTTCAGGCGCGCGGCCTACTACGGCGACAAGCCATCACAGGCCATCCTCGGCGAGATGCTGTGGATCGGATGGGGGAGCGACGTGGACCGCGCGCTCGCCTACGTCTGGATGGATCTCGCGGCGGAACGCGGTTACACCAGCTTCGCCGAGAAGCGCGAACGCTACTGGCAGCAACTGGAGGCGCATGAGCGGGAGCGCGCCGAGCGCGAGGGCCCGGGCATCCACGCCGAGTACGCGGACGAGGTGGCTGAACCGCGACTTGCGCTGGCCCTGAAGCGCGAACTGAGGAAGATGACCGGAAGCCGCCTGGGCTCCACCACCAGTCCGGTGCAGATCATCGTCCCGGGCGTCGGCACGATCGACTCGACCCAGTACTACCACCCGATGTACTGGGATCCGCAGCAATACCGGACGTGGCAGGATTCGATCTGGACCACCCTGCGCACCGGCAGAGTCGACGTGGGCGAGGTCGAGCAGGTCCGGGGTCCCGTCTCGCCGGTTCCGGATGCGAAAACACAGGCCGATCCTCCGGCAACGGCGGACGACAAGCGGGAGTAAGCCGGTAGCGACGGGGCAACGATGAGAAAACTACTGTCATCCCCGCCTTCGCGGGGATGACGAGCAAATGTGACGGGAATCCCAGGACAGCCCTGCGCCGTGCTGAATGTCGCGTCCGGCCGCCGCTCCATACGCCACCGGATGCGCTATAAAGCACTCCGGGCGGTCGCCGGAAGGCGGCCACGCACATCAACAACACGGGAATCCCCGGGAGGGACCATGCGCAAGACCCAGTGGGCGCTGTTCGCAACGATGCTGGCGATCGCCGCTTCCGCCACCGCGGCGGATCCGGTGGACGGACGCTGGCGGACGCTCGATGACGAAACCGGCAAGGCGATGTCGATCGTCGAAGTCTCGACCGCCGGCGGGACCTTGAATGCCAGGGTCGTCGAAACCCTGGACGTGCCCGACGCCAAGTGCACCAAATGCTCCGGCGCCGACAAGAACAAGCCCGTGGTCGGCATGCGCGTGCTCTGGGACCTGAAGAAAAAGGACGGCGTGTGGGGCGGCGGCAGCGGCTTCAAGCCCTCTTCCGGCGACAGCTTCAAGGCCAAGAGCGTCAAGCAGTCGGCCGATGGCAGGACGCTGGAAATCACCGGCTGCAAGCTGATGTTCTGCCGCACGGCGAAGTGGGAGCGCGCGAGCTAGGCCCCGCGCCGGATGGATGAATGGAAAAGCCCGCTTCAGGCGGGCTTTTTTTCGGTTCTTCTACCAGTTGCGGAGCCGTGGTTTGGACAGACTTGCAACGTATGCCAAACGTGCATACACTGTGCCGCATCGAGTATCGATGGCATGAAGCCAAGCGCACCGCCAATCTCGCCAAGCACGGCGTGGACTTCGCGGACGCGATCGGCGCGCTGGAGGATCCCGCTGCGCTGACACTGGAAGATGGCGATGCACAAGGCGAGCCTCGATACGTGACCCTGGGCATGGGCTTCACCAACAGGGTTCTACTGGTGGTCTGGACCGAGCGATTGCCCGACAGCATCCGCATCATCTCTGCGCGCCGCGCCAGTCCGGCTGAAGCGCGCCCATACCGCGAGAGCTGAGACATGAGCAAGAACTACGATTTCATCAATGCCAAGCGCGTCGATCAGGTTCCGGCGCTCGCGCGCGCACAGACGGGCAATGCCGGCAAGGAGCGGATCACCATCCGCCTGGACCCCGACGTGCTCGCCTGGTTCCGCGCCCAGGTAAAGGGCGGCGGCAACTATCAGACCCTCATCAACGACGCCTTGCGCACCCACATCGAGGATCGTGAAGGCGCACTGGAACGTACCTTGCGGCGGGTGATCCGCGAGGAATTGCACAAGGCGGCATAGCCCGTAGGTTGGGGGAAGCTTGCGAACCCCAACACCCGACCCGGCATGCGGCGTGTTCGTTGGGGTTCCCCCGGATCAAGTCCGGGGTCACCCCAACCTACAGGACTGCCGGGCTTTTTTTGCTACTCATTCCCGCGAAGGCGGGGAGCCAGTGTCTTCAAGAGCAACGACGCTGGGTCCCCGCCTTCGCGGGGATGACGGCACATTTTCAGCGTTGCCTTGCGTCCTGTTGTCCTGCGCCGGGCCGGCTCGGGTGGCATGCGATAATCCGCCTCCCCCGCCGCCGCCTCCACCATGCACCATCCCGCGCTCGTCACCAACGCCCTGCCCTACGCCAACGGCCCGCTGCACCTGGGCCACCTGGTGGGCTACATCCAGGCCGACATCTGGGTGCGCGCGCGGCGCATGGCCGGCGCCACGGTGCACTACGTCTGCGCCGACGACACCCACGGCACGCCGATCATGCTCGCCGCCGAGAAGGCCGGGACCACGCCGGAAGCCTTCATTGCCGGCATCCAGGTGGGGCACGAGCGCGACTTCGCCGACTTCAGCGTCGCCTTCGACCACTACGACTCGACCAACTCCGACATCCATCGCAAGCAGACCGAGGCGATCTACCTCGCGCTCGACGCCGGCGGCCACATCGCGCGGCGCTCGGTGCAGCAGCTGTACGACCCGGAAAAGGGCATGTTCCTGCCCGACCGCTACGTCAAGGGCATCTGCCCGAACTGCGGCACGCCCGACCAGTACGGCGACAACTGCGAGGCCTGCGGCGCGACCTATGCGCCGACCGACCTGAAGGAGCCGCGCTCGGTGCTGTCCGGCGCCACGCCGGAACTGCGCGAGTCGGAGCATTTCTTCTTCGAGGTCGGCCACTTCGAGGACTTCCTGCGCGAATGGCTGGCCGGCGACGTCGCCGTGCCCGGCGTCAAGGCCAAGCTGCTCGAATGGCTGGACGGCGAAGGCGGCCTTCGCGCCTGGGACATCTCCCGCGACGCGCCCTACTTCGGCTTCCAGATCCCCGGCCATCCGGGCAAGTACCTGTACGTGTGGCTGGACGCGCCGATCGGCTACCTGTCGAGCTTCCGCGTGCTGTGCGCGCGCGAAGGCCTCGACTTCGACGCCTTCCTCGCGCCCGCCAGCACCGCCGAACTGCACCACTTCATCGGCAAGGACATCGTCAACTTCCACGGCCTGTTCTGGCCGGCGGTGCTGCACGGCAGCGGCCACCGCGCGCCGACGCGGCTGCACGTCAACGGCTACCTGACCGTCGACGGCGCCAAGATGTCGAAGTCGCGCGGCACCTTCGTGATGGCGCGCACCTACCTCGACCAGGGCCTGCACCCGGAGGCGCTGCGCTACTACTTCGCAGCCAAGTCCTCCGGCGGCGTGGATGACGTCGACCTCAACCTGTCGGACTTCGTCGCGCGCGTGAACGCGGACCTGGTCGGCAAGTTCGTCAACCTCGCCAGCCGCTGCGCCGGCTTCATCGACAAGCGCTTCGACGGTCGCCTCGCCGACGCACTGCCGGATCCGGCGATGTACGCGCGCTTCGTCGCTGCGCTGGCACCGATCCGCGAAGCCTACGAGCGCAACGAGCCGGCCACCGTCCTGCGCCTGGCGATGGCCCTGGCCGACGAGGCCAACCGCTACATCGACGAGAAGAAGCCCTGGGTGATCGCAAAGCAGGAAGGCGCCGACGCCGAACTGCAGGCGGTGTGCAGCCAGGGCCTGAACCTGTTCCGCGTGCTGGCCGGCGCCCTGCGCCCGGTGATCCCCGGCGTCGCCGCGCAGGTGGAGGCCTTCCTCGATGCGCCGCTGGCTGCGTGGTCGGATCTCGACCGGCCGCTGCTCGGCCACGCCATCAAGACGTATTCGCCGCTGTTCACGCGGATCGACCCCAAGCAGATCGACGCCATGACCGAAGCTTCGAAGGACACGCTGGCCGCCGCGCCGGCCACCCCGCCAGCGAAAGCGGAATCCAAGGCAGCACCTTCGAATCCCCAATCCCCAATTCCCAATCCCGGCCTCATCGACATCGACGACTTCACGAAGCTCGACCTGCGCATCGGCAAGGTGCTCGAATGCGGCTTCGTCGAGGGCTCGGACAAGCTGCTGCGCTTCCTGCTCGATGCCGGCGACCTCGGCCAGCGCCAGATCTTCTCCGGCATCCGCGCCAGCTACGGCGAGCCGGACAAGCTGGTCGGCCGCAGCGTGGTGTTCATCGCCAACCTCGCGCCGCGCAAGATGCGCTTCGGCGTGAGCGAGGGCATGATCCTCTCGGCCGGCTTCGACGGCGGCGCGCTGGCGCTGCTCGACGTCGATGCCGGTGCGCTGCCGGGCATGCCGGTGCGTTGACGATCAGTCACAAAGCTCGATGGCCGTCATTCCGGCGAAAGCCGGAATCCATTTGCCGTTGTTCTCGTTTTGACCCGGGGAAGATCAACAGCAAGGGCAGAATCAAAATGGATTCCGGCTTTCGCCGGAATGACGGTCACGAGGAATTCTTCGGCCCTGCGATCACATGAACGCCCATCGCCCCGACCTCGTCGAACGCCTGGACCGCCTGCTGCCGCAGACGCAGTGCGGCCAGTGCGGTTTCGACGGCTGCCGGCCCTACGCCGAGGCGATGGCGCGCGGCGAGGCGGGGATCGACCGCTGCCCGCCGGGAGGCGACGCCGGTGCGCGCGCCCTCGCCCGCCTGCTCGACGTGCCGGTCGTGCCCTACGACCGCAGCCGCGGGCCGCACCTGCCGGCGCAAGTCGCGGTGATCGTCGAAGCCGACTGCATCGGCTGCACCAAGTGCATCCAGGCCTGCCCGGTCGACGCCATCGTCGGCGCCAGCAAGCTGATGCACGCGGTCATCGCGCCGCTGTGCACTGGCTGCGAGCTGTGCGTGCCGGCGTGTCCGGTCGACTGCATCGAGATGCTGCCGTCGTAGGAGCGCCCCATGGGCGCGACCGGTGGATCGGATGCGACGGAAAACCCGTCGCGGGCATGGCCCGCTCCTACGGCTGGCAAGCCGAGCAGATGCGCTCCACCTCGTAGCCCTTCGCGCGCAGCTTCTCGACCACGCCGTCCTCGCCGAGCAGGTGCAGGGCGCCGACCACCACCAGCACGTCGTCGCTGCCCGGGGCCTGCAGCTTCGCTTCGAGCTTCGGCACCCAGGCGTCGTTGCGTTCGACGTTGATGCGGTGGTAGAGCTTCGGGAAGCGCTCGCGCATGTCCACCGCCATCTCGTCCCACAGCATGTCGGCGTCGCCGGCGCGCCAGGCGGCGTGGAGCTTCGCGACGGCGGCGGCACCCTCGTCGGCGGTGGTCAGGGCTTCCTGCAGGAACTGCAGCTGCTCGCTCCGGTCCATGCCGTCGAGGAAGGCGATCTGCTCGGCGCCGGTTTCCAGGCCCGAGGTCGCCTTGCCGGCCTGGCTGGCCTTCTGCGCGAGGTTGGCATCGAGCCCCAGCGCCGGATCGAGTCCGGCCTTGCCCATCTCGACGATGGACACCATCAGCGCGACGAACCACGGCTCGAACATCTGCATCACCTGCGGCGTCATCTGCAGCTTCTGCAGCTCGGCGGCGTTGGCCTCGAACCAGCCCGCCAGCGCCTGGCGCGTCGCGTCCGGCAACTCGCTGTCGAGCTGGGTGCCATCGGTGCGCAGCGCGGCCTGCCCCATCTGCATGCCCAGCGCCGGCGAGCCCATCTCCTCCGGCGCAATCTCGAACACCAGCTTCCCGGCGTCGGCGAAGGCGTCGTCGACGTCGCGCGACAGCGGATAGTCGTCGGGTTTGAGCAGGTGGAACGAGCCGAGCAGATACAGCGAATTGTCGTCGTCCGAAACCTTCCACAGCAGCGGCACCGGGGCCTCGCTGCGAGCTGTGTCGGCATGCACGGCGCCGGCGAAGGCGACGAGCGCGGCGGTGGCCAGGGTGGCGTGGATCAGGCGGCGGGGCAGGTTCCAGCGGAGTCGCATCTTGTGTCCTTTCGGTAGTGGGTCAGCGGCTTTCAATGACGCGGCCATCGGTGCGGATGTGACGGCTTCGTTCGGATGTGTCCGGCAAATCATTCCTGTCATCCCGAGCGCAGCGAGGGATCTGCTTCACCTGCAACACAAGCAGATCCCTCGCGGAGCCTGCCTGAGCGAAGCCGAAGGGCTCGGGATGACATCTTGCCGATGTGATGTTGTCGGAGTTGATGTCCTGCCGGATTCCGTCACACCCCGGGCTTGGAGTACCGCTTCTCGCCGGCGGTGACCGCGAGATCGAGTCGGTTGTCCGGTGGCGGCAGCGGGCAGGTTGCGTAGTCGGTGAACACGCACGGCGGGTTGTAGGCGCGGTTGAAGTCGACCGCCACCGTGCCGTCAGTGCCGGGCGCGTCGGTGTACAGGTAGCGGCCGGCGGCGTAGCTGTCGTGGCCGCTGGTGCGGTCGGCGAAGATCAGGAACAGGCCGCCGTCCTCGCCCTCCAGCGCTTCGAGGTGGTAGGTGCTGCCGCCGCGCTCGAACTCCACCAGGCCCGGGTTCGGCTGCGCCTGCTGGTGGCCGAGCATGTCCATGATCGGCAGCGTCTGCCCCGGCGGATGCGCGATGAAGCGCGCCTCGACGCGCCACGACGGGTGCGCCGCCCAGTAGTCGAGCGGACCGAGGCCGGTCAGAGCCGCCGCCTCGGCGTGCCTGACGCGCAGCGCCTTGCGGCCACCGCGCTCGATCAGGGTTATGCGGCCCTTGCCGTCGTCGAAACCGACCACGGTCGGCGTTTCGGTGCCCTCGGGCAGCAGCTGGAAACGCGCCTTCGCCGGCGCGCCGTCGACCGTCAGCACCACGTCCTGTTCCGGCGTCAGGAACACCTGGCCGCCCTGTTGCTGCAGCAGGCCCATCTTCTCCGGCCCCTTGGCAAGGCGGATGCCGCTGGTCGCACTGCTGCCGACGTAGTGCGCGGGCAGTTCGATCCAGTGCAGGCCAATCAGGCTGACCCAGCCGTCGGGCTGCAGCAGGTCATCGCGGCGCTGCGTGCGCCAGGCGTCGTTGTCCGCGACGAACGCGGGATCGGCCGGCGTGCTGTCCGCCTCGTCCGCCACCGGCATGCCGCCGCCACTGCCGCCGCAGGCCGCCAGCAGCGTGGCCAGCGCCGCGCACGCAATCCCCTTCATGTTTCCGGTCATCTTAACGCCCCCTCAGGAACCAGCGATCAATTTCGGGCAGCGGGAAATGCGCCCAGGTCGGTCGTCCGTGATTGCATTGCCCGGAGCGCTCGGTGGCTTCCATCTGCCGCAGCAGCGCGTTCATCTCCGGAATCGTCAGCCGGCGGTTGGCGCGCACCGCGCCGTGGCAGGCCATGGTCGACAGCAGCTCGTCGCGCTGCTCGCGCACGCGCAGACTCTCGCCGTGCTCGCGCAGGTCGGCGAGCACGTCGCGCAGCAGGGCCTCGGTGTCGCCGCTGGCGAGCAGGGCCGGCACGCTGCGCAGCAGCAGCGACTGCGGGCCGGCGCGCGAGATTTCGAAACCGAGGTCGGCCAGGGTGCCGGCCTCCTGTTCGGCGACGTCGGCCTCGCGCTCGGACACCGCGACCGCCTGCGGCACCAGCAGCGGCTGCGCGCGCAGGCCCTCGCTGTCGTGCGCGCCCTTGAGCCGCTCGTAGCCGATGCGCTCGTGCGCGGCGTGCATGTCGATCACGACCAGGCCGTCGGCGGCCTCGCTGAGGATGTAGATGCCGTGCAGCTGCGCGATCGCATAGCCCAGCGGCGGCACGCCAGCCGCGTCGTCGGCGCGCGGCAGCATCGGGCGGTCTTCATTGGCAGCGTAGAGCGCGGCATAGGCGCTGCGCGCTTCGTCGACCTGCAGCCGCATCGGTACCTGCGATGCGGACTGCGGCATCGCATGCAAGGGCATGGCGGCGCCCGGCGACGGCGCGAACTGCGGCGCGAAACCGGGCGCACCCGCGCCTTGCCACGACGCGGCATCGGGCAAGGCCTGCGCGGACAGGCCCGCGCGCGTGCCCGCCAGCGCGTCGTGCAGCGTGCGGTAGACGAAGTCGTGCACCAGGCGCGAGTCGCGGAAGCGCACCTCGTGCTTGGCCGGATGCACGTTGACGTCGACCCGGGTCGGGTCGAGTTCGAGGAACAGCACGTAGGCCGGCTGGCGGCCGTGGTACATCACGTCGGCGAAGGCCTGCTTGGCCGCGTGCGCGATGTTGCGGTCGCGCACCGCGCGGCCGTTGACGTAGACGTACTGCTGGTCGGCGCTGGCGCGCGAGTAGGACGGCTGCGCGATCCAGCCGTGCAGGCGCAGCCCGGCGCCGGCGTGGTCGATGCGCAGCGCCTGCTTCGCGAAGTCCTCGCCCAGGGTTTCGACCAGGCGCTCGCCGGTGAACAGGCCACCGCCGGCTTCGGCGAACGCGCGGTAGCGGCGCGAGGGCTTGCCGTTGTGCGAGACGCGCAGCTCGACGTCCGGACGCGCCAGCGCCAGCGAGCGCAGCCATTCCTCGATGTGCCCGAGCTCGGTGCGTTCGGCGCGCAGGAACTTGCGTCGCGCCGGCACGTTGTAGAACAGGTCGCGCACTTCGACCAGGGTGCCCGGCGGCTGCTGCTTCGGCGCGATATCGCCGACGCGCCCGCCGTCGACCGTCAGCGCCGAGCCGTGGTCGTCTCCGGCGCGGCGGCTGGCGATCAGGAAGCGGCTGACCGAGGCGATCGACGGCAGCGCCTCGCCGCGGAAGCCGAGCGTGCCCACCGCTTCGAGGTCGTCGAGGCTGGCGATCTTGCTGGTGGCGTGGCGCGAGATCGCCAGCGGCAGCTCGACGGCAGGCATGCCGCCACCGTCATCGCGCACGCGGATCAGGCGCACGCCGCCTTCCTCGAGGTCGATGTCGATGCGGGTGGCGCCGGCGTCGAGCGCGTTCTCGACCAGTTCCTTGACCACGGATGCGGGGCGTTCGACGACCTCGCCGGCGGCGATCTGGTTGATCAGGGTGTCGGGGAGCTGCTGGATCGGCACTTGCGCATGATACCGGGGAAAAACAGGGGTCAGAGTACTGTTTCCGCGCGCGGAAACAGTACTCTGACCCCTGTTTTTGACCCCTGTTTTTCCTACGGCCGGCCGCCGGCCATCGCCACTTGGCCTTCCGCGGCGCGCAGGGCGTACAGGGTGCCCGGCGGCGGCTGGCTGGAGAAGTAGGTGTGCACGCCGTCGAGGATCGCGCGCGCCACGGTGCCCTGGAACTTCGGGTCGACCAGCCGCTTCTCCTCGTCGGGATTCGACAGGAAGGCGGTCTCGACCAGCATCGCCGGCATGTCCGAGGTGCGCAGCACGGCGAAGTTGGCGCGCTCGATGTGCGGCTTGTGGTTGTTGCCGATGCGCTTGAGGCCGTCGAGGATGTGGTTGCCGGCGTCCTCGGAGGCCTTCATCTGCCCGCTCTGGGTCAGGTCGAGCAGCACGTTGGTCAGCGTGTTGTCATTGGACGAGGCACGCACGCCGCCGATCAGGTCGGCCGCGTTCTCCTTGTCCGCCAGCCAGCGCGCGCGCTGCGAGGAGGCGCCGCGCAGCGACAGCACGTAGACCGACGATCCCTTGGCGTTGCGGTTCTCGGCCGCGTCGGCGTGGATCGAGATGAACATGTCGGCTTTGGCGCTGCGGGCGATGCGGGCGCGGTTGTGGAGCGGGATGAACACGTCGCGGTCGCGCACCAGGTGCGCGCGCAGGCCGGGCGTGGCGTTGACCTGGCGCGCCAGCTCGCGGGCGATGGCGAGGGTGATGTCCTTCTCGCGCTTGCCGCTGGGGCCGATCGCGCCGGGATCCTGGCCACCGTGGCCGGCGTCGATCGCGATCACCAGCGGGCGCGTGCCTGCGGCGACGGCGCGTGGCGCAGTCGCGGGCGGTGGCTTGGTCGCGGACGGCACCGGGTCCACGGTCGCCGGCGCCTGGGCGACGGCGACATCCGCCTGCGTGGAAGGAGTCGGCACCGCGCGCGGCAACGTCGGATCGTTCGTTGACTGCGGTTGCGGCGGCGATGCCGGGTTCGAAACGGTGGCGGCAGCGGACTGTTCGGCGCGCATCTGCGCGAGCAGGCGCGAGGTCGCCGCCGCGGAGGACGCAGACGGATCCTGCACTGGCGCAGCGACCGCTGCCGTCGCGACGGTGTCGGGCATCGGCGCGGCGACTGGAGCCTGCGTCGGGGTCTGCGACGAGGTCGAGCCCGCCGCGATCCGCGCGATCGGGTCGCCGTGGCCGTCGCCGGGCCATTCGATGATCAGGCGGGTGCCGGCCGGACCGGTTTCGTAGCGCGGCTTGAGCGCCACCACCGGGCTGGCGAGGTCGAACACGATGCGGGTGGTCCCCGGGTCGGGCTTGCCGCGGCGGACCGCCTTCACCACGCCGGCGGCAGGCGGAGCCACGGGGCTGCCGACCACCCGGCTTCCGGGCAGGTCCAGCACCAGCCGGTCCGGGTTCTGCAGCGAGATCAGCCGGAATTCGGCTTCGCGGTCCACCTGCACCTCGGCGCGGGTGCCGGTGGGGCCGCTGCCGAGCTGAACGCCGCGGATTTCGGCGGCGTGCGCGAGATTCCAGACCAGCGCCCCCAACAGGGCGAGGCCAAGCAGGATCTGCTGGAAGTTGATCCCCCGGGTGCGCATGGGCCTTAGTCAATCATCGATTCTCGGGAAATGCAACGCACTTTTCCTTTGAAATCGGTCACCTGCCGGCCTTTCCTATGGGTTCGGTTCAGGTGTCGGCGGCAAATCGGTGGTCGCGTCCGCCTGCGCCAGCCAGGTCCGCCCGGCCTCGCTCACCGCCTCGATCTCGACATCGCGCCCGGAGCCCGCCACCGCCAGCCGCAGGTGCAGGTCCGGCGGCGGCAGCCCGGCGGTGCCGCGCTCGGGCCATTCCACCAGCCACAGGACGGCGCCGCCCTCGTCCAAGCCCAGGAACTCCAGCTCGCCGGCGTCGCCGATGCGGTACAGGTCCAGGTGCAGGGCTTCGCCGCCGGCCAGCCGATAGCGCTCGACCAGGGTGTAGGTGGGGCTGCGCACGGTGCCGGTGACGCCCAGCGCGCGCAGCCAGGCGCGGGCGATGGTCGACTTGCCGGCGCCGAGGTCGCCGTGCAGGAACACCACCATGCGCGGCGGCGCGCACCGGGCCAGCCGCGCGGCCAGCGCGGCGGTGGCCGCTTCGTCCGCCAGGTGCAGCCTCATGCCGCGGGACCGCCGTTCGCCCACAGCCGCATCGAATCGAGCAGGTCGCCCGGCAGCAGGCCGCGCTCGCCCTGCATCGCTGCCTCGTCGCCGGCAACCGCATGCAGCAGCGCGCCGCAGCAGGCGGCCTCGAAGGCCTCGAAACCCTGTGCGCGCAGCGCGGCAATGCAGCCGGTGAGCAGGTCGCCCATGCCGCCCACCGCCATCCCCGGATTGCCGGCGGCGATGACCCGCGGCGTGCGCTCGGGCGCGGCGACCAGGGTGCCTGCGCCTTTCAGCAGCACCACGCAGCCGAACATCTCCGCCAGCAGGCGCGCCGCGGCGAAGCGGTTGGCCTGCACTTCGGCCACGGTGAAGCCGAGCAGGCGCGCCGCCTCGCCCGGATGCGGCGTCAGGATCGTGCCGGCGGGCAGGAGCCGCGCATGCCGCGCCAGCAGGTTGAGCGCATCGGCATCGAGCACCAGCGGCTTCGCCGCCGCCAGCGCCTGTTCGTACAGCGCCGCGCCCCAGGTGTTCTGGCCGAGCCCCGGGCCGAGCGCGACCACGTCCGCCTGCGCCAGCATCGGCGCGAACTGCGCCGACGCATCGACGCCGTGCGCCATGACTTCCGGACGCCGCGCCAGCAGCGCCGGCACGTGCGCCGGCTGGGTGGCGACGCTGACCAGCCCGGCGCCGCAGCGCAGGGCCGCGTCCGCCGCCAGCATCACCGCGCCGCCCTTGCCGAGGTCGCCGCCGACGCACAGCACGTGGCCGCTGTCGCCCTTGTGCGCGTCGCGCGCGCGCGGCGAGAGCCAGCCGCGCAGGTCGTGGCGGTCGAGCCGGATCGCCGCGGGTTTGGCGTCGGCGAGCAGGTCCGCGACCTCGAGCGTCGCCACCGACAGCGTGCCGGTGCAGCGCGGTGCCACGCCCGTGCACAGCCCCGCGTGCGGCGCCAGGAACTGCAGGGTGTGGCTGGCGCGCACGACCCGGCCGGGCGCGCTGCCGAGATCTGCATCGAGCCCGCTCGGCACGTCCAGCGAGAACACCGGCAGGCCGGAGGCGTTGATCGCGTCGATCGCCCGGGCCGCATCCGCGTCCGGCTCGCGCGACAGGCCGATGCCGAACAGCGCGTCGACGATGAGTTCGGCGCGGCCGAAGCCGTCGCCGAAATCCTTGATCCGCCCGCCGGCTTCGCGATAGGCGTCGCGCGCGCGCCGGGCCAGCTCGCTGCGCGGCTCATGCGCGGCCAGCCGCAGCACCCGCGCGTCGCGCCCGGATTCATGGGCGTAGCGGCACAGCTCGTAGCCGTCGCCGCCGTTGTTGCCGGGGCCGCAGACCACGACGATGCGCTGTGCCTCCGGCCAGCGCGCCAGCAGTTCGCGCCAGGCCGCCTGCCCGGCCCGCGCCATCAGGGCGAACCCGTCGCCGAAACGCTGCTCCGCCCGCGCCTCCAGCGCGCGCAGGGCGGCGCCGTCGTACAGCGGGGTACCTCGGGCGGGCGGGGGGGCGTCCATCGCCCGGATTCTATACTTCGCCCGTGCCCTCGCCCGCCACCCACGCCCGCACCGCCGACCCGGCCGCGCTCGCCCTGCGCATCAAGGCGCTGGCGCGCGAGGCCGGCTTCCAGCGCTGCGGTATCTCCGGGGTCGAGCTGGGTGAGGACGAGGCCTTCCTGCGCGACTGGCTGGCGCGCGGCCTGTACGGAACGATGGATTGGATGGCGCGCCACGGCGACAAGCGCTCGCGTCCGCGCGAGCTGGTGCCCGGCACCGTGCGCGTGGTCTCGGTGGGGCTGGACTACGGCCAGGATCCGGACGCGGCCTGGCGCACGCTGGACGATGGCGAACGCGCCTACGTCGCGCGCTACGCCCTCGGCCGCGACTACCACAAGCTGATGCGCCAACGGCTGCAGCGGCTCGCCGACCGGGTGGCGGACGAGATCGGCCCGTTCGGCCATCGCGTCTTCGTCGACTCGGCGCCGGTACTCGAGCGCGCGCTGGCGCGCAACGCCGGGCTGGGCTGGATCGGCAAGCACACTTGTTTGATCGACCGCGACGGCGGCTCGTGGTTCTTCCTCGGCGAGCTCTACCTCGACCTGCCGCTGCCGATCGACCCGCCGGCCAGCGCCCACTGCGGCAGCTGCGTGCGCTGCATCGAGGTCTGCCCCACGCAGGCGATCACCGCCCCGCACCGGCTCGACGCGCGGCGCTGCATCTCCTACCTCACCATCGAGCACGAAGGCAGCATCGACGAGGACCTGCGCCCGCTGATCGGCAACCGCATCTTCGGCTGCGACGACTGCCAGCTGGTGTGTCCCTGGAACAAGTTCGCGCGGCGCACGGACGAGCCGGACTTCCGCGCCCGCAACCACCTCGACACGGCGACGCTGGCCGAGCTGTTCGCGTGGAGTGAGGCGGAATTCCTGCAGCGCAGCGAGGGCTCGGCGATCCGCCGCAGCGGGTACTCGCGCTGGCTGCGCAATCTTGCGGTGGCGCTGGGGAATGCGCCGACGACGCCGGACGTGGTCGCGGCGCTCGAGTCACGTCGCAGCGCAGACGATCCGATCGTGCGCGAACACGTCGAATGGGCGCTGCAGCGGCACGATGCCTGAATGCGACAAGACACCTGAATTTCGTCATTCCGGCGAAGCGCCTTTCAACAGACGAAGGCTGGTCAAGCCGGAATCCATTTTGCTTTTGATTCCGCTTCGACACAGGAACAACAAGAGCAAAAAATGGACTCCGGCTTTCGCCGGAATGACGGACTGTAGACCGCCCCGGTTGGGACGGTGGCTCAGGATCGTGCCTTCAACTCCGCCAGCAGCACCCGCGTCACCGGATCCTCCGCCTGCGCCCTGCCCTCCAGCGCCGGCAGCAGCGTGTTCGCGACCTGCTTGCCGAGTTCGACGCCGAACTGGTCGAAGGCGTTGATGCCCCAGGCCACCGACTGCAGGTAGACGCTGTGCTCGTACAGCGCGATCAGCATGCCGAGCGAACGCGGCGTCAGCGCGTCGAGCAGGATCAGGGTGCTCGGGCGGTTGCCGGCGTAGGCGCGGTGCGGGTCGTCGCTGGCCTGGCCGTTGGCCAACGCCTGCGTCTGCGCCAGCAGGTTGGCCAGCAGCGCGCGGTGGTTCTCGGCGTGGCCGTCGTCGCTGTTGACCACGCCGATGAAGTCGGCCGGCACCACCTGGGTGCCCTGGTGCAGCGCCTGGAAGAAGCTGTGCTGGGTGTCGGTGCCGGGGCCGCCCCACCACACCGGCACGGTCTGTTCGTCCAGCGGCGCGCCGTCGAGCCGCGCCGACTTGCCGAGGCTTTCCATCACCAGCTGCTGCAGGTAGTTCGGCAGCAGCTTCAGGCGTTCGTCGTAGGGCAGCACCGCCTGGGTGGAGAGGCCGAGCGCGTTGCGGTTCCACAGCGCGGTCAATGCATGCAGGAAGACGAGGTTGTCGCGCGGCGCGGCGCTGGCGGCATGCGCATCGAGTTCGGCGGCGCCTGCCAGCAGCTCCTCGAAGCGCTGCATGCCGATCGCCAGCGCGATCGGGAAGCCGACCGCCGACCACAGCGAGTAGCGTCCGCCGACCCAGTCCCACATCGGCAGGATGCGTTCGGGCGCGATGCCGAAGGCGGCGGCACGCTCGACGTTGGCGCTGACGCCGTACACGCGTGCATCGTCGCCGAGCCAGTCGCGCACGATGCGGCCGTTGAGCAGGGTCTCCTGGGTGCCGAAGGTCTTGGAGATCAGGATCGCGGCGGTCTTCGCCGGATCGAGGCCGGCCAGCGTGCGCTGCGCGGCATTGCCGTCGACGTTCGACAGGAAGTGCACGCGAAAGCGTGCGCCGGGCAGCGCCAGCGCATCCGCGACCAGGCGCGGACCGAGGTCGGAGCCGCCGATGCCGACGCTGACGATGTCGCTGACCCCGCTCGCCGCGAGCGCCTCGACCATCGTCGCCATGCACACGCGCGCCTCGCGCGCCTGCGCCGCGCACTCGCGCGCGAACGATGCGTCGGAGCTGTCGCCGCGCAGCGCAGTGTGCAGCGCGGCGCGGCCCTCAGTGACGTTGACGGTGTCGCCATCGAGCAGGTGGCGCATCGCCGCGGGGAATCCAGCGTCCTGCGCAAGCGCGAACAGCGCATCGAGCGCCTGCGCGTCGTAACGCTGGCGCGCGAAGTTCGCGTACAGCGGGCCCACGCGCAGCGCCAGCGACGTGGCCCGCACAGGATCGTCGGCGACGAGCTTCGACACCGGCGCGGCGACCAGTCGGGTGGCGTGGGTGCGGAGGGTCGCGAAATCCGACATGGGCAAGCCTGCCTGCTGCGTGTGTTGGGGGAGTAGGTTCAGCTGCAGCCGTCTGCGTGTCGCCGCGTGGCATGCAGGCGTCGAGTATAGGGTGCGGGCGTGCCGGTCGAAGGCTCGCATGGCGCGAGGGCCGGTCGCGGGCATGGTCCGCTCCTACCGTAGGAGCGGGCCATGCCCGCGACCGGCCACCGTCAGATGGCTATCCGGTTTCGAATTCCAGATTGTCGATCAGCCGCGTCCTGCCCAGGCGCGCCGCCACCAGCGCCACCAGTCCGCCGGAACAGCCCTCGCCGACCTCCGACAGATCACGCCGCCGCAGCACCGCGTAGTCGACGTCGAAACCATGGCCGCGCAGGCGCGCGATGGCGTCGGCCTCGACCTGCGTCGGCAGGCCTCCCGCGCGCACCGCATCGCGCATCGCCTGCAGCGTGCGATGGATCTCCGCCGCCGTCGCGCGCTCGCCGGCGTCGAGGTACTGGTTGCGCGAGCTCATCGCCAGTCCGTCTGCCTCGCGCCTGGTTTCAGCCGCCAGCAGTTCGACCGGGAACGCGAGGTCGCGCACGAGGTAACGGATCACCGCCAACTGCTGGTAGTCCTTGCGCCCGAACGCGGCGACGTCCGCCTGCACCTGGTTGAACAGGCGCGACACTACCGTCACCACGCCGTCGAAATGTCCCGGGCGATGCGCGCCGTCGAGCACGTCGGTGATGCCGGGCACGCGCATCCGCACCGCGCCCTCGACGCCACAGGGATACATCGTCTCGACCGACGGCAGCCACAGCGCGTCGCAGCCGGCGGCGTCGAGGCCGGCGGCGTCCTGCTCCGGCGTGCGCGGATAGCGGGCGAAGTCCTCGTTCGGCCCGAACTGGGTCGGGTTGACGAACACGCTGGCGACCACGCGGTCGGCGTGCCGGCGCGCCAGCTCCACCAGCGAGAAATGCCCGGCGTGCAGGTTGCCCATGGTCGGCACGAAGCCCACGCGCAGGCCGTCGCGCTTCCAGCCGGCCACGCGCGCGCGCAGGGCGTCGAGGGTGTCGATGGTCTCGATCACGGTGCGCTCAGTCGTAGCGGTGTTCGGGGCCGGGGAAGCTGCCGTCACGGACCGCGTCGACGTAGGCGCGCACGGCGCCGGCAACCGATCCGCCCTCGCCCAGGAAATCCTTGACGAACTTCGGCCGGCGGTGGCCGCTGTCGAGGCCGAGCATGTCGTGCAGCACCAGCACCTGGCCGTCGCAGTGCGGCCCGGCGCCGATGCCGATGGTCGGGATCGGCGAGGCCCTGGTGATCTCGGCGGCGAGCGCGGACGGCACGCATTCGAGCACCAGCAGCTCGGCGCCGGCCTCGGCCACCGCCAGCGCATCGGCGCGCAGCTGCGCCGCGGCGGCGGCTTCGCGTCCCTGCACCTTGTAGCCACCGAAGCGCAGCACCGATTGCGGGGTCAGTCCGAGGTGGGCGGACACCGGGATCTCGCGCGCGGCGAGGAAGCGGATCGCGGCCAGCTTGTGCGGCCCCGCGCCCTCGAGCTTGACCATGCCCGCGCCGGCCTGCAGCAGCGTGGTCGCAGCGTCAAGCGCGCGCTCGGGCGTGGCATCAGACTGGAACGGCAGGTCGGCCAGCAGCAACGCGCGCTGCAGGCTCTTCGCCACCGCGCGCACGTGGTAGGCGACGTCGTCGACGGTGACCGGCAGCGTGGAGTCGTGCCCCTGCACCACCATGCCCAGCGAATCGCCGACCAGGATGATGTCCGCGCCGTTGGCGTCGAACACGCGCGCGAAGCCGGCGTCGTAGGCGGTCAGCATCGCCAGTTTGCGGCCGGCGCGGCGTGTCTCGGCCAGGTCGGGAACGGTCAGGGGTTTCACGGTGCTCATGGCAATCGCCTCAACAGGTCCCAAGAGAACGCTGAAAAACTGCTGTCATCCCCGCGAAGGCGGGGATGACGGGCAAAAGCGGCTTGATCAGCGTTGTCTTAGGGTATCGCTTCGATGCCGCCGGCATCCAATGCCGCCAGCGCCTCGTGGACAGGGCCGACGCCGGGGATGTCCGCGTCGGGCGCGATCTCGGCCAGCGGCAGCAGTGCGAACGCGCGCTGGTGCAGGTGCGGATGCGGCACGCGCAGGCCCGGCGCGTCGATCACCGCATCGCCGTACAGCAACAGGTCCAGGTCGAGCGTGCGCGGTCCCCAGCGATCGCTTCCGTCCGTCGCTCGGACGCGGCCGAAGTCGCGCTCGATCGCGAGCAGGCCGGCGAGCAGCGCCTGCGCGTCGAGGCCGGTTTCGACCAGCGCCGCGGCGTTGATGAAGTCCGGCTGCGCGGTCACGCCCCAGGCGGGCGTGCGGTACAGGCGCGAGGCGCGCAGCAGGCGCGTGTCGGGCAGGCTGTCGAGCGCCGACAGCGCGGCCAGCACGGTCGCGCGCGCGTCCCCGAGGTTGCCGCCGAGGCCGATGCCGGCGACGACGGGGCGGCTCATTCCGCGCCCGTGCTTGTCCGCCTGCGGCGACGCCGGCGCTTGCGCGGTGCCGGTTCCTGCAGTTCGTCGTCGGCCGGCGGATGGTGGGCGATGGCCGCGTCCGGGCTGCGCTGCGCCTCCTGCCAGAAGGCGATGTCGTCGTCGTGCGCGGGCGACGCGGCCCGCCGCAGCACGAGGAAATCGAAGGCCGCGCGGAAGCGCGGATGCGACAGCGTGCGCATCACCCGCTTGCGCTGGCGCTGCGGGAAGCGCCCCTGCATCAGCCAGATCTCCTGCATCGGCAGCGAGAACCGGCGCGGCAGCGCGATCGTGTCGAGCTGGTGCACGGTGACGCGGTCGGCGGCGCGGCGCTCGGCCTCGACGGTGTTGAGCCCCTGCGCCTGCAGCGCCATCAGCGAGCGGCAATAGGCTGGCCACAGCAATACCGCGAACAGGAACGCCGGCGACACCGGCTCGTCCGCCGCCACCCGCCGGTCGGTGCTGCGCAGGCCTTCGATGACCACGCGCCGCAGCGCGCCGCTGCGGTTGGCCGCCAGCGCCGCGGCGCTTTCCGGGAACAGCGCCGCGAGCAGGCCATGCCGCTCCAGGCCCTCGAAGCTGGCCTCGGCGTGCCCGGACAGGAACAGCTTCAGGCATTCCTCGAACAGCCGCGCCGGCGCGGCTTCGGCCAGCAGCGACGCCAGCCGCGGCAGCGGTTCGGCGGTGCCGGGGGCGATGTCGAAGCGCAGCTTGGCCGCCAGCCGGACCGCGCGCAGCATCCGCACCGGATCCTCGCGATAGCGAGTTTCCGGGTCGCCGATCAGGCGCAGGACGCGGTTGTTCACGTCCTCGAAGCCGCCGACGTAGTCGCGTACCGAGAAGTCGGCGATGTCGTAGTACAGCGCGTTGGCGGTGAAGTCGCGGCGGACCGCGTCGTCCTCGATCGTGCCGTAGACGTTGTCGCGCAGCAGGCGGCCGTCGTCGTGCACCTGGCGGTCGCCGCTGCCGTCGTCGACGTTGGCGCGGAAGGTGGCGACCTCGATGATCTCGCGGCCGAACACCACGTGCGCCAGGCGGAAGCGCCGGCCGATCAGGCGGCAGTTGCGGAACAGCTGCTTGACCTGCTCGGGGGTGGCGTCGGTGGCCACGTCGAAATCCTTGGGCGCGTAGCCGGCGAGCAGGTCGCGCACGGCGCCGCCGACCAGGCAGGCGCGGTGGCCGGCCTCGTGCAGGCGGTAGAGCACGCGCAGCGCGCCGGGACTGATGCCCTTGCGCGAGATCGTGTGCTGGTCGCGCGGGATGATCCGCAGCGAGGGGGAAACGGATGGATCGTTGGTCGGCATTCGGCCTGCGGGTCTTGTGCGGGGCCGATGTTCGACGCCCTGATCGCTGCTATACTAGCAAGCTGCGTCGGCTCCCACCCATCCGGGTGACCCGAGCAGCCGGTCGTCCAGCCGGCGCGACACCCAGCTCCCTTCGTCTAGAGGCCCAGGACGTGGCCCTCTCAAGGCTAAAACACGGGTTCGAATCCCGTAGGGAGCGCCATCTTCCGGAAAGGCCCGCGCAAGCGGGCCTTTTTTTCTTGACGGGGTCAGATTCGACTTTTTCCCCCTGGAGCCCCGCCCCCCTTGAAGCGCCGGGAAAAAGTCGACTCTGACCCCTGTTTCGCCTCCCGGAAGTGCCGGAAAAAAGTCCACTCTGACCCCGGTTTTTGGCGCAAGCCATGCGCCTGCCCTAAAATAAACAGTCACCGCCCGACCCCGCGCACGGACAGACCCGCAATGCCCTTCGTCGTCACCGAGAACTGCATCAAGTGCAAGTACACCGACTGCGTCGAGGTCTGCCCGGTCGACTGCTTCCACGAGGGCCCGAACTTCCTGGTGATCGATCCGGACGAGTGCATCGACTGCACCCTGTGCGAGCCGGAGTGCCCGATCAACGCGATCTATCCCGAGGACGACGTACCGGCGGGACAGGAGGCGTTCGTCGCGCTCAACGCTGAATTGTCGCGGGAATGGCCGGTGATCACCGCGCGCAAGGACGGCCTGCCCGACGCCAAGGAGTGGGAAGGCAAGCCGGACAAGCTCAAGCTGCTGGAGCGCTGACCGGCGGGAAACCGGGGGCGAAAACCGGGGTCAGAGTCGACTTTCTCCCGGCACTCCCACGAGGCCGTTGTAGCAGGGCGAGAAAGTCGACTCTGACCCCAGCCCTCCACCAGACACACGAAAGGCGCCTCGCGGCGCCTTTCGTCGTTTCCGGCTGCCGGATCCTCAGCCGCCCAGCGCCGCCTTCAGCACCGCGATCAGCCGCTGCGGCGGATCCCCGGCCGCGGGCAGGCCGCGCGGGTCGACCGCGGCGACATAGGCGCCGGTATCGGTCTTGGTCACGCGGACGAGGAACTTGGCGTCGCCGTAATCGACGTCATAGGTGCCGAGCAGCTGCGCGCGGTTGACCACCGTCAGCCCCTCGGTTGCGGCCAGCACTTCGCCGACGCGGCCGAAGACCTGGTCGCGGTCGCCGGCGACGGCGAAGCCGTTGGGCTGTGCGGCGGCGGGCGCCTGCATCCCCGAGCGCGTCACCGGCCCGGTTTCCGGCAGCGCCATGGCGCCGGAGGTGTCGGGGCGGTCGAGGTCCGGCGGCACTTCCAGCGGGCGGCTTTCGGGGCTCTGGGCGTAGAGGTCGCTGCCCTTGCGGAACCACTTGCAGCCACTGGTGCCGACCACGGCGACGGCGACGAGGGCCACCGCGAGCAGGCGGATCAGGGGACGGGAATGACGCATCGTTCGGTACTCCTGCGGAAAGGGATTCAGGCCGCGATCGGTTCGCGGAGGCTGTGTTCGAGGGGTTCGACGGCCGCGGCGATACGCGCTGCGGTGGCGTGGTGGGCATCGGACAGGGGCGTCAGCGGCAGGCGCAGGCCGCGGCCGAAGCCGAGCCGTTCCAGCACCGCCTTGATCGGGATCGGGTTGGGTTCGACGCCGGTGAAATCGATGAACGGTGCCAGCCTGGCGTTCCAGTCGGCCGTTTCGGCGGCACGGCCCGCGCGCGCAAGGTCGCACAGTCGCCGGAAGGCGCCCGGAATGAGGTTGGACACCACCGACACGACGCCGTCGGCGCCGGCCAGCATCGCCTGCGCCGCGGTGGCGTCGTCGCCGCCGAGGACGGCGAAACCGTCGCAGCGCAGCGCCAGCCAGGCCTGCAGCCGCCCGGCGTCGCCGACGGCTTCCTTGATCCCGACAATGCGCGGATGCCCGACCAGGCCGGCGACGGACTCCGGGGCCAGGTCGCAGCCTGTCCGCGCCGGCACGTTGTACATCAGCACCGGCAGGCTGCCGTCGTCGGCAACCGCGCGGTAGTGCGCCAGCAGGCCCTCCGCGGTGGGACGCACGTAGGGCGGCGCGACCACCAGCGCGGCGTCGGCGCCGAGGGCGGCGGCACGGCGGGTCCGCTCGATGGTCTTGGCGGTGCTCGACAGCCCGGTGCCGGCCAGCACCGGCATGCGCCCGGCGACGGTCTCGACCGCGGTGCGCAGCAGCGCGTCGAACTCGACTTCGTACAGCGAGGCGGCCTCGCCGGTGGAGCCGGCCACCACCAGCGCCTGCGTGCCGCCCGCGAGCTGGGCCTGCAGCAGCCGTCGCCAGGCATCCAGGTCGAGCTCGCCCGTGGCCGTGAACGGCGTCGCCAGCGCGGTGATGCTGCCGGAAAGTCGCAAGTGTTCGGGTCTCGTGGGAAGGCCTGCGCGAAGCGCGGGCGCGGAGGAAATCGGGCTGCGGGCATGTTACTTGCGGCCCGGAAGCACGGGCAAGTATGCTGGCCGCGGCACCCGACGCCGTTCGGGCTGCCGTTCAGACCGCACACTACCGGCTCACCACGCCGCGGACGCCGCCTTGACCGACCCCAGCTCCGACAGCAATCCCGCTTCCCGGCCCTCGCCGAACGAGAACCACCTGCTGATCAACGCCTACACGACGCATCCGGCATCGCCGCTGCTGGCCGTGTCGCGGCGGATCGCCGACAGCGGCTGCAACCTCGTCGACACCCGCCTGTCGACCGTCGGCCGCGACGTCTCGGTGACCGCGTTGGCGACCGGCTCGTGGGATTCGGTGGCCAAGCTCGAGGCGATGCTGACCCGGCTCGAGCGCGAGGAAGACCTGAAGCTGATCTGGTACCGCACCGGGCCCAAGCCGGTGCAGTCGAACCTGCTGCCCTACATCGTCGAGGTGGTCGCGGCGGACAAGCCGGGCATCCTGTTCCAGCTCGCCGATTTCTTTGACCGCCAGGGCATCACCATCGAAAGCCTGCACTGTTCACGCTACCGGGCGATGCAGACAGGCGCCGACATGTTCTCGGCTCAGGTCACCATCGGCGTGCCGGCAAACATGCACATCGCCGCCCTGCGCGACGACTTCCTCGAGTTCTGCGACCACCTGAACCTCGATGCGATCATGGATCCGATGAAGTTCTGATGGGCGCAGGCATGCCGATTTCCACCCATGTCATCCCGAACGCAGTGAGGGATCTGCTTTCAAGCCTTCTCCAGCAAGAAGCAGATTCCTCACTGCGTTCGGAATGACAGATTTCCAAGTCGGAATGACAATCTCCAAGGGATGACGAGTTCTGGAATGATCGCGACCGGCAAAGCGCTTCCCAAATCCATCCTCAAGCTGCCGCTGGCCCTGTCCGGCGGCGACACCGCCACCCTCGCCGACTACGCTGGCCAGTGGCTGGTGCTGTACTTCTACCCGAAGGACTCGACGCCCGGCTGCACCACCGAGGGCCTCGACTTCAACGCCCTGCTGCCGAAGTTCAAGCGGCTCGATGCCGCCGTGCTCGGCGTCTCGCGCGATTCGGTGAAATCGCACGACAATTTCTGCGCGAAGCAGGGATTCAGGTTTCCGCTGGTGAGCGACGCCGACGAGAAGCTGTGCAGGGCCTTCGACGTGATCCACGAGAAGAACATGTACGGCCGCAAGGTGCTGGGCGTGGTCCGCAGCACCTTCCTGATCGGCCCCGACCACACGCTCGTCGCCGAATGGCGCGGGGTGAAAGTCGCCGGCCACGCCGAGGCCGTGCTCGAAACGCTGAAGGCCGCACGCGCCAAGTGAGTCCATCCCCATCCACGACGACTTGCCGCCCTGCCCCGCAGGCCGCGGCAGCGCGCCGCTGTCCACGACTTCCCGCCGCCAGGAGGCGACCGCTTCGATGATGACCCAAGGCAAGCGCCTGTACGTGCTCGACACCAACGTGCTGATGCACGACCCGACCGCGCTGTTCAAGTTCGAGGAGCACGACGTGTTCCTGCCGATGCAGGTGATCGAGGAGCTCGACAACGGCAAGAAGGGCATGTCGGAAGCCAGCCGCAACGCGCGCCAGGTCAGCCGCTTCATCAACGAGCTGATCGAGGACCAGGGCACCGACAAGATCGCCACCGGGCTGGTGCTCAACCGCCCGAACGCGCTGCAGCTGCGCGGCGCGGCCAGCATCGGCAAGCTGCGCTTCCAGACCACGGTACCGAAGGAGGACAAGACCTCGTTCGGCGCGGTCGCGCCCGACAACCGCATCCTCGGCGCGATCCTGCAGCTGCGCCGCGACGAACCCGACTTCCCGGTCGTGTTCGTGTCCAAGGACATCAACCTGCGGATCAAGGCCGCGATCGCCGGCATCGTCAGCGAGGACTACGAGAACGACCGCGCGCTCGACGACTTCAGCCTGCTCTACACCGGCGCCAACGCGCTGCCGGAGGACTTCTGGCAGCGCCACGGCAAGGACCTCAAGTCCTGGACCGACAAGGGCCGCACCTACTACGAGGTCGCCGTCGGTGAGGACAGCGACTGGCATCCGAACCAGTATCTGTACCTGCCGGGCGACGACGAGTCCGAGTTCCGCGTGACCAAGGTCGACGGCGGCAAGGCCGTGCTGCAGATCGTCGACGACTTCCGCGGCAGCCAGCATGCGGTCTGGGGCATCACCGCGCGCAACCGCGAGCAGAACTTCGCGCTCAACGCGCTGATGGACCCGGAAGTCGACTTCGTCACCCTGCTCGGCACCGCAGGCACCGGCAAGACCCTGCTGGCGCTGGCCGCGGGCCTGGCGCAGACCATGGACCAGCAGCGCTACCGCGAGATCATCATGACCCGCGCCACCGTCAGCGTCGGCGAGGACATCGGCTTCCTGCCCGGCACCGAGGAAGAGAAGATGACGCCGTGGATGGGCGCTCTGACCGACAACCTGGAAGTGCTCACCCACAACCAGGAAGGCGGCAGCTGGGGCCGCGCCGCGACCAACGACCTGCTCGCCTCGCGCATCAAGATCCGTTCGCTCAACTTCATGCGCGGGCGCACCTTCCTCTCGCGCTACCTGATCCTCGACGAGGCGCAGAACCTCACGCCCAAGCAGATGAAGACCCTGGTGACGCGCGCCGGCCCGGGCACCAAGATCGTGTGCCTGGGCAACGTCGAGCAGATCGACACGCCCTACCTCACCGAAACCACCTCGGGCCTGACCTACGCCGTCGACCGCTTCAAGGACTGGGCGCACAGCGCGCACGTGACGCTGCGCCGCGGCGAGCGCTCGCGACTGGCGGATTACGCTTCGGAAGTGCTGTAGCCGCATGGATTCTCCCGTAGGAGCGGGCCATGCCCGCGACCGCGTTGTGATGCCATGCAGGGGTGACCATGTTGTTCGCCCTCCTCCCGCGTGGCGACGCGTTCATCCGTGTCGCATCGTCCAGTGTTTCGCGGCGCGGTCGCGGGCATGGCCCGCTCCTACGGGACGCGGCCGGCGGCATTGCCTGCAATCGCATAGCACAATGCAGGCATGAGCGAACGCACCGCCGACGCCGCCCCCAAGCCCAGCCGCGCCGACAGCCGGCCGAGCCTGCGCGAGCGCTTCGACGCGATGCGCAACATCCCGCCGTTCCTGCGCCTGATCTGGCAGACCAGCCGGCCACTGACGCTCGCCAGCATCGGCCTGCGCGTGGTCCGCGCCTTCCTGCCGATCATCATGCTGTACATCGGCAAGCTGATCATCGACGAGGCGATCCGCCTGGTCGGGCTCGACGTCGGCTTCGAGCGGCTGGGCGAGGCATGGCAGACCGGCGAACTGCAAACACTGTTCGCACTGCTCGCACTCGAGTTCGCACTGGCGATCCTGTCCGACCTGCTCGGGCGCCTGGTCAGCTATGCCGACGGCCAGCTGTCGGAGCTGTTCACCAACGCCACCAGCGTGCGCCTGATGGAGCACGCGGCGACACTGGACCTCGAGGACTTCGAGGACCCCGACCTGCAGGACAAGCTCGACCGCGCACGCCGGCAGACCATGGGCCGGATGGGCCTGATGGGCCAGCTGTTCGGGCAGATGCAGGACGCGATCACCGTGGTCAGCTTCGCGATCGGCCTGCTGGTCTACGCGCCGTGGCTGATCGTGCTGCTGGCGGTGGCGCTGATCCCCGCCTTCATCGGCGAAGCGCACTTCAACGCGCTGGGCTATTCGCTCAACTTCCAGTGGACGCCGGAACGCCGGCAGCTCGAGTACGTGCGCCAGACCGGTGCCAGCGTCGAGACCGCCAAGGAAGTGAAGATCTTCAACCTCCACCACTTCCTGGTGGAGCGCTACCGCACGCTGGCGCAGAAGTTCTACCTCGCCAACCGCGCGCTGGCGCGCAAGCGCGCGTTCTGGGGCACCCTGCTCGCAGCGCTGGGCACGCTCGGCTACTACATCGCCTACGCCTACATCGCCTGGCGCACGGTCAAGGGCGACTTCACCATCGGCGACCTGACCTTCCTCGCCGGCAGCTTCCGCCGCCTGCGCCAGCTGCTCGAGGGCCTGCTGATCGGCTTCTCGCAGGTGGCCGGGCAGGCGCTGTACCTGGACGACCTGTTCTCGTTCTTCGAGATCGAGCCGGAAATCACCTCGCCGGAAAATCCGGTGCCGTTCCCGACCCCGATCCGGCAGGGCTTCGTGTTCGAGGACGTCGGCTTCCGCTACCCCGGCGCGGACCGCTGGGCGGTGCGGCACATGGACTTCGAGCTGCGCGCGGGCGAGGTGCTGGCCCTGGTCGGCGAGAACGGCGCCGGCAAGACCACCCTGGTCAAGCTGCTGGCAAGGCTGTACGACCCGGACGAGGGCCGCATCCTGCTCGACGGCCGCGACCTGCGCGAGTACGACCTCGACGGCTTGCGCGCCAACATCGGCGTGATTTTCCAGGACTTCGTGCGCTACCACCTGACCGCCGGCGAGAACATCGGCGTCGGCCAGATCGACCGCATGGACGACCGAGAGCGGATCGAGGACGCCGCGCGCCGGGCGATGGCCGACGAGGTGATCGACGCGCTGCCCGGCGGCTACGACCAGCTGATCGGCCGCCGCTTCAAGACCGGCGTCGACCTGTCCGGCGGCCAGTGGCAGAAGATCGCCATCGCCCGCGCCTACATGCGCGATGCGCAGGTGATGATCCTCGACGAGCCGACCGCCGCGCTCGACGCGCGCAGCGAGTTCGAGGTGTTCCAGCGCTTCAAGGAGCTGTCCGACGAGCGCACCGCGGTGCTGATCTCGCACCGCTTCTCGTCGGTGCGCATGGCCGACCGCATCCTGGTGCTGGGCGAGGGCAAGGTCGAGGCCAGCGGCACCCACGAGCAGCTGATGGCGCAGGGCGGGCGCTATGCGGAGCTGTTCGAGCTGCAGGCGGCGGGGTACCGGTAGATCGGACTGTTGTCGATCCGCCCGCTGTCCGGACGTCCCCGCGCCGGGATAAAATGTGCATTCCGGCCCATCCCGTGGATGAGAACCGGTCCCACCCCGTGATGTCTGCTTGCGCCACCAAGGTCCCCTCCCCGCATGTCCTCCGCCTTCGGCACCGAGACGGTGCTGGACGTCCGCCACTGGACCGACAGCTACTTCAGCTTCACCACCACCCGTGACGACGGTTTCCGCTTCGACAACGGCCAGTTCGTGATGATCGGGCTGCAGGGCGAGGGCAAGCCGCTGATGCGCGCGTACTCGATCGCGAGCGCGAACTGGGAGGAGCAGCTGGAGTTCTTCAGCATCAAGGTGCCCAACGGCCCGCTGACCTCTCGCCTGCAGCACATCCAGCCCGGCGACGAGGTGCTGATCGGCCGCAAGCCCACCGGCACCCTGCTGATCCACGACCTGCATCCGGGGCGCAACCTCTACCTGCTGGGCACCGGCACCGGGCTCGCGCCGTGGCTGTCGATCATCAAGGATCCGGAGACCTTCGAGCGCTTCGAGCGCGTGATCGTCGCCCACGGCGTACGCCGCGTCGCCGACCTCGCCTATCGCGACTACATCGTCAACGAGCTGCCGCGCCACGAGTTCCTCGGCGAGCAGATCGCACGGCAGCTGCTGTACTACCCGGCGGTCAGCCGCGAGCCCTTCGAATGGAACGGCCGCGACCATCGCGGGCGCGTGACCGACCTGCTCGACAGCGGGCGCATGGCCGCCGACCTCGGCCTCGATCCGCTCGATCCGGCCAGGGACCGCGCCATGATCTGCGGCAGCCCGCAGATGCTGGCCGATTTCCGCGCGATCCTCGATGGCCGCGGCTTCAGCGCCGCACCACGCATCGGCACGCCCGGCGACTACGTGTTCGAGCGCGCCTTCGTCGAGAAGTGACGTTTGGCGCATCACGCCATTCCCGCTGCGTCCATCGTAGAATCCCCGCATCAACCCGAGGACGTGACGACATGAAGATCCTGGTTCCGGTCGACGGCAGCGAAACCAGCCTGCGTGCCCTCAAGCATGCGCTGGAACTGGTCAAGGCCTTCAGCAAGCCGGGCAAGCTGACCGTGGTCGCGGTCGACGATGCCCTGTTCCCCGGCGCGGAGCGCAAGATCGGCGCCGACGCCGTGCGCGAACACCATGCCGAGAACTTCGCGCGGATGTTCGCGCCGGCGAAGAAGGCGCTGGCACGCAGCAAGGCCAACGTGGCCTTCACCGAGGTGGTCGACGACATCGCCAGCGGCATCCTCAAGGCCGCGCACAAGGAAAAGAGCGACCTGATCGTGATGGGCTCGCGCGGCGCCGGCGGGATCAAGGGCACCCTGCTCGGCTCGGTCTCGATGAAGGTGCTGGCCAGCAGCCCGGTGCCGGTGACGATCGTCCGCTGATTCATACCCATTCGCGATCAACAGGATAGATGTAGGAGCGGGCCATGCCCGCGACGCGTGGTGGCGGGGACATCGTCGCGACCCGGTCGCGCCCATGGGGCGCTCCTACGGCATTCCACCTTCCTGATCGCAAGCTGGTATCAGGCTGTTCCGCGGGGCGCGACCGTCAGCCCAGCGCAGCCTCGATGTCGCCGCGCAGCGACTCCGGCGCGTCGTTCGGCGCGTAGCGCTTGAGCACGCGCCCGTCGCGGCCGACCAGGAACTTGCTGAAATTCCACTTGATCGCGTCGATGCCGAGGAAGCCGCTCTTCTGCGTCTTCAGCCAGGTCCACAGCGGGTGTGCGCCGTCGCCGTTGACCTCGACCTTGGCGAACATCGGGAAGTCGACGTCGTAGGTCAGCGAGCAGAAGCTGCGGATCTCGTCCTCGTCGCCCGGTTCCTGGTGGCCGAACTGGTCGCAGGGGAAGCCGAGCACCACCAGGCCGCGGTCGCGGTAGTCCTGCCACAGCTGCTGCAGGCCGGCGTACTGCGGGGTGAAGCCGCACTTCGAGGCGACGTTGACCACCAGCAGCACCTTGCCGGCGTAGTCCGACAGCGCCACCGGCTGGCCGTCGATGCCGGTGGCGGTGAAATCGTGGGCCGTGTCCATGCTCGGTACTCCGCAGGCTGCGCCAGGCCAAGGGTGGGGGGAAACAGGAGGCTTGGGCTGCGCTTCATCGCGACCTCCGGGGCACGGCCGGCGCGGCGGGGACCGCGGCCGGCTCTGGCCGGCAGTGTATCCCTCCCGCGGCCCGGCATATGCCATTCGTCAGGGGCCGTACACGTGGCCTTGGGCTACCCTAGGAGTTTCGATCCATGAGGCAGACTCGATGAAGCACCCTCTCTCCGCAGCCCTCGCGCTCGCGCTGACCGCCGCCGTGGCCACCACGGCCAACGCCCAGACCACCACAGGGGAGCGCTCCGTGGACGCCAGCACGCCCGCCGCCGACGCCAATGCCGCCAACCCGCTGTTCACGGAAAGCCGGCTGCCGCTGCGCTACCCGCAGTTCGACCAGCTGAAGGACGAGCACTTCGCGCCGGCGTTCGACGCCGGCATGGCGCAGCAGCTGCAGGAGATCGCGGCGATCGTCAACCAGCGCTCGATGCCGACCTTCGAGAACACGATCCTGGCGCTGGAGAAGTCGGGCAAGCTGCTGACGAACGCGCGCCGCATCTTCGGCAACCTCAACGGCACCGACACCAACGACGCCCGCAAGCAGATCAACAACGATTACGCGCCGAAGTTCGCCGCGCACCGCGACGCGATCATGCTCGACCCGCGCCTGTTCCAGCGCGTCGAGGCGGTCTACAAGCAGCGCAACGACATCGGCCTCGACGCCGAGGGCGTGCGCCTGGTCGAGCAGTACCACAACGATTTCGTCCGCGCCGGCGCCAACCTGCCCGATGCCGACAAGGCGCGCCTGAAGGAGATCAACGCCCGTTCGGCCGCGCTCGGCACCGAGTTCTCGAACAACGTGCTCGACGAGGTCAACGACTCGGCGGTGATCGTCGACACCGTGGCGGAGCTCGACGGCATGAGCGAGGCGCAGATCGCCACCGCCGCCGCCGCGGCGAAGTCGCGTGGCCTCGACGGCAAGTACGCCATCACCCTGCTCAACACCACCGGCCAGCCGCCGCTGCCGCAGATCAACAACCGCGCCCTGCGCCAGCGCGTGCACGAGGCCTCGGTCGTCCGCGGCAGCCGCGGCAACCAGTGGGACAACACCAGCATCGTCGCCGAGGTGCTGGCGCTGCGCAGCGAGCGCGCCAGGATGCTCGGCCACGACACCCCGGCCTCCTACGTGCTGGCCGACGAGACCGCCGGCACCGTCGCCGCGGTCAACGACATGCTCGGCAAGCTCGCCCCGGCCGCGGTCGCCAACGCGCGCCGCGAAGGCGCGGCGCTGCAGGCGATGATCGACCGCGAACAGGCGGCGAAGGGCGAGCCGGGCTTCCAGCTCGAGCCCTGGGACTGGGCCTACTACACCGAGAAGGTGCGCAAGGCCGAGTACGACTTCGACGACAACCAGCTCAAGCCCTACTTCGAGATGAAGAACGTGCTGGAAAATGGCGTGTTCTTCGCCGCGACCAAGCTCTACGGCATCACCTTCAAGGAACGCAGCGACCTGCCGAAGTACCACGCCGACACCTGGACCTACGACGTCTTCGACCGCGACGGCAAGCAGCTGTCGATCTTCATCTTCGACCCCTACGCGCGCCCGTCCAAGCGCGGCGGCGCGTGGATGAACTCCTACGTCGGCGAGTCGGAACTCGAAGGCACCCTGCCGGTGGTGGCCAACCACCAGAACATCCCCAAGCCGCCGGCCGGCGAGCCGACCCTGCTGACCTGGGACGAGGTCACCACCATGTTCCACGAGTTCGGCCATGCCCTGCACGGCATGTTCTCGGACGTGAAGTACCCGTACTTCTTCATGAACGTGCCGCGCGACTTCGTCGAGTTCCCGTCCCAGGTCAACGAGATGTGGGCCGACTGGCCGGAGATCCTCGCCAACTACGCCAAGCACTACCAGACCGGCGCGCCGCTGCCGCAGGACCTGCTGGACAAGAAGATGGCCTCGGCCACCTTCAACGAAGGTTTCGCCACCACCGAGTACCTCGGCGCGGCGATGCTCGACCAGTACCTGCACCAGCTGCCGGCCGACAAGCTGCCCGCCGCGGACAAGGTCATGGCCACCGAAGCGGCCGCGCTCAAGGCCGCCGGCCTCGACTACGCGCCGGTGCCGCCGCGCTACCGCACGCCCTACTTCAGCCACATCATGGGCGGCTACGCCGCGGCCTACTACGCCTACATCTGGTCCGAGGTGCTGGACGCGAACACGGTCGAGTTCATCAAGGCCAACGGCGGCCTGAAGCGTGAGAACGGCGACCGCCTGCGCGACACCCTGCTGTCACGCGGCGGCGCGAAGGACGCCAAGCAGCTGTTCCTCGACTTCACCGGCCACGAGCCGCAGATCGAGCCGCTGCTGAAGAAGCGTGGGCTGGACAGCGCACCGACGAACTGATCCGTAGCCTGCACGACGCGAACGCCGCCGGCCCTCCGGCGGCGTTTTCGTTGGTGCTCGTCTGCCGTCCAGCGCCTGCCACCATTGTCATCCCGAGCGCAGCGAGGGATCTGCTCTTGCGATGACGAAAAAGCAGATCCCTCCCCCGGATCAAGTCCGGGGTCGGGATGACAGCCGGTCACGTGGTGCCCGGGATGGGATCTTGGCGCTAGCATCGGACACGTGACCATCCAATTCGCCCATCCCGCACCGGCCATCGCCGGCCCCTCCGCCGCCGACGCGCTCCGCGACTGGCTTGCCCGCCACCGCCGCCTGTTCGTCCTCACCGGCGCCGGCTGCAGCACCGCCTCCGGCATCCCCGACTATCGCGACCGCAACGGCGACTGGAAGCGCAGCCCGCCGATCACGCTGCAGGCGCTGACCGGCGACGATGCCGCCTACCGGCGCTACTGGGCGCGCAGCAGCGTCGGCTGGCCGCGCTTCCTCGCCGCCGCTCCGAACGGTGCGCACCGGGCGCTGGCCGAACTCGAACGGCGCGACCAGGTCGAACTGCTGCTCACGCAGAACGTCGATGGCCTGCACCAGCGCGCCGGCAGCCGCCGCGTCATCGACCTGCATGGCCGGCTGGACGACGTGGTCTGCCTCGGCTGCGGCACGCGCACGCCGCGCGAATCGGTGCAGGATGCGATCGCGCGCGCCAACCCCGGCTGGAGCGCGGCGCTGGACGGCTTCGCGCCCGACGGCGATGCCGACATCGACGAAACCGCGATCGAAGGATTCGTCCCGCCGCACTGCCCGGGCTGCGGCGGCCTGCTCAAGCCCGACGTGGTGTTCTTCGGCGAGAACGTCCCGCGCGCGCGCTTCGAACAGGCGCGCGACGCCCTGTCCGCCGCCGATGCGATGCTGGTCGCCGGCTCCTCGCTGATGGTCTACTCCGGCTTCCGCTTTGCGCGCATGGCCGCCGACGCCGGCCTGCCGCTGGCGATCCTCAACCGCGGCCGCACGCGCGCGGATGCGCTCGCAGGCCTGCGCATCGACGGCGATGTCGGGAGCTTACTGGGGGCCGCGCTGCGGTGATCCGGCGGCGGGTCGCGGCCATGGCCCGATCCTGTATTTACTTTCCTGATTCGCCCTCGGTTTGGGCTGCCAGCCTTGCTCCTCCCCTTGCTCGCGCAGCGAGCTGGGGGGGTGAAGAGGGCCGCTTGCGAGCCATCGGCTCGCGGCTCGATGAACGCCCGAAAGCTGCGCCTGACGGCCGGACGGGCGGGAGGGGGTGCCTTGCGCACGATAGCCATCATGCGTCACGCGAAAAGCACCCCTCCCCGGCCCTCCCCTGCGCGTTGCGCAAGGGAGGGAGCAACGGCCCCCAGCCCGTGCTGCACGCGGGCATCAGCGCGGCGCGACGTAGCCGCCCGGCACGCCGTCCGGCGACAGCACCAGCTGCCACAGCTGGATCAGCCGCGCGCGGAAGCCCGCCATCGAGGCGGCGAGGTAGTAGCGCCACATGCGGCGGAAGCGTTCGTCGTAGCGCGCCGGCAGCGAGTCCCACGCCGCCTCGACGTTGTCGCGCCAGGCCTGCAGCGTGCGGTCGTAGTCGGCGCCGAAGTTGTGCCAGTCCTCGATCACGAAGCGACCTTCCACCGCGGCGGTGAGCTGCGCCGCCGATGGCAGCATCGAGTTGGGGAAGATGTACTTGGCGATCCAGGGATCGGTATGCGTGCGGCTGAGGTTGCCGCCGATGCTGTGCAGCAGGAACAGGCCGCCGTCGACAAGGCAGCGGCGCGCGACATCGAAGTAAGTGTCGTAGTTCTTCACCCCGACGTGCTCGAACATGCCGATCGAGACGATGCGGTCGAAGCGCTGGTCCAGCTCGCGGTAGTCCTGCACGCGGATCTCGACCGGCAGGCCCCGGCAGAGGTCGCGCGCGAACTCGGCCTGCTCGTGCGAGATCGTCACGCCCACGCCGGACACGCCATGGCGCTGCGCCGCGAACTTCAGCATCTCGCCCCAGCCACAGCCGATGTCGAGCAGGCTCATGCCCGGGCGCAGGCCGAGCTTGCGGCAGCACAGGTCGAGCTTGGCCTCCTGCGCCGCGTCGAGATCGCTGGCCTCGCGCCAGTAGCCGCAGCTGTAGACCAGGCGCTTCCCGAGCATCGCCGCGTACAGCTCGTTGCCGAGATCGTAGTGGCGCTCGCCGACGTCGTAGCTGCGGTGCCCACGCTGCAGGTTGATCAGCCGCGCCAGCACGGCCAGGCGCAGGTCGGCGAAGCCGTGCACGCGGCGGTCGACACCGGCCGACAGCAGGTGGTGCAGGAAGCCGTCGAGCGACCCGGCGCTCCAGGCGCCGTCCATGTAGCCCTCGCCCAGCGCCAGCGAACCACCGGACAGCACCCGCGCCGGGAAGGCGTTGTCGTGGATGCGCAGGTCCCACGGGCGCACGCCGTCGATGCGGATGTCGGCGTCCGCGAGCAGTTCCTGCAAACGGTAGCGAAAACGATCCTCGCCCATGGCCCCGCTTCTGCGCCGGCGACGCTCCCGCCGGACGCTGCGGGAAGAGTCTACCGGGTCGCGGCGGCGGCGGAAAACAGCGGCCGGTATTCCTGCGCGACGTGCGGCAGCAGCACGCGCGCCGGCACCTCGACCGTCTGCACGCCATCCGAGTAGGGCCCCACCTGGTAGGGCGGGAACACGAAGCGCAGCGCCACGACCAGGCCGTCGCTGCCGATCACCGGCTCGAATTCGGCGAAATGCTCCGCATCCGGCGCCGTACCCTCGTCGATCATCTTGCCCGCCGATCGGATCATGCGCTCGCGCTCGCCCGGCTCGAAGTCGTCGGCGTCGATGCGCTGCGACAGCGCCGCGTGCAGTTGCTCGCGCACATAGGCAGACACGTCGCGCCAGGCGCGCGGGTCGGGGACCAGGTCGGTGGCGAGCAGGCGCCGGTCCTGCTGCGGCAGCCAGACGAAACGCGCGATCAGCGGCGCACCGTGGGCACCTCCGGTATAGCTGCCGCCGTCGGCGGCGACCGCGAACACCTGCGCGGTATCGGCCACGATCCGGTATTCGAGCGAGAGGTCATAGAGGGTCGACCCGGCCTCCTCGTCCAGCCCCTGCACCGCCTCCATCAGCTCGGCACGCGCCGCGTCCGAGTAGGCCTTGAGCTCGCGGGCCAGCCCCGGATAGCGGTTGACGGCCGGCGGATAGGTGATGCCGATGATGTAGCGTGGGTCGGTCTCGACCACGTCCTTGAGCTCCACCACCTCCGGCGACGGCTCGACCAGGTCGACGCCGGCCTGCCCGTCCGCGGGCGAACCGGGCTGCGCCTGCGGCGCCTCGCGTCGACAGGCGGACAGCACCAGCAGGACGAGGATCGCCAGCAGTACCCGATTCATGATCCCCTTCCCTGTAAAGTGTGAAAACGTGATCTGCGCACCAGCATACGCTGGCGCTAACGTTTTTATAACAGTACTGATGTCGAGGCTCGGTCAAGACGCCCCGGCCCGGAGGCACCGCCGTCGAAGCGCCACAAAAAAGCCCCGGGTGTTGCCACCCGGGGCTTTCGGCATTGCTTGGAAGCGAGTCGCTTAGAGCGGCTGCACTTCGTCGGCCTGCAGGCCCTTCTGGCCCTGCACGACCTTGAAGGAGACCTTCTGGCCTTCCTGCAGGGACTTGAAGCCGGTGCCCTGGATCGAGCGGAAGTGGACGAAAAGGTCCTGGCCGCTTTCCGGGGTGATGAAACCAAAGCCCTTGGCGTCGTTGAACCACTTGACGGTACCGACCTGACGTTCGGACATGTTGTTACTCCTTGAAACTGACAGTTGGATGGATACCAGCCCCCCATTTGGGAAACTGGACTGTATCGAGCAAGGGGTAACGCGAACGATGGAGCGGATCGTCTGGAGCCACCGTCCGGGGGGACGGGTTGGAACTCTGGTGATCTACCGCATCGGAGCCACGATGTACCGTGATCCCGGCCTTGAACAGTGCGCGCACGATAGCGCACTTTCCGGAGGAAATGTGAATCCCCGACTGGAACCGGTTACAGGCCATCCCGGCCGGGGAGCAGGCCGGCCAGCTCGGCGTCGGTCAGGTTGCGCCACTGGCCGGGCTTGAGGTGGCCCAGCTTCACGTTGCCGATCCGCACCCGCTGCAGCTGCTTGACCCGGAAACCGAAGTGGGCCGCCATCAGCCGGATCTGCCGGTTCAGGCCCTGCACCAGCACGATCCGGAAGCCGAACCGGCCCAGCTTCCCGGTTCGGCACGGCAGCGTCGTCTGGCCGTGGACAGGCACCCCGCGCGACATCCCGCGCAGGAATTCGGGGGTGACCGGCTGGTTCACGACCACCAGGTACTCCTTCTCCAGCGAGTTCTCGGCACGGAGGATGGCGTTGACGATGTCACCGTTGCTGGTGAGCAGGATCAGGCCCTCGGAGTCCTTGTCCAGCCGCCCGATCGGGAAGATCCGCTGCTCGTGGCCGACCAGGTCGACGATGTTTCCCTTCACCGACGATTCGGTGGTGCAGGTGATGCCGACCGGCTTGTTCAGGGCGATGTAGACGTGGCGGCGCTTGCCGGGGGCGGCGCTGCGCGGCTTGACCGCTTGGCCGTCGACCAGCACCTCGTCGCCCTCGCCCACCTCGGCGCCGATCCTGGCGCGCATGCCGTTCACTGTGACGCGCCCCTCGCCGATCAGGCGATCGGCATCGCGCCGGGAGCAGTGGCCGGTGTCGGCGATGTAGCGGTTGAGGCGCATGGTGACGGGCGTGCGGAAAGGGCGCGCAGTCTGGCAGATCCGCTTCCACCGCGCCGACCTTCCGCCGCGGCGCCGTCAGCCGGCAGCCAGCAGGTCGGCGACCTCCGGGTGGCGTTCGGCCCAGGTCGCGGCATACGAGCACTGCGGGTCCACCGTCCAGCCCTCGGCGCGCGCGCGGTCGAACGCCGCCCGCACCAGCTGCCCGGCGATGCCGCGTCCACGCAGGGCGTCCGGCACCAGGGTGTGGGTGATCGCCATGCGCCCGCCGGACAGCGTGTAGTGGAGCTCGCTGCGGTGGCCGTCGATGTCGACGTGGAAGCCCCGTCCGGGCTCGTGCTCGATCGCCATCGTCTCCATGTTCCATTCCTCCCGGCTGCGTTGCCCGCATTGTCGGCGATTCCGGGGCCGGGAACCGTCAACAACCCGCGCGCAGCGCCCCCGGGGTGACGCCAGGCGTCAGGAAAATCTTGACGCTGGTCACAACAAAAACTGGCATGGATCCTGCTTTGAATCGATCAAGGCAACAGCCGCGAAGGCACAGGGGGGTCCCATGATCGACAGCGCAACGCAGCACCAGGCCATTTCCCGTCTCTTCGACCTCGTCCGCAACGGCGACGTCGACAACCTCGAGTTCAGCCAGCTCGATTCCCTGATCTACGGCGAACTGGAGCAGACCTACCCGGTCAGCGAAATCGACCAGGCGCAGCGCCACGCCCAGACCAGCGTGGTCTGACGCCGGCGCTCACCCGCCGAGGGACGGACTGAGCAATCTCGCAACGAAGGTGCTGCCCACGCGCGGCTCCATCATCACCGTGAACAGCATGCCGTAGGCCGCGCCCCACAGGTGGGCGCTGTGGTTGACGTTGTCGCCGCCGCGGTGGTCCATCCAGATCGAGTAGCCGATGTACAGCGCCGCGTAGATGATCGCCGGCACCGGGATGAAGAACACGAAGATCAGGCTCCACGGCGCGAACAGGATGAAGCTGAAGAGCACCGCGGAGACCGCGCCGGAGGCACCGAGGCTGCGGTAGTTCGCGTCCTTCTGGTGGCGGAAGTAGGTCGGCAGGATCGCGATGACAATGGCCGACAGGTAGAACGCGGCGAAGCCCAGGTGACCGATGCGGTCGACGAACACCGGCTCGATCGCGCGCCCGAAGAAGAACAGCGTGATCATGTTGAACAGCAGGTGCTGCATGTCGGCGTGGATGAAGCCGTGCGTGAGCAGGCGGTCGTACTGCTTGTAGCGGTCGATCGCCGGCGGCCACAGGATCAGCCGCTCCAGCAGCGCGCGGTTGTTGAACGCCTGCCACGAGACCAGCACGGTCACGCCGATCAGGATGTAGGTGACGATGGACTGCATGTGGTGGCCCCGTGGGCGTCAGGTGGCGATGCGGTAATTGTCCTGCATCGGGTAGCGTCGCGCGTACAGCGCGAACGCCAGCGCGGCGACGAAGGCGAACGCGGCGAAGAAGAACATCAGGAACGCCGGCTCGCTCAGCCCGGACTGGGTGATGATTGCCTTGAAGCCGTCGTTGCGCACGCCGGCGTTGGTCAGCAGCACCCACAGGCTGCCGAAGGTGCTGGTCAGGTACCAGAAGGCCATGATCACGCCCTTCATCGCGTGCGGCGCCTGGCTGTAGGCGAACTCCAGCGCCGTTGCCGACACCAGCACCTCACCGAAGGTCAGCAGCAGGTAGGGCAGCGACTGCCAGGCCAGCGAGACCTCGGCGCCACCGTCGATCCACAGCTGGATCACGCCGGCGGCGATCCACGCCACGCCCGAGAACGCGATGCCCCAGCCCATCCGGCGCAACGCGGTGACGGTGAAACCCATGCGCCGCAGCGCCGGGTACAGCACCAGGTTGTTGAACGGGATCAGCAGCATCACCAGCAGCGGGTTCAACGCCTGCATCTGCGCCGGCTCCTTGACCAGCCAGCTCGGCCACCACCACTGCTCGTGCGGGATCACCATGGCGTTGCCCTGGATGATCCAGGTCGAGGCCTTCTGGTCGAACAGCGACCAGAACGGCGTCACCAGCGCGAACACGATCAGGATCCGCAGCACCGCGCGCACGCCGTCGACCGCGGCATCCGGATGGTGCCCACGCGCACGGTCGAGCTGCAGCGACGCGCCCCAGCCGCCGAAGGCGATCAGCACGCCCAGCGCCAGGCAGGCGGTGATGACGAAGCCGAACGAATCCGGCCACCACGCCAGGTCCACGCCCACCGCCTTCAGCGCCCACAGCGCCAGCATCAGCACGGCCACGGTGATGCCGGTCCAGGCCACCATCGACCCGGCGTTGCCCTGCCCCGCGCGGCGCTCGCGCAGCGCGGTACGGATCACTTTGAGGAACGAATCCGGATCATTGCCCGACGGCGGCACGTTGACGTACTGCCTGCGGCCGGCCCAGAAGATCACCGTTGCGATGAACATCAGCACGCCCGGCACGCCGAACGCCACTGCCGGCCCGAAGTTGCGCAGCAACAGCGGTGCGAACAGCGAGGCGAAGAACGATCCGAAGTTGATGATCCAGTAGAACGCGTCGAACACGACCTTGGCCTTGTCCTTGTTCGACTGGTCGAACTGGTCGCCGCAGAACGAGACCACCAGCGGCTTGATCCCGCCCGAACCCAGCGCGATCAGGAACAGGCCGGTGTAGAAGCCGGTGCGGTTGTCCTCGAACAGCGCCAGGCAGGCGTGGCCGGCGCAGTAGATCAGCGAGAACCACAGGACGGTGTTGTACTTGCCGAAGTAGCGGTCGGACAGCCAGCCGCCGAGCAGCGGGAAGAAGTACACGCCGATCACGAAGGTGTGGAACACGTCCTTCGCCATCGCCTCGCGTTCGCTGCCCTCGGGCAGGTAGGCCAGCAGCACCGAACTGATCAGGAACGGCACCAGGATGTTGCGCATCCCGTAGAAGCTGAACCGCTCGCAGGCCTCGTTGCCGATGATGTACTTGATCTGGCCGGGCATCCGGCCCTGCGAGGCGGGCGTGGCGGTGGTCGTCATGCGGCGGTCGTTCCGGAAGCGGCGGCGGAGGCCGAAGGCTAACCGATCCGGCCGCCCGGCGCCCGTGCGCCGGCGGGACCATCGACACGGGGCACCGGGCCGCGGCGCTGGCATCATGCCGCCTTCGCTTCCCCCCGGGACTCCGATGAAACAAGCCGTCGCTGCCGCCACCCTCGCCGCCGCTACCCTGCTCGCTGCCCTTCCCGCCGCCGCGCAGGTGCCGCTGTCCACCGTCGCCGAGCGCAGCGGCTTCCTGAAGACCGGCCGCTACGACGAGACCATCGCCCTGTGCGCCGCGTTCGCGCAGCGGTACCCGGACGCGGTGCGCTGCATCGACTTCGGCACCACCCCCGAGGGCCGGCCGATGAAGGCGCTGGCGGTCTCGCGCAGCGGCGCGCTCACCCCCGAGGCCGCGCGCGAGAGCGGGATCCCGGTGGTGCTGATGCAGGGCGGCATCCACGCCGGCGAGATCGACGGCAAGGACGCCGGCTTCCTCGCCCTGCGCCAGGTGCTCGACGGCGAGGCCGCGCCCGGCGCATTGGAGCAGTTGGTCTGGCTGTTCGTGCCGGTGTTCAACGTCGACGGCCACGAGCGCTTCGGCGCCTGGAACCGCCCCAACCAGCGCGGCCCCGAGGAGATGGGCTGGCGCACCACCGCGCAGAACTACAACCTCAACCGCGACTACGCCAAGGCCGATGCGCCGGAGATGCAGGCGATGCTGGCCCTGGTCGAGGCCTGGGACCCGATCGCCTACATCGACCTGCACGCCACCAACGGCGCCCAGTTCGAGCACGACATCTCGATCCAGGTCGAGCCGCTGCACGCCGGCGACGAGGCCCTGCGCGCCGCGGGCCGCGCCTTGCGCGAGGGCACCATCGCCGACCTCGCCGCCCAGGGCTCGCTGCCGCTGCCGTTCTACCCCTCGTTCGAGGACTACCAGGACCCGGCGTCGGGCTTCGAGGACGGCGTCTCGCCACCGCGCTTTTCCACCGGCTACTTCCTGCTGCGCAACCGCCTGGCGATGCTGGTCGAGACGCACTCGTGGAAGGAGTACCCGGTGCGCGTGCGCATCACCCGCAATACCATCGTCTCGATCCTCGACCAGATCGCCGCGCACGGACGCGACTGGATGGCGCTGGCGAAGGCCGCCGACGCGCGCGACCTCGCCGGGCAGCCGGTGGCGCTGGACTACCGGGCGACGGACACGGCACGCACGATCGACTTCCGCGGCTACGCCTACACCCGCACCCTGTCAGAGATCTCCGGCGCGATGATGACCCGCTACGACGAGACCACGCCGCAGCTGTGGAAGGTGCCGCTGCGCGACGAAATCGTGCCTCGCACCGTGGTCGACGCGCCGCGCGGAGGCTATGTCGTGCCCGCCGCCTTCGCCGACATGGTCGCGGCCAAGCTGGAGCAGCACGGCATCGGCTTCACGCGCATCGACTGCGCGCAGAAGCACAGCGTCCGGCTGTGCGGCGTCGACAGGCCCGGACCCGTGGACGTGCTGGCGTTCCGCGCGGACAAGGCCAGCCTCGCCGGCCAGTCGGTCGAAGGCCACCAGCGGCTGTCCGTCGAGGGCGCGTGGAAGCCCGAGCGCCGCATCCTGCGCGACGGTTCCCTGTTCGTCCCCATCACGCAGCAGAAGGCGCGGCTGGTGATGGCCCTGCTCGAACCGCAAGCGCCGGATTCGCTGCTGCAGTGGGGCCGGTTCAACAATGCCTTCGAGCGCAAGGAGTACATGGAGGCCTATGTCGCCGAAGCGGTGGCGCGTGAAATGCTGGCGGCCGATCCGGCGCTGAAGGCCGAGTTCGAACGCCGCGTGCGCGAGGACGAGGCGTTTGCCGGCAACCCGTCGGCGCGGCTGGAGTTCTTCCACCGCAGGCATGCCTCATGGGACGAGCACTACAACCTGTATCCGGTCCTGCGCATCGAAAGCGCTCCATGACCAGATCCATCACGTTGCTGATGCTGGCGCTTGCCTCCCTGCTCGCGACAGGCTGCAGCTCGACACCGGCGCCGCGGCCGGCGGCCCATGAGTTGCGCGTGGTCACCCTGAACCTCTACCACGACAAGGCCGACTGGCCGAAGCGTGAGCCGTTGATCGTCGCCGGCCTGCGCGAACTGCAGCCCGACGTGATCGCGCTGCAGGAGGTGCTGCAGCACGAGCAGCTGCCGAACCAGGCCGAATCGCTGGCGAAGGCGCTCGGCTACCGCGTCCATTTCGTGTCCGTCAACGCGGCGGACGAGGTTCGCCGCTACGGCAACGCGATCCTGACCCGTCACCCGGTGCTGGAGACAGGCTCGCACCGCCTGCAGCCGCTCGATGATTCACGCACCGTGGCGCATGCGCGGATCGACACCCCCGCGGGCGTCGTCGATGTCTACGCGACCCACCTGCACTGGACGGTCGATGGCGGCGCGATCCGCGAGCGCCAGCTGCAGGATCTGCAGGCGTACATCGCGGCCACCCGCCGCGAGGCGCCGGTGATCATCACCGGGGACTTCAATGCACCTGCCACCGCGCCCGAGCTCGCGCCACTGCAGCCGGCCTTCCTCGACGCCTGGGGGCAGGCGCATCCCGATGCCGGCGAGGACGACGCCAACACCACGCTGAATCCCGCCTTCTTCGAGCGGCGGTCGCGCATCGACCACGTCTTCGTCGAGCGCGATCGCTTCGATGTCGTCGACGCCGGGCGTATCCTCGACACGCCGGGCGCGGACGGCACCTGGCCGAGCGATCATTTCGGCGTCGCCGCAGTGCTGCGTTTGCGTCCCTGATCCCGTCCCCTCGCCATCGGAGGTCCAGAGATGTCCGCCATCCACCGTTTGCTCCCGCTCGTCCCGCTCACCCTGCTGCTGGCCGCCTGCACGCCCGGACAACAGCCTGCGCCACCGGCGGCGGAGACGCCCGTCGACATGCAGCCTTCCGCCGATGCCGCCCCGCCGCCGATGCCGGACACCGCCAGCGCGCACTTCCGCTGCGGCGACCTGCTGGTCGGCGCGGTGTTCGACAACAGCGCCGGCAACCTTTCCCTGTCGATCAACACCCGTCAGATGCTGCTGCCGCAGGCCGTCGCCGCCTCCGGCGCGCGCTACGCCGACGACCAGGGCAACGAGTTCTGGAACAAGGGCGACGAGGCCACGCTGACGCTCGACGGCGCCAGTCTCGCCTGCAGCGTGACCGACGAGGTCTCGCCCTGGGACGACGCGCGCAGTCGCGGCGTGGTCTTCCGCGGACTCGGCACCGAGCCGTTCTGGTCGCTGGAGGTGGACGGCGGGCCGGTGCCGCAGATGCGCCTCGACCTGGCCATGGGCGAACGCAAGCTGGTCGTGGCGCAGGCCGCGGCGCTGGACGATGGCAAAGGCTACGCCGGCACCGCCGACGACGGCAGCGCGGTCAGCCTGCGCATCACCGATGGCGACTGCAGCGACGGCATGAGCGACCAGACCTATCCGGCGTCGATCGCGCTGGACGTGGGCACGGAAACGTTCAACGGCTGCGGCGCACGGCTCGACCGCTGACAGACGCGGTTCAACCGGCGCGCGGCACGATGCGACGCGCTGTCCCCGCCGCAGCCATCCCCACGGCGACCAACGATCCGGAACCCGCTTGAAACGCCTTCCCGCCGTCTCGATCCTGCTGGTCATCGCCGTCGCCGCGGCGCTGTGGACATCGCGGCCGTCCGGAGACGCCGTGTCCCCGGCTCCTGCGGGCACGCAATCCGCTCCCCATCGCGCCGACTGGCCGACATTCCTGCCCGCCGAGGCGCGTCCGGTGCTGCAGCGCATCGTCGACGGCAGCGCGCATCCGTATCGCCAGGACGGCAGCACCTTCCAGAACCGCGAAGGCCGGCTGCCGCAACAGCCGCGCGGCTACTACCGCGAATACACCGTCGACACGCCGGGACTGAACCATCGCGGCGCCCGCCGCATCGTCACCGGCGGCAAGCCGCCGTCGGTCTACTACTACAGCGGCGATCACTACGGCAGTTTCCGCCGATTCGAGCCGCCCCCGGAGCTGACGCCATGAGCGAATCCGGTTTCGACTCCGGCCTGTTCGACCCGCAGCAGGCGGGCGTGCACGCCGTCGCCGACAGCGACCTCCCCCTGCTCGACCTCGCCGCGCGCGACGCCGGCCTGCGCGTGGCCTGGATCGACCTGCAGCACTGCACGGGCAAGCCGATGCTGCTGCTGCGCATGGCCATGGCGCTCGATTTCCCGGAGGGCAGCGGCCGCAACTGGGATGCGCTCGCCGACCTGCTGCGCGACCTGTCGTGGCTCGACGCGCCCCACGGCCACGCGCTGCTGCTCGGCACCGCCCAGGACCTGCGCGAAGCCGCGCCAGACGACTTCGACATCCTGCTGTCGATCCTGCAGGACGCGGCGGAATTCCACGCCGAAGGCGAGGTCCCGTTCTGGGCCTTCATCGGCCTGCCGGAAGACGAACTGGACGCCGCGCCGGAACAGGACGACGACGCTTTTTGATCGCGAATAAACAACCAAGCCCCAAGGGGCGGGGTATTGGGATGTCATCCCGAGCGTAGCGAGGGATCTGCTCTTGGATGTCTCCGGAAAGCAGATCCCTCGCGGAGCCTGCCCTGAGCTAAGCCGAAGGGCTCGGGATGACAAGACCATTTTCCGCTGGCCTCCAGACTGCATTGCGCCGCAAGCGGCAGGGTATCGACCCGAAGGGAATGAGGCGCCGGGCTACGCCTGCGCCCCGTCCGTGCGCGCCGTGCCGGAGTCGGGGCCGCTGCCGGTATCGGCGGCCTCGATCTCGCCAGCATCCGCGTTGTCCTGCTTGCTGAACAGGTCCCAGGCCGAGATGAACAGCGCCGCGATCAGCGGTCCGATCACGAAGCCGTTGATGCCGAACAGGACCATGCCGCCGAGCGTCGAGATCAGCACCACGTAGTCCGGCATGCGCGTGTCCTTGCCGACCAGGATCGGGCGCAGGATGTTGTCGACCAGGCCGATCACGAACACGCCGTAGGCGATCAGCACCACGCCCTCGACGATGGACCCGGTGGCAAGGAAGTAGATCGCCACCGGCCCCCAAACCAGGCCGGTGCCCACGGCCGGCAGCAGCGACAGGAAGGCCATCACCACCGACCACAGCACCACGCCCTGCACGCCGAGGATCCAGAAGATCAGGCCACCGAGCGCACCCTGGACCACGGCCACCACGATGTTGCCCTTGACCGTAGCGCGGATCACCGTGGTGAACTTCTCCAGCAGCGCGCGCTTGTGGTCCTCGGCCAGCGGGATCGCGCGGCGGATGCGCACCGCCAGTGCGGCGCCGTCGCGGAACAGGAAGAACAGCAGGTAGAGCATGATGCCGAAGCTGATGAAGAACTGGACCGTGCCCTGGCCGACGCTGAGCGCCTGGGTGGCCACGAACTGGCTGACGGTGGCCGCACCACTGGCCAGCTTCTCCTGGATTTCCGGCAGCGTGCCCAGGCCCACCCTGTCGAGCAGGTCGCTGGCCCAGCCCGGCAGCACGTCGATCACCTGCTGCAGGTAGCGGCCGAAGTCCATGTCGCCGGCGCGCAGGCGCTGGATGAGCGCGCCTGCCTCCTGCACCAGCGACACCGCAATCAGCGACATCGGCAGGATCGCGATCAGCAGGCACACCAGCAGGGTCGCGAGCGCGGCCAGGTTCCGGCTCCGCGGCATCTTCTTCAGCAGCCACCGGTACAGCGGCGAGAACAGCAGGGCCAGGATCACCGCCCAGAACACCGCGCCGTAGAAGGGCCACAGCAGCCAGGCGAAGGCGACGGTGACCACCAGCAACAGCAAGAGGAAAACTTTGCGCTGCAGTTCGGGGGTGTTCATGGCGGCTGCGATCGGGGTCGGAAGCTGGAGTTTGACAGGCTTCCGCTCCGGTCACAGCACCCGTCGCGCCGGATCACAGCATCCGTCGCAGCACGCCGTCCTTCTTGACGAAGTGGTGCACCAGGGCCATGCCAGCGTGGCCGACGATCATCACCAGCAGCAGCCAGGCCACCGGCGAATGCAGGGCGCCGCCGAGGTCGGCCAGCCAGGGAATCTTCTCGCCCCTGGCCACCAGTTCCGTGCCGAAGACGGTCAGGCCATAGCCGTTGCCGAGCATGATGCTGATGCCAGTGAGTGGCATCAGGACCAGCGCGGCGTACAGCAGGAAATGTCCCGCGCGGGCGAGGAAGGCCATCAGCGGCGGAGGCGGCGCTTGCGGGCGGTTGTTGCGCTGGCTGCCCGCCCAGAGGATGCGGAACACCATCAGCAGCCCGATCAGCACGCCGATCGAGATGTGGTACGGCACCAGGGTCTGGCCGACCCAGTGCTCGCCATCGTCGATGCGGTCGAAGATCTTCAGCAGCTGCCAGGCCACCAGCAGGGCGATGCCCCAGTGGAACAGGCGGGACACGAGGCCGTAGCGTTCTTTGGTGTCGTGACTCACGAAGGGTTCCTTGTCCGGCTGACGGGAGTGGAATTGACCCGGGTCACCATACCTGAGACCCGTTGCAGTACCGTCAGGCCGGACTCACCCGGCCTGTGCGGGGCAGCGACCGGAAACGTCCGGGCTGTCCGTGGAGCGCGGCTTCATACGTACCAGTATCGAGGCCCCAAGGAATTCGGCGCCGTCATGCCTGTTCCCCCCGCGCTTGCCATCGACGACCTGGTCATCGACTTTTCCGGTCGGCGGGTGTTGCGGGCAGGCCAGGAGCAGGCGCTGGAGCCCAAGGCCTTCGCCGTGCTTGCGATGTTGGCCGGTTCACCCGGCCATGTCTTCACGCGCGACGAAATCATGGACACGGTCTGGGGCCACCGGCACGTCACCCCGGGTGTGCTGACCCGCGCCCTCAGCATGCTGCGCCACGTACTGGGCGAGGACGCCTTGAACCCGCGCCTGCTGCATACGGTGCATGGCGTCGGCTACCGCTTCGACCTGCCCTTGACCGAATCCCTACCGCAAGCAGGGGTGGAAACCGGGGCCGAGGCCGGCGAGGCGGAGCAAGAGACGACCATCCTGACGGCGTCCGTGCCGACAGTCGATCCGGAGCCAGCCCCCCGGTCGCGCTGGCCCAGGCTCGCCGCCATCGCCGCCGTGGCAGTGTTGGCGTTCTCCGCCGCCTGGCTGCTGCGCAAGGACGATCCGGCAGGACCCGTCCCGACGGCCGATGCCTCGACAACCGCCCCACCCTCGCTGGCGGTATTGGCGTTCACCGATCTTTCCCGTGATCGCGACCAGGAATACCTGGCCGACGGCCTGGCCGAGGACATCCTCAACCAGCTGGCGCAGTCGCAATCGTTGCGAGTGGTGGGCCGTACGTCGAGCTTCGCATTCAAGGGCAAGCATGAGGACCTGCGCGACATCGGCAGGAAGCTCGACGTTGCCTACCTGCTGGAGGGCAGCGTGCGCAGGGATGGCGACGCGCTGCGCGTGACCGCCCAGCTCATACATGCCGAGGACGGCGTCCACCTGTGGTCGAAGACGTATGCACGCGAACTGCGCGACGTGTTCGAGGTACAGGACGACATCTCGCGCGACGTGGCCCAGGCCCTGAGCGTGACGCTGGACGTGGCCGCATTCAACCGCGAGCAGGGTGGCACGACGAACGTGGAGGCCTACGATCGCTACCTGCGCTGGCGCGACATCGTGATGCGGGAATTGTTCGATCCCGAGCACAACCGCGAGCGCCTGCATCTGGCGCGCGAAATGGTGGCGCTGGATCCGCAGTGCATCCTGTGCCTGGACGCGCTGGCCGTTTCGCTGGAAGCGATGGCATTCGAGATCGGTGGCCCCCAGGCCGAATCCTTGCGCGCCGAGGCGCTGCAGGCCCGAGAGCACATCACCAGGATCGCGCCGGACAGCTGGATCGCCAGGCGCGACCGGTCCAATGCCCTGTGGCGCGAAGGCAAGCGCGCAGAAGCCATGGCCCTGGCCAGGGAGATCGTCGATTCCGGGCCGCTGCACAAGGAACGCGTCTGGGACTACAGCTACATGATCTTCGCCATGGGCCACGTGGACGACACCGTGGCCTTGGTCGAGCAAGTCCGCGTGGCCGAGCCGATGGCGCTGTACCTCTCGCGTGACCTGCAATACCTCTACACTGCCGCGCGCCGCTACCAGGACGCCGAGGCCGAATACCAGCGCGGCCTGGGGCTGGAAGGCAACCAGCGGGAACCGGTCTACGTCGCCTTCCTCCGCCAACTGGCGGGCCAACGGCCTGGTGGGTTGCAGGAATTGCGTGACTTGTACGACAAGATGTTGCAGTCGCAGCGGTATTCTTCCCGATCACAGCGTTTCCTTGAACTGGGTACGGTGCTGGATGACCGCGAAGCCATGCTCGCCATCGTGCGCAAGGTGGTCACGGACGAGACCCCCGGCATCATCTTCAGCCCCTCATGGCTCTACACGGCCGATGCGCTTGGCGATGCCGACCTGACTGCAGCCGCACTACGCCGGTTGCTGGAAGCACAGGAGGGGTTCAAGGACGGCACCATGCACCCACAAGACTACGTCCCATTCTGGATTTCGCCCTATTCCGGCCTGCGCGCGCACCCGGAGTACAAGCAGCTGCTGGTCGAGACCGGCGTGGCCGATTATTGGCGGCAGACTGGCCACTGGGGTGACGGCTGCGAGCCGGTGGGCGAAGATGATTTCAAGTGCATGTGAACCGGTTCGGTTCAATGTGCTTGTCATACCAATTCGCGATCAAAAGTACGGGATGGTGTAGGAGCGCCCCATGGGCGCGGCCGGCGAGCGACGGTGCCCGGGTTGCGCGGGTCGCGCCCATGGGGCGCTCCTACATTCATCACTTTGATCGAGAATCGGCATCAGACAGCGCAGGCAGACGGGATCAGGCGTCCTGCCTGCTCGCGTCGTCGAGCGCTTCGAGTGCCGACGCCGGCAACACCAGGTCGGCGGCCCCCATGATGTCGTCCAGCTGTGCCAGGCTGGTGGCGCTGGCGATGGGGCTCACGTTCGGACGGGTCATCAGCCAGGCCAGCGCGACCTGCGCCGGCGTGGCGGACACGTCAGCGGCCGCCTTGCGCAAGGCATCGAGCAACGTCAGGCCGCGTTCGTCGAAGTAGCCCTGCAGGAAGCCTTCGCGCGAGGCACCCTTGAGGTCGTCGATGCTACGGTACTTGCCGGTCAGGAAGCCGCTGGCCAGGGAGAAGTAGCTGACCACGCCCAGTCCGTGCTCCTGCGCCACCGCGGCCTGTTCCGACTCGTAGCCGGCGCGATCGTAGAGGTTGTAGCCGGGCTGGATCACTTCGTAGCGCGACAGTCCCTGGTCGGCGGACACTCCCAGCGCGTCGACCAGGCGCTTGGCGGTGTAGTTGGAGGCGCCGATGCTGCGGACCTTGCCGGCCTGCACCAATGTCGAGAACGCGCCCAGGGTTTCCTCCAGCGGCACGCTCTGGTCGTCCTCGTGGGCGAAGTAGACGTCCAGGTAGTCGGTGCGCAGGCGCCGGAGCGAATCCTCCACCGCAGCGGCGATGTTGCCGGCCGACAGGCCCGGGTGCTTGTCCCACTTGGCGACCTTGGTCATCAGTACCACGTCGTCTCGGCGGCCGCGCCTGGCGAGCCAGTTGCCGATCACGGTCTCGGATTCGCCGCCGCTCAGGCCCGGGCCCCAGGCCGAATATGCATCGGCGGTGTCGATGGCGTTGAAGCCGCGCTCGAAAAACCGGTCGAGCAACTTGAACGAGGTCGCCTCGTCGGCGGTCCAGCCGAAGACGTTGCCGCCGAACACGAGCGGGGCGATTTCAGGGCCGTTGCGGCCGAGCTTGCGCATTTGCATGATCTGTCACTCCTGGGAATCGGTCTGGTTCACCTGCTTCTGCTCCCTCCGGTGGGGAAAGAGCGCAAGCGCGTCAGGCAATCGTCTCCACCGTACCGCCATCGACCCGCAAAGCCGAGCCTGTCGTGGCGCTCGCCTGCGGCGACGCCGCGTAGACGCTGAGGCTGGCGACTTCTTCCGGAGTCGCGAAGCGGCCCAGCAGGTTGGACGGACGGTTCTCGGCCAGGAACAGGGCTTCCATCTCCGCCGAGGTGACGCCGCGCTCTGCGGCCAAGCCGGCCATCATTTCCGCAGCGCCCTCGGTGCGGGTCGGGCCCGGGAGGATCGTGTTGACGGTGACGCCGCTGCCGGCCAGGGCCTTGGCCAGGCCGCGCGACAGACCCTGCAGCGCGGCCTTGCTGACGCCGTAATGCACCATCTCGGTGGGGATGTTGAGCGCCGACTCGCTGGAGACGAACTGGATCCGGCCCCAGCCGCGCTCGCGCATGCCGCGCGCATAGTGCCGGCCCAGGCGCACGCCGCTCATCACGTTGACCTGCCAGAACTCGTCCCAGAGCGCGTCGTCGATGTCGAAGAATTCGCGCGCGCCATAGATGCCGAGGTTGTTGACGAGGATGTCGGCGTCCGGGCGCGCAGCGGTCAGCGCGGCGCAGCCTGCGGCGGTGCCGAGGTCGGCGACCACGCCGCTGGCGTCGGCGCGGCCACCGTCCTTGCGCAGCCTGGCCAGCGCCTCGTCCACGCGCGCCTGCGAGCGGCCGACGATGGTGACGGTGGCGCCGGCCTGGGCGAGGCCAGTGGCGATGGCCAGGCCGATGCCGCCAGTGGAACCGGTGACGATCGCGCGCTTGCCGGAAAGATCGATGTTCATGGGGGAACTCCTGTGGAACGGGGAGGAAAACAGGGGTCAGAGTCGACTTTCCTGCCAGGCACTCCCACCCGGCAAAGTCTGTCGGGGAAAGTCAACTCTGACCCCTGTTTCTGCTCTCAACCGAAGCGGAAAGCGGAAAGAGTGGTCTTCATCACTTCCTCCGAATAGACCTTGCGGCCCTCGGATCCAGCGCCCGCGCCGGCGGCGACCAGCAGCGGCAGCAGGTGCTCCTCGCCACCGGGCGGGTGGTTGTCGCGTGCATGCGGCGCACTCGCCCACTCGCGCAGCATGGCTTCGCGCCGTGGCGTCTCGCTTTCAACCGCCTCGGTCAGCCATGCGTCGAACTTCGCCGACACCGGCGTATAGCGCGGGTCACCGTAGCCACGCATGTTGTGGAAGCTCATGCCGCTGCCGACGACCAGCACGCCCTCGTCGCGCAGCGCGGCCAGGGCGCGACCGGCCTCAATGTGCGCGGCCGGATCCATGTCGCGGCGCAGCGAGAACTGCACCACCGGCACCTCGGCTTTCGGGAACATCAGCTTGAGCGGGATGAAGACGCCATGGTCATGGCCGCGCTGCGGATCGACGCGCGCCTGCGCTCCAGCCTCGCCCAGCAGCTGCACGATGCGATCGGCCAGGGCCGGTTCGCCGGGCGCCGGATACGTCAGCTCGTAGGTATGCGCCGGGAAGCCGCTGTAGTCGTAGATCAGCGGCGGCCGCGCGCTGCCGGTGACGCTGAAACCCGGCTCCAGCCAGTGGCCGGAGACCAGCACGATCGCGCGCGGCGCTTCCGGCAGGGTGCCGGCGACGCCCTTGAGGAAGGCGGCCATGCGGTCCCAGGTGTCGGCGGGGTTCCAGTCCATGAAGAAGCAGGGACCGGCGCCGTGGGGGACGAAGAGGACGGGCATGCGCGCGCTGCTGTCATTCGCGGCGGTGCCATGGGCTTGCTGCGGGGTGGTGATCGTGTCCATGGTCGACATGATCGGCTTCACTCCGGACGAAGGGAATACGGCGAAACCAATCAACTCCTGATACCAGCGGTATCAAATCTGCCATAACCGACCCGCCGGAATGCTGCACCTGCACACGGAGCGCATTCCGATGATGCCGACAGCGGCGTGACCGTCCCCGCTCGCAGCTGATGCAGCACATCCAAACGTCGAAAAGCCACCCTGCGCGACATGCCCGACGGCCGCAATGGAACAGTGTGTGCGAACGACCGCCGTCGACCCGGACGTACACTGCCATGACCAGAAAAAAACAGCGCATCGGGCACCCCGCCCGGCGCCCCTGCACGCACACCCCAAGGAGGTATCGCACATGACCGTCTACGCTCCCCCCGGCGCGGCCGACGCGAAAATCGCCTACAAGGCGCGCTACAACAACTTCATCGGCGGCAAGTTCGTTGCGCCGGTCAAGGGCCAGTACTTCGACGTGGTCACGCCGGTCAATGGCAAGGTCTACACCCAGGCCGCCCGCTCCACGTCCGAGGACATCGAACTGGCGCTGGACGCCGCCCACGCCGCCGCCGAGGCCTGGGGCAAGACCGACGTCGCCACCCGCAGCAACGCGCTACTGAAGATCGCCGACCGCATCGAACAGAACCTCGAACTGCTGGCCTACGCCGAGACCGTCGACAACGGCAAGGCCATCCGCGAGACGCTCAACGCCGACGTGCCGCTCGCCGCAGACCACTTCCGCTACTTCGCCGGCGCCATCCGCGCCCAGGAAGGCGGCATCAGCGAGCTCAACGAAACCACCGTGGCCTACCACTACCACGAGCCGCTGGGCGTGGTCGGGCAGATCATTCCCTGGAACTTCCCGCTGCTGATGGCCGCCTGGAAGCTGGCCCCGGCGCTGGCCGCCGGCAATACGATAGTGATCAAGCCGGCCGAGTCCACGCCGGTGTCGCTGCTGGTGTTCGCCGAGCTGATCGCCGACATCCTGCCGGCCGGCGTGCTCAACATCGTCAACGGCTTCGGCCGCGAGGCGGGCGTGCCGCTGTCGCAGAGCAAGCGCATCAACAAGATCGCCTTCACCGGCTCCACCAGCACCGGCCGCATGATCGCCCAGGCCGCCGCCAACAACCTGATCCCGGCCACCCTGGAGCTGGGCGGCAAGAGCCCGAACGTGTTCTTCGCCGACATCATGGACAAGGACGACGCCTTCCTCGACAAGGCCATCGAAGGCCTGGTGATGTTCGCCTTCAACCAGGGCGAGGTCTGCACCGCCCCGTCGCGCGCGTTGATACAGGAGTCGATCTACGAGAAGTTCATGGAGCGCGTGCTCAAGCGCGTGGCCGCGATCAAGCACGGCAACCCGCTGGATACCGAAACGATGATGGGCGCGCAGGCCAGCAAGGAGCAGCTCACCAAGATCCTGTCCTACCTGGACCTGGGCAAGCAGGAAGGCGCCGAAGTGCTGATCGGCGGCGAGCAGGCCAAGCTCGGCGACGCGCTGGACGGCGGCTATTACGTGCAGCCGACGCTGTTCAAGGGCCACAACAAGATGCGCATCTTCCAGGAGGAGATCTTCGGGCCGGTGCTCGCGGTGACCACCTTCAAGGACGAGGCCGAGGCCCTGGCGATCGCCAACGACACCCTGTACGGCCTGGGCGCCGGCGTGTGGAGCCGCAACGGCAACGTCGCCTACCGCATGGGCCGGGCGATCAAGGCCGGGCGGGTGTGGACCAATTGCTACCACCACTACCCGGCGCACGCCGCCTTCGGCGGCTACAAGGAGTCGGGCCTCGGCCGCGAGAACCACCTGATGATGCTGGCCCACTACCAGCAGACCAAGAACCTGCTGGTGAGCTACAGCGAGGATCGGCAGGGGTTCTTCTGATCCACCCCGGGGGCCGGCGACGGCCCCCTTTTGTTTCGCCACGAGGAGACGGCCATGGTCGAGAAAGTCATCGCCACCCCCGCCGCGCTGGAGCTGATCGAACTGCTCAAGGCCAAGCATGGCCCGGAGCTGATGTTCCACCAGTCCGGCGGCTGCTGCGACAACAGCGCGGCCAACTGCTACCTGCCCGGCGAGATCACCATCGGCCAGGGCGACGTGTACCTGGGCGAGATCGGCGGCTGCCCGTTCCATATCGGCAAGGCGCAGTACGAGACCTGGAAGCACACCCAGGTGATCATCGACGCGATCGACGGCCACGGCGGCGGCACCTTCTCGCTGGAAGGACCGGAGGGCAAGTCCTTCCACAGCCGCTCGCGCGTGTTCAGCGATGCCGAGCTGGCTGAACTGGGGATCGAACCGGACAAGGCCACGGGGTAATCCGTCCTGGTCCGTGCTGCTAGATTGGCCGCATGGACCGGATCACCAGCATGCGCGTCTTCGTCCGCGCCGCCACCGACGGCAGCCTCTCGGCGGCCGCGCGCCACCTGGGCATGTCGCCGGCCATGGCCACCAAGCATGTCAACGCGCTGGAAGACCGCCTCGGCGTCAAACTGTTCCACCGCACCACCCGCCAGCTGGCGCTGACCGAGGCCGGCAGCGACTACCTCGACGCCTGCCTGCGGATCCTGCCCGAGATCGACGAGGCCGAGGCCGCGGCCACCTCGCAGCGCATCAAGGCGACGGGACTGCTGCGGATGAACGTGCCGCTCTCCTTTGGTCGCTGCTTCGTGGCGCCACTTGTTCCCGAGTTCTGCCGCCGTCACCCCGAGGTGAGGGTGGAACTGGGCCTGAGTGACGCCGAACTCGACCTCATCTCCGGCAACTGGGACCTCGCGATCCGCATCGGCCGCCTTGCCGACAGTCCACTGCAGGCGCGCAAGCTGGGCGACAGCCCGATGCGGGTCTGCGCTTCCCCGGCCTACCTCGACCAGCGCGGCGTGCCGCGCCGGGTGGCCGAGCTGGTCCAGCACAACTGCCTGGGCTACACCCTGTCAAGCACGCAGAGCGGCGGACACTGGAGCTTCGGTACCAGCGGCGACATTCGCGTGCCCGTCAGCGGCAACCTGATGGCCAACAACGGCGACGCCCTGCTGGCCGCGGCGGTGCGGGACCAGGGGATCATCTACCAGCCCGGGTTCATCGTCGCTGACGCGCTGGCGCGCGGCGAGCTGGTGGCGCTGGAGCTGGACCGGCCGACGATGGACCTGGGCGGCATCCACGTGCTCTACCCGCCCGACCGCCGCCCGCCGGCGAAGGTGCGGGTGATGATCGACTACCTGGCGGAGTCGTTCGCGGATTGCCCGCCGTGAGCATGGTTCGCGCGCGCCGCTGACGATACCGTGCCGATCCGGGAAGGCAACGCTGGAAGAACGCCCGTCCATGCCTCGCTTCGGAGGGACGCCGCGTCCTGTCGGCCGGGGATCGCTCTTCGCTCGATCAGGGCATCCTGCCCTGACTCGCG